>JAEDJA010000031.1 GCA_016296575.1 Treponema sp.
GCAGTTACCCAGGAAGTTGTTGCTCAGCTTGAAGCATTAGCAGAAGAATTACTAAGGTAACCGACAATGGAGCTGTCCCAAAAGTAATGAGTGTAGCGCTCATTGAGCCCTTCGACAAGCTCAGGAACCACCCTTCGACAAGCTCAGGAACCACCCTTCGACAAGCTCAGGAACCACCCTTCGACAGGCTCAGGATACCACCCTTCGACAGGCTCAGGATACCACCCTTCGACATGGCTCAGGGACCGTAAACTCAACCACCGTAATGCAAACTTATTGGACAGCCCCATGTTGATTAAAAGAAATAGGAATAAATTTCACACTCCCTTTTTCAAATTATTATGTTTATATTCCAAAATAAGTCACAAAGAATTCCGTTAATTTTTGAATTACATTCTTTTTAACTTCACTTCTGTTACCTCCACCAAAACGTGATGTCGGTGGTAGAATTTTATCAATGTCAGTTCCAGTTGTTCGTAAAGTTCCATCACGGAAAGAGTTTTCAATAAATTTCTTTGTTTCTTCTGGTTTAAGTTTATGCTCCGCGATAATTGCAGTAAGTTCTTCTTCCCGTTTTTTAGCAATATAGCTCTGCCAATCCCTTTGAACATCGGTTGAAGTGTTTATCTGAGCAATAAAGTCTTCAATTAGCTGTTTTTTACTTCTAAGTTCAAGACTTCCGCCCATAGCTTTTTTAATATCCACAAGGATTTCTGCATCCTGACAGTTAGAATCATGATATTTTGCAACAAGCATCAGGATGTAATCGATGTTTATATCAACTTGCTTGATAAGCTCCATTTCAAAGACAATATCATCGTTGATGATTTCTTTTTCAGCTTTTTCCTCTGGTCTGAATTCATCATGAATGCCGATATAATAGCTCTGGTAATCCTGTAAGTCGTTTATTTCAAGAAGTGTATTACCTTCAAATTGGTCGAAGGTTGTAAGAATGTTACGCATACGAAGAATGCTACTAAAAAGCATAACAAATTCTTTTTTTGCTTCCTGAGTAATTACATTGTTTTTGAATCCATCAAGGGGGAACATTGTCAGAAGTTCATCCACAAGTTCTGTATAGCCTTTATGGTATTTGTCTTTTTCATCGGTAAAGCCGTTATAGTAATCGTTGAAGCTTCTCAAAAGGATCGTTCCCTTTGCATTTTTATCACCGAACAAGGCTATTGCTTCATCCGTCTTTTCGGACAAGTCACGGAAACAAACAATATTTCCGAAAGTCTTAATTGAATTCAAAATACGATTAGTACGGCTGTAAGCCTGAATAAGTCCGTGCATTTTAAGATTTTTATCTACCCAGAGAGTATTCAGTGTTGTAGCGTCAAAGCCTGTAAGGAACATATTTACAACGATAAGAATATCAAGTTCCTTGTTTTTCATGCGAAGTGAAACATCTTTGTAATAGTTCTGGAACTTATCCGAAGAAGTGTCATAATCCGTATGGAACATTGCATTATAATCTTTGATGGCACTTTCAAGATAATCACGGCTTACTACATCAAGTCCTGCTGTATCATCTGAATTTTCATCGTCTACGAATCCGTTTTCGTCTTCTGCTTCATTTGCTCCGAAGCTATATATCATACCGACTTTAAGAGCGCATTGAGGATTTTCAGAAATCTGTTTTTTGAATTCCCCATAGTATTTTATGGCCGTCTCTATGGATTCCACACAGAACATAGAATTGAAGCCAGAAATATGTTTTACTTCCTTCTGTTCTTTTACGCTTCCTCTGTCTTTTGCCTTTGCACTTTCAGCGATATTTGTAAGAGCCTTGAACTCATACACACCGCCGTGAGTGTTGCGTTTTGTTTTCTGATCGAAGTGTTGGATTATGTATGAAACAACGGCAGAAATACGCTCAGGAGCGGACAGAGCATTTTCTTTGTCGATTCCTGCTACATCCTTATCCTTTACACCGTCTTTCATTCTGATTGTCTTAATGTAATCGATACGGAAAGGCAGAACATTGTGGTCGTTGATTGCATCCACAATAGTGTAAGTATGAAGCTTTTCGCCAAAGGCCTGATCCGTAGTCCTGATTCCACCTGTTCCCTTTGCACCCGCATTTTTCTGGAAGATTGGAGTACCCGTAAAACCGAACAGATGGAAGCGCTTGAATGACTTTACAATGTCCTTATGCAATTCACCAAACTGAGAACGATGACATTCATCAAAAATCAAGACAATGTGACGCAGGAAAATTGGATGGCCTTTATTCTTTTTGATGAATATTCCTAACTTCTGGATTGTAGTAATAATAATTTTACAGTTATCATCTTCCAGCTGCTTTTTAAGGATGGTCACAGACTTGTTTGAGTTAGCCGCATCCTTCTGGAAACGGTCGTATTCTTTCATTGTCTGGTAATCCAAGTCTTTGCGGTCTACAACAAACAAAACTTTGTCGATGCAGTCCATCTGGCTAGCGAGAATTGCAGTTTTAAAGCTTGTAAGAGTTTTTCCACTTCCTGTTGTATGCCAGACAAATCCGCCTGCTTCAATAGTTCCTTCTTTGTGATAGTTGCTTGATATAAGAATCTTATTCAAAATGCGCTCAGTAGCCGCAATTTGATAAGGTCGCATTACAAGAAGGGTATTGTTTGTATCAAAAACACAATACTTTGTAAGAATATTCAGGATTGTATGTTTTGCAAGGAAAGTTCGTGTAAAGTCTTCAAGGTCGTTGATGATTTTATTATTTGCATCAGCCCAATAAGATGTGAACTCAAAAGAGTTACTTGTTTTCTTTCCACTTCCTTTTTTGCTTGTCTGCTCTTTAATGCTTGCTTCACGAGTTGTATTAGAAAAATACTTTGTGTTTGTTCCGTTTGAAATAATAAAAATCTGGATGAATTGAAAAAGCCCTGCTCCCGCCCAGAAGCTGTCACGATTGTAACGGCGAATCTGATTAAAAGCTTCGCGGATATTTACACCACGTCTCTTTAATTCACAATGCACAAGAGGAAGACCGTTTACAAGGATAGTTACATCATAGCGGTTAGAATATCGCCCACCTTCTGGAGTGAACTGATTTATTACTTGCAGATAATTGTTATGAATATTCTTTTTATCAATCAAGTAAATGTTTTTAGTTGAACCATCATCACGAGGAAGAACTTTAATATAATCACTCTGAATGGAAAAAGTCTTCTCTACAATTCCTTCTGTATCATTTGCAAGATAATGGCCATAAAAACGCGCCCATTCTGTTTCGCTGAATGTAATTTTATTGAGCTTTTCAATTTGCTTTTTTAGATTTTCTACAAGATCGTCTTCTGTCTTAATTGTAAGATATTCATAGCCCTGTTCCTGCAAATCTTCGATGAAGTTCTTTTCAAGCTCCGCTTCGCTCTGGTATGAACGCTTACGGCGGGCAGGCGGAATATATTCTGATACAACGGTCGCTTCATTTGTTTCCAGGACTATATTATACATCTTAAAAAATCTCCCAATTATTAAGATAAAACCAATTCTTTTTTATGCAAAAGGAAATCTTCTATATTTATATGAGTTATTCCATCATGAGAAAAGTCCATTTTATCAAGAGAAAGAACATATTTTGGAGATGCATCTTTTATAGGCTTAAATGCATCAAACTCTCTTTTTACAGTCTCATCGTTTGGCATTAAATAAGAAACCTGAATAAAACATTTTTTATTTCCATCAATGGCAACAAAATCAATTTCACCTTTATAGGTCTTTCCGGTATAAACAGAATAACCACGCAAAACCAATTCATTGTAGATAATGTTTTCCAGGAAAAAAGTATCTTCATAATTTACAAGATTAGTATTTATTGTTCTAAAACAGGTATCAATAGCATAGTGCTTTTCTATTGTTTTAAGGATTTCTTTTCCTACAATATTGAACCGCTTTACACGAGATACAAGATAAGCTTTTTCAAGTTTGTCTATGTAGTTATATATAGTTTTCTTTTCAAAAGAGTTTTTATTATTCTCATTCTGATTGCTATAATAATTTACGATATTTGCAGCAGAAAACTCTTTTCCTGCATTAGAAAGAATATAAGATGAAACTGTATTGAATTTATATTTTTCTATTTGTGAATCGCGTTTATAAATATCTTTTTCAACAATTCCATTAAAGACACTTTCTATGTAATTTCTTATATCTTTTTCTTCTGTAAAATCAAAACGCTGAGGAAGTCCTCCCCACTTTATATAATCATAGATAAAATCTTGTGGTATTTCTTTTTTATTTTTTGAATACAATTGAACAACTTCACTGTAAGAAAAAGGCATAATTTTAAATTCAACAGTTCTACCCACAAGCAGACTTGCCAGTTCTCCGGAAAGAAGTTTTGAATTACTTCCGGTTACAAATATTGAACAGTTTAATGTAGCGCGAAACGAAGCAAGAATTTTTTCAAAATCTTTAACATGCTGTATTTCATCAAAAAACAGATAATATTTTTGCGAATCTGTTATTTTGGGTTTTATATATTCATGAAGCTTTTTTGCACTGTCTATTTCTTCAAATTCAA
Source organism: Treponema sp. (assembly GCA_016296575.1). Taxonomy (GTDB): domain Bacteria; phylum Spirochaetota; class Spirochaetia; order Treponematales; family Treponemataceae; genus Treponema_D. The sequence goes on from JAEDJA010000031.1 coordinate 4,523, forward strand.
AATCTTCAAAATTTATATAAATGATGTGCTCATTATCTGCAGTTGATTTTATTTCATCAATAATCTGCTTTAAGATAATGGACTTACCAGAGCGACGGACACCTGTTAATACTTTGATTAAATCTATCTCATAATACTTTCGTATTTGAGAAAGATATAATTCTCTCTTTATCTGCTTCATAAATATATTTTACACTAACTTACAATTTTTTCAAGTTAGTGTAAATTGTTTTTTTTATACCTCCTTGCGCTTAAAGGTCAAAAGTTTGTCTCGGTAATACTCATATTGTTTTTTTCGTGCTTCAATCTCCGCAGGAAGTCCACTAGAAATATCGTTGCAAAGGCTATCAAAACGGTCGAGAATTTTTACAATTCTTTCTTGTTCTTCAAGTGTTGGAAGTGGAATTGTAATTTCACTAATCGCAGGAACACTTGAATGAACAACTTTGCTCTTTACTTTTCCCTTGCCTTTTTGCTTTTGTGCATCTGTCGTCGATAAAACGTAAGACAAAAATTTTGGATTCTGTTTATGTTTCATTACAACAATGTCACCGCCCGCAAGACACTTTTCATCCCCAACATACGCTGTTGATTTTGCTATATCTTCAACACTTTCGCCTGTTATAGCAAAAAGTATATCGCCATGTTCAAAATACTTACGGCTTGAGATTTCTTCTGAATGTGTATGTGAAACACATTTATCAAACCATATACCATAAGTTGTATATATCTCACCATAACGAACACATGAGATACCATCCTCTGTTACTTGGTCACGGGTAATTCCCGCACCTCTGTAAATATCTGTCGCAATCTCGCCCAGACGAACAATCGCATAACCAAAAACATATTGAAGCAGTTTTATTTCATCTGTTCTGTTCTGTTCTGTTCTGTTCTGTTCTGTTCTGTTCTGACAAGATTGTGTTTCCGCTACTTGCGAATGTCAACAACAAATCGCGGTAATACTCATATTGTTTTTTTCGCGCTTCAATTTCCGCAGGCAAGCCGATTTTGAGGTCGGAGCAAATTGAATCGAAGTTATCGAGAACATTGACAATACGCTGTTGAACATCTAACGGCGGAAGAGGAATTGTAATGTCATTCAACTTATCAGGAGTTACTTCAATTACTTTTGTACCATGAGCAAGTTTTACTTTCTGTTTATAAAAAACAGAACTCTGGAAATAATAAGATAAATACTTCGCATTCTGATTGTGATGGATAATTGCAGTATGTCCGCTAACGGCAATAGGCTCTTTTCCTACCCATGCAGTACATTTACAAACATCATCTACATTTTCGCTTGTAACAGCCATTACAATATCATTGGGCTGAGCTTGTTTTGATTTATAAAAAACATCTTTAGCAACAAAGGTAAGAGTTTTATCAGTCCATGTACCAAAATGAGTGTACATCTGGCCATAATGGATGCAAGGCAAACCACTTTCTACAAAATCTTTTTTCTGGAAGTTTCCACCACGTGTAATAGTTGCAAAATCACCGAGCTTCTTAACTTCGACTTTTGTTTCCCTTGTTAACAGCAAGTATCGATCGGCGTTGCCGATCTTACCGAGTTTGCAAGCAAACTCGCGCGAAATTGATTCTGGAGAAAGCAAAGAATCTCTGTAGTATTCATACTGCTTGCGACGAGCTGTAAGCTCCGCTGTAAGCTCCGCTGTAAGCGACGTGAATTTGTCGAGTATACGCACGATTTCTTCCTGCACGGGAAGTGGTGGAACAGGGATTTCAAATTCCATCATTTTTACAGAACTTAAATTTGGTTGTGCCCCACTACCTGAAGAAATATGCAAAATATTATTACTTTGACCTGTCAACCAGTGAAATAAATATCTTTTTAATAAAAACTGTTCATTTGGAACAAATAAACCTACTCGCTGATTCAAATAATAAACATTATCAGAATAGTTATAACCTATTTTTCCTGTAGTAGCTCCAGACATAGCAACAACTACATCACCTTTTTTTATCTCATAATTTGACAAATCTTCTTTATACTCAGACTTTTCAAAATAAACATAATCAGAATCAGATATTTCTCCGTTAGAAATATTGGTTATTCTTAAAATAGGCAATCCTTTAGACTTAAAAAGTGGACTTTTAAAAGAAAACCCATTTTGAAAACGACATACTTCTCCAAGTGTCTTATATTCCACCCCATCAGGGCAAAGTTCTTTTATCAAATCATCAAGTTTACTCATTCATTCCTCCGGATTTTGCGTTAGCAAAATCGAATCCGTGTGACAATACGGGGGGCGTTGCGGGGGTGTCCCCCGCAGAAGGGGTAGCGACCAACGAAGTGGGCGCGCAGGGGAAGGCTTTCCCCTCCTTTTATCTGTAGGTCTAACTTGCTCATTTTTCTGCTCCGTCTGTCAATAATTTCCTATCATCAACATTTTCAAGAACTTTCATCTGTTGGATGGCAATTTTGTTCAGCTTATCAAGACGTTCAGACTGTGGCAGACCATCATTTATAAAAACTGCATTTAAATTTTCCATGTTGCTCAAACAAATAAGCTGATTTATCGTAGCATAGTCGCGAATGTTTCCTTTTAATTCTGGATTTGATTCACGCCATTCTTTGGCGGTCATTCCAAACATTGCCACATTGAGCATATCGGCTTCATCTGCATAAACAAATGATTTTTGCTGAGGTGTAAGTTCATTCGGAATAAGGTTTTGCTTGATAGCATCCGTGTGTATACGGTAGTTTATTTTTGCAAGTTCTCGTTTTGCACTCCAACCAAGCTGCTTCTGTTCTTCAGCCTTAAGGCGCTGAAATTCTTTTATTAAATATAATTCAAATTCTACAGAAACCCAACTTGCAAACTTAAAAGCTATATCACGCTGAGCATAAGTTCCGCCTTTTGCCCCATTCTTAGAAACAAGTCCTATTGCATTTGTTGTCTCTATCCATCTTGATGGACTCATAGTAAATGCATTACTTCCAGCTTCTCTTAAAAGGGGGTCGAATTCGACCCCTTTGAATTCGGGATTGTTAAGCATTTCCCAAAGTCCAAGATATTCAAGTGTATTCTTAGATCTAAGCCAGTTTTTTACAACATCTTTTGGTTCTATAGGATTTTTCTGACGTGCTATATCTGTTATACAGATATAGTCTATCCCATTTATTGTTAATGTCTTTATAACTGTATCTTTTACTATAATTTCTGCCATAGTAATTCTTCCTTTCTAAAGTGGTCAAATTCGACCACTTTAAAATCAGGATTGTGTATCATTTCCCAAGTGCCCAAAAACTCAATTGTATATCTGTTACGAAGCCAATTTTTTATAACATCAGCAGCTCTTGCATCATTCTCTTTTGCCCCTGCCATATCGGTAAGGCTTATATAATCATGTTCTTCAATATTTACAACGGTTATTTCCGTATTTTGTACTTTTATTTTTGCCATTATCAGTTTTTCTCCTTCAAAAGTGTGACAAGCCGTCGCAGTTTTTTATTATCCCTCAATCTCAGCGATTATCTTGTCGATTTCTGCACGGAGTTTATTTTCTTTCTCTACAATCTCTGCAATCTGAGCATTCAGAACTTTAATATCAATTACTTCTCTTGTGTCCTCGGCTTCAACATAACTTGAAACAGAAAGATTGTATTCGTTCGCTGCAATTTCATCGTTATTTACCAGACGGCTTACATAATCAATTTGGTCTTTGCGTTCAGTAAAGACTTTGAGGATGTTTTCAATATTTTCTTCTGTAAGCTTGTTTGAATTTGTTACCTTTACACATTCTTTTGATGCATCAATAAAAAGAGTTTTGCTTTCTGCTTTACCTTTCTTCAAAACCATGATGCAGGTTGCAATGGAAGTTCCAAAGAAAAGATTGTCAGGAAGCTGAATAATACAGTCGATGTAGTTGTTATCAATAAGATATTTGCGGATTTTCTGCTCAGCTCCACCACGGTACATAATGCCAGGGAAACAAACGATGGCCGCAGTTCCGTTAGTTGCAAGCCAAGAAAGTGAATGCATTATAAAAGCAAGGTCTGCTTTTCCCTTTGGAGCTAAGACACCCGCAGGACTAAATCTCTGGTCGTTTATAAGGATTGGATTATCATCACCTTCCCATTTGATAGAATAAGGCGGATTAGAAACAATTGCTTCAAAAGGCTCATCATCCCAATGTTTTGGATCTATGAGTGTATCGCCAAGCTTAATATTGAACTTGTCATAACTTACATCATGCAGGAACATATTGATACGGCAAAGGTTGTAAGTGGTGATGTTGATTTCCTGCCCGTAGAATCCAAGTCTAACATTATCGCTACCCAAGATTTTTGCAAACTTCAAAAGAAGCGAACCAGAGCCACAGGCAGGGTCATAGACTTTGTTTACTGTCTTTTTAGTGCTTCCGTCACTGTTTACAAGGGTAATTTTTGTAAGAAGCTCAGAAACTTCCTGGGGAGTATAATACTCACCACCACTCTTTCCGGCATTGGAAGCATACATGCCCATAAGGTATTCGTAAGCATCGCCAAAAGCATCGATTGAATTGTCTGTATAATTGCCGTTACCCAAATTCATGCTGTTTATGCCGTTCATCAGCTTTACAAGCATTTCATTTCTTTTTGTAACGGTTGCACCAAGCTTGTTTGAGTTTACATCAATATCATCGAACAGGCCTTTGAAGTCGTCTTCGCTGTCAGTTCCAAGAGCTGAGCCTTCAATTTCCTTGAAGATTTTTTCCAGCTTTTCGTTCAGGTCTGTATTATCTTTATTTGCTTTTTCAAGTACATTGCAAAAAAGTTGAGAAGGAAGGATAAAGAATCCTTTTTCTTTTACAATATCGTCTTTTGCTGTCTCTGCTTCTTTGTCAGAAAGTTTTGAATAATGGAAATCTTTGTTTCCTGCTTCCCATTCACCTTTTGAAATATAATGGTCTAAGTTTTCAGAAATATATCTGTAAAAGAGCATTCCAAGCACGTACTGCTTAAAATCCCATCCGTCTACGCTTCCACGAAGGTCGTTTGCAATTCCCCAGATTGTACGGTGAAGCTCTGCCCGTTCAGTCTCTTTTTTGTTGTCTGCCATTTCTATCATCCTACTAGAGAATTATATATCCCTTTTGTGTCAAAGAATGACACTATATAAATAATTATAGCACAGAAATTGACACTTTCTAGAGATTTGCTTAGGAAATAATTAGAGCGTTTCTACCGCTTTTTACAGTCTTCCTTCAATATAAAAAAAATGGAAACTTTCCGACTGAGTTTTTGCAGAAAGCTTCCATTTTAATTACGATATTCTGTTTATCAGAATCAGCTTAGTTTTTTGTAAGATCCAGGTTTGCACCTACGAGACCAACAAAAGCACCTGATTTTGCTTCAGTTGTATCTGGGTGAGCAATGAGCCATTTGTTGCGTGCCCAAAGAAGTTTGTCTTCGAAATCTTTTTCTTTGAGTTCTGGTTTTGCTGTGTTAGTGTCTTTTGGAAGAATGATGATTACGCGGAATCCTTCTTTGCTAACTTCACCGTTTTTAACTCCGTTACATGGAGCATAGTGGAGAGTAGTTTCGTAAATCTGAACAACTGTTCCAGCTGGTACCAGGAAGCATTCTACGGCATTTGTAGAAAGTTTTCCATTTTTTACTGACTGAAGTGGAGCCAGCATAAGAACAACGTCCGTTGTTGGAATGTTGATTTCACTTCCGCGGTGCCATTCAAGACAGTTCAATTTTGTGTTGTTACCGTTACAGTAACCAATCTGAACTGGCATTCCACCGTAAGCGTTTGTTGAGAAGTCAGCAGCAGAAATTGCTTCCAGATCTACATCACCTGGTTCATAGATTACTGCATTTGCTGGGCATTCTGTTTTTTCTTCAAGTTTTTTCAACAATGCAGATACATCGTATCCCTGAAGAACTTTTCCGTATTTGTCAAAAGAGTGGCTGAATACTGATTTAATTTTCATGATTTATATCTCCTAAATGGGGGAAAATCCCTTAATTATGTTTAAGTCTATCTTATATATTGCAGTTGTCAAGGGGGAATTTTACCTATATAATATAATCGTGGCAGAACTATACATTGTTGGAACACCTATTGGTAATTTAGGTGACATTACTTACCGCGCAGTTGAAACACTTAAAAATGTTGATGCAATTGCCTGTGAAGATACACGACACACACTCCAGCTGTTAAATCATCTGGAAATCAAAAAACCTTTGATTTCGTGCCGTGCCCAGAATGAAAGAACTGCCAGCGAAAAAATTGTTGACCTTCTTCGTGAAGGAAAATCCGTAGCTTACGCCAGTGATGCGGGAACACCAGGAATCAGTGATCCTGGGGCAGTTCTTTGCGATTGTGTCCGTGAAGCAGGATTTAAAATTGTACCAATTCCAGGACCAAGTGCCTTTGCTACTTTGGTAAGCGCTGCTGGATCTGGTGGAAAGACCCTGATTTTTGAAGGCTTCCTTTCGGTAAAACCGGGAAAACGCCGTTCAAGACTTCGGGAGCTTCTGGCAACGGGAGACGCTGTAATTGTTTACGAATCTCCGTTCAGAATTGTTAAACTTCTAACTGATATTGCCGATATTGATAGTAAGCGGCGGATAGTTGTAGGAAGGGAACTAACTAAACTCCATGAGGAGATTGTTAGCGGGTCAGCCGAAGAGTTGCGGGACGATTTTGCAGGACGCTCCAGTATAAAAGGAGAGTTCGCACTTTTTATCTCCGGAACTAAAAATACTATTCAGAATTCTGATGAATCTGCCGATAATTAAAAGGTAGAGGGGTAGGACGATATGATGATTGATAAAATTGGTGGAATTAATCCTCTGAACAACGTGCAGAATACTCGAAAAACAGCAAACGTTTCTAAGCCAGTTTTTGAAGCTGATGAAGTTTCAGTTTCACCTGAAGCAATGGCTAAAGCTGAAGAGTATTACCTTTCAAAAGTAGCTGCCGAAACACCGGATGTTCGTGCTGACCGTGTAGCTGAAGTGAAAGCAAAAATCAAAGATCCGTCATATTTGAATGACGCTGTTATTAAATCTGCAGCTGAAGGAATTATGGCAAGTTTTGGTCTCTAAACCAAATCCCTGATTCAAACTAAAATTCAAATTAATGTAGAAAAGGGCGGAACTATGTTTCCGTCTTTTTTTATTGGAGAAAAAAATGTCTGACTTTATTTTCCGTATGTCACCTAATATCATTCTTGGAAGTTATTCACTGAGCCGCCTTGGACAGATGGCTTTGGAATATGGTACCCGCTATCTTGTCATTATGGATCCTATTCTTACCGATCTTAATCTGGCCGAAAAAGTAACCAATTCTCTGGATGAACGAAAAATTGACTGCATCAAATACGGAGAACTGACAGAAGGTTCATCAACAAAAACTATTGAAATAGCACTTTCGCTGGCAAGGGAAGGTCATGTTCACGGGGTAATTGCAGTTGGTGGAAAAAAAGCTCTGAATATTGGTCGTGCAGTTGCCGCTTTCTACAATGAAATTCATGATCTTTACAGTTTTGTTGATGGAGCCACCCCAAATACAACTCCTCTTCCATGTATCTGTGTTCCTTCAACCTACACATATCCTTTTGTATTTACAAATGAAATTCCGGTAAAAGATGCCCGTTCCAATCGACAGGTTATTCTTAAAGTTCAGCCGAATATCTGCCGTCTGTGTCTTGTTGATCCAAACATGATGCTCACATTTACAAAGAATCAGAAAATGGCCATCAGTCTGGAAACTATTGCCATGGCTATGGAAGCTTATCTTTCACAAAAAGCCACTTTCTTTAGTGATATGTTTGTTGAAAAGGCAATGCAGCTTATTTCGTACGGAATGGACGGTTCTCCAACTTTAGAGGTAACAACACCGGAAGAAGTTTTGCTCACTCAGGCAGGATGCATGGCTTCAGTTGCCGCAGCATCAAGTTCTTTGGGAGTTGGAAGTCTTTTGTCACTTACAATCAATGCTCGAAATCGTCTTTCAAAGCCTTTAATCTCATCAATTCTTCTGCCTTATATAATTGAAGATGCCATGAAATACAAGGTGGATCGTCTCGATAAACTAGCTCACATTCTCCGTTATGCAGATGAAGATACTCACGGTGAAGAAGCTGCCCAGGCCTTTGCCGAAAATGTAAGACAGCGCCTGGCTCAAGAAAATATGCCTGCCCGTCTGAAAGATCTTCAGCTTACAATGGAACAGCTTGCTCTTTGTGCAGAGGATGCAGGTCAGATTGAAATTGTAAACAAACTGCCTAGAAGCATGACAAGCGACGATCTGTTCGAAATCATTAAGACAGCATACTAAAATTCAAACGATTCATTGCAGGAGACATTGCTTTGATAGATCCACGGAAGCTTTTCCAGCTGGAAGGCGGTCAGAAACGACGAAAACTGGCTCTTACTTTCGGTGCACTGGAACGGGATATTAACGGCATGGCAGAAAAAGGAATGGAATACACTTTTACTTCCATGACCCGTGCCGACTACACAAAAGAAATTACAAAAATCCTTTTAAAGGATCCAAAACTTACTCCAAAAGCAGCAGAAGAACTGGAATCACTGCTCAAAGCTGAACCCTTTGATGAACTGGCCTTATGCAACCGGGCTCGTCATCATCTTCTGGCAATTATTGGCACTTTTCCTGCCGAATGGGACTTGATCATTGCACCTCATGCTTCTCCAACCGACGAAAATGGTGTTGTAATCAAGCGGGATTTTTTTCCTGGTGTATGCGTGTATGCCGAAGACATCCGTTCACCATTTAACATTGGTTCTATTTTCCGTACTGCAGAAGGAATGGGGGCCGACAAAGTATACATTTCACCTTTCTGCATTGACCCCGAACAACCCAGGGCTGTAAGAAGCGGAATGGGCTGTATCGAAACCATGGGCTGGGAACGACTTTCACTTGAAGAACTACCTGAAGATCTGCCTGTATTTGCACTGGAAACAGGCGGTACACCAATAGATGAATTTGTTTTTCCGGAAAAAGGAATTTGTGTAATTGGATCAGAAGAGCTGGGTGTAAGTCCGCAGGCACTGAAACGATGCACTTACGGAACTGTTACTATCCCTATGAAAGGATTAAAGGCCTCCCTGAATGTTGGTGTAGCCTTTGGAATATTGATGGAAAAATGGTGCGAAAGTTTGCGTTCAAAAGCTTCCACACCTCAAAAATAATCTGGTTCAGGAAATTACATCATTACCAGGACTCTGGCTACGTAAACTACCTTTGTTTCTTTATTAAAACCAAAGAAAACACCAAAACAAGATGCTTTCATGAAGCGAACACCTTTTGAAACCCAAGGTTCTTCTTCGTAAAACGGATAACGTTCAGGCAGATTTTCAAGTCCCTTTATATGAGTTTCAAGTTCTGCCAGGGCTACCGGTTTAGTTCCGCGGAAAGCTTTGAAAATGGTTTCCAGGTCTTTTTCAGCCTGTGCTGAAAGTTTTACTGTATATTTAATCATACTGTTTTCCGTTATTAGCTGTGCAGCTGGGCAAAGATGGAGCCTGCTGGAATTGTACGGCCTTCTTTAATATCATCCAGACCTTTATTCAGTTCATCTTGGAACTGTGCTTCAGTCATTGGATCAACTTTTACGTTTTCTTCAGGAAGTTTAAGGCTGAATGGAATACCGCGGTTCAGAATAATCTGTTTGTACAGAAGAGTAATAACTCCAGAAGCGGTAAGTCCCAGAGAATCAATAATCATTTCGGCTTCTGATTTAAGTTCAGGATCAATTCTGCAGTTTATGCTTACAGTCTTTGCTTTAGCCATGATAGCCCCCAATATGTGGAAAATATTTATTAATTATAAACCCATTAGCCCAGTTTTTCCAGTTTTCTGTTCAGCTCAATCATACGGGAATGAAGATAATGATCTACAGCCTGGTGCTCAATAATTCCCAAAGCCTCGTTGCCGGCTCCAACAATAGGAACTGCATCAATATCATAATCTTCATAAAGCTTGTAAATTTCAGGCACCGGCATTTCAGGAGCACAGGTTACTATTGGACGATCCATGATATCTACGGCCAGCATACTTTCGGCAAAATCTCCCAGCTGCATAACTTCTTTAAGATGTTCCAGGGAAATAATACCAATCAGCATACCCTTTTCATCACGCACAACATAGTTCAGGTTTGGTGTGTGGCTGAAGGAATCAAGAATTTCTGCAATGGTAGTAGTTTCTTCCACAATGGCAGGTGAGTCCTGAGAACATACTTTATTCTGTCCCCACATAACATCCTGAACACGGGTAGTCTTTTCTATATCTTCAACAGTAACATTCAGTCCAACTTCTCCAGCTTTGGTAACGCCCATTTTTACGCAAATAGGTCCAAGAAGCTGCACAATAAAAGTGGTGGCAGTGATAATAAGAAGAATCTGAGGCCCAATTGTGTCCGGGAAGTCGTTTCCTGCCGCAATGGAGAGACCAATGGCAACACCAGCTTGAGAAAGAAGGCAGAATGGCAGATATTTCTGAACTGTTTTTGGTGCATTAGTGATCCAGGCCCCGAAGGTTGCCCCAATCGCTTTTCCCAGTGTACGGCCTGCTACATAAAGCACGGCTAGAAGCCCCAAAAATGGTGTAATAATCCAGATGTTCAATTTTGCTCCAACAAGAACAAAGAAGAGTACATAAACCGGTGGTGTAAATTTTGAAACCAGATTGAATACCGCTTTTGTTTTTCCCCGGCTAAAATTAATCATGTAAAATCCCAGGGACATTGCAGCAAGAATATTGTCAAATTTGAAGATTTCACAAACGCCTGTACAAAGGAAAAGGGCACCAAGAGCAAAGGAAAGAGTTCGTCCTTCGTCATTTACAATATATTTCAAAATTCTGCTCAGAATGAATCCACAGGCAACACCAATGGCCATTGAACCAAAAATGTCGCGGACAATTTCAAGAAGCTGAACACCAAAAGAAGCAACGTTTCCACCCAGAAGATTTCCTGCAATTGTTGATGCAATGGTGTAAAGAACAAGGGCTACAGCATCATCCATGGCAACAATTCCGTAAATGGTAGTTGTCAAAGGTCCACGGGTTCTGTATTCCACAAGAACATCTGTAGTGGCAGCAGGAGCGGTTGCGGCACAGATGGCACCAAGAACAATTCCAAGACTAATGGCAAGAACAATATTTTTAGTAAAAAGCCACACTACCAGCGTAATGACACAACTTACAATTATTGCTGGAACAATTGATTCAAAAATCAGGATGCTGACAAACTGTTTTCCATATTTTTTAATGGTTCCAATCTTCAGCTCGCCACCAACAAGAAATCCAATCATGGAAAGTGCAACTGTGGAAACCGGATTCATGGCAGAAATAACGGCAGGCTCAAGAATCCTAAAACCGGAGCTTCCAATAAAAATGCCAATTACAATATAGCCTACAACCTGTGGAATTTTTAATTTTTGAAAAATCCATCCACCTACGGCGCCAAAAAACATTATGATTCCCAGAAGAAGAACAAGTTGGGTTCCGTAAAGCTGCCAGAAGTGCAGTCCCTGGGGAAGAAGATTTGAAATAGGGTTGTCCATAAAAAAGATACTCCGATAATCCTTGTTATATTTTAGCAAATTTGAAAAGCCTTGTCATATCTGTTATAATTTTTAGACATTTTGGACTTTTTGGGAGTATATATTATGGATGAAATTTTACCTGAAACTACTATTGAACAGATTAGTACTTTTACAAAATGGATTAAAAGCTTCCTTACATGGAACAACCTTTTAAGAGTTGTGATTGCAGTTGTTGTTCTGCTGGTTTTGTGGATTGTTTACCGGCTGATTATCCGCGGAGTTAAACGTGTTAAATCAGAAAAGATGACACTCAATCGCCAGCAAATGATTATGCGGGCAGTAAAATATGCCTACTGGATTCTGGTTGTTATGTACGTTCTGAGCCTTTTTGGTGTAAAGCTGTCCGCCATCTGGGGAGCTGCTGGAATTGCCGGAGTGGCCATTGGTTTTGCTGCACAGACTTCTGTAAGTAACTTGATTTCAGGACTATTTGTAATCACTGAAGGTTCCCTTAAAGTAGGTGATTTTATTGTTGTTGACGGAGTTTCTGGTATTGTTGATGAAGTAAAACTTATTTCGGTTCGCATCCACACTCTGGATAACCAGATGATTCGTATTCCTAACAGCAAGATTATTGATTCAAGCATGACAAACAATTCTTACCATTCAATTCGTCGTATGACACTGAATGTAAGCATTGCCTATAACACCGATATGCTAAAAGCCCTTGAAGCATTGGAAAAAGCACCTGCCCTTTGTGACAAAGTTCTTACCGATCCAGCTCCTGCCGTATGGTTCGACGGTTTTGGTGAAAGCGGAATCAACATGACTATAGCTTACTGGTTCAATTCTACTGATCTTGTAGCTGCAAAAAATCAGATGTACTGCGCCATGAAAAAAGTATTTGATGACGCTGGTATTGAAATTCCTTACAACAAACTGGACGTTAATCTTCTTAAATAGTATTCTTCTTTTCTGATGAATCAGTTTGACGAATTAACATGGCAGGTAGTTTTAGGACTCTATCCAGAACGCTCTTATTCAATTCCTGAGTATTTTGGCATTCTGAACGGAGACGAAAAACTGCCTGATTTTTTAAATAAATATCTTTCACTTCCTCTTATGACCCGCCTTAAGAATATCGGGCTTTTGTGCGGCACAGACTGGACTACCCTTTACAAAAACCGTTTTTACTATTCAAGATATGATCACAGTCTTGGAGTTGCCCTGATTATCTGGCATTTTACCAAAGACAAGGCACAGACACTGGCAGGACTTTTTCACGATGTTTCTACCCCGGTCTTCAGTCATGTTGCTGATTTTAGAAAAGGTGATGCACTTACCCAGAGTGCCACGGAAGAACCAAATGCCCTTATGCTTAAAGAAGACAAAAATCTTCCGCGGCTTCTTTCAGAAGACGGACTCACCTTGGAACAGGTTTTGGATTACCATAAATATCCTGTTGCAGATAACGAAATTCCCTGCCTTTCTGCAGACCGTCTTGAATATATGTTTCCTTCCGGCATGGCTTTAGAAGGCAGCTGGACAATGGAAGAAATTCGACGGGTTTACAATGATCTGGCTGTTCTTAAAAATGAAGAAGGAATTGATGAACTTGGTTTTTGCACCTTGGAAGCAGCTGAACTTTACTGTTACCGTTTTGCAAACACAGGTCACATCCTGCAGCTGAATGAAAATAAACTTACCCTGCAGCTGCTGGCGGAAGTATGTCGTCTTGCATTGGAAGCTGGTCTTGTTCAGGAAGACGATTTTATGACTCTTGGTGAAAGTGATGTTATAAATCGTTTTGAAAAATACGCCGAAAACCACAGTGAAGAAAAATTTTCAGTATATTACCGTACCTTCCGCAAAATGACTTCAATAGAACACACAAGTGCTCCTCTTCCGGCTGAAACCCATTTTTCTGTAAGCCTTAAGGTAAAGCAGCGCTACATAAATCCTCTGGTTCTTGTTGATGGAAAGGCCCGCCGTCTTGGTGACGTATCAGAAAAAGCCGGAAAAATTATAAGTGATTTTCTTTCCTATGAAGACACCGCTTACGGCTGCGTAAAACTAGTATTTTAAACTGACAGCTGGACTTTTTTTATTTTATCACACGGATTTGTTCGCTCCTACGGAGCTCACATTTGTTCAGGGCTGTTTTTCCAAAAATCCCGCGAAGTCCGTAGGACGGAGCCAATCCGTGTGACCTGAAAATAAAAAACTTTTCCCCTTCTCTGAATTTACATATTCTTCTTACAGATATCTGCAAGGGGACAATTTTCGCATTTTGGATTTCTGGCGGTACAGGTGTAGCGGCCGTGAAGTAAAAGCCAGTGATGGGCGTGGTAGGCATACTCTTCTGGAACAAGTTTTAAAAGATCTTCTTCAACTTTATTTGGTGTGGTTCCATCCGAAAGGCCCAGTCTGTGACTTACGCGGAAAATGTGGGTGTCCACTGGCATGGTAGGCATCTTGAAAAAAACATTCTGCACCACATTGGCGGTTTTCTGTCCAACTCCTGGAAGACTCATTAAATCTTCTCGTGATTGTGGCACTTCCGAGTTAAAATCAGAAATCAGTTTTTTGCTCAGGCCGATTACGTGTTTTGCCTTGTTTTTGTAAAGTCCAATTGCCCTGATATAAGGAATCAATCCTTCTTCCCCCAAAGCAGCCATTTTTTCAGGTGTATCAGCAACTTCAAAAAGATCTTTTGTGGCAAGATTTACACTTTTGTCCGTAGCTTGAGCACTGAGAACAACCGCCACCAGAAGAGTAAAAGCGTTTCTATAATCCAGTTCAGGTTTAGGATCTGGATTAGACTTCTGGAGACGCAAAAATATCTCAGTAATCTCTGCTGAGGAAAGAAATTTCATTTTTTTTACGCAAATTTATTCTATATTACACAGGTTTTTCAGTTCTTCGGCTTTGTCTGTTATTTCCCATGGGAATTCCAGGCGACCGAAGTGACCGTAGCTGGCTGTTTTTGAATAGATTGGGCGTTTCAACTGAAGTGTATTTACAATTCCGGCTGGGCGGCAATCAAAAACCTTATCAACAGCGGCTGTAATCAGTTCTTTTGCAACTTTTTCTGTTCCAAAAGTATCTACCATAATAGAAACTGGTTTTGCAACTCCAATAGCGTATGCAAGTTCAACTTCTGCACGGTCAGCAAGTCCTGCTGCAACAATATTTTTGGCGATATAGCGGGCCATGTAAGCTGCCGAGCGGTCAACTTTACTTGGATCTTTTCCACTGAATGCACCGCCACCATGACGACCCATTCCACCGTAAGTATCAACAATAATTTTGCGACCTGTAAGACCTGAATCTCCGTCTGGACCACCAGTTACAAATCTTCCTGTTGGGTTAATGTGATATTCTGTGTTTTCATCAAGAAGACCAGTTGGTTCAAGAACAGGTTTAATAATCTCGTTCAGAATTGTTTCGCGGATTGTCTCATAAGGAACTTCAGGATTATGCTGATGTGAAATTACAACTGCATCAATGCGAACCGGTTTGTTTCCATCATATTCAATTGTTACCTGAGATTTTGCATCCGGACGAAGCCATTTTATTTTTCCTTCATGACGAAGCTCGTGGGCTTTAAGAAGCAGTTGATGTGAATAGTAAACTGTGGCAGGCATAAGTTCTGGAGTTTCGTTACAGGCAAAACCGAACATCATTCCCTGGTCCCCGGCTCCCTGTTCACCTTTGTTTTCTACGCCTTCACCTACAACACCCTGGTTAATATCAGCAGACTGGGCATGAAGTTTATTTACAAATTCACAGTGATAACCATCAAGTCCTACATCGGAAGAAACGTAACCAATGCGGATTGCAACATTTCGTGCAATTGTTTCTGCTTCAGACATGATTTTTTCAACATTAGCTTCCTGTTCTTCTTTTGTTCCTGTCTGAAAACCAATTTCTCCACCAACAAGAATAAAGTTTGTTGTTGAAAAAGATTCACAGGCAACATGAGCGGCAGGATCCAGTTCAAGACATCGATCAAGAATGGCGTCAGAAATCTGATCACACAATTTATCAGGGTGACCTTCACCAACTGATTCAGAAGTAAACAAGTAATGATTTTTTGGTAAGATAGTCTTCATTTTAGACTCCTTTTTAGCAAGTTTCAGGGTTTCAAAAGCTACCCTCTTCCGTCTGCAATTTGGATAAATCACGGATAGAAATGTAATCAAAATATACTATTTTTACTGAAAAATGGCAAGTAATTGAAAAAAAACACCCATTCTTCTATAATAACGATACTATATTTTTTTAGAGGACCAATATGCCAAAAATTGAAGTAAACGAAAATCTGTTTTTCCAGATGATGGGAAGACGCTGTGATTATAACACTCTCGAAGATTTACTTCCTTGTGCTAAAGCTGAACTTGATGAAAAACCTGATATGAGCCTTCCAGAAGATGAACGCTCTATTAAAATTGAATTGAACGATACAAACCGCCCTGACCTTTGGTCTACAAACGGTGTTGCACGCCAGCTCCGCATTCACGCCGGTGGGAAAACTGCCGACTTCGAAGCTTTCATGAGTCGCAAAGGAAAAATCCTTGACTGTGCAGACCGAATTGTAAATGTTGATCCTGAACTTAAAGATGTTCGTCCATATATGGTTGCATTCATGATTGCAGGAAAGCCAATCGACGACTGCATGCTTAAAGATATTATCCAGACACAGGAAAAACTGGCCTGGAACTTTGGACGCAAACGAAAATCAATTTCCATGGGTATTTACCGTATTGATCAGGTTAAATTCCCAGTTGAATACCATGCTGTAGATCCTGACAAAACAAGCTTTGTTCCACTACAGTGTACAGAACCAATGACTTGCCGCCAGATTCTTACAGATCATCCAAAAGGAAAAGATTTTGGCTGGATCCTCCAGGATATGAAAAAATTCCCACTCCTTTCAGATGCTAAAGGTGAAACACTTTCAATGGCTCCTATCATCAACTCGGCAACACTTGGTGCAGTTAAGGTTGGTGACAAAGACCTTATGGTAGAACTTACTGGTGACAATATTGAAAATCTTATTCTTTCTGCCAACATCGTAGCCTGCGACTTTGCTGATGCCGGTTACGAAATTAAACCTATTCTTTGTAAACACCCATACGACACAGGTCTTGGAAAAGATATCGTAGTTCCTTACTACTTCCAGCAGTCAACATCAACAACTTTGACCGCCGTAAACAAGCTTCTGGGATCTGATCTTGATATGGCAACTGTAGTTGATGCCCTCACTCGCATGGGAAGCAAAGTTGAAACTGAAGGTGAAAAAATCACACTTTGGCCAGCTCCTTACCGCAACGACTTTCTCCATGAAGTAGATATTATTGAAGATGTAATGATTGGTATGAACCTTTCAACTTTCAAAGCACAGAAACCTAACTCATTTACAGTTGGACGCCTTCTTCCTTTGACAGAATTCAGCCGCAAAGCAAAATCTTTGATGGTTGGTCTTGGTTACCAGGAAATGATTTTCAACTATGTGGGAAGCAAAAAAGATTACATCGACAATATGATGATTGACGGTTCTAAAGTAATTGAAATAGCAAACCCAATGAGCGAAAACTACCAGTTCATCCGTCCTGAAATCATTTCATCTCTTCTCCGTGCAGAAAGTGGCTCTGGAAATGCAATCTTCCCACACAAAGTATTTGAAATTGGTAAAGTTGCTTATCTTAAAGAAGATGAAAACACAGGAACAATCACACGCCAGCACATTGGTTTCCTTACAGCTGCTACAAATGCCAACTTCAACGCACTGGCAAGTGAAGTTTCATCACTGATTTACTACCTGGATCACGAATACAAAGTAGTTGAAAGCAATGATCCACGCTTTATTCCTGGACGTCAGGCAGCCCTGATTGTTGACGGAAAAGAAGCCGGAGTTTTTGGTGAAGTTCATCCACAGGTACTTGAAAACTGGAACATTACAGTTCCTTGTGCCGCAGGTGAAATTGACCTTGAATCACTTCTGTAACAAAAACATACATTAAAATTTTATAAGGAAGTCTGGGTCGAAAAACTTTTACAGGTACCCAGACTTTTTTCTATTTTTAAGGATAAAAAGATGAATAATTCACTTGCCGAAAACAAGATGGGTACAATGCCTGTCTTCAAACTGATTTTGAACATGTCACTTCCAATGATGTTTTCCATGTTCATTCAGGCCATGTACAATATTGTTGACAGCTATTTTGTTGCTAAAATTTCAGAAAACGCAATTACAGCCGTATCACTTGCATTCCCGGTTCAAAACCTGATGATTTCTTTTGCGGTTGGTACATCTGTTGGTGTGAACGCCCTTCTTTCTATGAGACTTGGTCAGAAAAATCAGGATGAAGTAAATAAAGCTGGAATGAACGGTATCTTCCTGGCACTTGCTACTTACGTACTTTTTGCTGTACTTGGAATTTTCTTCCTTAAATCTTACTTTTACAGCCAGATTGATATTCAGGAAATTCGTGATTATGGCTTAACTTACATGAATATTGTTCTGTTCATGGGATTTGGGTGCTTTAGTTCCATCATGTTTGAAAAACTTCTGCAATCAACTGGGAAAGCCACTTTGAGCATGTGGAGTCAGCTAATCGGTGCTATTACAAACATCATCCTGGATCCTATGATGATTATGGGAATTGGACCTTTCCCTGCCATGGGTATTGCCGGTGCAGCCTGGGCCACTGTAATTGGTCAGATTCTTGCTGCAATTGTATCCATAAGCCTGAACATCAAATACAACAATGAAATCCAGTTCAGATGGAAATCATTCCGACCTGACTTAAAAGTGATTGTAGCCATTTACAAAGTAGGTATTCCTTCGATTGTACTCAGTTCCATTGCCAGCGTAACAACAACTCTCATCAACATGATTTTGGGAGCCTTCTCATCAACAGCCATTGCAGTTTACGGACTTTACTTTAAGTTGAACAGTTTTATTTTCATGCCAGTCTTTGGATTGAACAGCGGAATTGTTCCTATAATTGCTTACAACTACGGTGCACAGAATTACAAGCGCCTTACATCTTCCATTAAACTTGGACTTGCCATAGCATTCGTAATCATGGTAGTGGGAATGCTCATCTTTATGATTATTCCAGGTCCACTTTTGAGCCTGTTTGAAGCCAGTGATGAAATGCTTTCCATTGGAATTCCAGCCATGCGCATTATTGCTTCCAGTTTCTGTGGAGCCGCCATTGCCATTGTTTTGGGTTCCGTTTTCCAGGCTCTAAGTTCAGCTATGCTCAGTATGATTGTTTCTGTATGCCGCCAGGTCCTGGTTCTTACTCCAGCCGCCTACCTTCTTTCACTTACAGGCAACATCAACAACATCTGGTTCTGCTTCCCAATTGCCGAAGTGGTATCGGTAGGATTAAGCTTGATTTTCTATAGAAAGATTTACAGAGAGAAGATTCTGCCCCTAAAACCAACAAATTAATTTGCGGCAGTAAAAAGCCCCCTCCCAGGAAGGTCCCTTTCCATGAAAAATACGGGAAGGAAGACAGGGGCAATCCAAACTAATTATTTGCGTGCATTCAAAAGTGGGACGCAGGAAGGCCCCTCTCCATGAAAAATACGGGAAGGAAGACAGGGTCTGCGAAAAACATTCGTCGGCCGGAACATAGTTTCCGCACCGGCCGACGCATGTAGCGACGCTAGCTAGCGTTTTTCGACAGATCCCTGTCTGACTGGTAGTATTTTTCATACGCGGTGGTACAATTCGTAGTGACCCGCTTTTTAATGCACCGCGGAAGTATAGCGTCGACAGACCCCTGACTGACTGGTAGTATTTTTCATGCGCGGTGGTACCATTCGTAGTGACCCGCTTTTTAATGCACCGCGGAAGTATAGCGTCGACAGACCCCTGACTGACTGGTAGTATTTTTCATGCGCGGTGGTACCATTCGTAGGGGGACTTTTTGCTGTCGACTACGAACCTCATGTTATACGAGGTCAAAATTCGAGTTTTGCAATAGCCTGGAGGCTAGGTAAACCATTGCTTAGCATCTTCAACTAAATGAAATAAAAATGCACGCTTTCGAAATTATGTGTATTCTATCAAATGTATTGCTGAGTCAATGATTGGAAATTATTGCCGGAATGTAACGAATCCTCAGAGCACTCTTGATTTATTTTCTGAGTCTGATAACTTCAAGCTTTTTATGGGTGATACAGGTCTTCTAATTACTCAGATTTTAAGAACGTCAAATATTGTTCAGGAAGATTTGTACAGAAAAATCATTACAGGACATTTAGGAGCTAATCTTGGAATGATTTTTGAAAACATGGTGGCACAGATGCTTAGGGCAAGAGGTTATGAACTTTTCTTCCACGAATATTACTACACTCCAAAGGGAAAGAAAACCGAACAAAAATATGAAGTCGATTTTTTGATTGTAAAAGATGGTCATCTCTGTCCGATAGAAGTTATGTCATATGTGAACTTCTGAACCAACTTTTTGCAATATAAAACCTGATAATATTTTCAAACTTATTACTATTCAGATTTGACCTGAGTTCTTTTTCGTATTAAAATGTTTATTATGGCTTTTTTGTTGAGTTATACCCGTAAAGAGATTGATAATGTTTTTTATGATGCAAGACTTGCTTTCAGTTTGCATCTGGCTGTAAGTAAAGATGGAAAGAATTTTGTTGCTTTGAATCATAATTCTGGTGTTCTTTTTGCAAAGGCAAGTGAAAATGATGACGGCAGCTTAAATCCTAAAACTTTGGGTTTCCCAATTATTGTATCAAAAAATGATTTGCAGGAGCTGGGAATTGTTTCTTTTGATGATGGCAAATCAGTATCTAATAACGAAATTGATAAATCCTATGCAGTTGCAGCTATTCTTCTTGGACCAGACGGACAGGATTTTCAGGAAAAGAATGAAAAGGATGCAGTTTTATTTTTCACTGATGATTTTGTGCATTATAGCGAGTCTCAAAAAATTCGATTTGAAGATTACGAGAAAATCAAGAAAAATGCTTTTTTACAGATGGAAAAACTGGAGCCTGAAAACTTCAAATATAATGTAGAGCAATTACAAAATTTAGTTTCTAAGATTGAAGGTGCTTTACCTTGTAATGTAATTCAGATTTCTGAGAAAAAGTATGAATATTTGTGTAAAAAACTTGGTGAACGAAAAAATGTTGAAATCAGACTGCCAGAAAATATAAAAGTCACTTCAAAAAAAGATTTGCAAATGGTGAGGGCAGAGGCAGTTTACAGTGACGGAACTGTTGCAACAAAAAAAATCATTTGGGATTTTGACAGAATTGATTTTTCACAAAAGGGAAAACAAAAAATTTATGGGGAAATATATTGTCCACATTTTCCATTTCCAATTGCATCGGACAGAGCTGATCCTGATGTTTTCAAATGGAAGGGAAAATATTATTTTATTGCAACAAATGATGCTGACCAAAATCATACTTTGTATATGAGGCAAGCTGATTCAATAGAGGTAATTCCAAATGCATCTGAAAGTTTAATTTTGGATTCAAGTACTTATAAAAATATTGGTGGACTTTTGTGGGCACCAGAGTTTCATGAAATCAATGGAAAGTTATATATTTTCTTTGCAGCTACTCCAGGTGAGTTTTTTTGGGAAGAAAGTCATGTTATGTGTTTGAAAGAGGGTGGAAATCCTATGAATCGTAATGACTGGTCTGAGCCAAAACGAATTTGCAGAATGGATGGAAGTGAGCTTTGTGAAGCTGGAAAAGTTATTACATTGGATATGACCTGTTTTTTGTGGCAGGATGAATATTATGTAATCTGGTCACAGCGACAATTTGTGCCTGTTGATTTAGGTGCCTGGCTTTATATTGCAAAGCTTGATGAAAATGAACCATGGAAACTGAAAAGTGAACCTGTTTTGCTTTCTAAACCTGAATTTGGCTGGGCAAATAATCATACTTTTGTGGATGAAGGACCTTTTGCTCTTATTCGTGGGGATAAACTTTTTGTGACTTTCAGTAGTGCGGCGGTGGATACTTCTTACGTAGTTGGACTTTTACAGATTGAAAAAGGAAAAAATCCTTTGGAGCGTGAAAACTGGAAAAAAACGGGTTATCCTTTGCTTTCTTCTCGCAGTATTGAGGGTGAGTTTGGAACTGGTCACAATGCTTATGTGATTGATGAAGATGGTGTAGTTTGGAATACATATCATGCCAGACCTGGAACTCAAGCTCCGCGTTCAAGTGGAATAAGACGTGTTCATTTTGATGTAGATGGGGAACCAGTTCTTGATTTGACAGAGGAAAATGATGTTCTGAAAGAATTTAGAAAAGTTGAGATTGAGGTAGAGATTCAGTAGTGCAGGTGGAGATAATTCTCTCTATCTTCCGCTTCTTATCTTCCGATACTCCGACGGCGAAACGCCTGTGTGCTTGTGAAAAAGACGGCTGAAATAAAGGGCGTTATCATATCCGACAGATTCGGCAATTTCAGAGATATTATATTCAGTTGTTTCAAGTAAATTCTTGGCATTTACCATTCGCAGAGAAAGAATATACTGCATAGGTGTAACTTTCAAAATTTGTTTAAAGCTTCGTATAAACCAACAGGTGCTCATATACCGCGATTCTGCATATTCATCAATATTAAGAGGTTTGTTGTAATTTTCATTAAAATAATGGGTAGCACGTTCGATTTCATTCTGAATGTCGCTACCCGTTTTTCGTCCCTCTTTAATATAACGGTTAATCATAATAAAAATATGACGAAGCATAATAGCAATCAATTCTTCATAATTAGGACGGCATAACTGCAGTTCCTGAATAATCTGACGATACAGCCAAGTGTAGTCAGGGGAGTTACCTGTGTAAAAAACATTTTCATCATGTGGCATTTCGTAGTTGTCCAGAATTCCTTCCACCATTCTTCCTGTGAAATGTATCCAATAAACTTCTGTCTTATCGGGAGCGTAATAATAATACATCTGACTTTCGTTTGGACGGTATAAAATCATATTTCCTTCGGTTATGATATGCTCTTTTCCTTCAAAGAAAAAATGCCCCTTTCCCTTGGCAATATATAAAAGCTGATAATCCTTTCTGCCTTTCGGGCGTTCGGTAGCAACGACAGGTCTGCTATGAACCCGATAATACCCACAACTTGTAACGACGAGTGATTTGCTTGTATCAACCGTATCATTAAGTGAATTATGAAGATATGCAACATTTGTAAACATAGTCAATACCTCCTTTTCTTAAGTATATCAGACATATGATGATATTTTAATAGATTTGTATCATTTTGTGCATATTTTAGTCTATTGTGTTTATGGTACGAGGGTAAAAACCGTGTTAGTATGTAATCAGGAAAAACAAAGGCGACATTAAATGGAAACAGTATTCTCTATTAAAGGAGAGTTTTCTATGGATAACAAGAAGTATCTTAAATGGTAAAACAAAATCGGATATGGCTCGGGAGATATCGCAGGAAACGTTGTTTACGCGTTTCTCGCAACATTTGTTATGATTTATCTTACCGATACAGCAGGACTTAACGCAGGTATAGTCGGAACGCTGATGATGGTTTCAAAAATATTTGATGGCTTTACAGATATCATTTTTGGTTCACTTATTGATAAGACAAAAACAAAAATGGGTAAGGCAAGACCTTGGATGCTCTGGCCTTACATAGGCTGCAGCTTGATGCTGATTGCAATATTTGCCGTTCCGTTAGAATGGGGAGATGTAGCAAAATATGCATATTTCTTCATCACATACACTTTACTTAACGGTGTGTTCTTTACAGCAAACAATATTGCATATTCCGCTCTCACAGCACTCATTACCAGAAACGGTAACGAAAGAGTCCAGATGGGTTCAATCCGATTCATTTTCGCATTTGGAACAAGTCTGCTTATCCAGTCAGTAACTGTAAAGGCTGTTGAATGGTGTGGCGGCGGAGCTGAAGGCTGGAGAACAGTTGCAATAATCTACGCAATCATAGGTCTCATCGTAAACACAATCTCTGTATTCTCTGTAAAGGAGCTGCCCAAAAAAGAACTTAAAAAGGAAAATCCCGCAGGTGAAGAAGCAGCAAAGTTTTCAAGCGATGCTTATCCCGACTTTGAGCTTGCATATAAGGAAAACCGTGTAAAGGACGTAAGTAAGAAATATTCACTTGTTGATTCCGCAAAAATTCTTCTT
Organism: Treponema sp.; assembly: GCA_016296575.1. Classification (GTDB taxonomy): domain Bacteria; phylum Spirochaetota; class Spirochaetia; order Treponematales; family Treponemataceae; genus Treponema_D. The sequence continues at coordinate 28,248 of JAEDJA010000031.1, forward strand.
GCCAATAAATACTACATTCTGATATGCAGCATCTACATTCTGACGCAGCTTTTCTCATCAACACTCAGTATGGGAATCTACTATATGACTTACATTTTAGGTGACGCAGATTTACTTGGCACATTCTCCTTCGCAATCAATATCCCGATGATTTGCGGTCTGCTTATTACACCCTTCATTGTAAAGAAATGCAAGGGTATGTACAAACTTAATCTAACAGGTTACCTCATTTCTACCATCGCAAGAGCACTGGTAATGGTTGGCGGATATATGCAGAATATCCCGATGATGCTGATTTTCACAGGTGTTGCCGCAATCGCAATGAGTCCTATGCAGGGCGACCTTAACGCACTTATCGCAGCTTGCTCCGATTATACATACCGCACAACAGGCAAACGAATCGACGGAACAATGTATTCCTGCTCATCTCTCGGTGTTAAAATCGGTGGCGGTATCGGAACAGCTCTTACAGGCTGGTTGCTTGCAGCAGGCGGATATGTTGCAAACGCTGCTGTACAGCCTGAATCCTGCATCAATATGCTGCACTTTATGTATCTTTGGTTACCGATGATATTAAATCTCTTGATTACAATTCTTCTCTCACGTCTTACAGTTGAAAAAGCAAACGAAGATTGGGATAAAACCCACAGCAACTAAGGAGGACATCTTATGAAACCTACACTCGAATGGCTTAAGAATCCAGAAATTTTTGAAGTTAACCGTGAAAAGGCACATTCTGATCATAGCTATACTACAAAGGACGGCGACCTTCGTCAGAGTCTTAGCGGTACTTGGAAGTTTTCATATAGCGAACATCCTGACAGCAGACCTGCCGATTTCTACAAGAACGATTTTGATGTAACAAGCTTTGAGGAAATCAAAGTTCCGGGACATATTCAGTTACAGGGATACGATAAACCACAATATGTGAACACACAGTATCCATGGGAAGGCCAGGAAAAACTCCTTCCTCCGCAGATACCGCAGAAGCGAAACCCTGTGGGAAGCTATGTTAAATTCTTTGATATTGACAAGGCTCTTATCGGCAAAGATACATACATCAGCTTTCAGGGCGTCGAAACCGCAATCTATGTGTGGCTTAACGGCGAGTTTGTAGGTTACTCCGAGGACAGCTTTACACCTTCCGAATTCAGTATTACCCCTTATCTCAAGGAAAAAAACAACAAGCTTGCGGTTGAGGTTTACCGTTACAGCACAGCAAGCTGGCTTGAAGACCAGGATTTCTGGAGATTTTCAGGTATCTTCCGTGACGTGTATCTTTACGCTGTTCCTGAAATTCACGTTCGTGATATGAAGGTTATTGCTGATTACGATTACGAAAACGGAAATGGTATTCTTACAACCGAACTCGATATTATTGGCGAAAAGGACTACTCCGTAAAGCTTACGCTTACCGACAAAAACGGCATCAAGGTTTACGAAAGCGACACAGCAGATGTTTCAGCTTCAATTCCGAATGTTATGCCTTGGAGTGCAGAACAGCCTGACCTCTATACACTTACTGCTGAAATTACCGCTGACGGTGAAATAATCGAAACAGCCGAAACAAAGGTTGGTTTCCGTACTTTTGAAGTGGCTTTATCTGGGACTACATCGACCAGTCACTTTACAAGGACGGAGTGCTTGTTT
>JAEDJA010000052.1 GCA_016296575.1 Treponema sp.
GTTACACAGTTCTACAAGATGCTTGTGCTGCTCATCAATAATAGGAATACCAAGTGATAATTTAGAATCCCATCTTATTAAATCGTTATCATTGGTTAAATTTGTTACTGAAGAATTGGATATTTTCATATAATTAATATAACACATTATTTATAAGTACATCCAGCGCTTTATCTGCTTCGCAAGGATAATCAGGCTCAATATAGATTTCATCAGTATTCTGATTAACACGCTTAAATTTTTTGCAGGAAACTTGAACAAAAAGATGAGAATTTGGCAGTGCCAGATGAACTACTTCACCGTAACCATTCGGATTGTTACCAGGCGCAACACCAATCAATTTCCCAATGTTATTATCTTTAACAAACTGAGCAAAAAGCATGGCAGAACTGAAAGAAGAATTAGAACAAAGAAGGTAAACATCTCCATCAAAAGTCAAATCCTTTACACGATGATTCTTTTTTGTGGGAATATCAAAATCTACCAAAAACGGACCAAGACGCAAAATTTGGCCAGAGACCTTGTATTTATCAATATTCAAATATCTGAAAAGATTATTAACAACAAGGGAGTTTCCTCCACCGTTTCCCCGGACATCAATAGCAAGATTTTTAATTCCTTTCTGCTTTATTTCCGTAAACATTTTCTGCAGTGTATCGGAATACTGCTTATTGTTACGGCAGCTTTTCAGCGTAAATACAGCAAGACTTTTTTCTTCATCAATAGAGTAATAACAGAAAGGTTTTTCTTCCCTCTGCACAATTTTGTTATATTCCACGTATTCATCATAAGTAAGAAAATCTTCTAAAACTGCAAATTCTTCATAAATTGAACCATCCGCTGTTTCAATCATATAGGTAACACCAGAAGACACATCAATATCCATATATTTCAGACCTTCCAGCGAAATAGAATGATTAATCATATCTTTTATGGCCCAGGATTCTTTTTCGTAACTGTAAAGATAGGATTTCTGCTTAAGTAAATCCTCATAACGAACACCGTTTATTCCAATAAAATCATCATCTGCAACATTATGCCTTTCCACATTCTTATAATAATGCTGACTGGTAGAATAATTTACATAAAGAGCAGTGTGCGCATCACCAAGAACAGAAAGAACTGATTCAATCTGCTGAGCAAGCTCAACAACTGTCATTTCATCATGATTTTTGATGTATGAAGAAGCACTTTTGTAAGCATCGTTGATTTTCTGAGCCTCCAGGGAATTTTTATTCCGAAGCGCCACATGAATTCTTTTAAGCTTTTTTACAGTAAAATCCAAATCTGCCTGAGCCTGTTTTGAAGTAATTTTTACATCAGCACCAGCCACAGTACTATGAGGATTCAACTTAAATACCGTTCCTCCAAAATATGGATAACAAAAGGTATAAAATAGAAGAAAAAGAACAATAAAAATATTCAGATTTATAAAGATGATTTTTTCACCGCGGCTTTTCGCAAACCTCCAAACAAACACTCCGTCCATCGCGCTGACCAATATGATGGCAAGCACAAAAATCCAGGCAGGAACATTAAAGAACAATGCTTCTACAGGAACAAGCAGAAGAGACAGAACAGATAAAATAATCAATGCAGCTTTCATAATTTACAGTATTTCCATCACCAGCTGGCCATTAACTTCTGGCAAGCCAATCCGATACTTTTCAGCCAGCATCGGACCACAGGAATTTGAACCCACACCAGCCATTTTGTAATCTACGCAGATAACATTGGATTCACATTTTTCCAGCTCATAATTATGACGTTTTGTATAAAGCTCCTCCTGAGTATATTCAGAGGCATTAAAGCTGATAGATTTACCGTCACCACCTGTAAAGCGAATCGTTTTGCCATCCCCCATAACCTTCACATAGCGGCAGCCGTAGTGAGAGCTGTTTTCCTGAGGTCTAATGTAAGGCTCATACATATCGCTGATTTTTGAACTAAACTTACCAAGATAGCAGGACTGATGCTTGTCGATATAGCTTTCGTTTGGACCATAACCAAAATATTCAACAAAGTCAAAGCTCTTGTTTACGAAAAGACGGATTCCAATACGTGGCAGAAAAAGCACCTTGTTTGAAGCGGTAAAATTAAATCTGATGGAAAGTTTACCTTCCTTTGAAATAGTGTAAATTACATCGCCATACATAAACGGAGAATGAATGTTCCATTCAAAGCCCTGTTTTACAGTGATTTTTGTAGCACCATTTTCAGATTCAATTTTAGTGCCAAAAATCTTTATATCGTAATCATGAAGATGGGCACGGAACCAGTCACCTTTCATAGAATCATTGTCTGTTGGAGCACGCATAAAGTTGAACTTCAAAGGCTGCTGTAAAATTTCTGTACCACCAGCAACAATAGAATCAAAGCAGCCAGTACGACGATTAAAGGTGTATTTTATACCGCCAGCAGAAATCTCTAATAAAAAGCCGCCCCCCTGTACGCCTGCAAAACCCTTTTCCATAGAGGCAGCCTGACAAAACTGAATCAGTTTATCAATTTCGGCACGGGCATTTTCCTGCTTACCATTTTCGTCCCGCTTACCAGGTTCATTAACAGGCACCTCCACAGCCTTTGCAGACCAGTTAGCAGTCTTCAGAATTTCCGCCTCGTCACTCTTTCGGATTTCTTCCGCACTCAAGTTCACCTGATCAAAGGCAACTTCAAAGCCTTTTTTGCACCAAAGCTGGTCATTGCGGGCAGTGAAAATAAAGCGGATAAAGATTTCGCTGTTTTTATGAGCCGTTAAATCAGGAAAATCTGGCAGGGAAACAAGAGTGTGAGCAAGAGGACTAGCTGAGAACCGAATTCCATCAACATGTTTTATAATAGTAGAAACCTGCTTTTCATCAAAAACTGTAATTTCGTAAGCCAAATCCAACAAAGAGCCGGCATCAACAAAGGCAAGAAGATTCCAAAAATCAAAAATTCCAGCTTTATCAGTAGGACTCACCCGCACAGGACGATAAACCTGCTTAGCTTCTTTTAGGCCGGTATGGGGAGTTCTGTCAGGATAAACAAGCCCATCGCAACAGAAATTGCCGTCATTATGACGTTCACCCCAGTCGCCGCCATAACCATAGCGAACAGTTCCATCATCATTTTTACCAACAGGAACAGAATGATCACACCACTCCCAGATAAAACCACCGGCAAAACGCTCATGGCTGTGGAAAAACTTGTGATAATCTTCCAGATCTCCAGGGCCATTACCCATTGCATGACAATATTCACACAAAACAAGAGGCCGCTTTTCGTTAGGATCCATCAGGAACAAATCCCGCATATCAGGTGAAGGATACATTCGGGAAACCACATCAAAAACATCATCGCTGGTATCATCCTGCTTATGAACACTTTCGTAATGCAAAAGACGTGTATCATCCCAGCTCTTCATTTCCTGAGCAATCTGGCGGAAGGTTGTACCAAAACCACTTTCGTTACCCATAGACCAGAAAACAACACAAGGACGATTTATGTCGCGAGAAACCAGAAGCTCTTCACGGTCACGGATTGCATTATAAAAAAGGGGATTACTTGCAGCCAGCGCAATTCCTGAATAATCAGACCAATCCCACTTAAAATTGTTGTTTACGTCAGTAGAACCGTGCATTTCCAAATCTGCTTCATCAATCACATAAAAACCATAACGGTCACAAAGCTTATAGAATTCTGGAGCGTTAGGATAATGAGATGTACGGATACCATTTACGTTATGCTGCTTCATCAGCTGAAGATCCTTTTCCATCTGGGCAACACTGGCCGCATAACCTGTATCAGGGTAGCTGTCGTGACGGTTTACACCACGGAATTTTATTGCCTTCCCATTGATTTTTACAACGCCATTCTCAACGCAGATTTTTCTGATTCCCACCTCTTCGCCAATAATTTCATCATCAGTTTCAATAATAAGCTGATACAAAACAGGCGTTTCAGCCGACCAGAAACAAGGAGAAGCTACATCAAAGCAGGCTTCACCGTTTGCTTCAACAGTAGCCTGTCCAAGTTCAGTGCCGTCTGGTGCCTTCAAAACCAGCTTTGCACCAGTGCCTTTTACAAAAACCAAAACCTTGGCACTGGCAAAATCATCAGCAATATCAGTACGGATTTTATAATCTTCAATACGAGATCCAGCAGGGCGAGTCAAAACATAAACATCACGGAAAATACCAGAAAGGCGGATTTTATCCTGATCTTCCATATAAGTTCCAAAGCACCACTTCAAAACAGCAGCAACAATCTGATTCTCACCATCACGCAAAAAATCGGTAATATCAAATTCACATGTATGATGGGAAACCTCAGAATAGCCGACAAATTTTCCGTTTACATAAAGATAAAGGCAGCTGTCCACACCTTCAAAACAGAGAATGCGGCGGTTGCCATCAGCCTTGTACGAATAAGCTTTTCTATAAATACCAACAGGAATATCATCAGGAACAAAAGGAGGCGTATAAGGAATTGGATAGCAGACATTGGTATACTGAATTTTATCAGTGCTGCCTGTGAACCCCTCCAGCTGCCAGTTACCAGGGACCGAAATCTTATGCTTAAAATCAGCAGAAACAAAATCGTCTTCAAGGTCAATAATGCTGGAATAATAATTAAAATCCCACTGCCCATTTAAAAGCTGAAAACGCTGAGACTGCCCGCGGGATTCAAAAGCATCCTGTCCCTTTGCAAAAGGAATAAAATAAGCATGATTTGATAAAGTACCCACATGAAGCTTTTCAACATCCTCATGGTAAATCATAAAGCTCTTAGCCGAGCCCGGTTTTGAAATATTTGCAATGTTCATAAAAAATCCTGTGAATAATAGTTTATGTTTAATATAACGCAGAATCAAGAGCACACTTCCAAAGTAGATTTTTCCAGAATTCACGGAGCTGTCATCTGCGGCTACGTTTTTCCAAAATACGAATCTGCATCTTTTCCCATTCCACTTTAGTTTTGCTTGCTCAGAGTCTCCTTAATATTCTCTTCAATTTTCTTACCGCGGAATTCTTCTTCAAGCCAGATATGTGTCACCAAAGGCTTTTCACTTTCTGTAGAAATAACACACATTCCAATATGGCGGTTTCCGTTTTCAATAATGAACCCATGATTTGTCTGTTCTTTCCGAATCGCTTCGCCTTTCACGCCATTTTCCAGCTTTGCAAAAAGTGTATCAAACCCGGCTGGATTTTCTTCTTCACGTTTTAAGTGGTAGCCGTTGTTTTCATCACAAGGATTTGGATACATAAATTGGCAAGGAAGGCTTACTCTGTTCCACACTTCAAACTGACTTTCATAATCTTCCGGGGGAACTTGCGGAATGCCGTCTGTAATATCATAAGGTTCTTCCATAATGCCCGGAATTTGCATGCCGTCTTTTTCAAACTCATACACCATGTATGGATCCCAGGCGTTTCCTTCTGCATCAGTAATTTCACGGTCTTTACAGCGGATAAAACCTGCCTTAGGGTAATAATCAGGTTCCCCAATAATCAGAACACCAGGGTACCCAGCCGCCTTTGCAAGAGGAAGAGTTTCTGCCATCAGCTTTTTCCCAATTCCCATTGTGCGGTATTTGCGTGTTACACAAAGAGGCCCAAAACTTGCAACTTTTACTTCGCTGCCGTCAGCCTTTTTTATTTTTGATTCAAAGTACATAATTACACCGGCAATTTCACCGTCAATAACTGCAATACGGCTAAGTTCCGGAAGCCAGGCTTTATTTTTGCGCATAACATGAACCATGTAATGTTCGTTACATCCCGGCTGATATTTATTCCAGAAAGATTCCCTCACTATTTTTTCAGTTTCAAAATAATCTTTTTCTGTTTCTTTTCTGATTTCGATAATCATTCAAATCTCCTGTGAAAAGTCTGGGCTTTAAAAGTTTCAGAACCATCAAACTTTGTGTATTCAGTTTCTTCAAGATAAGTCATACCAAGTTTTTCCATTACTCTGCGGCTTCCAACATTGTCTACTGCAAAGGTTCCGGCAATTTCTTTAATATTTCTTGTTGTGCGGGCATATTTCAGAATCTTTTTTATGGCTTCGGTAGTAATTCCTTTTCCCCACATGTCGCTGCGGATATTATAACCAATGCTCCAGGTTTCTGGTCTAGGCTCATGAGGACTATAAATTCCTCCGCTTCCAATTAATTCGCCGGTTTCCTTCCAGACAAAACCATACTCCAGATTTTCAGGTTTTGTATAAAGTGAGTTTATCCAGTCTACACCGTCGGCAGTACTTTTATATTTTGGATAAAGCATGAACTTTGCAGTTTTTTCATCTCCTGCCCATTTGAAAATTGCTTCAAGGTCTGTGAATTTCAATGGACGCAAAATCAAACGTTCAGTTTCCAATACAGGAGTTGTTTCAATATAAGGGTGATCTGTTAACGCATAATTAATCCAGTCTG
>JAEDJA010000053.1 GCA_016296575.1 Treponema sp.
CGTCGGCACGAAACTAATTTATCTGGCAGCGCAAGCTGTCCAGATATGATAATGCTAACCTGCAAAGTTTACTTTGTCAGGTTGAGCATTGATTTATCGTAATACGTACGGTCAAGGCACGTTCGCCTTCGGCTCACTTAAAGCCTTGACACGTCCGTTTTGAGGGTGTCTGCCAAGCATACACCCTCAATCACTAGGTGGAACAAATGTCGCAAGCCGATTCTCGGCTTGCTTACCGAGTTTTGGACAAGCCAAAACTCGCAACAAAAAATTACTTCTTCCAGTTAATCATTGATTTATCGTAATCACTTGGAGGAACAAATCCCATGAGCTGCATCAGTGTGCTTGGCCAGCTAGAGATTCCCAAACCACTGTTCAATTCCAAATCATATTCCCCTTTGTATTCAGGGTCATAGATGATGCCTGGAACTGGATTCAATGAGTGGGATGTCTTTGGCTTTGGTTCGCCGTCGGCACCCATTGCAACGCTACCGTCTTTTTTGTGTTCGTACATATCATCACTGTTTCCATGGTCAGCAGTCAGACACAAAATACCACCTGCTTTTTCAATTGCAGCCTTAAGACGACCAAGCTGTAAATCCATACCTTCCATAGAACAGCAAACAGCGTTGAATACACCAGTGTGTCCAACCATGTCCCCGTTAGGATAGTTCAAACGGATGTGGTCATATTTTCCACTTTCGATGGCTTCGATTACCTTGTCTGTGATTTCAGCACATTTCATCCATGGACGCTGTTCAAAAGGAACAACATCACTAGGAATTTCCACATAAGTTTCAAGATTTTTATCAAATTCACCAGGACGGTTACCATTAAAGAAGTAAGTAACATGACCATATTTCTGTGTTTCAGAAATTGCCATCAGGTGAACGCCAGATTTTGTAAGATATTCACCCATTGTGCGGTCAATTGAAGGTGGGTTTACAAGGAACTGAGCAGGTTTGTGATTATCACCGTCATATTCCATCATTCCAGCATATTCAACAGCAGGACGACGAACCCGGTCAAAGTGAGTAAAATCATCTTCCTCAAATGCAGCAGTGATTTCAAGAGAACGGTCACCACGGAAGTTGAAGAAAATAACGCTGTCACCATCAACAATCGGACCAACTGGTTTTCCATCTTTTGCAACAACAAATTCATGCATATCCTGATCCAAAAGACCAGCATTTTCAGAACGATAAGTATTTATAGCTTCAGTAGCCGAAGCAAACTGACGACCATCAGCCAGAACATGAGCATGCCAGCCACGTTCAACCATAGACCAGTCAGCACCGTAACGGTCCATTGTGATGTACATACGTCCACCACCAGAAGCAATCTGGTAATCAACATCAGTAAATTCAGCAAGATATTTTTCAAGTGGTTCAAAATATTCAAGAGCAGAAGTTGGAGGAACATCACGACCATCCAAGAGAGCATGAACGCGGAGAGTTTTTACACCTTCTTTGTGAGCCTGAGCAATCATAGCCTTAAGATGGTCAATGTGAGAGTGAACGTTACCGTCAGAAACCAATCCCATCAAGTGGAATGTAGAGTTTTTATCCTGAACATTTTTTACAAGCTTTTTCCAAGTAGCACCCTGAAACATTGTGCCAGAAGAAATAGATTCACCAACAAGCTTAGCACCCTGAGCAAAAACACGACCACAACCAATAGCATTGTGACCAACTTCAGAGTTACCCATATCATCATCACTTGGAAGACCAACAGCAGTTCCGTGAGCCTTAAGCTGTGTGTGTGGACAGTTTTTGTGGAACCAGTCCAAATACTTCATTTTTGAAGCCTTTACAGCATCCCCTTCTTCAAATTTACCATATCCAACACCGTCCATAATAACCAGAACAACTGGTCCCCGGCGTCCTTTCCAATTTGGATTTTTTTCCAAAGCATGCATTGTGTCTGCCATTTATTTACCTCAATGTGGTGATTGAGCCCGTCGAAATCACCATTATATTTTCGGACGTTCCGTTTACGGTAGTTTCGACAAGCTCAACCACCGTAAACGTCGGGTGTTCCGCCATTCCGCTATCGCTCCAGCCGCTTCACTCGCTTTTGCTCGCTCCAGTGGCCGCCTTCGGCGTGGCTCCATACCCTAACGCATTTCAAAATGTACATTTTCTTCAATAAATATACAGAATTTTTTTAGGTTTTACAATTAAGGGAAGAGAGGATTAGTGATTTACCTTACTTCAAAAAATTCATCACAAGGTTAACCATCAATTCCTTTTCATCCGGCTTACTTTCTGCAATCATAATTGTTAACGCAACAAGAGTATTATCGGCAATCCGCTTAACTCCATTTTCAAACAGCCAGTTATTCTTATCAAGAAAATATAGAAACATCGTTGCCGCAATTCTTTTGTTTCCGTCATTAAAGGAATGATTTTTCGTAATAAAATAAAGAAGATTTGCTGCCTTTTCCTGAAGACTTGGATACAATTCCTTTCCGTCAAACGTCTGATAGATATCGCCTATACTTCCCTTAAATGAATCATCCTTTTCGTTTCCAAACAAGTCACTTTCACTGGCAAATTTCATCTGGTCAATTATAGTACGACATTCCTCATAAGTCAGGACATAAGTTGAACTGTTTCCTTCAGGCTTATTTACCTTTTGATGATCATAATCATCCAGCAGATTCAGTGCCTGAGTATAGCTTTCCACAACAGAAAGAATCTGATTTTTATCCAGCTGATTGTCCGTCTGAAGCTCCAGACGTTTTATTAATTGAATTGTCTGATTCAACTGGCTCAGTCTATTTTCATTTGCCGCATAACCATTAAGGATATATTGCTTTAGGACTGTATTTGCCCAACGTCGAAATTCAGTTCCCCGCTTTGATTTTACACGGTATCCAACAGAGATGATTACATCTAGAGAATAAAAAACTACTGGCTTATCAGAATTTGTAATATGCAAAATTTGCATATTGCTTTTTTGGTCAACTTCTTCTTCGGCAAAAACATTTTTAATATGTTTTGAAATTACTGATTGATCTCTTTCAAAAAGTTCAATCATTTGCCGCTGGCTAAGCCACACCGTCTCATTATTAAAAGGCACCGAAAGTTTAATACCTTTGTCTTGAGATTCAAACAATACGAGTTCATTCTGATTCTGTTCCATAAGAATCCTCCGTGAGAAAAATAAAAATGTAGTGATTTTCTAACCCCTGCCAGTGTTCCACCCCCACTGCAGGCAACGCTGAATGATACCTAAAACTACAGCACAAAGCTGCCAAAACAAGACACAATGGTGGACCGATTACACAATCATGTAAGCTGTTGGATATATTTATTATAGTATAAAAAATATAAAACTGCAAAAAAAATCCTTCACAAGAGCTTAATCTCCATGAAGGATTTTTTAAATTTCTGGAATTGTTAAATAGTTAAATTCGTGCCGCTACGGCCACTACTTAAAAGCCCGAACACTACAAACATAACCGTAATCGTAGTGCTTGTAGGTGAAGTACATAGAGCCAATGTAGAAACTCAGAGCTCGGGCATAATTATTGGAGGAAGGGTACTGACAACAAGACCAGTACCAGCTTCCGTAAAACTGGTTTCCTCCTGCTTTTGAAAGGCTTGCATCTACTTCAGTTTTGTTCTGATAGATTGTGTCCAGTTCTGCCACAGTTGGTAAATACCAGCCTTCTGCAAGGTCTCCTGTAAGACCGTTGGTAGAACTATAATTTATGCAATAGTTCCATGCAGGGTAATTTTCAGGATTGCTCTCTGCATCAGAACAGGCTGCTTTTAGTTTTTCCCAGCCATCGCTTCCGTCCATGTAGCCGCTTGTTTTATCTCCCTTCAAAGAAGATATGTTTGTGTTGTAACCTTTGGCACTTTCTGTGCACCATGCAAGACCGCTTCTGTTATGAACAATTCCTACGCCTAGGGCAGGTTTGTCATTTGTTGCGGCACGAACAATTACGGCGGCAACATTTGATTTTTGTGTGTCAGTTATAGTTATATCCTTCGGCAGCATTGTTCCGTTTTTTAATACAAAGTCTCCTGGAACACAAGTAGATTTAGTCGGAATAATAAAACTTGCAACAGCACTGTCGTTCATGCCGTCCTTTACTGCAATTGCCTTAAGTGTTACGGCTTTTGTAATGCTGATTGCTTCTGTGTATTTTGTGCTTGATGCTGTTGGCTCGCTGCCGTTTGTTGTGTAATAAATCTTTGCTCCTTCTGTTTCACAAGTAATTGTTACACTTGTTCCGCTGTCTACTGCACCTGATTCAACACTGAATGCTGGGATTGCTACTGTTTCCTTAGTTAGAGCTGGTGGCAATACAGGATCATCAGTGCTACCATTAGAACAACCAATCATTCCCAATGCAAGAGCTGCCAACACTACAACTCCTGCGACTTTTTTCAAAATACTTTTCATTTTATTTCTCCATTTAGTTGCGCAGGTTTCGATGGGCTCAACTGGCGCAATAGTTTAAAAATAAAAAAGGCAATTTCAGAAACGGCGGTGGTTGAGGCTCTCGAAACCACCTTTATTCAAGATCATTTCGAAGGGCTCAATGACCACAGTCACTGAAAATGCCTTATTATTTCCGTAATTTAATTTTGTTGACGAAAGACTATTTTCCCATGTGCTAGTTTTTGCTACGCAAAAACTAGGTAAGCAAAGTGCTAGCTTTGCGACCAGATGAGCAGATGAGCAGATGAACTGATGAACTGATGAACTGATGAACTGATGAGATTAATATTCAAAATACTTTTTTTCAACATGTTAATATTGTAACATAGAATTTAATTTTTTACAGTATTTATTTCCTGCATCAGTAGTGCTACATGCCGGTTTTCATATTCCGCACTGACGCTCTAAATTTTCTTAATCTTCCCAACATAATACAATGGAATATTCACCATATTTTCCTGTTCTTTGTATGGTAAAAGCGAATACCTTACAGCAAGTTCTGGAGAGTTTTCTTTGATATAACGCTTAAAGCTGGCACTTGTAATGTTTTTACCACCTTTACATTCGATCGGAATAATCTGGCTTTCATTCTGGACAATAAAATCAACCTCGTAATTCTGAACTGGTGAATAATAATGGGCATCTACTTCAAACAAACCTCTTAGCTGTTGGCAGACATAGTTTTCTGTCAGAGGTCCCTTAAACTGAAAATCAGCTCCCAAAATGATAGATTCGTTGCTTACACCAGCCATATGTTTCAAAAGTCCTGTATCAAAAAAGAATAATTTAAAACTGGAAAGATTTTCAAAAGCCTTTAAAGGATGTTCTGGTTTTGAAATATTGAAAACGCGAATAATCATTCCGGCACTAACAAGCCATTCAATAGCATCTTCAAATTCCCGTGCTCGGGCGCATTCCTTTACACAACCATAGATGAATTTTTCATTTTCTTTTGTCAACTGACTTACAATACTTCTGAAAACCAAAAGTATTCTTCCAGAATTGATTTTCCCACTATGCTTTGTGATGTCATTTTCATACAACTTTATCAAATCATTCTGAATCTGCCTGACAATTCCTGTATTCTTCTCTTCAATCCAGCTGGAAACACATTCCGGCATTCCGCCAATAATAAGATAGTTATTATACTGATCCACAAATCTGTCATGGAAAAGTGAAATTGCCTCTGTGTCATCTTTCTGTATCAGGTCATACAAAGATGGAGCTGTTGCCATAAGGAATTCTTCAAAATCCATTGGATAAATGTCCATCAGATTTACTTTACCAACAGGATAGCTATGAGGCTGTGCAAGATATGTTCCAAGTAAACTACCTGCAGCTATTACATGATATTCATTAGCTTCTTCATTTATGTATTTAAGTGCATTCAAAGCATCAGGACATTCCTGAATTTCATCGAAAATAATCAGATGTTTTCCTGGTAGAATTTTATCTTCTTTCAAAATTCCAAGTAACTCTATAAAACGAGCAGGATTTTTATTGTTTTTGAAAATATCCTTCAGGTCTTCTTCTTTATCAAAGTTGAAATAAAATGTCTTTTCGTAACAAGAAGAACCCAATTCATTCATGAGCCAGGTTTTACCAACCTGTCTTGCACCCTTCAAAACAAGTGGCTTTCTATGAGGCGAGTCTTTCCATGCTTTTAACTGTTCAATTGCCTTTCGATACATATCATTATTATAGCATAATTACACATTTTTAAGCAGTTTATTTTACAAATTTACACATTTTTAAAGTGGTGATAAGATTATTGCACTATAGACATGATGTCTTTTGTTAGCGTCGGGAGAAAATAACCTCCACGAGTCGGGCGGAATTAACCAAAAAA
>JAEDJA010000009.1 GCA_016296575.1 Treponema sp.
CTGTTTGCACCTTAAATCTGCTCCTTTTTCTGTGTTGTTTTACGCACTCATTTTATCTTGTCCGCCATATTCTTTTCCATCCCAATAGCTGTATAATTTTACAAGCTTGCTTTCCGAAAGTAATTCTATCTTTATTCCCTTGTCAGTAATCCAGAAAACTGTATTGTCAGAGTTTCCTTTTGAAGAACCATATTGCTCTGTTAAAACAAGTTTTAAATCAGAAAATTTTTTCTGATTTTTAGAATTATTCTCATACATTTCTTTTGTTTTTAAAGCCCTCGAATGATTTACAATACTAAAAACTTGATATAGTCCGTTTTCATTATCAAAAATTGCATAGTATTCAGAGATAGAATCCACTGATTTCTGTGGTTCAAATTTTTTTACTGTTGTAATTCCTGCTCGGGAGAAAATACTGTAATAGTCTGAATAATTAATCTTTTCTTTTAATTTATTTATGTCTGTTATCTCTGTGGACAATATTTTTTCATCCTTGCAGATGTAATGCAAGTCCTCTTTGCTCATTCCCCACCATGTACCAAATGGACCTGGATTTTTCTTCTGAGATTCTTCTATATATTTTTGTTCTTCAACTTTACAATGTGTTTCAAAATCATCAAATATTTGTTTTATAGCCAAGTCATTTCTTTTGATGAAATCATCATAAACATATCGTCGTCCAGTCCAGCTATCTAGCAATAGATAAATTTGTAATAGAAATACTTTTCCATTACAATTTATAATTCTTTCTTGTTCAGAATCGCAAGCACTAACTGATTCTGTTTTAGAATAATCATATTTATTGAAAAGAGATGCCGTTACTTCAAAAGAGAATTCGTCAGGAAAAGAATTAAAATAATTTACCCTTTTAGTAAAATAAGTATCATTTGCATAGTTTCTATAATAGTCAACCTTGAAGTAATCCCTAGAATCTGATTTTTCAAAATCTTCATAAGATGTATCTTTTTTCTGTAATCGTGAAATTAATCCATCTTCGTTTGTAAAAAGCAAATACTCATCATACTCATTTTGAAAAATACTGTTTTTTGGTAAATACAATATTTCGCAAAAGTCATTTTTATAACTTTTTTCAATATTTACTTTTTTCTTTAATTTTTTTGAATCCATTCCCCATGATAATTTCTCTTTTGCAAAACAGCTTATAGAAAGCAAAGATAGTACAAACATAGATAGGATTAGCTTTTTCATTTTTTCTCCTTTGGAAGCGCCCCAGTGCGGGCGTCCACATAACAATGGGTTGTACCGCAGGCAGCTTGACTGCCTGTCGGCTACGAACCTTTGTTACACGATTATATTTTATACACATAATTAGATTTCTTATATATTATTTTTTAAATTTCTGTTCTTTTAAGCACAAGCTCCTATAAATATTCTATTCTTAAGCGACGAAAGTCGCGTACTACCGCTTCTTTGCTTTGCTCAAAAATATAATTCTTAATTAATCAGCAAGCTTGACTTGCTGATTAATTATTCCCAATTGTCATCATCGTCAATATCATCCCAGCTATTCTGGGCTCTACGCTGAGCTTCTATTATATCGAAAGATGCATTTGCAGATTCTGCAAACATAGAAAGGCAAACTGGACATATTAGGATTTTTCTTGAAAAGTTAAATCCGAGTTGTTGATAAGAATAACTAAAATCTTTTTCTTTTGTTTCGTTAGAAAAAGTATAAGAAAAGTTATTATCCTCTGGAGTTCGTTTCAATTTTTCTATTTCTGTATCAAGACTATGAGGTGTTATTTCTTTTTCGATAAAGAAAGTTTTTATTTGTTCAAGTTTTTCTTTTTTTTCTAAAAGAGATTTTCTTTTTGTCTCATTTTGTCTCAGTTCATTTGTGTATCTGCTTTCAACAGGCTCTAAAATAAATTCTTGAATTACATCATTTACAGTTCTGAAATTTCTTTTCCCGTATTTTGAACAATAATTTAATATGATTTCAAGATTTGGTTCAAGTTTTAAAAAACTGTCTTTATTCTCTAAAACCGCGTTTAGTGTCATAGATGAATATTCATTTTTTATACTTTTCGCTTTTTCTTTTAGTTCATCAGTAAAACCTAGTTTTTCTTTTGTAATATCGATTATTGATTTTTCAAAATCTTCACAATCAAGTAATTTTTTATCAATCGATTTTAAAAGGTCTTCTTTTTGTTGTAAGAAAAAGTCTTCTGTATTTTTACAAAACCAGCATTGTTTTTTCATATTGATACCTATTCCTTTTCTGTGTAGTCGCCTGCATAATCGAGAACACATTCACAACCGTACAATTTATGTTTATTTGCAAAGCCTATACCGGTAGTTTTAAAATCTTTATTCATTATATTTTTTCGATGACCACGACTCTTTACACCGTCATCGATTAAAAGAGTAACGACAATTTCTCGGGCTGACTTAGAACCATATGAAATATTTTCACCTGCTGTTTTATATGAGCCATAGCGTTTCATTCGTGTAAACGGATTGCTTCCGTCTGTACCATCATGTCCTGTTTTGTCTGTTAAACTCTGACTATTTGCATGGTCTTTTGCTGCTCTGGTCAAACCTTTTGAAGGTGTAAGCGTCGATAAAGATTTTTGAGAATTCATGAATTTTATACATTCATTTACAACCGCAACACCTTCATTTGTCTGAAGATTTCCGCCATAAATTTTTCCATTGAATTTCTTTGTTCTTGGCTCAATATATAATTCTGCATATTTTTTAGGATTTGTACGAGCCATATTCATTTCGAGTACGACATCTTTCTCAATGTCTTCCATATAATCTACATCTCGGGCAGTATCCAAAACTGACAAATCCCAGATTGTAGTATCGATATTTTCTCTTTTATATTTTGGTGCTGATATTTTTGTAGAACCCAAAGTATCTTGAGTATCCTTGTCTCCCGAAAATAAATCTGTAATTGATTGCCCGATGTTGTCCAAAGTTTCGCAAGATGTAAAAAGAAGCAAAGACGAAAATAAAACTATTAAAAGTTTTTTCATTTAATTCTCCTCCGGAGCGCCCCAGTGCGGGCGTCCGTGTAACATAGGTTTAAACGGTGGCGGGCTTGACCCGACATCCGATTTGAAACCGTTGTTATGCCTTGTTACTACAAAAATATATCTTTTAGCGGCAGCACCGACTGCCGCGTACAATACATTTTACTTTAAGAATCCTAATTCGTATACTACAGGAATCATTTTATCTGCAAGTCTTTTAAATATTTCTGAGAAATGATTTAAGTCTTCCACAAAATATTCTTTTAGAATTCCTTTAATTTGAAACCATCCACAATCCCAGTTCATTATTTGATACTCTGGATATTGCTGATTAAAAATTTCACGATATTCAAATGTTTTTATTACCAATTTTTTGGCTTCGTCTAAAACTTCTTTTGCCTCGGCCGATAATTCAATTTTATCCAATAATTTATAAACATATCTTTCATCAGAAACTTTAGCATCATTGTAGGTAAAATCATAATTGTACTTATCTGCTAAGTCCATAATTTCTTTTTTAGACATAAAAAAGAAATTATTTCTTATATTAAAATTCTGTCCGTTATATTCGATGTTTCTTAAAGCTGATTGTTGTGACTTACTTTCAAATAATGAAAAAATTATACTGTCCGTATAAAATTCATTCCATTTTGGATGATTTGTATTTGGTTCCAAATAATTATCGATATGATTCGTCCAATTATTTGAAATAAGTCTTCTTGCTGAGAAAATAGTCACAATTCTTTCAAAGTTTTCAGGAACAATAGAAATACCATTTGCATTACTATTATCACAGCTCGTAAAAATAGCAACTCTCTGTGTACTCTGGTAAACATCATTTCCAACGTTGAAATAGCAACCAAGACTATTTTCAAAAATTGAAGTATTAGAACTTTTTCCAGGTTTTAGGTTTATAGCTGTAGAAAGAGGCGGATATTTTATTTTTTTTGCGGTAATACTTTCCAGAGGCTTTTTTATCCAGTCTTTTGCAGTTTTTTCAAAATCAATGTTATATATTTTCTTTGTTCCAATTGAGATTAATTCTTCGTCTTTTTCTTCCAATAAATTGTGTATAAATTCTGTTTTGTTTCCAGTTTCTCCCGCCTTCCAAACAGTAAAATCAATTCCCCAAGTATCAGAAACATCTGCGAAGCAACTTGCATTAAAAAGAATTCCTTGTTTGTACTCAAATTCGTTGAAGAAGAATTTTCTAAATTCCTTAAATGTTGAACCACAAAGATAAATTGGATTACAGAATAATCCGATGGCAATATCTTCGAGATTAAAATGCTTTTTTATAAGACAGATGCGATACATAAATTGAGAAAAAAGATTTTTACAAGCTTCTTGCATGTCATCTTTTACCATTTTATCGTAAAGACGTGTCATACAAACACCGTTACCTTTTCCTTTGCCATCATTGCTTGAAGATGTTGCATATGGCGGATTTATAAAAAAGACAATAGGTTTCCTTTCTTCTAGAGCTTTATATAAATTTTCTGGAAGTTTACCATTAGATTGCCCCATGAATGCCATATCATCATTTAAAAAGTCAAATACAAATTTTGTTGCTTCAGGATTATATCTTCTGCCACAGTCAAGCTCAGCCTGTTCGAGTGTACTTGCATATAACTCTTTAAAACGATAGTCGCGGGTTAGGTTTCCTGTACCCCAGCAACAGTCCCAAACAATATATTTTTCTTTCCAATCTTCGCCTAACTCTTCAGAAAGCATTTTGTGAGCATAATCTGTAAACAAAGTTGGTGTAAAGAATTCTCCATTTTTTCTTCGCTTTGCATCTTCTATTAAGCGGTCAGAAATTTCTGTGAATTTATTCTTGTCTTTTGGTGAATATTCTTTTTCAAAATGTTTGAAAAAAGTATCGTAATAAGTTCCATTAATCTGATACTGTTTATTGTAACAGACTAAAATGTTTGGATTGTTTGGATGTTTATAACAATTTTCACGATCTATTATTGAATTTATAAAGATACCTACCAAATCGTTTGGCGATATTTTTGCAGTATCTCTCAAAACTCGTGTCGAAAAGTCATCAAATATTTTTGAAATGTTATGTTCGGTAACACGAACTTTTCTGATTGTGTTTGTCGCAATCTCAAGAATTTTTTCAACTACATCTTTAAAAGAAAAGCTTTCATTTATATCGTAAACATACGGACTGAGTTCTGCATCTTTTGAAATTTTTACAAGAAGAGCAGGATTTTTATCATGTGCATTGCTTGGTGCAATATTCCAGTCTACATTTTCATCAAGATATTTAAGCAATGGGTTTGTGTGCATTACAAACACTTCATCTTTGTCGCCAACCATTACAACATTAGGAAGACGGTCACCATTTAACTCAAATTGTTTTATGTAGTAGATTACTTGAATTAATACTTTAGCTCTGGAAACTGGATTATGAAGTTCTTCATTGTATTTGTATTCTATGATTAGGCGAAGCAGTAAACCTTGATCAACTAATCCGTCGCATTTATACGGATGTGTAATTGTTCCTTCGTTTTTTAGGAAGTATAAACTTATACCTTCGTTATAAACATCTTCAACTTCGCGTTCTTCTTTTGCAAGAACAATTTTATCGTAGAATTTACTCTTGGACATACTTTAATTCCTTTTTGATTTTTGGAAAAAATGTGTATGTCCAAATTTTTTAAATTCTAAATTTTTCCGCCCCAGTGGGGCGTGGGCATAACAATGGGTTGTACCGCAAACCGGCTTGACCGGTTTGTCGGCTACGAACCTATGTTACACGAAAATATTTCTTATACAATATTTTCTTTTTTATTTTCTTTTAAAAGAAGTTAATGTTTATTTTCTAGAAGCAGTACTTTCATTCTTTTTGTGAACAATACAAAGCGACGAATGTCGCATACTACCGCTACCTTGCTTTACCCGAAAGTCTAATTAATTTTTTCAGCAGGCTTGACCTGCTGAAAAAATATTCAAAAATATTTTTATTTTACAATTACAAAAATTCCATTTTCAATTGAAAAATACTCACTCTTGTAAGTTTCCCAATCTGTCTTAGATTGATATGCCGCAAGACCATTTTTTAAACTTGAAGGCAACAGAGCGGTTTTAGGAGTATACAATGGATCTGAGAAAATTTGATTTAAAACATTAAAAGCTGATTCGATTCCATCTTTATTTTCACTAATTGAATAACATGATGAAATGAATGCACTAATAACAAGATCACGTACGTTTTCATTGATATCTGTGAACTGTTTGCCCCATGTGGTTTGTATAATACCATCAACAGTTTCAGTTTTTACTATAAAATTATTTTCGTCGGAATAATTAAATGTAATTTTTCCAGATGAATAATCTTTCATGAAAGTTTTTGCTCCATCAGCTTTTACCCATGTAAAAACTCTCATAGGAACAACCATTGCAACACCTGTTTCCGCTTCAAAAGCTGACGGTTCGACCTTGGTTGATTCACAACTTGTAAGGCAGAAAACAAGTAATACACTTAATAAAATTGAAATTTTTCTAATAGTTTTCATTCTTCATCCTCCATTGAAAACTTTTTTTTGTTATCGAACTTTTCTTACAAACTGCAAGCTGCCCAGTGGGCTGTCCGTGTAACATAGTCTTAAACCGCACGGCAGCTTGACTGCCGTGTCGGCTTTGAAGACGTTGTTATGTGATTATTTTTTATACCCAGTAAGTTCAAAAAGTTGAGACAGATATTTCCAATAATTGTCAGCGCTTTTTTTATACTTTTTAATATTTTTATCTGATAAATCAAATTTATATGATTTATTGAATATTAAATAGTTAAAGAATTGGTATACTAATTTATCTGTTTCATTTAACTCTGAATATTTGATTTTTTCTAATTCATTCTTGTTTTCTAAAAATATATATTCTTGAATTCCTATATCTAAATCCATAATATAATAGTAAAATCTTTCATCAAATGTAGTTGGATCTTCTCTTGTGTTTCCCCAAACTAACCATGGCCATATATCTAGTTCAAATTTTTGGATTGGTTTTTCATATTTTCCGTAGTTATATGATCCTTGATTCCATGCATTGGTTACAAGTTTTCCATCTTTGTCAAAAACAGCTTCTTCTCCTGTATCTTTTGTATAAACTTTATTCTCTTCTTCTCCTCGCATTTTATGTATATTGTTTTCATATGTATTTTTAAGAATAAAATTTATGACACTCAATTTTTCTTCTGGAATTTCTTCTGCCAGATTTACTCCTAATTTTTCCAACCCACTTTTTAAACATAATTCCAATTTTTCTTCTGTATAAGATTTTTCAAATACTGATAAAATATTTTCTTGGGCACACAATACTGAAATATACGATGTAATTATTAATAAAAATACAACCATTTTTTTATTCATTTTTTTCTCCTTCGGAAGCGCCCCAGTGCGGGCGTCCACATAACAATTGGTTGTACCGCAGCGGGCTTGACCCGCTGTCGGTTACGAACCTTTGTTATGTGATATTTAATTTTCTTTTTTCCATAAATAAGCTTATACAATAATAAATAAACCCAATGTAAAATAAAAATGTAACCAAACTTTGAGAACTTCCCATTTCTCCGAATTTTTCTTTAAGTAAGAAGAATTTGTAAAAATACTCAAAGAAATTTTTATGTTGATTAATTACTTCTTTTCCACCGGTACTTATAGAATACAAAATTATGAATCCTATAACGCACAGTTTTATAACCCATTTTCTTAATATAATTTTATCTAAAAATAAATCTGAAAAAAGACCAATTATAATCAATATAGAAAAAAATATGCTGAGCAAATTCCTTGCAAAGGATCCTGCAAAAAGTAATTCTGGATAATTAATATAAAAGTTTATTATTGTTCCATAAAAATATATCAACATTGAAACAAAGAATATATGTATACAATTAGTTTCTTGATTTTTCTTTATGGCCATAAATGATAATATTATAAGTAAAATACAAAATAAAGCAGAGAATAAAGCCGCTAAGTCAAAATAAAATCCACAAAGCACATAAAAATTAAGGGGAAATAAAAGCAATGCTAAAATTGTACGAATTATTATTTTATGACAATAACAGAATGAAAATGTTAATAAAACTATAATTATTGAAGGAATTATTTCCCATGGAGTAAAACTACAAAAATACTCCAATTGACCTGTACTATTCTCTTCACAAAAAAAATCAAAAACATTGTTGACAAAGAAAAATTCGCAAAATACAAATTCTAAAAGAAGAAATAAACTGATGAATACATTCGTAAAAACTTTTTTTTTCATATCTTTTCCAAAAGCGCCCCAGTGCGGGCGTCCACATAACAAAATTTCTCCGTATCAGTTGTAAGAAGTTTACACTGCAAAAAGTGTCAGTGTAAAATCTTACATCATTTTACATATTCCTTAGTATACAACACTTTCACGAATTTATACAGATTTTTACACGGATACTGGTAAGTTGGTAAGTTTTACATTTTATCCAGAGGACTTATTACACCACCGGCTCCGCGATTCAGGACATGGGTATAAATCATTGTGGTACTCACATCGCTGTGGCCAAGAAGTTCCTGGATTGTCCTTATATCGTATCCGTTTTCCAGCAAGTGAGTTGCAAAAGAATGACGAAAGGTGTGGCAACTTGCGTTTTTATTGATGCCAGCTTCCAAAATGGCCTGTTTTACGGCACGCTGCATAAGTGATTCATCTAAATGCCATCTGCCTTCCTCGCCAGTCTGGATATTTTTCCATCTATTTTTTTGTGGAAAAAGCCATTGCCATTTAAATTCCTTGCTTCCGCCCTGATACTTATCAGAAAGAGCCTGGGGAAGTTTTACGGAGCCAAAACCAGCCTTTAAATCTTCTTCGTGAATTTTTCGTAAATTTTCTATATGAGATTTTAATTCGCAAATGAGTGTTCGGGGAATCATTACATGGCGGTCTTTGTCGCCTTTTCCGTGACGAACAATTATTTCATTTCTGTCAAAGTCTAAATCTAAGATTCTAAGGGACAAAGCCTCGTTTAGTCTCAGTCCGGTTCCATAAAGAAGTTTGGCGATAAGTTTTTTTGTTCCTGTCAGATTTCCAATGATTTTAGAAACTTCCTGCCGGCTAAAGACAACAGGAATTCTTGTTTTTTTCTTTGCATGGACAACATTCGCTAATTTTTCCATAGGCTCATTTTTTACAAATCTATAATAGAAAAGAAGTGCTGCGAGAGCCTGATTCTGCGTTGATGCACTGACATTTTTTTTTAGTGCCAGAAACTTTAAATATTCATTTATTTCTTTCTGTGCAGACTGATTATTACACTTGCTTTCCGATACACTATTTTGAGTAAGAAAAAGTTGAACCCATTTTTTATAGCGGTCTATTGTACATTTTGAATAATGACGAACCTTCAACGCTTCTTCAAGTTTTTTTGTTTCATTTTGAACATAATCATTAAATAATTCGTCGTTTGTTTTTTTCGGATAATTCTGATTTTCATTAACATTCTCATAAGTGAAAAGCCCCGTTAAGTAGAGATTCTGTAAGAGCGAATCCATACATTCCTGACTATCCGGTATAATCCAAATTCTTTGTGAGGGGTCGTACCTGCGGTTGGGAAGGCTTCGTACAGAATTTAATACAGGTTCTGTAAAACCAGACAGAAATGATAGAGAAATCTCAGATTTGCCATATGGCTGTATTAATATTTGCATATATCTAAAAATAATGAAAAAACTTGGTTTTAACAAATTAAAAAAACACAGCAGAAAGATTGTTCCGGCCGTTCCCCCAAGTGTCTTCGCCACTTGGGGTCGCAGTATTCCGGGCTCGGTAACCCTCGGTGCGTCGCAACAAGTTGCTCATGCACCTGCCTTCGGCAGCCCTACATGTTGCTAACGGGGGAAAAATTTAATTAATCGAGTCAGCAATATTCAGTAAACCAGCATCTTCATTAATTTTATATTCCAAATCTTTTTTTACAATATTCTTTGTTGCTTTAATCTTACTGTCTGCGCATACGCTGTCACAAACAGCCATTCAGGCTGTTTTTATCATTGACAAAATTGCTAATTCTGTTAAAATAAAAGTATAAATGACAAAATTTTAAAATCTGTCATTTTGAAAATTGAATTAAGAATATAGCGAGGTTGTGATGAAATACGCATTCTTGTTTCCGGGTCAGGGAGCTCAGGTACCCGGCATGATTAAAGATGTTTGTGAAGCTTTTCCAGAAAGCCGAAAAGTAATTGATGATATTTCTGCTATTACTGGTGTAGATATGCCAAAACTTTTGTGGGAAACAGAACAGGCAGAACTTAGCCGTAGTGACAACAGTCAGCTGGCAATTACTGCAGCCTCTATTGCTGTAATGAAAGCTTTGGAAACAAAAGGTATTGTACCTTCTGCAGCTATGGGCTTTAGCCTTGGTGAATTCCCTGCTCTTTATGCCAGCGGAGTTCTTTCTTTTGAAGATGTAATTAAAGTTGTTCAGGTTCGTGGAAAAATCATGCAGGAAGTTTGTGAAAAAATCGCAGCTGAAAATGCAGGTCACGCTCCAGGAATGACAGCTGTTCTTGGTCTTCCACCAGAAAAAGTAATTGAAATCACAAGCGGAATCAAAGATGCCTATGCTGCAAATATGAATTCTAGTGTTCAGACTGTAGTAAGCGGTACTTTCGATGCTCTTGAAAAAGTAGAAGCTGCTGCAAAAGAAGCAGGTGCCCGCCGCGCCCTCCGTCTTGCAGTTGCAGGTCCATTCCACAGTCCTCTTATGCAGGAAGCTGCCGACAATTTTGAAAAAGCAATTGCCGATGTTAAATTCAACGATCCAAAAATCACACTTTTTTCAAATGTTACAGGAAAACAGGCTGTAAGCGGAGAAGAAATCAAAAAGAATGCTGTTCTTCACCTTACAAACCCAGTTCGCTGGACAGACGAAGAAGATGTTCTTGCAAATCTTATTAAAGAAAGTGGCGAAGAATGGTCTCTTCTGGAACCAGGTGTAGGATCAGTTCTTGCTGGTCTTTGGGCAAAAACACCATACGCCGAAGAAAGAAAATGTGCTTCTATTAATAGTGCTGATACAGTTACACAGGTAACTTCTTTGTAATAAAGTGGGAGAAAAAAAATGGCTTTGTTGGAAAATAAAAAAGCATTGGTTACAGGTTCCAGCCGCGGAATTGGACGTGCAATCGTTGAAAAATACTTGAATGAAGGTGCTGAAGTTTGGGGCCTTTGTTCAAAACCATCTGCTGCTAAGGCTGAACTTGAAGCTCTGGCTGAATCAAAAGGAACTAAATTCCACGAAATCTGTGCTAACGTTGGTGATGCAGCCCAGCTTACTGAAGTTATTACTACCGCTGTAACTGAAGCAGGCTCATTTGATATTCTGGTAAATAACGCTGGTATTACCCGTGACGGTCTTTCTTTCCGCATGAAAATGGAAGACTGGCAGGATGTTTTGAATGTAAATCTTACCGGTTCTTTTGTAATCACTCAGATTGTTTCAAATGCAATGCTTAGAGCAAAACGAGGTGGTTCAATCATCAACATGAGTTCTATTGTTGGTGTTCACGGACAGGGCGGACAGGTAAACTATGCAGCTTCAAAAGGTGGATTAATTGCTTACAGTAAATCACTGGCAAAAGAAGTTGGTAGCCGTGGAATCCGCGTAAACTGTATTGCACCAGGTTTTATTGAAACTGATATGACTGCAGTGCTTAAAGAAGATCTGGTAAAATCAATGATTGATTCTGTTCCACTTAAACGAGGTGGAAAACCAGAAGACATTGCCAACGCTGCCTTGTTCTTGGGTAGTGATATGTCAACATACGTTACCGGTCAGGTTTTGGGTGTTGATGGTGGTATGGGCTGCTAAAAAACGCGAGCTGGCACAGTAATATTTCCACTTATTGGTAGAAATATTGATTGTCTGGCTCTCACACGGATTTGTTCGCTCCTACGGAGCTCACGGGATTTAGGGAAGAATAGTTATCCATAATAATCCAGCGAAGTCCGTAGGACGTAGCCAATCCGTGTGACAAATAAAAGAGCTGCTGAATCAAGTTCAGCATGACACATAAATAAAACTGTATTTATTTTTGGAGAAATAAAATGGAAAAAAGACGTGTTGTAATTACAGGACTTGGAGCAATCACTCCTCTTGGAAATAGTGTAGATGAATTCTGGGCAGGAATCAAAGCTGCAAAAAGCGGTATCGGTCCAATCACACAGTTTGATGCATCAATCAACAAAGTACACTATGCTGCTGAGGTAAAAAACTTCAACGCTGGTGACTACATGGATGCTAAAGACGCCCGCAAAATGGCTCGTTTTACACAGTTTGGTGTAGCAGCTGCAAAACAGTGTCTTGATGATGCAGGCCTTATGGGAAATGCAGAAGTACTTGATGAAACTGGTATTATCCTTGGTGTTGGAATTGGTGGTCTTGAAGTAACAGAAGCTTCTATTCTTGGTATGCAGAAAATGGGATTCACAAAAACAAACCCAATGGCTATTCCAGAACTGATTCCAAATGAAGTAGGTGGAAATATCGCAATCTACTTTGGTCTTCACGGTCCAGTTCAGTCAATTGCTACAGCCTGTTCTTCTGGTACAGATGCTCTTGGTGTTGCATTTGATATGGTACGTTCTGGTCGTCTTGATACCTGTTTGACTGGTGGTGCTGAAGCTACAATCTGTCAGTTCGGTGTCGTTTCTTTTGAAGTACTTCACGCTCTTTCTACAGGTTTTGATGAAGATCCAACAAAAGCAAGCCGTCCATTCGACAAAAACCGCAATGGTTTCGTAATGGGTGAAGGTTCTGGTATGTTGATGTTCGAAGAATATGAACACGCAAAAGCTCGTGGTGCCAAGATTTATGCTGAAGTTGCCGGATACGGTGCTTCTTGTGACGGTTACCACCTTACAGCTCCAAACCCAGACGGAATTACAGGATCAAAATGTATGACACGTGCTCTGAAAGATGCAGGAATGGATCCTTCAGAAATTACATACTACAATGCACACGGAACTTCTACACACAAAAACGATTCTGCTGAAACACAGATGATTAAGATTGCATTCGGTGAAGAAAACGCCCGCAACCTGAAAATCTCTTCTACAAAATCTATGCACGGTCACTGTCTTGGTGCTACAGGTGCTATTGAAGCTATGGTTTGTGTAAAAGCAATTCAGGACAGCTTTATTCCATGTACAAGAAACCTTGATGAAGTTGATGTTGAAGGCGGATGTGATTTGAACTACGTTCCAAATGTTGGTTTGAATCAGCCAGTTGAAGCTGCAATGTCTGCAACATTCGGTTTTGGTGGACATAATGGTGCTATCATTCTTAAAAAAGTAAAATAGGGGGAAAGCCTTCCCCTACGCGCAAGCCTAAGGTCTTGCGCTACCCCTTCTGCGGGGACACCCCGCAACGCCCCGACGGAAGTTGGGGTACATTTTTTTACAGGAGAAAACCATGTCATTAACAACAGATATTAAATCACTTCTTCCACACCGCGAACCATTTTTGTTTGTAGATGAAATTATTTCTGCTGACGAAAAAGGCTGTGTTTGTGAGCACACTTTTACAGAAAACGAATTCTTTTTCAAAGGTCATTTTCCTGAATACCCTGTAGTACCAGGAGTAATTCTTTGTGAAACAATGGCTCAGGCTGGTGGAGCAGCACTCCGTTACTTGAACATTGTTCCTGCCGACGGACTTTTCTTTTTTGCTACATTGGACAAAGTAAAGTTCCGCAATCAGGTTCGTCCTGGTGACAAATGCCGCATGGAAATTGAATTCTTGCGCAACAGTCCAAAAATGATTAAACAGGCTGGAAAAATCTACGTAGGCGAAACCCTCTGCGCCGAAGCTGAATGGATGTGCCTGGTTGGATCAGCGAACTAACGAGGCTGTTCAATAAGTTTGCATTACGGTGGTTGAGTTTATCGAAACCACCACATTTAGTGTAGCAGTCATTTCGACAGGCTCAATGAGCGCTACACTCATTACTTTTGGACAGCCTCGTAATATTACAGTTTTAATAATCCGTGGAAGTTTACTGCTTCTGCGGATTTTTTTTGCCTTCATTATGCACTTTAAAATAATCATAATTCAATTTATAATCAAAACAAATGGAAAAGAAAAAAAATGACCGCCTGAAAATAAAGCGGACTGTTCGCTCCCAGCTGAAGGAATTTTTTTCGAATCCATCTACTCTGCTGGGAATTATTATTGCACTCATAATGATTATCGTTATGCTTTTTATTTTCAGTGTAGAAAAGGAAGCAAATGACGGACTGAATACACTTTTTGATGCAATATGGTACACCCTTGTTACCATGACAACCGTAGGTTACGGAGATATTTATCCATCTACAGTTCCTGGCCGAATTGCTGCCATTGTTCTGCTGATTGCCGGTGTTGCCATTTTTGGTGCACTTTCCGGTAATATTGCATCATTCCTTTTTGACAGACAACAGAAAAAAGACAGAGGACTTTTGAAAATGCAAAAAATGAAAAATCACTTTATTATCTGTGGATACAAAAATAACTTTGAAAAAATCCTTGAAGGAATCCTTTACGCAAATCCAGAAATTCCTGCCGAAAAGATTGTGCTTCTGAACATGGCACCCCAATTGACTATCGATAAAATCAAATCAGATGACCGTTTTAAGGGTATAAACTTTCTACACGGTGATTTTACCGATGAAGATACCCTGAACAAAGCTCAGATTAAATCGGCAGAAAGGGCATTGATTCTGGCAGACTCTTCCGACAATTATTCACTTCTGGAGATTGATTCCCGCACTGTTCTTGGTGCTATTACCATCAAAAACCTGAATCCAAAAATCTACTGTGTTGCCGAAATCATTGATTCAAAATTTGAAAAACACCTTTCGCTGACCCACTGTGATGAAATCATTCTTTCTTCCGATTACGAACAGAACCTTCTGGTACAGGCTTCCAGCGGTAAAGGTATGAGTCATATTTTAAGAGCTCTTATCAGTGAAGAAGCAGAAGCAGGAATAAAGCTGCAGCAAATTCCAGAAAAATTTATTGGCCATGAATATGCAGAATTCCGCAATTCTTTAAAAACAACAGACATTCTTATTGGACTTCTTGAAAATACAGGTAATTTTTATCAGCGTCGGCGTGAAGCTTTGAACGAAGCACAGAAAAATCCTAATATGGAAAAAATCGTTGCCAATTTGAAAAAAGTAAAGACACTTAGAAGCAATCTGCCTAATTTTGCTCCGGCAGACAATTACATCATTCCAGATAATTCAAAGGCAATCTTCATCCAGAGAAGTACCGAGGAAACTGAAGCAGGAGATAACTAATGGAATACACACCGGAACTTATTGAAAAAATCTCGAAACTGGAAATTTTTTCGGATTTTGACATAAATGATGAATCACAGAAAGCTATTATCCAGAAAGTTGCAGTACTTCTTGAACCTCAGACTTATTCGGCTGGTGATGCAATTATCCGCGAAGGTGATATTGGTGATTCTCTTTACATACTCTTTGAAGGAACAGTTCAGGTAAAAAGAAACACTCCTGGCAATGAACAGTTTGCGGTAGTAAATCTGAATGCGGAACAGAATGTTTTCTTTGGTGAAGTTGCCCTTGTAGATAAGGATACACGTTCAGCTTCAGTTTTTGCTCTTACAAACTGCAAGGCTTTGAAACTGGATGGTGAAGCTTTTAAAAATATATGTGATGAGGAACCGCTTTTGGGATACCATGTAATGTACCGTATTTCCAGACGAATTGCCGCATCTCTTAGAAGATCCAATAAAGATATGCTTACACTTTATACTGCCCTCCTTGATGAAGTGGAAGGCAGCTCAGATTTGTAAGACCAGCTTTACGTCCGCTAAATTATACTTACGTGAGAGCCGGATTCTGTCTTTGAAAGGCGGATCTGACTTTTTATTTCTTCCTGGAAAGCCTCAACATGGGATATTATTCCCACAGTTTTATTTTCCTTCAGATTATTCAGGATAGGCATAACTTTTCGCCTTGTTTCTGCGTCCAGAGTACCAAAACCTTCATCAATAAAGATGGAATCAAGATTGTATGGAACTGAATCAGTTATGGCAAGGGCAAGACTTAGTGATGCCTGGAAACGTTCACCACCGGAAAGGGTTTTTATCTGCCGCTTTTCACCGTTGTGTGCGTCGGTAACCCAAAGGTCCAGAGAATTGTCTGAATTGGCACGACCGTAGGAATTGTCAGTGTTCTGCTGGAGAGTGTAACGTCCGTTTGAAAAATCGTGGAGACGCTGGCTTGCAAATTTAACGATGGTGCTGTAATAAGAAGCAAGTGCCCAGGATTCAAGGGTGTTCCCATAGCAGAATTTGGAATTCAAGTATTCGTAAAGTGTGTACTCGTCTCGAAGTTTTCCAAGTTTTTTTTCAATATCCTCAAGCTGCTTGATTTTTGAATTCAGGTTTCCAAGCGTAAGATTGATTGTATCCTGCTCTGATGAAAGTGCCTTTAATTTTTTTGCCAGTTCATTCCTTTTTTCAGCAGTTTCAAGGATTTCTTTTTCAAGACTTTCTGATGTAGCTGTTTCTGAAATTCCTTCCAGTGTGGTTTTGCAGGCAAGAAGATTATCTTTGTGGGTCTGAATTTTTTCCTGATAGTCTTTCATGATCACCGGATCCAGTTCCATTTTCAAGAAGGTTTTTTCATTCTCGATGCCCTGCTGTTTTAGTTTTTCTTCAAAAAGTGCAGTTGCCTTTTCACTGGTTTTCCGTGCTTCATCAAGATTAGTTTTCTGCCCCTTAAGTTTTTCATTTGCAGCGGCAAATTCTGTTTCGGCTGAAGTAATAAGAGTGGTAATGTCAGTTTTTTCATTTTCAGCAGCTTTAAGTGTTGATTCAAGTTTTTCTGCCAGTGCCAAAAGCTTATCTGAAGCTTCAGGTTTTTCACCCAGTTCCTTTTTGTAGGTTTCAAGAGAACCTTCCACCAGTGCAATTTTTCTTTGAGTGTCAGAAAGTGCATCCTTAATTTTTTCAAGCTCTTTTTCAATCTGACCATTCAAAGCTTTTGCTTCTGTCAGGCTCTTGTAAAGATCATCATTTTTCTTGATTTCGCCGTTGATAAATGAAAGCTTTTCCTCAATTTCGCTGACTGATCTTGCTTCTTTAATTGTTTCAAGGTTTTCCAGATAGCTGTCAAGGTTTCCTTTGTATTTTGAAAGCTCTGAAACAAGACTGTCCCTTTCATTTCCCAGTTCCATAATTTCCTTTTCAAGATCCTTGATTATTTGTGTATAATTTATACTGTCGGTGCAGACAGCAGGATGTGGGTGGTCAGTTGAGCCGCACACAGGACATGGCATGTTTTCCTTTAAGCTGGATGCAATTTCGCAAGCTTTTTCCATAAGTCCCTGGAGCTCCTGACGTTTTGCATTTTCTTCACGAAGCTTTTTCTTTTCGTCAATCTGTTTTTCCAATGAATCAAGCTTTCCTTCCATCTGGAGAATCGCCTTATTATACTGCTCCCTGGATGTAATGAGATTGTCTCGTTTTTTTGCATCAGAAAGTGCAGTTTCTTCTTCCTGTTTTTTATCTGTGAGCAGGGATTTTTCTTTCAGGAGACGGCTTTCTTCCTGTGCAAAAGAACTTCCTGTGGGAATGCATTTCTGATTGTCCAAAAGCCTTTCCATGGTTTTACTAATTTTTTCGTCAGACAGCTCTTTTTCTTCGTAAAGTGTTTTCTGTTGGCGGATTAGCTTTTCATATTCCAAAGCTTTTTCTGCTTTGCCCCGGGCATCCTTAATTTCTCCAGAAAGATTTTTTATCTGCTCATCAAGCTCTGGAATAAGGTGACTTTTGCTGTCAGCTTCCTTCTTTTTTTCAGAAGCTTTTTCCATTTCTTCTGCTGCAGTTTCATGTTCTGATTTGCGTTTTTCAAGAAGTTCCAGTGCGTTTTCTTTGTTTCGGTAAGCTTCTCCTGCCTCCAGAGCTTTTTTACCAAGTGCCACCTTTTCTTCCATGGCATTGATTTCTTCTTTTTGGGCAAGTTCTTCATTTTGGATACGGAGAGTTTCATCTCGTTTAAGTGCATCCTTTTTACGGTTTTCAAGGATAGTAAGCTTTTCTGTCAGTTGTTGTAAGTCCCAGCTTCCCTTTTCCTGAAAAGATTTTAATCTGGCACTTTCTGATTCGGCTTCACCTTTTGATTTTTTCAGATTTGTAAGAGCTTCCCCTTCAGAAATTCCGTTAAACTGTTTGTCTAAGATTTCAATTTCCTTTTTTCGATCCCTGGTTTCTGATTTGATTCGTTCAGTAATGGCTGTAAATTTCTGAACATTGAAAATCTTTTTTAAGATTTCTGCTTTTTCTGTTGAAGTTGAATCAATGAATTTTTCAAACTGTCCCTGAGGAAGAAGTACAATCTGGGAAAAATCGTCGATGCTGTATTTAAGAATTTCAATTATTTTTTTGTTTGCATCACCTGTTTTGTCTGCAATTACAACTGGTTTTTTTCCTTTTTCAATTTTTTCTAAGAGAATTGTCTGGGTTTTAGGTTTTGAATATTTTTCAAGATAGCGGACAATCCTGTAGTCTGTTGAACCCACACCGAATATAAAATCAACAAAAACATCTTGTTCCTGTTGGCGGTATTTTGAAGCAATTACTTCCGTGTTAAGTTCACCTCGAATTCCGCTGATCTTGCCGTAAAGTGCATAGGTTATGCAGTCAAAAATAAATGTTTTTCCAGATCCAGTATCACCTGTAATAAGGAAAAGACGGTCCAGCTTTGTAAAATCAATGTCTTCACTTAAGAATGGTCCGATGTTGCGAATTTTAATATGTTTTGGAAGCATTAGTCTTCTCCTGTAAGTTCAAAATCGTCGGTTTCGGGATTTTCAATTTCTTTTGCAATACTGATAAATAGGTCTTTTGCTTTTTTGTGAAGCTCCATGTCGGATATTTCGTCACCAAAGTTTTCCTTAAAGAAAGCATCAAAATACAGTGATGGATCTTTAAAGGTGGACTGACGGCTTTCTATAGCTTCAAGGGTTTCGTCCCGCCTGTTTTCAGAAGATTTTGGCCGGAAAGAAAGAGCCAGCGGAAACAGTTTTTTTAATTTTGGTATGGCGTTTGGTTCCAGTACTTCATCGGTGTAAATAAACTCAAGATAATTGTCTTTATGCTCATTTACAAAATCTTCATTGCTGGCAAGATATTCAGAAATTTTTCCTTCAAGGCGTTCCACTTTGTGCGGCGGATTAATGCAGGCTTTTGTAATGACAGGTTCTTTTCCATTTTCAAGAATTACATCCAAAAAAAATGTGTCGTTGGAGCTGTCAAAATAGTAGGGGAGTGGAGAACCTGAGTACCAAACCCGGCCGGTCTTTCCACATTTCTGCAGCTTGTGGATGTGACCAAGGGCAGTGTAATCAAAACTGTCAAAAAGAGACGAATCAACTTCATCAATTGTGCCCACGGAATTGTCATCGTAAGCTGATTTAATTGAGCCGAAGGTGGTAAGATGGGCAGAAAGGAGACTTAAACAGTCACTGTAATTTTTCTGATGAGCCTCTTTTATCTGACGGCAGGCTTCTTCAATCATTTCGCTTTGACTGTGAATACGACCTTTTTCATCTCCTTCAAATTCAACGGGATTTACCTGACTTAAAAAAGGCAGCTGGTAAATGCACAGCTTTTCACCATCTTTTTTTAGGATTACCGGTTTTTTTATGGAACAGGATTCTGCCGAAAGATGAATATCAGCCATTTCAAGAAAGCTTTTGTTCAATCCAACACGAAGAGAATCGTGGTTTCCTTTAATCAAAAATAGATGGGTACCTTTGTTGTTTTCTGCAAAACGTACGTAGAAAGAATCCAGAAGATTCATTGCGGCGGCGGAAGGATTTGCTGTGTCGTAAATGTCCCCTGAAATTATAACTGCATCATAGGGCTTTCCAGCTGCTTTTTCTTTTGCAAGATGATCTAAAAGCTGATTCAAAAAAAATGACTGGTCCTCCAGAAGCTCATGTTCATATAGTACTTTCCCAAGATGCCAGTCGGCGGTGTGAAGAATGCGAAAACTCAAAATGTCCCTCCCAAATATTTTATTCCAGAATGATGATTTCTACGCGGCGGTTTTTCTTGCGGCCTTCCTCTGTAGTGTTTGGTGCTACAGGTTCTCTAGATCCAAGGCCTTTGGTGAAAATGCGGTCTTTTGTGCGTACATTTTGATGCAGAAGATAATCTGCTACAGCGGTGGCTCGTTCCTCTGAAATAATCTGACGGTTTTTCTCGATGCCACGTTCTGCACAGTGACCGGTTATGAGAAGATCGTTTGGAAATCCTTTTAGAATTTCAGCGATTTTTTCAAGTTTAACTTTTTCGCTTTCCATGAGAATTGCTGAATCCGGCATGAACTGAATATTCTCAATGCTGATGGAAAGTCCTTTTTCTGTCTGTTTTACGCTTACATCTTCCAGTTCAAGATCATCTACTGTTTCCTGAATCTTTTGAAGGGTTTCCTGTGTTGATGGAACGAATTCTGTAATCTGTGCTTCGGAATTTCCAACCATTATGTAAGAGTTTCCTGCATAATTCATGATTTCAATACGGAAATTGTCAGAATAATGATCGATAAAACCTTTTTCATTGTCCCACCAGATAATCTGGGTGCAATTTCCCTGGGTGTATTTTGGAAGATAAACATCGTTTACTTTTTTGGCAGGAGATTCATAGTAAAAGCTGTACGAAACGGAAATTACCTGAAAAATACGGCCGTCAATTTCATCATCACGAAGGTATTTGTAGTTTGCAATAAAAGGCACAAGATAAGGTTTTTCCAGATTGAAAGAGGATCTTAAATCTTCCGCTTCTATTCCTCGTCCGCTCCATGTATCACCGGGTTTTACTGCATCAGTTGGAAAAACAGGCACATTTCGTACAGATGGAAGAAAAACAGAATTACCAATTTCCATCTCTCCTGTAGGGCGACGAATAAAAATACTTTCAGATTCTTCTCCCCAGGTCATTGCAGAATCTGAATCAGAAACTGAACCTTCCTGATTCACCATGTATCTTGCCAGAATACTTGCACTTCCGTCTTCGAAAACATGAGTTACACGGGCTGAGATACGGTTTCCAATAACTGCCCTGTGATTGAGTTTTCCGTCAAAATATACATCTTCGTAAACTTTGGAAACATAACTGCAGGCATCATTCAGGTTGTGTTTGTAACGCAGAACTACACTTTCGGAAAAAAGAGCGGCTGCAGAAAAAAGCAGTCCAATGAAAATAAAGAATTTTCTCATATATATAATATAACACAAAAGATGCGCAAAAAATTAAAAAAAAACCGGGTTACCTACGGCACACGCTCAACTTCATACCGCTGCTGGATTCCTCCTCTGACGG
The DNA here is from genome assembly GCA_016296575.1 of Treponema sp. GTDB lineage: Bacteria > Spirochaetota > Spirochaetia > Treponematales > Treponemataceae > Treponema_D. The sequence goes on from JAEDJA010000009.1 coordinate 21,398, forward strand.
GGTTTTGAAGCGAGTCGTTGCATAGGACCCGGAATATCGGAAAGATGGGGATTCGAACCCCAGGTGCCTTGTGGGCACGCGCCCCTTCCAAGGGCGTACCTTAAACCGCTCGGACATCTTTCCAAAGTATGTCACTATTATATAGGTTTTTTGAACAAAAAAAAAGTACCTGAAACCAGATACTTTCTATGAGACTAACACGATTCGAACGTGCGACCTCCACCTCCGCAGGGTGGCGCTCTAATCCAGCTGAGCTATAGTCTCAGATTTTCACCCTAATATAAAAAGTGGCGAACGGAGAAGACAGGAGTCGAACCTGCTAGGCGCTTGCGCAACCGACAGATTAGCAATCTGTTGCCTTACCGTTCGGCCACTTCTCCAAAGAGACGGAGCGGGAGGGATTCGAACCCCCGTATTCTTGCGAATAAACGGTTTTCAAGACCGCCCCAGTACGACCGCTTTGGTACCGCTCCATTTGGTTTTAATACAATACAAAATATACAAATATTTGTCAACAGATAAAATGCGGTTTTTTCAAAATTTGATTTTTTTATGTGATTTCTTTATAATTGCTATTATTACTTTAGCGTTATTAAAGTTTATAGATTTAACAAATCAAGGAGTCAGTTATGAAAAAACTGAGTATTGTACTTGCTGTAGCAGCTCTTGCTATGGCTCTGACATCTTGTGGCGGAGAGAAAAAAGCCTCAGATGAAATCAAAATTGGTGGTGTATTCCCTCTTTCTGGTGGAGTAGCCGTTTATGGTGTTGAATGTAAAAAGGGTGTTGATCTTGCTATTGAAGAAATCAATGCTGCTGGTGGTATCAACGGTAAAAAAATCGTTCTGGTAAGCGAAGATGATGAAGGAAATCCTGATAAAGCTGTAAATGCCTTCAAAAAACTTACAACAAAAGACGGTGTAAAGCTTATAATCGGTTCTTTGACATCAGGATGTACAAAAGCTTTTACAACTCTTTCACAGGCCAGCAAAGTTATCCAGATAGCTCCAGCTGCAACAGCTCCAGAGATTACTGATGCCGGTAACTATGTATTCCGTGCATGTTTCATTGACCCATTCCAGGGAACTGTAGGTGGTAAATTTGCTGCTACAGAACTTAACTGCAAAAAAGCAGCTATTATCTACGATATCGGAAACGATTACTCAGTAGGTCTTACAGAAAACTTTGAAGCTTCTTTCAAAGCAAACGGTGGATCAATTGTTGCAAAAGAATCTTATGCAACAGGTGATAAAGACTTCAATGCTCAGCTTACAAAAATCAAAAATGCAAATCCAGATGTAGTTTATCTTCCAGATTACTACGGAACAGTTGCTTTGATTGCAAAACAGCTTCGTGCTCAGGGTATCAACACTCCAATCGTTGGTGCTGACGGATGGGACGGACTTACAGAAAATGCTGGTGATGAAGTATTGAACGGATTCTACTCTAACCACTACGCTGCTGACTCAACAGAACCAGCTGTAGCTAAATTTGTAGGAAACTTCAAATCTAAATACGGTTCAGCTCCAAACTCATTTGCTGCTCTTGGTTACGACTGTGTATACCTTCTTAAAGATGCTATCCTTAAAGCTGGAACTTCAACAGATGTTGCTGCTATCCGTGACGCATTGGAAAAATCAAACGGTGATTACGTAACTGGTCACCTTACATTCAACGAAAAACGCAACCCAATTAAATCAGCAGTAATGCTGGAACTGGTTCGCAACAACGCTGGTAACCTTACAACAGTATATAAATCAACTGTTAATCCATAATAAAACAGGCATCTCTTTATGGGATGCCAAATTAAACTTAAGCGCGTATATGCTCTCACCGGGAACCGTGCCAGTAGTGCCATTGAGAGCTTAACGGACATACCACTGGCCTCCCCGAAGGGTCTTGTTGTCCTACTCTCAGCGCACCACTGTCACGAACCCCGACTACGCATATACGGAACTGTATTTTAGAGGCATCTCTTTATGGGATGCCAAATTAAACTTAAGCGCGTATATGCTCTCGCCGGGAACCGTGCCAGTAGTGCTATTGAGAGCTTAACGGACATACCACTGGCCTCCCCGAAGGGTCTTGTTGTCCTACTCTCAGCGCACCACTGTCACGAACCCCGACTACGCATATACGGAACTGTATTTTAGAGGCATCTCTTTATGGGATGCCAAATTAAACTTAAGCGCGTATATGCTCTCGCCGGGAACCGTGCCAGTAGTGCTATTGAGAGCTTAACGGACATACCACTGGCCTCCCCGAAGGGTCTTGTTGTCCTACTCTCAGCGCACCACTGTCACGAACCCCGACTACGCATATACGGAACTGTATTTTAAAGGCATCCCATAAACGGATGCCATTTTTTTTTACTATAGTAGAGTGTTTTTACGTTTTCTGCTACAATGCAGGATATGAAGAAATCCGCTGTTGTTTTTGTAGAAAACCGGGAATCACTTTTACATTTATGTTCTTATCTTCAGGAATCTGACTGGCAGATTCTTTCTTTTGGTGATACTGCTGAATACCTGAAGACCAATGAGATTCCTTATAAAGCAGAACGTAATCTTGACTATTTATCATCAAGTGTTTCAGATACATCATCCTTTATGCAGAAGATTCTGCTTACATCACATTCGGAATATTCTCGAAACGCTGATACTGACAATAATGTGCGTCTTTTGTGTGTTAACTGCACTCCAAGACTGATGCATAAAAAAAACAATTCAGATAATTTAAATAATGAAAAATATGCTTCTTTTATAGTTTCTCTTATCAGGTCTGGAATAATCAATTACAAAAACGTTCTTATTCTTACTGATCCTGTAGACTATAATGAAGCTGTTATTCAAATGCGTACCGACAGTGTTTCCATGGAGTTCCGTGAGTATCTTATGGGAAAAGCTTTGAATCTGGTAAGCGCTTATGATGCGGCAGTTTCATTTTCAATCCTGCGTTCTTCACCTTATGCTGATCCTTTTTTAAATTATCTAATGATACCTTACAAAAAGAAAAGAGTTCTTCAGCACGGTGCCAATGAGCAGCAGTCCAGTGCTCTTTATTCACTTTGCGGTGAGGAAGGTACTGTAAACGGTGTAAAGCTTCTGCAGGGTAATGTACCAACTTATGCTGTAGTAAGTGACTCTACTTACGCCTGGGAACTGGTTGGAAATCTTTACATGAACCTTAAGACTCAGATGGCTGTGGAAAGTGAAAACCGAGATGGATATAAATTCAATACACAGATCATGCCTCTTACAGGTACAGTTTTCTGTATTATTGTAAAACATAAACTGATTGTAGGGGCTGGTATTGCCACCAACAGCGTCGATTCTTTTAGAAAGGCTCTGAACTACGATAGTACCGTAATCAACAATGCTTCCATTGCCTGTTCATCTGCAGTGGATGCTGATCTTGCTAAAGAAATCATTAAGTACAAATTTACATCGGTTATTGCTCCAGGATTTACTGAAGAAGCCCGTAATATTTTTTCGGAACATCAGGTAATCAGGCTGCTTCAGACCAACGGCTTTGAAAAAAAGCATTACGATGCAGAAAATATGAACGGTGGAATTCTTGTTCAGAGTGTTGATGACATAATGTTTGAAAAGCTGTTCATCTGTACTACCAAGCGACCTTCTCAGGAAGAAATGAATCAGCTGGCCTTTGGAACAATTATGGTTATGAATTCCCATTCTTATGCCGCAGTTGTTATAAAGGACAATGGAATTACAGGAATTTCTTCAAGCTTTGGTTCACGATTAAAGACTCTTCAGAATGTAACTTACGAAGCAAAACAGACCATGAAAAAACACCTGGATGAAAATAATGGTGATGAAAAGATTGGGGATGTTCTTGTTTGTGATTCTGCCATCCCTTTGTGTGATTCGGTTAAAGAGCTTATTGATGGTGGCGTGACGGCAATTATGCAGACCGGTGGTTTGCAGGAAGATAAAGAATTAATTGATTACTGTGATGAAAAAGGTGTTTCCATGATCTTTACTGGACGCACACATTATCACTACTAATATAGAAGGAAGAAAAGATGATTTATAACCTGGGTTTGTATCTACAGCAGTTCTTCGGTCCTGCACGACTTTTAACTTCATATGCAGTGCTGATTTGTATTGGATTGTATCTTGGCTTTTTTGCCAGTCTTCTGATCATTCCAAAATTTTACAATCGTCTGCCTCACGATCGTGGAAGGGAATTTACTATCAATGCGGAAGCTGCAAAAGGAAAACCAACTGGAGCTGGAAGTGTTTTCATCACCATTTTTGCCATAATCTGTCTTTTGATTGTGCCAATGAACATTACACGTGGACTTATTATTCTCCTTACATGGATTACAATGCTTACAGGATATCTTGATGACCGTTCTGTAGCCAGCTGGGGTGAATATCTAAAAGGTGCTTTGGATCTGATCATAAGTGTGGTCACATCGGTAATTCTTTATTGTGGATTAAGCAAGCTGGATCCTGATGGAATCGTTCATTTCTGGTTCCCATTTATAAGCACTACAGTAGCCGTAAATCCTATAGTTTATATTGTCATCTGTACAATCATGCTGTGGGCTTCAATCAATACAACAAACTGCACTGATGGAGTAGACGGTCTTTCATCAACACTGGTACTTATTGGACTTTTTGCTCTTGGTGGACTTTTCTATTTTGTACTTGGACACACAGACATTGCTTCGTATCTTTTGATTCCACACTTTATTGATGGTGCAGCCTGGGGGCTTATGTGCTTTACCATGGCCGGCGTAGTAATGGGTTATCTTTGGCACAATGCTTTCCCAAGTAAATGTCTTATGGGAGATGCAGGTTCAAGAGCCCTGGGATTCTTTATTGGTGTTGGAGTTATGGTAAGTGGAAACCCATTCCTGATTCTTGCAACCAGTTCCATCATCATGGTAAATGGCGGTATGGGACTTTTGAAAGTATTTCTCCTGCGTTTCTTCAAAATCAAGATTTTTGAAAATATCCGTTTTCCTCTTCACGATCATTTCCGAAAGAACCACGACTGGTCTCCAACCCAAGTTTTGCTGAAATTCGTAATGCTGCAGCTTTTAATAACATCAGCACTGGTAGGAATATTCTTTAAGGTAAGATAGCAGCCCCTAAAGTGCAGTAAAGGTGTGACTTTTATATATTCTTTTTATTTCTTCAGTATAATTTCCATCAGCACCGTAAGTAATCAAAGGCGGTGCTATTTTTATGCGGGAACGTGCTCCTTTTACAGCTTCAATGAGCACCATGGTAGGTTCCTTGTTAATCGAAGGGTAGACCAGCTGCATCGCTTTTGGTTCCAGCTTGTGTTTCTGAAGTGTAGAAAAAATTTCAGCCAGGCGGAAAGGCTTGTGTATCATGTAAAGACGGCCTTTTGAATGAAGAAGTCCTGAGGCAGCGGCAATTACGTCGTCCAGTGTGCAAAGTATTTCGTGGCGGGCAATTGTTTTGCAGTCATTGCTGTTGCCTTTTCCTGCATCGTCTATCATGTATGGCGGATTTACTGTGACAACATCAAAGGTGTTTTTTTCAAAATGAACAAAGGCATTTTTTAAGTCGTCATTTATTACATGAATTTTTTCTGTAAGGCCATTTAACTCAACACTTTCTTTTGCAAAATCAAAAATGATTTTCTGAACTTCCATGGCATATATATCAAGGGAAGGTTCTTTTGCATTCAGAAGCAGTGGAATAATAGCATTGCCAGTGCACAAATCCATGACTTTTTCTTTTGGAGAAGCTTTTGCGTAATTTGCAAGAAGTACAGCATCAATACCAAAGCAGAAATAATCCTGATCCTGTACAATGCTGTAGTTCTTTGCGTGAAGAGTCTGAATCTGTTTCATGATAGACCTTTGTTGCGAAAATTAAAGTCTTGAAAGAGCTTCGTCCGCAGCATCTTTAAGTGCTTTTGCAAGATCCCGGTCGGCAAGTGAATCAGTCATTTTTTTCAGGTCATTAAGAACTTTTTTTGTAAGTTCATCACCAGTAAGACCTGCAACTGCTTTTTCCATTACGGCAGGATCAACGTCATTGCCAAGAGCTCCTGATTTTACAAGTCCCTGCATGGTTTTTAAAAGTCCAGGACGTCCGCTCATTTTTGCTACAAGAAAATCCATAAGCAGGCGAGTGCGGCTTCCCATAAAAACCTTTTTATCTTTTGGTTCAAGATAAGTTGAAAGGGATCGAAGCTTTGTAAAAAGATCAATTTCCGAATGGAAACGCTCGGCTTTATCTTTATCTTCCAGCATTCTGATAATTTTTGGAATGAAGCTTTTTGCTTCCTTAATAGTGCGGGCTGCTTCAAGATTTTTCTGGATTTCATTAATATCTTCGAATTTTGGATCAAAGAATTCAGGCATACCGGTGTTGTAATCTTCAAAGGCCTGGAAAGGATCAGCCTGTACTGGTTCTGAAAAATCAGGCTCCTGGAACATACTGCTGCCTTTAATGGTTTGGTCTACAGGACTTGAAAATATTGATTCAGGTGATGCTGCAAAACCTTTTTCAGTTTCAAAAGGATCGCTGAAGGTTACATCGGAATCAAAACCACCTTTCCCGCTGATTCCGTTTAAGTTTGGATCATTTTCTGGAGTAGTGAAGGACTGCTCAAGAGGAGAAACCTTTTCAATCTGATCAATCAGATCACTTCTTTCCTCTTCGTTATTCTGGTTCTGCTGCAATTTTTCCAGTGCATCCAGCATTTTTTCCTGGGCTTCTGCAACACTTTTGGCAATTTCTTCTGCCCTTTCTGCAGCTTCTCTTAATGAATCTGCCAGCTCTGGTGACTGAATTGTAGCAGGAGAATCAGGCTGGAAAGAAAGAGGTTCATTTTCTACTTTGATAGGAGACTCTTCTTCCTCTTCTTCAGGTTCTTCTTCCAGTTCATCAATATCAATATCTTCCAGATCGTCTACAGTAAAATCGCCATTTTCAACAGGAACCTCGTGATCTGCAAGGGCATTTACACTTTCGGCTACCTCTTCAAAAGTTGCGTCTTCACTTTTCTTCAGCTCATCAAGACTTGTGTCATCATCTTCTTCAATGGTTTTTCCTGACATGGCACCAAAGTCAAATTCTTCATCTTCAATAAGTTCCAGAAGATCACTTTCTTCCTCTTCTTCGATTACAGGTTTTTCCACTTCATGAGAAACTTCTGGTTCAATATCTTCAAGGTACTGCAATGCTTTTTTTGCGGCTATATTTTCTTCTGCTGATGCCACTGCTTCCCAATATGTGCAAATGGCCATTCTGAAATTTTTCTGTGCGGTGTAGATTTCACCTTCAAGGTTATAGACAGCGGCATTTGTGTTTCTGCGGTTTGAATATTCATTAGCCAATTTTAAAGCGTAATCAAAATTACCATTCTGGAAATAACGGCGGGCACCATCCAGAAAGTGATGAGCATAGTTTGGATACTTGTTTTTGATTTCGTTAAAGCATTTATCAAAGTGGCTTGTGTCACCCATGCAAATAGCGTACTGGGCGCAAAGATCCAGCACTTGTACATCATCCGGGTTGATTTCTTGAAGCTGCTGGATAATCTGATATGCAGCCCCCAGATTTTTTTCAGAAAGAAGGATGTGTGCGTACTGTTTCTTCAGGTCAATTTTGGCATCAGGTTTTTCAGCGGCATCTTTAAGAAGTTCAGCTGCTTTTTCTGCCTTTCCGTTTTTTTCAAGAGCTTCTGCAAGTCCTGACAGGATAATAAGATCGTTTGGTTTTACGCTGTGTGCTTTTGTAAAGGCTTTCTCGGCATTTTCCCAGTCGTACTGTTTCATGTAAATTCGGCCAAGCAGTGATTGAAGCTCTGCATCACGGGGATAGATGGCACAGGTTTTCTTTACAATAGCTGAAGCCTGGATTGTTTTTTTGCAGTTGATGAGAAGAGAAGAATAATCTATTACAGCATCTGTCCAGCCTGGTTTTGATTTAAGGGCCAGTTCATAGCAGCGGCCGGCACTTGTATAATCCTTAAGGCCTTCGTAGGTGTGGGCCAGATTATACTGAATGATAGGATGATTTGGATCAATCTGAAGTCCGCGGTGGAAGGTTGCTTCGGCTTTTGCATATTCTTTGAGGCCGGTGTAAATTACGCCAAGATGATTGTAAGCAAGAACGTCATTTGGATTTTCGGTAATAACGTTTTCAAAGCATTCGATGGCATCTTCCAGGTTTCCCATATCCTTGTAGGTAAACCCAAGTGTATAGTTGATGACCGCTGTTTTTTCATCTTCATCAAGGGCTTTTGTAAGTATGTCGATAGACTTTTCGTACTGTTTAAGGCGTCTGTAAATTGCTCCCAGTGAGTTCATGGACATAACGTCGTGGGCATTGAAGGTGAGCAGGTTTTCATAATAAGGGATTGCCTTTTCATCTTCTCCAGATTTAACGTAGATGTCGGCAAGTGCACGGAGAATATCCATGTTATTTGGATCTTTTTTCAGTTCCCCTTTGTAAAGTCGGGCAGCCAGTGAAAAATCTCGTGCAAGTGCAGCTGTTTTTGCGCGTTCAATAATCATGTTATCCATTATTTTTTACTCCTAGGGCGGGCAAATACTTCTTTGGAAAGATTTCCCGTTACGCTCTTGTCATATTTAGACCAGGATGCCACGGCAAAGTAGTAGATTGTGCCGTTGTTCAGTCCTGTCAGTGTGAAGCTGGTGGTGTTTCCTACATTTACAGGTGAATTTCCTTCAAGTGCTACCCGTCCAAGATACTCTCCGCTTCTATTTCCATAATACAGATAATAACCTCCGGTGGTTTCATCAACAGATGCATTCCATGAAATTGTAACGCATTTGTCACCGGCCACCGCATTGATTGAAAATGGTGGAAGGGGTTCAGGCAGTTCTGTGTAATCCAGAGTAATCTGAGTAAGGTTTGGAGTGGTACTTCCGTTTCCGTCCGGGAAAAGATTTCCTGCTATCTGAAAATAAAGTCCTGTAATGCCGGAAAGCTCCTCTCCACTTTCAATTATTTTCCATTCAGGATAACTGTCTGTCCAATTGTAAAAATTTTCCCCTGAACGTACGTAAAGTTCAATGGCTGTTTCTCCAGGTACACTCATTTCGGCAGTTACCGAGTTTAAGGTGCAGCCTTTAGAAATACGGATTGGTTTTGTTTCAAAATGACCGCCTGTTGGAATATATTTCATGTGATCCAGAGAGCCTGCCATTTCTGCAGACTGATATTTTTCTGCAGCGTAAGGACGTCTCATGATTCTGAAATCATCGATTTTACCGGTGTAATCTGGAACCAGGTCAAATTCTGCGGCAACACCAAGAATAGGATGAGAAATATTTCCGTCTTCGTGTCCTGTTGATGTAATATATTTAATGTCTTCTACAAGTCCGTTTACCAGATATTCCAGAATGCCCGTTTCAGAATCAAAACTGATTACATGGCAGCTCCAGGTTTTTGGAATTATTGTACTTGTGCCTTTTAGTTTAAGATCGGAAGTTCCTTCATAAAAAAGATCAAAGATATTTGAAAGCGACCATTCCAGTTTTCCGCTGTTGAAGGTTGCTCCAATCTGCTGAAAAAGAATTCGGTTGTCTACGTTTCGTGAAGAATGCCACTGGAAGATTGTTTCGCCGTTTTCTACTAGAGAAGGATTAAGCCAGAATTCAATGGAAAAAGATCCTGTAAGTCCTTCTGATCCAAACAAGGTGTAATCATTTCCCCTTAAAGTTATGCCGCCCTGGTTCCGTGAAAGTCCGCAGGTTTTTCCAAGAGCAGTATCGGCTACGGAAGAAAGGCTGTTTTGCACCACGGAATAATTTCCAAAATCAACAGGATTGTATGGATTTTCAAAATTTACTATAAGATCTGTCCAGGCGTCACCTTTAAAACCACTTGGTGCTACTTCAAGACTTTCATATCCATAACGTCCCTTTGCTGTTGTAAGATTGTCTGTAACATTCAGGTTACCCCATCCTTTTTCACCGCCAATAACATATTCTTTGGCAAAAAGTGATGTGACTGCAACAAAAGCAAGAACTACAAATCCTGTAAATTTTCTGATATAATTTTTCATACAAATGACAGCCAAAACCGTACTCGAGACATTGCACGAAACAGCTCTGAAAGCTCCTTTATCAAGCGGAGTTTACCTCTGGAGAAATCCCGAGGAAACCGTTATTTATGTTGGCAAGGCTAAAAATCTTAAGAACCGGCTGTCATCCTACTTTTCTGGAAAGAAAGATATTAAAACCCGGCTTTTAATCTCCCATGCCTCATCAATTGAGTACATTACCACCGCAAATGAATACGAAGCACTGCTTCTGGAAAATAATCTGATCAAAAAATACAATCCGCGCTACAACATCTGTCTTAAAGATGGGAAGAGTTATCCTGTACTGCGAATTACCAATGAAGACTTTCCGCGGATTTTCAAGACACGCTCCGTTCTTCAGGACGGTTCACAGTATTTTGGACCATTTCCCGATGCCTACGCTTTGGACACTTTTATTGATGCAATTTTCCGTCTGTATCCCTTGCGCCGATGCAGGACCTTCAAAACCCGTTCATCACCCTGCCTTTACTATCACATGGGACAGTGCAAGGCTCCGTGCTGCTCTAAAATTTCAAAAGAGTCCTACAATGAATATGTCGGCGAAATTTCCAGTCTCCTTGAGGAAAATGATTCACAGAAGGTTAACTCAAGTGAAAAGGGTGACAGTGCAATCCAAAAGCTGACAGATGAAATGAAAGCCGCCGCAAAGGAACTGAACTTTGAAAAGGCAGCCCGCCTCCGTGATGGAATTAAGGCACTTATGGTAATGAAAAATCAGAATATTGTTGAAACCTTTGATTCCACTGACTGCGATTATATTGCTCATTACAGGGAAGGTGAACTAGTAAGCTTTACAGTCCTTAAAATTCGTCACGGAAAACTACTTGGGCGAAACAATTTCCGTGAAGAAAGTCTTAATGAAGATGATGAACTTCTTTCCGAATTCATGAACGTGTACTATGGCGAAGGAAATGCGCTTCCACCAATAATCTACGTACCTACCCAAAGCGGCATGGATATTGTAACCCGCTGGGTGCAGGAAGTTTTCCAGTGTGACACACAGATAATTCTTGTTACCGATGAAATGGAAAGTGCCGGCCGTCATAAAGCTGCTATGAATATGGCTTTTCAGAATGCCCGTGAGGATATTGTGCGCCGCCTTAGAGAAAGAGGTGATAATCCTGCTATGGAAGAACTAAAGAATCTTCTGGGACTGACCGCTCTTCCTGTGCGAATTGAAGGTTTTGATATTGCCCATATCGGTGGAAAATTTCCGGTAGCATCCCTTATCAGCTTCTACAATGGAAATCCTGACAAAAAAAATTACAGATATTTCCGCTTGAAAACTACCGACGGACTTATTGATGACTTTGCTTCTATGAAAGAGGCTGTTTCCCGCCGTTACACAAGACTATTAAATGAACAGAGTGAACTGCCTGATCTTATTCTTATTGATGGTGGTATTGGTCAGGTGAATGCAGTTTATTCTGTCCTTCAGGCCCTTAGTCTTGATATTCCTGTAGCTGGTCTTGCAAAACGTGATGAAGAAATCTGGCTGCCACATGCTTCAAAACCGGTTTGTCTTCCAAAAAGAAGTGATGCACTCCGTCTTCTTCAACGGGTTCGTGATGAAACCCACCGTTTTGCCACAAGCCGTAACCAGAAGCTTAGGACAAAAGAAAATGTTGATTCAATCTTCCTGGAGATTACGGGCATTGGTCCTAAAAAGGCAGTTGTTCTTCAGAAAAAATACACAACTCTTGAAAATCTTTGTAACGCAAGTGAAAGTGAAATTGCACAGACAATTCATGTAAGGGCAGACGGAGCCTCTTCAATATTGATGGAAGCCCGTGCTTTGCTTGAAAAACGGAATGCCAGAAAAGAAGAACAGAAAAAGAGCCTTCACGCAGCTGGAACAACAAAAGAAACAGCTGCTTATGCCGGATATATCAGCGATCTTGCCAGCAGTGCTTTGGATTAATGAAAAAAAACTGTTTATAGGGTGCTGCTACAAATAATGTTCCGCATATACGGAGTCGGGGTTCGTGCCCAAAACCATGCCCCGCACAAGCGAAGCGCGGAGGACTGTCGTGGTTTCGGGTACGGTTCCCGACGGAAGTATATGCGCGCTTAGTTGATTTTGCACCCTATAAATAGGGGTGTTTCTATTGGGAAATTTAGCTGTTACGCATGCAGGTTTGCATCAACTGGACAAAATAGTAAATCTTTTTATAGATTTCAACCTCGAAAACTTTAAGCGGCTTTTCTCCGAATTTTTCAAGCTCCTTCCAGTTCTGCACAATTACAGGTTTTTTGCTCTGGTGGTCATCAATAAGCTGCTTAATCATTTTACCGATGGTGATAAGATCTTTTGTACCATCAGTAATATATTCCTTTGCCAGTTCGTTGGAATCTGAAATGACACGATTTACAATGTTTTCAGCACCAGGGTCATGACTCATCTGTGGAAGAAGATTTTTAATTTTCATACCCATTGTGCCTTCTTCGGCAAGGGAACTGTCCAGATCCTCGATTTTTGAAATAAGTCCCAGCAGATTCTGAAAGGCCTGTGACATTGGCTGTGCAACAGAAGTGTCCCATTGTCCGCGAATAAGAACAATGTCGTAATATTCCTGCAGGTCTTTTTTTACAAACTGTGTAAGGAAGGCTGCAATATAGTTCAGACTTTCTGTGTATTCAAAAAGATCCAGTTCTTTTTTCTGGAAAATGGCATTGGAAGCTTCGGTGTAGTTTTTCAGAACTTGAACAGCTCCTTCACCAAAAATCTGGCTGGAAATGTTTGAAGCTTTGGAAGATCTCTGTTCGTCTTCCAGTTTGTTGATGGTACTGAAAACTTCGGATTCAAGCTTTTCCAGGTAAGTATCTACAATAGTTTCTGTGTGTTCAACAATTCGTACTCTGTACTTTGGATCCTTTGATGCAATCTGAACAATCATTTCCAGTGCGTTGGAAGCCTGAATACTCTTCATTTTGGAAAGCACTTTTCTCCATGTATTCTGGTTCAGTGATGTCATATTGCGTTCTTTAAACATGTTGAACAGATTGTCCCAGTAAAGATCCCCTGGAATAGAGTAGAGGATAGTGGAAAAATCTTTAAGATCATCAAGAATGTAATCTGCAGTGATTTTTTCAAAGGCCGGTACTACATTGAAACTGTATTCCTGGATTTTTGAAGAAAATTTCTTGAGCATGAAGTAATAGTCAAACATACAGAAATCATAAAGGGCAGTGTAGGCTTTGAAGGTGCTTTCTATAAGGAAGGCCCGCTGGGAATCAAAGCCCTGACTGAATGCTTCAAAATCTTCTTCAATCTGGGAACGGATTTTTTCCAAAGGAATTTTCTTGGACATTTCCTGAATTTTTTCTTCACTCAGGTGTTCCAGCAGTTCAGACTGTTTTTCCGAAAGACTATAGCTTATGATCTGATGTTTAATAAGATTCTTGTTCTGGATATTTTTAAAAGCCATCTGGGTAGGTGCAATGATTTTGTAAATATCATAGAAAAGTTTTGCAAATGGCGGAAGAATCTCAGAGGAAGATGCTTTGTAAAAATTGTGATAGCGGGTTTTGGAAAATACTTTTGCTATGGCTTTAATTCTTTTGCGGTTTTCTGCGTCAGGACCGCTACCACCAAAAAGGGTTCCAAACAGAGTTTGTAAAAAACTTTGTTTCTGAGGCTGAATTTTCTTTTCTTTTTCTGGTGTTCCAATATCCATAATCTCCATTATATAGGTAAATTGTTTTTTTTTCAATTTTCCGATATACTTAGGTGCTATTATAATCTGTTAAATAAAAGTGAATATTATATACAAAAAGGAGACTGCTTAAATGTTTTTACAACAGCTGGTAAACGGCCTTTCATTGGGAAGCATCTATGCACTCATTGCTCTTGGCTATACCATGGTTTACGGAATCGTAAAACTCATCAACTTTGCCCATGGCGATGTTATGATGGTAGGTGCCTATACAGGCTATTTTATTCTTCGGGCTATGAATCCTGGAATTCCGGGCCTTCTCATGGGTTTTGTTGGAGCCATGCTTTTCTGTGCTTTGCTTTCCCTTGTAATTGAACGATTTGCTTATCGTCCTCTTAGAACAGCCCCTCGTCTGAACTCACTTATTACTGCTATTGCCGTAGAACTGATTCTTCAGAATGTAATGCGTGTTCTTCCTTTTGTAGGACCAAACCCACGTCAGTATCCTACAATGAACAGTGTAAACTTTCAGCTTGGACCTGTGAGCATTTCGAACCTGCAGTGCATTGTTATTGTATCTTCAGTTGTGCTTATGGTGCTTTTGAATATTCTTGTAAACTATACAAAAACTGGAAAAGCAATGCAGGCTGTAAGCTTTGATCTTCAGGCTTCAAGTCTTATGGGAATCAACGTAAATAGAACAATTGCCATCACCTTTGTAATCGGTTCAATTCTTGCTGGTGCTGGTGGTGTTCTTTATGCCACCGCTTATCCTCAGGTTGATCCAATGATGGGATATATGCCTGGTCTTAAAGCCTTTGTTGCCGCAGTTCTTGGTGGAATCGGATCAATTCCAGGAGCCATGCTGGGTGGTGTTCTTCTTGGTGTTGCAGAAACCCTTACAAAAGGATTTATCTCTTCTCAATATGCGGATGCCATTTCCTTCTCTATTCTAATTATCGTTCTTCTGGTAAAACCAACTGGAATCTTCGGTAAGAAACGGGTTGTAAAAGTTTAATTGTAAAGCTTTTGGCCAAACTAAAACTCAGGAGTTTATTTTGTTAAAACAGACACGAAATATGATTATTCCGGGCGTAGTTGCAGTTCTTGCTGTTGCCCTTCCAACAATTCTCATTCAGGCAGGACTTATTGGTGCTTACACAGCCCAGATCCTTACTTTGTCTGGTGTTTACGCCATTATGGCACTTTCGGTAAACATCATCTGTGGTATTACAGGACAGCTTTCTTTAGGACAGGCTGGATTTATGGCTATTGGTGCATATGCTACAATCATTCTTTCTTCCGATCTGCATATTCCTCTTCCTGTAAGCATTCTTCTTGCTGGAATTATTACAGCTTTCTTCGGTTTCCTTATTGGATTTCCTACATTGAAACTGGAAGGTGATTATCTTGCCATTGTAACATTAGGTTTTGGTGAAATTATCAGGGTTGTTTTGATTAACCTGAAGAAATGGACTGGGGGACCAAACGGAAAGCAGTTTACCACAATTCTTACATTGAATCCTACAATAGCCTATCTTGTGATTATCGGGGTTCTTACAGCTCTTATAATTCTTGTTCAGAATTTTGTTCGTTCTACTTACGGTCGTGCCATTCTTGCCGTTCGTGAAGATGAAATTGCCGCCAACAGTTCAGGAATCTCTGTTTTCAAATACAAGATGATTGGTTTTGTTATTGCATCGTTTGTTGCCGGTATTGGTGGTGCTCTTTATGCTCCTTTCATTGGCTTTGTAAAACCAGATCAGGCTTCATTTACCAAAAGTATCGATTTCCTTATTTTCGTAGTTCTTGGTGGAATGGGCTCAACTTCCGGAAGTGTTCTTGCAGCCTTTGTTCTTACTTACCTGCAGGAAATCCTCCGATTCCTTAAAGATTACCGTCTGCTTTTTTATCCGGTAATTCTGATTATTGTAATGCTGTTCCGACCACAGGGACTTATGGGAAAGAAAGAATTCTCCTTTGTAACTGCTTTTGACTGGCTTAAAAATGATTCTGTTGCCTGGTTCAAGAAGCTTCCATCAAAATTTAAAAAAGGAAACAAAGAGACTGCTAAGGAGGCTGAATAATGAGCGATAATACAGTATTGAAAGCATCCGATATTTCCATTATTTTCGGTGGACTTTGTGCCGTAAGCGGTTTTTCCTGCGAATTGAAACATGGTGAACTGGTAGGACTTATTGGACCAAACGGAGCTGGTAAAACTACAATCTTCAACATGCTTTCAGGAATTTATACTCCTACAAGCGGACAGATTACCTTTACCGATCGAAAAGATCGAATCCACATTACAAATAAAATGCGCCCTGCTCAGTTGAATAAATTGGGTATTGCCCGTACTTTCCAGAATATCCGTCTTTTTGGAAATCTTACTGTTGCCGATAACGTACGAATTGCCCTTCATAACCAGCGAATCTGCAATCCTTTAGACGTTCTTTTCCGAACTCCACGATTCCGACGCAACGAAAAAATCATGGATAAGAAAGTAGATGAACTTCTTTCCGTTTTGAATATTCAGAACAAAAAAGAAGAACTGGCTAAAAATCTTCCTTACGGTGAACAGCGAAAACTGGAAATTGCCCGAGCTTTGGCTTCAAATCCAAGAATCCTTCTTCTGGATGAACCTGCCGCCGGTATGAATCCTCAGGAAACTGAAGAACTCCGCCAGATGATTGAGCGCATTCGAAAAGAATTTAATCTTACAGTGCTTCTTATTGAACACGATATGAAATTTGTTATGGGAATCTGTGAACGAATTATGGTTCTGGATTATGGTCACATTATTGCCGAGGGCGGTCCTGAAGAAATCAAGAACAATCCTCAGGTAATCAAAGCTTATCTTGGTAACTCATAGGAGATTTCATCATGTTAAAAGTAGAAAATCTTTGTGTAAACTACGGGGCCATTGTTGCCCTTAAAGGCATCAATTTCAATGTAGAAAAGGGTGAAATCATCACTTTGATCGGCTCAAACGGAGCTGGTAAAACTACTACTCTTCATGCTCTTTCAAATATCATAAAAAAACAGAGCGGATCAGTTACTTTCAATGGTGAAGACATTACTTCCATGAGTGCTGATAAAATTGTTACCCGCCATCTGATTCAGGTTCCGGAAGGACGACGCATCTTTTTGAATCTTTCTGTTAAAGAAAACCTGGAATTGGGTGCATATCTTCGAAAAGATAAAGCCGGTATCAAACAGGATCAGGAAAGAGTTTTTGAATATTTTCCTCGTATTAAAGAACGTCTGCGTCAGAATGCAGGAACTCTTTCTGGTGGAGAGCTTCAGATGCTTGCAATGGGACGTGCTCTTATGGCAAAACCTGAGCTTCTTCTTTTGGATGAACCTTCCATGGGTCTTGCACCTATTTTTGTTGATGAAATTTTCAATATTATTCAGCGCATCAATAAAGATGGAACAACAATTCTTCTGGTTGAACAGAATGCTATGAAAGCTCTGTCCATTGCTGATCGTGCTTACGTTCTGGAAACTGGTGCTATTACAAAAAGTGGCAATGCTGCTGATCTTATTTCTGATCCGGCCGTAAAAGCTGCTTACCTTGGTGGTTGATCAAGCTGATTTTAGGAGGGGGATTTGGCAAAAAAGAACGGTAGCATCCTTTATAAATGCACAGAATGTGGATATTCTCAGCCTAGATGGCTTGGTCGTTGTCCTGAATGCGGCAACTGGAATACTCTTGAAGAATGTATAATTGATTCTCAGGCAGTAAGTCCTGCGGGGCGGGGAAGTGCAACGGTTGAAAAAGTAAAGCCGGTTCCATTGTCTTCAATTCAGGCAAAAGATAATTCCCGTTATATGACAGGAATCGAAGAATTTGACCGGGTTCTTGGTGGTGGTGCTACAAAACGTTCTGCGACCCTTATTGGTGGTGAACCTGGAATTGGAAAATCAACACTTCTTCTTCAGACAGCTGCAAGCGTTGCAAAGGGCTTTGGTAAAAATGGAAAGGTGCTTTATGTAAGCGGTGAAGAGTCAGCTACCCAGATTAAAGAACGAGCTGACCGCCTTGGATTGGACACCAGTGGAATTCAGCTTTTGTGTACCATGCGCCTGGAAGATGTAAATGATGCTTTAGACACCATAAATCCTCTTTTCGTAATTATTGATTCAATTCAGACAATTTACTCTGCTTCTATGGGACTTGTTCCAGGCACAGTAAACCAGCTTAAATATTGTACCAACGAATTTATTTCCTGGGTTAAGGAGAGGGATGCTGTTCTGATTATGACAGCCCATGTTACAAAAGACGGAACTATTGCAGGTCCTAAATCTGTTGAACACATGGTTGATACAGTAATCTCCTTTGAAAGAAATTCTGAAGATGTAAGGTTCCTCCACGCACAGAAAAACCGTTTTGGTTCTGTTGATGAGCTTGGCATTTTCACCATGAGCGAGAAGGGTCTTTCTCCTGTTATGGATCCAGCCAGTCTGTTTGTTGTTCAGCGTGCCGAAAAACAGCCAGCCGGTGTAGTCTGTACTGCAGTTTTTGAAGGAAGCCGGGTTTTCCTGGTAGAAATTCAGGCACTTACAGTTCCGGCAAAATCTTCTATAAGCCGTGTATATTCCGAAAAAATTGATTCAGGCCGGGTTTCCCGTGTTGCTGCTGTTCTTGAAAAACGCTGTGGAATCCGCCTTTCAGACCAGGATATTTACATAAACGTTGCAGGCGGTGTTCGTCTTTCTGAAAGCAGTATTGATGCAGCACTTGCCGCTGCCCTTTACTCGGCCCGTGCTGATGTACCTGTGTCAGTTGGAACCGCTGTTATTGGTGAACTGTCTTTGGCTGGGGAAATTCGACCCGTTTCCAAGCAGAAGCAGCGTGTCAAAACGGCCCGAAACCTGGGGTTCCCTCACGTATACACTCCTGAAAATGATACAGAAAGCGTTCAGGTAACCAGCATAAAAGCCCTCATAAAAGAAATTTTTCGCTAAATTTCCATTTTTTTCAAAAAAAATCTGATTTTCTCATGTTTATTGTTTAGTTGGCACGGAAATTGCTATATATAAGATGTAACGTAAAGTTACCCAAAGGTAAAACCTTGGAACATAAATAATAAATAAGACCCGAAAGGGCCGGGAGTATTACATGAACGCATATTCAATTTTTGATTCACTTTTCGATGACATGATGGGAACAAATCCATCAGTTTACACAGCAAGCTCTCGTACACCTCGTGTAGATGTAACTGCAGATGACAAAGCTTATTATCTTGATATGGAACTGCCAGGACTTTGCGAAGAAGATGTAAACATTGAACTGGACAACAAAACCCTTACAATTTCTTCAAAAGAAGTAAAAGAAGCTAAAGCCGACAAAAAGGAAAAGGATGAAAAGAAGGTATTCATTAAGGAACGCCGCGAACTGAACTTCAGCCGTACATTCACTTTGCCTGATGACGTTGACTTTGAAAACATCTGTGCCACTTTCAAAAACGGCATTCTCACATTGAAGATGCCAAAGGTGGAACTTCCAAAACCTAAAAAGATCCTTATCAGCGCAGCATAATAACCGCTTGTCCTAAATAACCTCCTGGCCGCACCTGGAACTCCGGGTGCGGTTTTTTTTGTTTTATTGATAGAATTTATCAAATCAAATATAATCATTTAAAATTTTGTTTTTGGAGTTATTATGAAAAAGCTTCTTGTGGTTTTAAGTTTACTGTCCGTAGTAATTCTTTCTGGTTGTGCCACGACTGGAGCAAAAGAACCACAGATTACAAATATTGCAAATCAGGCACCTGAAAAAACTTACACTCTGCTGGATTTTTACAATTATGTTCCACCTGTTGAATCAGAAAAAATTTCTTGTGTAGGTATAATTTCAACTGAATTGGGACAGGATGTACAGGCAATGGTCACTGGTGCTACTCCGGTTTTAAAACCTGCTCTGGTTCCTGAATCACTGGGAAAATCGGCAGTTACATCTCTTAGAAGAAAATATTATTACGATGGCCAGACTCGGGAAGTCACCTTTGAAATTGTTTATTTTGGTATAGAACCAAAGTATTATGCAGAACGTTCGGTTATCATGAGCAGTGATGTAATTGGAACTGCCTGCGGTGATTCAGTCGGTGTAGTTTTACGTTCAGAAAATCTTGAACCATATCTCATTTCTGTTTCAAATACAAAACCAGACTACCTTGATGGTCACTGGTATTACTATCCAGGAATTATGGACTCAAGGAACGTAAAATGGCTTGATTTTTTTCCGCCAGAAGATAGTGCGGAGGAATTAAAAGAGCTTTATGATCATGCAACAGAAGTATACAGTGAAACTCTTGGACATACTTTCGGATTCCTTTTCCAGAATCTTTACGAAACCACTTTGCCGGTTTATCCATTTCTTCTGGAAGACGGTTCAAGTGTTCTTGGTATTGATTACATGGGCTGTCCTATGCTGCTGTACTTCCAGCCTGGCTTCTATGACTACCTGCAGGAGGAATACACACCGGGCGACAAAATCTATCTTCTGCTGCAGATTGCAGAGTTTGTAACTGGTCCAGAAGAAGGTACACTGGCTTACGAAGGTTATGTCCGTGATTATAGCCTCCGTTCACCAACAGAAGGTGTTTTCAACAAGTTTACTCTAATTAAAGAAGCATACTCAAAATAAGCAGACCTTTATCCTGGGTAAATTGAATAAACCATTATTGGAGGTAAATGATGAAATTAGCTTATTCAGAAATTGAAACTGAACTCTTCCCAAACTTTAAAGGAGGAGAAGGCAATCTCCATGCAAAAATGTTTTCCGACGGCAAAAATCGCATCCTCTACGGACGTCTGGAACCGAATTCTACAATCGGTATGCATTGTCACGAAACAAACAGCGAAATTATTTACATCCTTAGCGGAGACGGAAAATGTATTTGCGATGGCCAGACAGAATATTTTAAGCCAGGTGATGTACATTACTGCCCAAAAGGTCACCAGCACAGCCTGCAGAACAACAGTTCAAAAGACAGCCTTGAATTCTTTGCAGTAATTCCGGAAGACGATGTTTTTGCCAAAATGAAAACCCGCCGTTCAGTTCGCAAATTTAAGTCAGAAGTTCCACCAAAAGCCATGATCGAAAAGGTAATAGAAGCAGGAAGGTGGGCTGCAAGTGGCAGAAACCTTCAGTCTTCGGTGATTGTGGCTGTTACAAATAAGGAAATTATTTCAAAGCTTACAAAAATCAACGGGAAAATTTCAGAACGTTCCAGCGACCAGTTCTACGGTGCTCCGGTTGTTCTTGTGGTACTTTCCGATAAAAACTGGCGCAACAAAACTTATGACGGTTCTTTAATTCTTGGAAATATGATGCTTTGTGCCAGTGACATGGGTCTTGGTTCCTGCTGGATTCACCGGGCAAAAGAAACCTTTGAGCTTCCTGAATGGCAGAACTGGTTAAAGTCTCTTGGTATTGAAGGTGAGTGGGAAGGAATAGGACATCTTGCACTGGGCTTCCCTGAAGGGGATATTCCAAAGGAAATTCCACGTACCGGAAATAAAGTATTCTGGTGTGAATAATTTAAAATCCTGCAGACCTAATTCCTCTGTTTTATTGAATTTTTCTCGAAATTTGCCGATAATATATAAGTAAAAATTTATATATAAGAGGCCACTTTATTATGGAAGAAATCCTTGATCTTTTAAGAAATAACGCCAGACTTTCGGTGAAAGACATTGCGGCGATGACTAAAAAAACAGAGGAAGAAGTGGCGGCGATTATTAAAGCTATGGAAGATGATGGAACAATCCTGAAATACATCACCGTAGTAAATCCTGAAAAGCTTAAAAAAAACGACCGCAAGGTTTGTGCTGAAATTGAACTTCAGGTAACACCGGAACGTGAACGGGGCTTTGATGCTGTTGTGGACCGCATTTACCGTTTCCCACAGGTTCGTTCCCTTTACCTTATGAGTGGTGCAAACTACGATCTTAAAGTTGTTATTGAAGGCGAAACTTTCCAGAGCATCTGTGACTTTGTTGCACGTAAACTGGCTACTCTCCAGGGTGTTCGCGGAACAGCTACTCACTTCATTATGAATACATACAAAGAAAACGATATTGTTTATATCGAAGAAGACAAAGATGCCCGCCAGGGTGCAATGGCATAGGATAGAATAAATGAATACAAGAGAAGATAGATTAAGTTCATCAATGATGAACATTCCTCCAAGCGGAATCCGTAAGTTTTTTGAAATGCTTATTGGACATGATGACGTTATTTCCCTTTCTGTAGGTGAACCTGATTTCCCAACTCCATGGTGCATGCGGGAAGAAGCCTTCTATCACCTGGAAAAAGGGCACACATCATATACTTCAAACTGGGGACTTATTGAACTCCGTGAAGAAATTGCAAAATATATGACCCGCTATAATATGAGTTACAATCCAAAAGATGAAATTCTTATTACAGTTGGTGCTTCTGAAGGTGTTGATGCAGTCCTCCGTGCAATTCTTAATCCTGGTGATGAAATTCTTGTTTGCCAGCCTTGTTACGTAAACTACACACCTCTTGCTGAACTTACACAGGCAAAAGTTGTTACCATCGACACAAGTGTAAACGGATTTTATCCTACAGCAAGTCAGATTGAAAAAGCAGTTACACCAAAAACAAAAGCAGTTATGATCTGTTCCCCAAATAATCCTACTGGAACAATGATTCCTAAATCGGAACTGGAAAAAATTGCTGATGTTTGTAAAAAATACCAGCTTTGGGTTATTAGTGACGAAATCTACTGTGAACTCGCCTACGATGGTTCAGAGCATGTTTCCATTGGTAGTTTCCCAGGCATGAAAGATTACGCAATCATCCTAAACGGTTTTTCAAAATCTTTTGCCATGACAGGATGGCGCATCGGTTATATTGCAGCTCCTGCCGAAATCCTTGCTCAAGTTGTAAAGCTTCACGGTTACAACACAATCTGTGCACCAATTTTCAGCCAGTACGCCGCTGTTGAAGGACTCCGTAACGGCTGGGATGAAGTAGAAAAAATGCGTGTTAGTTATCAGCAGCGCAGAAATCTTATGTACAAAGCATTCACCGAAATGGGACTTCCTGTTCCAGAACCAAAGGGTGCTTTCTATATGTTCCCGGATATCACAAAAACAGGTCTTACCTCTGAAGAATTTGCTACCAGACTTTTTCAGGAGTATAATGTAGCTGTTGTTCCTGGAAGTGTATTTGGTCTTGGTGGTGAAGGACACATTCGCTGCTGTTATGCCACTGATATCAATAAAATAAAAATTGCTTTGGATAAAATCGGAGAGTTCGTTTCTAAATTATGCTAATTCCAATTCTGATTTCAATTATTGCCGCCTCTGCTCTTGTTATCGTTATTATGCTGATTCGTTCTTCAACTCGGGTAACCAGTGTAAAGAACAAAGCCGAAAAGCGTGTAAAAGATAAAGGTCGTAATGTAATTGTAAAAGAATGTGAAAAAAAACTTTCCCATAATCCTAATAATATTTTTGCCCTTGAAACCCTGGGTGAAGTATATTTTAAGGAAAACAACTGGGAAAAAACCTGGACAATTTACCGGACTCTTTTTGATATGTCTGTTTCCCATGAAGAAACTGATGCCGCAAAAAACGGACTGCGCATGGGAATTTCAGCCTATCGTCTTGATAAAATTGATGAGGCTCTTAATCCTCTTATGGAAACCATCAAGAAAGATCCACAGAATTTTGATGCACTTTACTTCCTGGGTCTCTGCTTTTTAAAAAAGGAAGTGCTGGAAAAAGCCATCGCCTGTTTTAAAAAAGCATATCTTGTAAATAGAGAAAGTACACAGATTTATCAGCCTTTGGGAAATGCACTTTTTAAGGCAAAAAAATACAGAGATGCTCTTCCATATCTGAAAAAGGCTATTGAGCTCCAGCCTGACAACAAGGAAACAATGTTCAATATGGCTGTAGGTATGAGTGAATGTGGAATGAGTGATAAGGCTCTTAAAATATTCCTTCACCTTCGTCCAGATGCAGTTTACGGTCCTCAGTCCTGTCTGGAAGCCGGAAAAATGCATCAGCGTGCAAAGGCCTTTGATTCTGCTATTCAGGATTATGAAATTGCCATGAAGCTTCCTAATGTGGCAGATAATATTCTTATTCAGATAAAATACAATTGTGCTACTTCTTATTTTGCCCAGAACAATATCCCCAAAGGATTGGCTCTTCTTCGTGAAGTACAGTCTATCAAACCTGATTACAAGGATGTTGACCAGCTTATTCTCCGTTATAACGAATTAAATCAGAACTCCAATCTTCAGACTTATCTTCTTTCTGGAACCAGTGATTTTGTAGCCTTGTGCCGAAAGTTCATCTCAATTTATTATCCTGGGGCTTTTGTAAAAATCATTGATGTTCAGGTTGCTTCAGAAAGTATTGAACTTCTGGTTGTAATTGAAGGAAGCAAAATGGAGGAAAAAGAAATCTTCCGTTTTTATCGTACCAGTACTGTTATGGGTGATATTTACGTACGTGACTTCCATTCAAAAATCCGCGACCTTAAATGTGATAAAGGTGTGTGTGTAACAATGGGAAGCTTCTCGGAAAGTGCACATAAATTTATCGAAGGCCGACCAATCGATCTTATTGAAAAAGAGGCTCTTGTTAAAATCTTAAAAAAGATTAATGTGATGTAGGTTTGGTTGGGGACAGGGAAATGAATGTCAAAAAAACTTTAAAAGATTCTTTTGTAATTGATGGCAAAATTTCAATTACTCCTGACAATTTTTCCTTGTTTATTAGAATGTTTGCCCTGGTAGTCTGTTTTATGCATGTGGGATATTTTTTCATCATGCGGCAGTACGATTCTGGAATTTTAAGCTACTTCAATATATTTAGTGTAATTCTTTACTTTGCCTGTTTTCTTATTTGCAGTGAAACTAAAGATGTTGCAAGTATCTACTATGCTTCCTTTGCGGAAATAATTATTTTCAGTCTTGTTTCTACCTTTTATTACACAAATGTTTACAGCTTTATTCTTCTGAGTATTGTTCTTATTCCTTTTGCCTGTCTTATGAAATTCTGGCAGGAATCAATTCTTCATGAAACACTTTTCCAGGCCGGAAAGATGGTTATTCTTTGCGGAGTTATTTTTGCGATTGAAACAGTAAAAATTATTAGTTTTCCAGAATCAGGCATGGTGACTCTTACGAATCATGGGAAAAAGGTTCTTGAGTACTATAATATCGCTATTGTTTTGGGAAGCCTAATACTTTCTGGAGTAGCCTTTACTTCTGTTTCAGTTCACGAGAACCGTAAGTCCAACGACCGTTTTGAAGTGCTTGCCGATAAACTTGTGTTTGCACTCAGTGAATCTGTGGAAGCCAAGGATGAATATACAAAAGGTCATTCAAGTCGTGTTGCAAAATATTCAACTATGATTGCTAAACGTCTGAATTGGAGTGAGAGCGAAATTAAAACCGTTTTCTATGCAGGACTTCTTCATGATGTAGGAAAAATCGGAATTAACGATACAATCATAAACAAAAAGGGTGGTCTTAGTAACGAGGAATTCAATATTATAAAAATCCATCCTCTTATTGGTGAACGAATCCTTAAGCGTATTACTGAAATTCCTGAGCTTATGATTACTGCGAAGTACCATCATGAGCATTTCGACGGATCTGGTTATCCTGATGGACTGAGTGGTCACAATATTCCTGAAATTGCACGTCTTGTTTGTGTTGCAGATTCTTACGACGCCATGACATCAAACCGAAGTTATCGTGGAATTATGGCTCAGCAGGATGTTGTAAAAGAGATGATTGACGGTCTTGGCACTCAGTTTGATCCTGTTTTTGGAAAAGTAATGCTTGAAATCATCAAAGAAGATGATGGCTACCTCCTTCACGAGTAATTCACACGAGTAATTCCGTATTTAAACAAATCTAAAAATCTACTATAATAGACTCACTATTTTTTTAACGAGGCTTATTATGTCTAAGTATCCTTTTCAGAATATTGAAATGAAATGGCAGAAATATTGGGAAGAAAATAAAACTTTCCGTGCCAAAGAAGATCCTTCTTTTCCTGTAGAAAAACGCAAGTACATCCTGGATATGTTCCCTTATCCAAGTGGAGCAGGTCTTCATGTAGGACACCCAGAAGGTTATACAGCTACAGATATTTACTGCCGCTACCTTCGAATGAACGGATACAACGTACTTCATCCTATGGGATTTGACTCTTTTGGTCTTCCTGCAGAAAACTACGCCATCAAAACTGGAACTCATCCAAGCATTACAACAAACAAAAATATTGAAAACTTCACACGTCAGATTAAGGCTCTTGGTTTTTCTTACGACTGGGACCGCAATCTTTCAACCTGTGAACCAGAATACTACAAATGGACTCAGTGGATTTTCCTCCAGCTTTACAAAAAAGGACTGGCCTACGAAGCAGAAACTCCAATCAACTGGTGTCCAAGCTGTCTCACTGGTCTTGCCAACGAAGAAGTAAAAGAAGGTAAATGTGAACGCTGTGGTGCAATTGTAACTCACAAAACTATCCGCCAGTGGATTTTGAAAATTACTGAATACGCTGAACGCCTCCTTGACGATCTGGAAGACCTGGACTGGCCAGAAAGCGTAAAACTGATGCAGAAAAACTGGATTGGAAAATCCTTTGGTGCTGAGGTTGATTTTGAAGTTGCCAAAGCAGACGGAAGCGGAAGCGGAGAAAAACTTACAGTTTACACAACCCGCTGTGATACTCTTTTTGGTGCCACATACATGGTTGTAGCTCCTGAGCATCCTCTGGTAAGCAAGATTACTACTGCCGAACAGAAGGAAGCCGTAGAAAAATACATTGATGATGCTGCTAAAAAATCTGACCTTCAGCGAACAGACCTTGCTAAAGACAAGACAGGTGTTTTCTCTGGAAGTTATGCCATCAACCCTGTAAACGGAAAACTTATTCCAATCTGGGTTGCAGACTACGTTCTTATTTCTTACGGTACTGGTGCCATTATGGCCGTTCCAGCCCACGATGACCGCGACTGGGAATTTGCCAAAAAATTCAATCTGCCAATTATCGAAGTTCTTAAATCTGAAGTTGATGTTCAGACTCAGGCCTGGACTCAGGATGGAATTCACGTAAACTCAGGTTTTATTGACGGACTGAACAAAAAAGACGCCATTGCCAAAATGATCCAATTCCTTGAAGAAAAGAAAATCGGTCATGCAACAGTAAACTATAAACTCCGCGACTGGATTTTCAGCCGTCAGCGCTACTGGGGTGAACCAATTCCTCTGGTACACTGTGAAAAATGTGGAACAGTTGCCGTACCGGAAGACCAGCTTCCAGTTGAACTTCCAAATGTAAAGTCTTACCAGCCAACAGGTACAGGTGAATCACCATTGGCCGGCATTGACGAATGGGTAAACTGCACTTGTCCACAGTGTGGCGGAAAAGCAAAACGCGAAACAAATACAATGCCACAGTGGGGCGGATCTTGCTGGTACTACCTGCGCTATCTTGATCCAAAAAATGACAAGGAATTCTGTTCAAAAGAAGCAGAACAGTACTGGATGCCTGTTGATCTTTACGTAGGGGGCGCTGAACACGCTGTTCTTCACCTGTTGTACTCACGTTTCTGGCACAAGGTTCTTTACGATTGCGGTGTAGTTTCTACAAAAGAACCATACCAGCGTCTTATCAACCAGGGACTTATTACTTCATTTGCCTTCCAGCGTAAGAATAAAACTCTGGTTCCAACAGACGAAGTTTCAGAAAAAGACGGAAAATATGTTGAAACAGCCACTGGCGAAGAAGTTGAACAGATTATCGCCAAAATGAGTAAATCACTCAAGAATGTAATCAATCCTGATGACATGATTCGTGAATATGGTGCTGACTCTGTTCGTATGTATGAAATGTTCATGGGGCCTCTTACAATGAGTAAACCATGGAATACACAGGGTATCATTGGTATCAACCGCTTCCTGGAAAAAATCTGGTCTGTTGCTGAAAAACCAATGGCAGATATTGATATTACAGGAAAATTGGAAGATAAAGCTCTTGTTTCATTGCGCAAAACCTTTGCACAGACTGTAAAGAAAGTTACTCACGATACAGATACTTTGAACTTCAATACAGCTATTTCACAGATGATGATTTTTATCAACGAAGTAGCAAAACTTCCTGAAGTTCCAAAAGCTATGTGGGAAGCCTTTGTTAAAATGCTTGCCTGTTATGCTCCTCACCTTGGTGAAGAGCTTTGGGAAATGCTTGGTCACAAAGATACAGTAACTTACGAGAAATGGCCTGAATTCTCAGAAGATTTTGCAAAAGATGATATGAAGCAGATTGTTGTAATGGTGAACGGAAAGCTCCGTGATAAATTCGAAGCTGCTCCTGGCACTGACGACGAAACTTTGAAAACTACAGCCTTCAATCAGGCCAATGTAAAGAAATTTACAGATGGACATGAACTTGTTAAGGTAATCGTTGTAAAAGACAAGCTTGTTAATATTGTTGTAAAATAGTTGTAAAATAGTCGAAATAAAAATATCTATTTTCTCCAAATCGTGGTATAATGGTTTATCTATTATACCACGGTGTTTTTATGAAACGAATCCAGTTTTTTAATAGGGTGGGGAAAACCCGAATTATTCCAATCGGTTTGAAGATCCTTATAATCTTCATTATGCTAATTCTTCTGTCTAATTTTGCTACTAACTTTATTACTATCCAGCTTACACGAAAGCAGATTGTTTCACTGAACAATACTGTAATGGTAGACAGACTTAAAGATCTTTACACCAACGCTTCCAACCAGTATCAGATTTTCCAGTATTCTCAAAAAATCGATGAAGTTGAAAGGGCAATGAAAAAATCTGCAGAAAGTGGTTTTGACAATGAAAATAGTATTGCTTTTGCTCTTGAACCAAACGGTAAAATTGCTTTCATGGCCTGTGCTAATCCCGAAATCCTATGGACAAATTTTTCCGATACAGAAGCTCTTTCTCAGTTAAATACTGCCCGTGAAGAAGGTATCAGCGAAGGTTCCTTGAGCTTTGAAACTGAGGAAGGAGCTTTCTTTGGTGTTTATAAATATCAGAAAGACTGGAACTACTATCTTATCCGTGCAGAATTACGAAGAGATACTGAAAGAAACACACTTACCGTTTACAAATGGACTTCCATCATTATTGCAATTCTTACTGTGTTCTTTATTGTAATTGGTTATCTTGTTCTTAACAGGGAATTTTTGGGACTTAGAAACTTTACAAATGATCTTTATAAAATGCAGACCAGTCAGGAAATGGGACTTATTGATATTTCCAAAGCTCCAAACGATGACATTACTTATATGGCCGCATCTTTCAACGCACTTTCTGCAACGGTTAATAACCTCCTTCTTACTTTCAAGAAGTTTGTTTCCAAGGACGTTGTTGCAAAGGCTTATTCTGATCATTGTGTAAATCTTGAAGGAACTCAGAAAGAACTCTGTATGCTTTTCTCTGATATCAAAAGCTTTACTTACCGAACAGAAACCTTGGGAAATGATATTATCGACGTTCTGAATGTTCACTACGACCGGGTAATCCATGAAGTTCATGAGCAGAAGGGTGTAATCGGTTCTATTATTGGTGATGCAGTTCTTGCTGTTTACGGAACCCTGGAATCTAATTTCAGTAAATCCTACAATGCTATTCAGAGTGCCTGGGGAATTACCAGGGTTACAGCAGAACTTCGCTCTTCAATGGAAAAACGAAGGCAGGAAATTGAAGCTAATCGTCAGCTTACAGAAAGTGAAGAAAGAGTTTATCAGGCGGTTCTCCTTGATGTAGGAGTTGGTATTGATGGTGGAAACGTATTCTACGGAAATATCGGTTCAAGTGAACATATGGCAAATACTGTAATCGGTGACAATGTAAACTCTGCTTCCCGACTTGAAGGTCTTACCCGAGTTTACAAGCTTCCTGTAATCGTTTCCGGCTACATTAAAAACGAAGTTGAAAAGGAAACAAGCCGATACAGATTCTATGAAATTGATACTGTTCAGGTAAAAGGAAAAACAGAGGGTAAAAAAATCTACTTCCCATTTGATACAGAAGAAATGGAAAATGCCCTTCTAGAAAAATATGACATTTTTGAAAAAGGCCTTGAGGCATATTATTCAGGTGACTGGAAAACAGCCCGCCGTGAGTTCAAAGACTGTAATCTTGAGGTTGCAGAAGTTTTCCTTGAACGCATGGGAAATAAAAATGCACCTGAAGACTGGAGCGGAATATGGACAATGACAACAAAATAAGCGAAAAAGTCTCAAAACAGCGCCATCAGGACGTACTCCTATTTTTGCAGTCCGAACTGGAGCCTTTGAAAAGACAGGCTGGTGGAAATGCCTATGACCTGGATAAAGAATATGCAAAAACAAAGAAAAATCGTTCTCTTTTTGTTCTTTTTACAATTCTTGGTTGTATAGCAATTTTCGGCATAAGCTTCTGGATTATGAACGCTACAATTACCAAAAATAACAGGGAAATTACGGTAAATCTTGATGAATTTGACGGTGTAAATCTCAAAGATCTTATCGACAGCGTTTCACGTACACAGGAAAAATATGATGCCGCATTAAAAGCTCTTACAACACTAAAAGCCGAAATGAGTGTTGAATTGAAGAATGCGGAAGATAAGCGTGATTCAGATTTAATGGTTATTGAATCCCTCAAGTTAAAACGAAAAAAGGATGAAGACCAGAGAAAAGAAGCAGTTTTGGAAATCTATAATGAAACTGTCCGCCTTATCCACGAAAAATATGATGCAGAAATCAATGCCGGCCAAATGCAGGTAGCTGAATACAAGGCTCAGGTAGATGAATTTGATGCTGCAAAGTTTAATGCGGCTAGAGAAAAGGAACAGGCTCTGGACTCAGAACGACAGCTTCAGGAGCTTAAACAGAAAGAGCTTTCTACCAGATACGAAAACCGTATTTCAAAACTTCAGACAACTATTGAAGAAAACCGAAAAAAAGCCAACGAAGAGCTTAAGAAAACTGTCCGGGATATTACTGACACTTACCAGGCACGAATTGATCTTCTGGATCCTGTATTCAACGATGCCCGTGGCACAGAAATTATTTCAAAAAATCCAGGGAATGCAATACGACTTGAAGAAAATTCGGTTTACGGTGAAGAAGGGGAAAATATCAAGGATGAGTATCTGGTTTCTGAGTATTACCAGGCTTTGAAGGTTTACAAAGATTACAAGTATCTCCAGGGAAAAATTTCTGGTATTCCTCACGAAAAGGATATGCCAAGTTATTTAAAAACCAGCCGAAATCTTGTTGATGAAATGGCGGGCATTTTTGTAGGTTCCTCTTTCCGTGTTTATAACGAAAAAGAAAAGATGAAGGCCTCTTACGAAAATCAGCTGGCAGAAAAAGATGCAGAAATTGCTGAAGGTCAGAAAAACATTGCAAGTCAGCGTCAGGTTTATGAATCTGTACTTGAAGCAAATCTTACTACACTTAAAACAAATGCCATTGTTGTATCCCCCCTTGATCAGAAAAATATCGAAATTTACATTGCAATAAAGGCCCGTTATCTTATTGTTGAAGAAGGGGCAAAGGCAGAAATAAAGGCTGGAAAAGAAACTGTAAAAGGAAGAATTTTCCTTGAAAATGGAAAGTATATCTTCCATCCGGATCTTGATGAAAACGGTATTATTTCAACTCCATTTGTTCTTAGTGAAGTTGTGCCAGGATCTTCAGTTAAAATTTTTGGATAAACGAAGAAAATATTTTTTAAGAGTCTATTTGTAAATCAGGAAAATGGCCGGGACTTTTTCAAGCTCCGGTTTTTTCTTTTTCCATTCAGCAACTGTTTTTGTACGGATAAACTGGTTTTCACAGGTGATATTTGCGGCGATACACAGCTTTGTTGTTGGTTTGCAGGTCTGAAGAATTGCGTCAATCATTTTATTGTTGCGGTATGGTGTTTCAATAAAAATTTGAGTCTGATCTTCATTATAAATCTTAGTTTCCAGCTGGCGAAGCTTTTTTGCCCGGTCAGCATTTTCTACAGGAAGATATCCGTTGAAAGCAAAGCTTTGACCGTTAAAACCGCTTCCCATTACGCTCATAATGATTGATGAAGGGCCTACCAGCGGCACAACGGTGAATCCTTTGCGCTGTGCAATTTCCACCACATCGGCGCCTGGATCTGCAATGGCTGGACAACCTGCTTCGGAAATTATAGCAACTGGTTTTCCTTCCGAAAGAGGTTTTAAATAAGAGCCAATCTGATTTCTGTCGGTGTGGCGGTTCAGTTCGTAAAATGTAAGTGAATCAATATCAACAATACGGCCGTCCTCTACCGAATGTTCTGTTTTTTTTAAGAATCTGCGGGCACTTCGGATATCTTCTACAATAAAGTGTTTGATTTCCATAATCACATCACGGTTATAGGAAGGAAGCACCTGAGAAATTTCTGTCTCGCCCAAAGTAACGGGAATAAGGTAAAGTGCGGCTTTCATGTTCAAAACTAGAGACTCTTCTTCTTTTTGATTACAGGTTCACTTGTAAAGTCGATGCCAAGCTTTTTAAGAATCTTGCGGTCAACTTCGGAAAGCATAACTGTTGTATGAACCTGAGCTCCTTTAAGTTTTGGAAGCATATCCAGAGCTTTTGCGGCAAGTTCATCGTTTACCGAAACCATTGCAAGGGCAACAAGAACTTCGTCTGTATGAAGGCGAGGGTTGTGTCCCATAAGGAATTCAGTTTTTACTTTCTGGATTGGTTCAACTGCAGTGGCTGGAATAAGTTTTACTTCGTGAGGAATTCCGGCCAAATGTTTTGTGGCGTTCAGAAGAAGAGCGGCACAGGCACCAAAAAGATTTGATGTAGAAGATGTGATGATGTCGCCGTTTTCAAGTTCAATGGCAGCACATGGAACACCGTCTTTTGCGGCACGGTCCAAAGCGGCTTTTACGCAGTGACGTTCATCCTTTGAAATCTTAGATTGATTCATAAGAAGTTCAATCTTGTTTACTTCGTTTTCGTTGTCGCTTCCTTCTGCCAGTTTGTTCAAAGCAGTGTAGTAGCGGCGGATGATTTCCTGGCGGCTTGCAATGCAACAGGCTTCGTCATCAAAAATACTAAGTCCTGCCATGTTTACACCCATATCTGTAGGTGATTTGTATGGGTTTTCGCCGTAAATGCCTTCAAAGATTGCATTTAGAACAGGGAAGATTTCAATGTCACGATTGTAGTTTACTGTTGTTTTACCATAGGCTTCCAGATGAAAAGGATCAATCATGTTTACATCGTTTAAATCTGCTGTAGCTGCTTCATAGGCAAGGTTTACAGGATGTTTGAGTGGAAGGTTCCAGATTGGGAAAGTTTCGTATTTTGCATAACCAGCCTTGATTCCACGTTTGTTGTCCTGGTAAAGCTGTGAAAGACAAGTGGCCATTTTACCGCTTCCAGGTCCTGGGGCAGTAATTACAACCAGCGGTCTTGTTGTTTCAATGTAATCATTTTTACCAAAACCTTCATCGCTGTTGATAAGATTTACATTCAGAGGATAACCTTCGATTTTATAGTGAAGGTATGTTTTGATATTCATTTTTTCAAGTTTTGCACGAAAAATATCTGCAGCACTCTGGTTAGCGTAATGAGTAATAACAACGCTCCCTACCATAAGTCCGCGGCTCTGGAACTCATCCCGAAGTCGAAGAACATCCATGTCGTAAGTAATGCCAATATCTCCTCGTACTTTGTTTTTTAAAATGTCTTCAGCAGAAATAACAATTACAATTTCAGCGTAATCAGCAATCTGCATGAGCATACGGAGTTTTGAGTCAGGTTCAAAGCCTGGAAGTACACGTGATGCGTGGTAGTCATCGAAAAGCTTTCCACCAAATTCAAGGTAAAGCTTGTCACCAAATTTTGCAATTCTTTCTTTAATGTGTTCAGATTGGATTTGAAGATATTTTTCGTTGTCAAAACCTTGTTTCATAATATAAAATTATAATATTCCGTTAGTGAAAATTCAATTAAAAGAAAGTGGATTTTGTTTGATATTTTCAAAAGGAGTAAAGTATCAGTTATTTCATCATCTGCACTTTCATCAGTAAAGTGTTCATCATCATCAGATGATTAGAAATACAGAATATAGGTTAAAGCAAAAAGGAAGCCGTAGCTTCCTTTTTTCATTTAATTAGTATTTACATTCCATAGAAATGTAAAAGCATTTTGCGAGGTCATAAGACCTCTTGTTAGCAGGTTGATCGGAAAATTTAATCAGTAAATTAAATATAAAAGCATTTGATTAATTTGTCAATTTTATTTCGACAAAATAGTAATATGTGGCGTATAATTAAATAACGGAGTTAATGTTATGGCTAAAAATGTTGATTATCGACTTGGTTTAGATTTGGGTACTAATTCTATTGGTTGGGCTATTTATAGAATTGATGAAAAAGAAGAGCCAGTAGAATTACTTGATATGGGTGTCCGTATTTTTTCTGATGGACGTAATCCTAAAACAAAGGAACCACTCGCAGTTGAACGTAGAAATGCCAGAGAAATTCGACGCCAAATATATAGAAGAAAACTTCGAAGAAAGCAAGTATTCAGATTATTGCAGGAACAGGGATTATTTCCTAAAAGTAAAGAAGAATGTCAGAAGCTGAAATTATTGAATCCCTATGAATTAAGGATAAAGGCTTTAGATTCCGTTCTTGAACCTTATGAATTAGGACGAGTTTTGTTTAATCTATCTGTAAGGCGTGGATTTAAAAGTAATAGAAAAGACGGAACAAAAGAAGAAATAACTGAAACTGCATCAACTAAGAAGTCTAAACTTTCCCAGACAGAAATGTGCCAGGAACTTGATAAAGCAATTAGAGAGTCAGGTTTTAGAACGATTGGTGAATATTTGTGGAATACTCGAGAAGAGCATGATGGTATTCGTTTTGTCCCTAACCGAATGAGTTTTTATCCCCTTAGAAAAATGTATGAAGATGAATTCAATTTAATACGTCAAAAGCAGGAAGTTGAGTTCAGTCATATTGAATGGGATAAAATATATACGGCTATTTTTTATCAGCGTCCTTTACGTCCTCAGGAAAGGGGTAGATGTCAGTATATGCCTAAGAATGAACGAACTTATAAAGCTATGCCATCAAGTGAGAAGATTCGTGTTCTTCAGGAAATAAGAAATATAAATTACCAGACTGCCGATGGTAAAATATTGCCATTGTCTGATGATCAGGAAGATAAAATAATTGAAATTTTGTATTCTCAGGCAACAGTAAAATTTGATGCTCTTAAGAAGAAGATTGGTCTTTCTACAGATTGTACATTTAATCTTGAGAGTCAAGTTCGAAGTGGACTTAATGGTTGTTCAACAGCCGTTAAAATGAGAAATGAAAAGAATTTTGGATCTTTATGGGATTCTTTCTCACTGGAAGAACAGGATTTTATTGTTGAAAAACTGATTACAGCTGATGAAGATAGTGAAGTTTTTGAACTGCTTGCAAAATATAATCTTTCTGAAACTCAAAAGACTAATATTGTTAATCTTGTACTGGTATCTGGAACAACGATGCTTTGTAAAGAAGTAACAGAGGCATTAGTTCATAAAATGGAAAATAAAGACCAGCGGGTAAATTTGTCAACAGCAGTAAAAATGCTTGGATTTGAAAATAAGAGTCAGGCTATAGAAATACTTGATGTTCTACCTTATTACGGAAAAGTTCTTGTTGGATCAACTATGGGTGTAAAACCTGAAGCTCCGGAAACAAATCCGGAACAGAAATATGGGAAAATTAGTAACCCTACAGTCCATGTAGCATTGAATCAAACACGAACAGTTGTAAATGCCATCATTAAAGAATACGGAAAGCCATCTCAGATAGTGGTTGAACTTTCCCGAGATTTAAAAGCCAGCCGAGAAGCAAAGGCAGTAATGATAAAAAAACAGGCTGACAATACAAAGCAAAATGAAATAATTAACAAAAAAATTACTGACGCATATAAAATTGTATTCCCTTCAAGAATTGACAGACAAAAATTCCGTTTATGGGAAGAGCTTTCTGCAGATTGTTTATCAAGAAAATGCTTGTACTGTGGAAAAGTGATTTCAGGAAGTGAGTTATTTACAAAAAATATTGAGATTGAGCATATTCTTCCATACGGACGTACTTTGTTAGATTCCGAATCAAACTTGACGGTTTCACATGCAATATGTAATGCATTTAAGGCAGAGCGTTCTCCATTTGAAGCATTTGGTTCTAGTCCAAAAGGTTATAACTGGAATGAAATAATGGCACGCGTAAACTCGTTGAAAAACCCGGTAAAACGTGGGCGTTTTGCAGAAAAAGCAATGGACATATTTGAAAAGGATAGTACCTTTATTACACGCCAGCTTACTGATAATGCGTATTTATCAAAAATGGCGTTGCGATATCTTCACGCAGTGTGTGATAATGTATGGTCTGTTAATGGTGGTATGACAAAGCTTCTCCGTGATAAATGGGAAATTGATTCAATTTTGAAGCGTAAGATTGGTGAAAAAGAAATTGCCCATTTTGGTCTTAAAGATGATCAGATTGGTACATATAAGAAAAACCGTTACGACCACCGTCATCATGCTTTGGATGCAAGTGTAATTGCTCTAGTAGATCGTGGGATGGTAAAACAGATTTCAACCTTAAATTCCCGTCACCTGAAAAACAGAATTGAAGTTCCTCAGATGCCTGTTTTGCGGGAAGAACTTATAGAAAAAGTGAAATCAGTTGTTCCTAGTTTCAAGCCAGATCATGGAACACAGGGAAAACTTTCTAAGGAAACTCTTCTCGGAAAAATTAAGGTTGAAGATTCAGTTTCTATTTCTGAAATAAAGACAGAAGAAGATATTTCGAAAATTAAAAATGAACGAGTTCGAAGTGAGTTCCTATCTGAATTGCAGAAAACAGAGGATATGAAAAAGGTTCAGAAAAACCTTAAAGATGTTTATCCAAATGTTAAAATCTATAAAGATGTTTTTGTTTCTCGATGCAGTCTTACAAGCCTTTCTGAAAAAAATATAGAAGACATTGTTGATGCAAGGATAAAACAACAATTGAATGATTTTATATCAGTAAATAAACCTAAAAAGTATGAAGATATTATTCAGTTATTTATTGAAGCTACAGGTATTAAAAAAGTTCGTTGCGTAAATAGGGTACAAACTCCAATTGAAATAAAAGGTGAAGTGCCTAGATATCTGGCGCCAGAAGATTATTTTGCAGCTGTAATTTGGCAAATTCCACCTAAAAAAGAAGGTGGTAATCAAACATATTCTGCTCAGTATGTTCGCAGAGATGAACTTGATTTAGATGGTGTACCAAAGAAATTTGTAAAACCACACCCTGCAGCAAAAAATATAGGTACTATCTTCAAGGGTGATTATGTAGAGTTTTCCGAAAATGGCAGACTGCTATTGGCTAGGATTGCATCCTATTCAGCAACACAAAATAAACTGGATATACGCCCTGTTTGTGCTGTTACAGATTCAAATGACTGGATCATTTCAACAAATGAACAGGTTCTTGTTCCTGGATGGAAACAACAGACTGGACAGAACTTTATTTCTGTAAATGTTTTGTTTGGTATAAAAAAAGCAAGGTTTGTAACTGTATCTCCGATTGGCCGGGTTTTTAGAAAATAATACTCAGAAACGTTCATTATGCCGATAATATTGGTGTGCTGAACAGAGTAGTAGAGATTTGTCAAGAAAATCGATATCTTTCTCTAAATCGTGGCTTTCTTGTAATAAAAGAAGGCGATGTAGAACTTGGCTCTGTCCCACTTGATGATATAGCCGTTCTGGTTCTTTCTGCACAAAGTATAACAATTACAAAGAATATACTGAATGCACTGTCTGAAAAAGGTTGTGTTACTGTACTCTGTGGAAAAAACTACATTCCGCAAAGTATGGTAATACCAGAATTTTCACATTATTTGTTTTCAAAAATCTTAAAAACTCAAATACAGGCTTCGCAACCTTTGAAAAAGCGTATATGGCAGCAGGTTGTAATGTCAAAAATAAGACATCAGGCTCATTGTCTTAAAATAAATGGTAAAGATGTTGAATCAAAAAAATTATACTTAATAAGTAAATCAGTAAATTCAGGAGATACTAATAACAGAGAGTCTTATGCAGCAAAACTATATTGGAAGGCTTTGTTTGGTTCAGAGTTTATTCGTAATAAAGATGGTGATGGAATAAACGCACTATTAAATTATGGATATGCCATAATGCGAGCAGCAATGACAAGAGCAATTTGTGCTTCAGGCTTATTACCAACGCTAGGAATTCATCATGATAATATCAGTAATCAGTTTTGTCTTTCAGACGATCTTTTTGAAGTATATAGACCCTTAGTAGATTGTATGGTATGTAAAATTGTACAGGAGGGAAATCAGGAATTAACACCAGAAGTAAAAAAAACATTGGCAAAAACTTTACAAGTGATGGTTCATACGACTGAAGGTTCATCACCTGCAGTAACTAGTATGCAATATCTGTCGTCTTCCTATGTAAAATCATTGGAAACTAAAACATTAGTCATTACGTTACCCGATTGGGAAGGAAATGAAAATGGAATTACCATTATTGAATAGGTACGAACTTATGTGGATGTTAGTTTTATTTGATTTGCCAACTACAGAAAAATATCAGCAGAAAAGAGCTTCTGAATTCAGAAGTTTTCTGCTAGATAATGGTTTTTCTATGGTTCAGTATTCGATTTATACAAAACTGTTTTCAGGAAAAGATGCCTGCAATAAGTACTATGGACTTATAAAGAAAAATTTGCCAGAAGAAGGGAAAATTGATATTCTTACAATAACAGATAAGCAATATGCTGGTATAATAAGTTATAATTCTGGTGGACAAATTGAAAAAAAAGAGCCTGAACAACTTGAATTATTCTGAATTTTCCTCAAAAAAAATACGTCTGATGCAACCTAACTCCTTGTTTTTCCAAGAGTTACATCAGACGTATTATAACTGATTAAATTTTCCGGTCAACCTGCAACAATCCTTATGCACACTCTGGAAGCTCACTCATTATAACTGATTAAATTTTCCGGTCAACCTGCAACCAAAACATTGTTTATAAGCAAACGGCTTAATTATAACTGATTAAATTTTCCGGTCAACCTGCAACAAACAATTCAAAGATGATAAAGATCTGAATATTATAACTGATTAAATTTTCCGGTCAACCTGCAACTGCAGTTCTTCCGCCTTATGTTGAAGTTCCATTATAACTGATTAAATTTTCCGGTCAACCTGCAACAGACGAAGTCATCAGATTGATTAACGACTTATTATAACTGATTAAATTTTCCGGTCAACCTGCAACAGACGAAGTCATCAGATTGATTAACGACTTATTATAACTGATTAAATTTTCCGGTCAACCTGCAACAGTTGAGGCGGCGGAAACAGAAAAAAATGAATTATAACTGATTAAATTTTCCGGTCAACCTGCAACAAAGTCATAAAAAATACAATGAATTATTGTATTATAACTGATTAAATTTTCCGGTCAACCTGCAACCCACAGTCTGAGCAGGAATTTCTACTTCAATTATAACTGAGTAAATTTTCCGGTCAACCTGCAACGTATGGTCATGTTGCTATAGTTATGGGTGTATTATAACTGATTAAATTTTCCGGTCAACCTGCAACACCGAACATTGTTTATAAGCAAACGGCTTAATTATAACTGATTAAATTTTCCGGTCAACCTGCAACTTGTGTATGATAATAGTGCAAGTTGTAAAGATTATAACTGATTAAATTTTCCGGTCAACCTGCAACCCACAGTCTGAGCAGGAATTTCTACTTCAATTATAACTGAGTAAATTTTCCGGTCAACTTTTTTTACATCATTTTCTAATCACCTGATGATGATGAATACTTTACTGATGAAAGTGCAGATGATGAAATAATTGATACTTTACTCCTTTTGAAAATATCAACCAAAATCCATTTTCGGTTTTTTTCAATTTTCGGACAGGGGCATTTTTTCTTTTTTTGCAAAATTATGAAGACTACGGAAATTTCCGCAGTGGAGTTAAATTGTCCTGTAATGTAAAGTTTTCATCAAAATGTTAGCGTTTGCATAAATCTGTGATTTAATCTAGAATTAAGGCGATTATATGGTGGAAGAAGAAATTATCGAAAACGAAGAAATTGAAGAAACTGACGATGGATTTGTATCCTTTGCAGACCTTGGACTGGATGAAAGAACTCTTAAAGCGGTAGAGAAAAAAGGCTTTTCTGTGCCATCTCCAATCCAGGTGCTGGCTATTCCACGCCTTCTGAATGGCGATGCCAATGTTATAGCTCGTGCCCGAACAGGGACAGGAAAAACTGCAGCTTTTGGGCTGCCACTTGTACAGACTCTCAGGGAAAAAACTGGTGAAGTTCAGGCTCTGGTTCTTGAACCAACCCGCGAGCTTGCCATGCAGACCTGTACTGAAATGGAATCCTTTTCTGACGGCGGTTTCCCACGTACCTGCGTACTTTACGGTGGTGCCTCTTACTCAACACAAATTAAAGACCTTAGAA
This sequence comes from Treponema sp., assembly GCA_016296575.1. Classification (GTDB taxonomy): domain Bacteria; phylum Spirochaetota; class Spirochaetia; order Treponematales; family Treponemataceae; genus Treponema_D. Next base: position 61,749 of record JAEDJA010000009.1, read on the forward strand.
AAGGCACTGAGATTGTTGTAGGAACCCCTGGTCGTATCAAGGATCATCTTGAACGAAAAACTCTGGACATCAGCAAAATCAAGTATTTTATTCTTGATGAAGGTGATGAAATGCTGGATATGGGCTTTATCGAAGATATTGAGGAAATTTTCGAAAAAGCAAATCCAGATTGCCGCATCCTTTTATTCAGTGCAACTATGCCTGAACCTATTTTGAAAATTGCCCAGAAGTTTATGGGCGAATACGAAATTGTGGAAGAAGAGGGGGTTGTTGATGAACCGCTGCTGATTGACCAGAAATTCTGGATGCTAAAGGAAAGCGACAAAATTGAAGCTCTGGTACGCCTTATAGATATGGCTCCGGATTTTTACGGTCTTGTTTTCACCATGACCAAAAACGATGCTGATAATGTTACCCGCCTTCTTGACCTTCGTGGTTATGAAGCTGCTGCTCTTCATGGCGACATTATGCAGAATCAGCGTGAAAAGGTGCTGGAACGTTTCCGCCTTAAAAAAACACGCATTCTGGTAGCTACTGATGTTGCTGCTCGCGGTATTGATATTACCGGTCTTACCCACGTTGTAAACTATTCCATTCCTTTTGATGGAGCTACCTACGTTCACCGAATCGGTCGAACAGGTCGCGCCGGAAGCTCAGGAACTGCCGTAACTTTTGTACGCCCTGATGAAAGACGAAAACTTTCTTTCCTGCAGAACGCCGTAGCAAAAGCCAGCAAAGGTAAAATGATTGAAGAAGCTGTTCCAAGTGTAGACGAAGTTCTGAATGTAAAACGGGAACGTCTCTTTGAAACTCTCAAAAATCAGATTTTCGAATCAGTTGCCGAAACAAAAATTGATCTTGATCCTGATGGTGAAGTAATTCCCCTTCCAGAAAATGATTCGGTTGAACCACCTGTTGTAGAAAATGACAGAGCGGATATGAAAAGTCCTGCAGAAAATGCCGCTGGCGTTCCGTCAATTATCGATGTAGATCCTTACTTTAAGAATCTGGCAGAAAAACTCTGTGAAGGTCAGGATGCAACGGAAGTTGTAGGTGCACTTTTGAATGCAGTTTACGGTCAGAAACTGAGCCGCAAGCACTATGGACGCATTTCCCAGATTCCTTCCAAAGGCGGAAGAGAAGGTGGCCGTGGTGATGCAATGGTTGGAAAAGACCAGCTGCGAGTATTTATTTCCATGGGTAAAAAAGACGGCTACCATCCTCGTGATATAGCAGACTTTTTCAGTAACCTGCTTCATATTCCTGGACGCAAAGTTGATGCAATCGATATGGCTCGGGAATTCTCACTGGTAAATCTTCCTAAAGATGCAGCCAAAAAGGCCGTTGAAATTTCTAAACGGGATAAATCCATTCCACACATCCATCTTGATGTAAAGAGCGGAGATTTAGACCGAAGCCCACGCCGAAGAGGTTACTTTAAAAATGAAGAAGGCGGAGATCGAAAGGTAGGCCGTGAAAGAGACGGACGCCGTGGTGGAAAAACTGACCGGGATTTTAAAGACGGAAAAAAAGAGAGTAGAGGTGGAGCCAGAGGTCGCTCAAAAGGCTCAAGACCAAATGTCCACACTCAGAGCACTCGAAATGCCGCCAGCCTGTACAAAAAAAGCAGTGCCAAAGCAGAACGATTTTAATTCCTAAATAATAAGAATGAAAACTTATTGGACATCCCCCTTTTTGCGAAGGACAGGTCTTGTTTTGTGCTCTATTCTCTACCGTTCCAGCAGTAAGTACACAGTTTACTTGGGTCAATTCCTACGCTGGCTATCATGTCGTCAAGGCGATGATATTTGAGACTTGTAAAGTGCAGCTGTTTGCGGATTTCTTCGAGCATCCAGGCGTATTCAGGAGAGTCTGGATCACAGTATTTCTGCAGAGTTTCCTGACTTACGTTTTCACCTTCTTTATCGCGGATAATACGTCTTGTAATAAGGTCCATTTCAGAGTTTGAACGGCTGAAGTTCAGATATTTACATCCGAATACAAGTGGTGGACAGGCTGGACGAATATGAACTTCTTTGGCTCCGCTGTTGTAAAGGAAGTCTGTTGTTTCACGAAGTTGAGTTCCGCGAACAATTGAGTCATCAATCAACAAAAGTGATTTTCCTTTGATAAGCTGAGGAACCGGAATCAGTTTCATATGAGCAACAAGATTTCGCTGTGCCTGATTTACCGGCATGAAAGAGCGTGGCCATGTTGGTGTATATTTGATGAATGGTCTCTGGAAAGGAATGCCTGATTCGTTGGCATAACCAATGGCATGTGGAGTTCCTGAATCTGGAACACCGGCTACAGAATCAATATGAATGTTTGAAGCTTCCATATCCCGGCGAGCCAGGTATTTTCCGCAGTTGTAACGCATCTGTTCAACATTCACACCTTCGTAGCTTGCAGTAGGGTAACCGTAGTAAATCCACAGGAATGTACAGATTTTCATCTCTTTTCCAGGCTGCTGAAGGATTTCAACTTTGTCGGCTGTAATGAAATCAATTTCATTTGGTCCCAGTTCATGGTAATCAGAGTAGCCAAGATTTACATAGGCAAAATTTTCGAATGAAGCACAGTATGCACCTTCTTTGTGACCAATCTGAATTGGTGTACGTCCAAGTCGGTCACGGGAAGCATAGATACCATCGCGAGTTAAAAGAAGAATGGAGATGGAACCTTTGATTGTATTCTGAACATATTTAAGACCTTCTAGAAGTGAAGCTTTTGAATTGATGAGGGAAACAATAAGTTCAGTCTGGTTGATTTCACCACCACTCATTTCAAGAAAGTGAGTGTTTCCATTGTCCAAAACATTTTTTACAAGTTCATCTTTGTTTGTAACAATACCAACAGTTGTAATGGCATAACTTCCAAGGTGAGAGTGCACCAAAAGAGGCTGTGCTTCATAATCGGAGATACAGCCAATCCCCATTTTTCCATGCATTTCGTCAATGTCTTTTTCGAATTTTGTGCGGAATGGAGAATTGGAGATATTGTGAATGGAACGATTAAAAGTACCATCTTCGGAAAGAACAGCAAGTCCGCCTTTCTTTGTTCCTAGATGCGAGTGATAGTCAATTCCGAAAAATAAATCCAGTGAACAATCTTCTTTTGAAGCTACACCAAAAATTCCACCCATTTTATAATACCTTCCTGTAAAAAATTAAGCCCTATAGTCCGTGGGTAGACTAAGGGCCCGTTTTTATTCATTTCGTTCAGCGTGCTTTCGTCGCTTTTCTTTATACTGTTCAACATCTGCCTTTGACAGAAGAATCTGCAGGTTCTTGTCATCCGGTCCGAATGCAATGGCTCCAACACTAACAGAAATTTCACATGGTAAAAAGAATTCTGATGATGTTACTTTGCAGTTATGAAGAATCTTAGCGTAAATACTATCAAAATTTTCCATTGTCTGACCAATAGCTACAATGGCGAATTCATCTCCACTCAAGCGGCCAACTACATCACTTGTTCGGAATGATGCTTTAAGAGCCTTTGCTTCTGCCTGAATAGCCTTGTCGCCTATTTCGTGACCGTATGTGTCGTTGATTTTTTTCAGACCATCCATATCGCAGAAAACTACAAGTCCGGTTTTTCCAATAGATGCTGCAAACTGAAGTGCCTGCTGACCTGCTGCCATAAAACCACGTCGGTTTAAAATATGTGTAAGCTCATCTGTGCGGCTTGTACTTGTAAGCTCCTGATTTGTTTTTTCCAGAGTTTTTGCTTCATTCTGTTTTAATGAATATTCGAAAGAGTTGGCAAGACTGTTTGAAATAATCTTAATAAAAATATTTGCCAGCTGGTAGTTTACATCATAAACTTCAAAGAAACCGTAACCGTACTGCTTGTCACCATAATAGATAGCCTGCATTACATAACGGGTTGAATCATATTCAAAAATTTCTTTTGGAAGAAGCTGATTAAAAGGATTGATTCGTTTGTCTGTGGTTTCGGAAACTTCTTTTTCTTTATCAAATATGTAGGTCATTGTAACCTGTTCTGGAAGATTAAAAATCTCGCCGTTCTTTACAACAATTGGATTATCATAAAGACAGATTGCAACTTTTTTCATATTGATGAGAGGGAAAATGTAGTTGAATTTTTTGTACAGACTATCAAGGGAAACAACGTCCTGCAAGGCATCCAGAAGAGTGTAAATACGGGTTCGTTCATCATAAGTTTCAACATATTTACTGGTGATTGAATAGGTTGCATGTATGTTCTTTGCAATAAGATTTCCTTTTGAATCACGGTAATCAGTTTCGCTGTCATTAATATCTACACAACCGCAGGACTGACGGTAAACAGGCTTAAGGGGAATAAGATTTTCTTTTGGAACTTCAATTCCGTGCAGCTTCTTATAACAGAGCTCCGCAGCTTTAAAACCTTGCGCAAAAATTTCCTGATTGATGGTTGAAAGGGAAGGCTCCATGTTTACACACTGGAACAAATCATCAAATCCGATTACTGCAACCTGGTCAGGAATTTTTACACCTATCTTAAGAAGATGATTTATTGCACCAAAAGCCATCTGGTCATTGGCGCAGATAAGTGCATCAAAAGGAACCTGGGATGGGTTATGGAAACGGGACATTTCTCCTTCGCCTGAAGGAATGGTAAATGCGCCGTGAAACATCAGTTTTTCATCATAGGGAAAACCAAATTCTTCGTTTACCTTAAGAAATGCGTTATAGCGGTCTTTTGCTTCCTGAGAAACAGTATAGTTTGCAGAAAGGAATGCAATCTTTTTGCGGCCGTGTTCATTTACAAGATGATCGAAAATTTTTCGGTAAGTATCTTCACAGTCGGTATGAGTAAAGCAGGAGTTTTTAAATGGAAGCTCCTGCCCAATTGAAATGATAGGTTTGTCAGAAAAGCATTCAAGAAATGAAGTGAATTCATCTAAACTGACAGAACTGATAAAAAAGGAGCTAACAACAATAACACCATCAACGTCAGCAGACTGCAAAAGACGTGACCCCGCAAAATACTGGTACTCATAGAATCCGTATGAAAGACGAGGCATTTTTGTTTGAGTAAGAAAGACGTTTACATCTTTATCTTTGAAATACTCCGTAATGCCTGTAAATAACTCAATGGTATAGTCACCAGAAAGATCCAGAACCATTACGGCGATGTTAAGCTTCTTCATAACCTCAAATATTATAGTAGTGAATTGCATTTTTTTCAATTGATTTCAATGTGACTTCATGCTATTATTAAATTTATCAGGCGGTAACGTGTTTTATCAGTCTGATTCTCTGGAGAGTCTTCACAACTCCTTGTGAAGCGCCGAAGGGTTAATGCGATTATCGCAAATATCTCAGGCAAAACGGACAGATGAAATCTTTGCTGTTCCTAAACTTTTCAGAGAGCTGGTAAAATTCAAGAATTCAAATCTTGAGTTATTCCGGCTCTTATTTTTTATCATGAGGAATCTAAAATGGATCAGATTCTGACAAAAATTGATGACATTGTTTGGGGAATCCCTACAATTGCTCTTATTCTTGTAACAGGTCTTGTTGTTACAATCGCTTCTCGCGGAATCCAGTTCACAAAACTTGGACGTGCTTTTAAAGGTATTTTCAAGAAAAATGAAGGTGAAGGTGAACTTTCTGGATTTGCTGCACTTTGTACAGCTTTGTCTGCTACAATTGGTACAGGTAACATCGTTGGTGTTGCAACTGCTATTGCTGCCGGTGGACCTGGTGCTCTTTTCTGGATGTGGCTTGCTGCTATTCTTGGTACAGCTACAAAATATGCAGAATGTATGCTGGCAATTAAATACCGCGAAGTAAAAGATGACGGTACTGTTCTTGGTGGACCTTTCTATACAATCGAAAAAGGTATGGGGCCAAAATGGAAATGGCTTGCAATCCTTTTCGCACTCTTCGGAGTTCTTGCCGGTCTTTTGGGTATTGGTACAATGACTCAGATCAACGGTATTACTTCTGCTGTAAACAATGCTTTTGATCCATCAAATTCTCATATTGTTTTCTCAATCGGTGCAAATTCTTACTCATTGGCAACTGTTATTGCCGGTACAATCGTAACTGTATGTGTAGCTCTTGTTGTTCTTGGTGGTCTTAAACGTATTTCTAAAGTTGCAGAAAAAGTTGTTCCAGCTATGGCTGTTATCTACGTATTCCTGGGACTTTCAATCGTAATTATGAACGCTACAAAAATCCCTGCTGCATTTGCTCTTATCTTCAAATCAGCATTCGGTTACAAAGCTATGGCTGGTGGTGCAGCAGGTTACGTTCTTAAACAGGTTACAGATTCAATGCAGAAAGGTATTGCCCGTGGTATCTTCTCTAACGAAGCCGGTCTTGGTTCTGCACCAATCGCTGCTGCTCCAGTACAGACAAGTGAACCTGTTGAACAGGGTATGGTAAACATGACTGGTACAATAATTGATACTCTTATCATCTGTACAATGACTGGTCTTGCAATCGTTATTGGAGGTATGGAAGGCGGTTTCTGGGTAAATCCACAGGGACTTCAGGGTGTTGCTCTTACAGCTTTCTCATTCAACAAAGTTCTTGGTGGTGACGGTCGTTCAGTTCAGTTCCTTCTGGTTCTCTGTCTGTCTTTCTTTGCTTTCACAACAATTCTTGGTTGGGATTACTACTCAGAAAAATGTCTTGAATACATTGCAAAAGGAAATATGAAAATCGTTACAATTTTCCGCTGGGTATTCATTGTTGCTGTTGCAATCGGACCTTACTTCAAAGTTGATGCAGTATTTACAATTGCTGATATCTTCAATGGTCTTATGGCTATTCCTAACTGTATTTCACTCATCGTTCTTTGCAGCGTAGTAAATAAGATGACAAAAGATTACTTCAATAAGTATCCTAAACTTAGCTAGTAAATAAAAAATTGTTATGAGGCTGTCCAATAAGTAATGAGTGCTACACTCATTGCTTTTGGGGCAACCCCGTCTTTCAAAAACGGCCTGGTTTTTTTAGCTAGTGCCGTTTTTTTTGTTTTATGATATAATCTTTCCCATGGAAAAAATTGGATACGTACATTCTGTTGAATCATTTGGATCTGTAGATGGACCTGGCGTCCGTTTTATTGTTTTTCTTTCAGGTTGTCCTCTGCGATGCAGATATTGTCACAATCCTGATACTTGGTCAAAACAGGGAACTCCAAGATCAGTTTCAGATCTCCTGAAACAAGCTGTAAGATATAAATCATATTGGGGTGAACATGGTGGAATTACTGTAAGTGGCGGCGAACCACTTTCTCAGATTGATTTCCTTCTGGAATTTTTTACTGAAGCCAAAAAGCTTGGTATAAACACTTGTATCGATACGTCTGGAAGTCCATTTACCAAAGAAGGTGAATGGTTTGAAAAATTTCAGAAGCTTATGGAAGTAACAGATCTTCTTCTTATGGATATAAAGCACATTAACGAAGAAGAACATATAAAGCTTACAGGAAAAACAGGCAAAAATATTCGTGAAATGTTTGCCTATCTTGATGAAATAAATAAACCTATCTGGATTCGTCATGTTCTTGTTCCTGGTATTACAGATGTTGATGAATATCTTGAACAGACCCGTGATTTTATCCGTAATTTACGCAATGTTTACCGCGTGGAAGTTCTTCCTTATCATTCACTGGGATCTTTCAAATGGAAGGAGCTTGGTCTTGAATACAGTCTTGATAAAACTGAAATGCCGGATCAGGACCGTGTTGCCAATGCACGAAAAATCCTGGAATGTGAAAAATATCTCCGATGGCAGGGTGAAAACGCCAGTGCTGACCGGGAAAAAGATACTCCAACTCGAGCAGATGCTTGTGGAAGGTCCTGCTGTTAATGTCTAAACAATGGTTTGAAAGCGAAGAATTCTGGATTAATTACGCTCCAGTTATGTTCGATGAAACAAGATGGGCTGAAGCTCCTGCTGTTGCCCAGGCTGTTCTTGATATGCACACAGCATCTTCAAAAAAGACTGGTTCCTGTGAAAAACTGTCTGTCCTGGACGCCGGTTGTGGCATGGGACGTATTTCAGTAGAACTGGCTCTTCTTGGTGCTGATGTAACGGGCGTAGATATTATTGAAGCTGAACTTGAAGCAGCCCGGGAAATTGCCGCAGATGAAGAAGTGAATATTGAGTTTCTTAATGCAGATCTTCGTTCGTTCAAATCAGAAAAAAAATTCGATCTTGCCCTTAATCTTTACACTTCCTTTGGTTATTGTGACACCGAGGCTGAAGATGTTCAGATATTAAAACATATTTATGACAGTCTAAAGCCGGGTGGAACTTTTATTCTTGAATGTACCAGCCGGGAAAGTGCAATAAAATTCTGGACGCCAGGGGAAACTTTTGAACGTGGTGGAAAAACAGTAACCACAGAATTTCATGTTGTTGGAGATTGGGAAGGTCTTTCTTCCAGGTGGATGCTGACCGATCCTGTTACAAAAGCTGTTACAGATCATGTGTTTACCCAGCGTCTTTATTCTGCACCTGAACTAAAAAAAATACTTCTTGAAACAGGCTATAAAAAAGTGGAAATCTATGGTGGATATGATCAGAGGTCTTATAATGAGAATCTTTCCACCATGCTTCTGCTTTGCCATAAATAAAAGACCTTTTTGTGCTAGGGAAAATTTCCTGCAATCTCTTCAATATTCTTAAATAAAATGATATACTCTTTAGTATGACTGAATTGGAAGAATGTCGTTCCGCTTTGGACGAACTTGACGAAGTGATGGCTGGACTTTTTGAACAGCGCATGGATTATTGCAAGCGAATTGGTGATTTTAAAAAAGCCAATAATCTTCCTGTATTTCAGCCTCAGCGTGAAAAAGAAATTATTGAAAAAAAATCTGCACTCATCAAAAATGAAAACTACAAAAAATACTATGCGCGCTTTATTCAGAATGTAATGGATTTGTCAAAGGAGCTGCAAAGTGAAGAATAGTTTTGGAAATAATATTTCAGTTACAATTTTTGGTGAAAGCCATGGAAAAGCCGTTGGCTGTATTATTGATGGACTTTGCGCTGGAGTTCCTGTTGATGAAGCTTACATTGCAGAATGTCTTGCCAAACGAGCCCCATCTTCTGCAGCAGATACAGCTCGCCGTGAAAAAGATCAATTTCAGATTTTAAGCGGAGTTTTTAACGGAAAAACTACAGGTACCGCTATTACTATTTCAATTCCAAATGAAGATCAGCATTCAAAAGATTATGCTGCAACTTATGGAAAAGCCCGTCCTTCCCATGCTGATTTTGTTGCTCATGAAAAATACCATGGTTGTGAAGATTACCGTGGAGGTGGACATTTTTCTGGACGCATTACAGCAGGACTTGTGGCTGCCGGAGCACTTTTGCATGGTGCCTTGAATAAACTTAATATCAAAATTGAATCAAATATCCTGTCGGTTTGTGGCCAGACTTCCAATTTTGATCAGCGCATTATGGAAGCAAAAATGAACCTGGACAGTGTAGGTGGTATTACCCGCACTGTAATTTCCGGAATGCCTGTTGGAGCCGGGGAACCATGGTTTGATAGTGTAGAAAGTATGATTTCCCACGCTGTTTTTAGCATTGGCGGAGTAAAAGGTATTGAATTTGGACTTGGTTTTGGGTTTGCCGAAAAAACAGGATCAGAAGTAAACGACCAGTTCTACATGGATGGTTCTGCCGTAAAAACCCGCACAAACAACAATGGCGGTATTAATGGTGGAATTACAAACGGCATGGACATTACTTTCCAGTGTGCTGTAAAACCAACTCCATCAATTGCAAAGAAACAGAACACAATTGACTTCCTTAAAAATCAGGATACGGAGCTTGAAATCCAGGGCCGTCACGATCCTGCCATTATCAGACGTATATGTCCTGTTCTTAATGCAGTAAGTGCCATCGTTATGGCCGATATTCTTGCCGGTAAGTATGGCAATGATGTCTTTTATTACGGTTATCCCAACTACTCATAATAAGCAGGATCGGCACTTATGAAAAAGAATATTGTTCTTATTGGAATGCCTTCCTGTGGTAAAACTACAGTGGGCAAAAAACTTGCATCTTTAACTTCTCTTACATTTGTAGACTCTGACGAAGAAATTGTAAAAAAAGCCGGCAAAGAAATTACCGAAATTTTTGCTCAGGATGGTGAAAAAGCATTCCGTGATATGGAAAGCCAGGTAATAATGGAGCTTTCAAAACGCCACAATATAATTCTTTCAACTGGTGGTGGGGCTATTCTCCGAAAAGAAAATGTAAAAGCTTTAAAAGAATGCGGCACAGTCTTCTTTTTGGATAGACCCTTAAATCTTCTTGTTCCTACGCTAGATAGACCACTGTCTTCTGATGAAACTGCCCTTAAAAAACGTTACGAAGAACGCTTCGATAAATACTGTGCCGCTGCAGATTTTCATATTATTGCTGATCGTACAGTAGAAATAGAAGCTGAAGAAATTCTGAATTGCCGCCGTATTGAGCCAACTCCTGCAGAAGGAACAATTCAGGCTCCTCCAAGTAAAAGTTATGCCCATCGTCTTTTGATGTGTGCTTCTCTTGCAGAAGGTAAGAGCGTTATTTCAAATGTGGCATTTTCTCAGGATATTCTTGCCACCATGGACTGCATGAGAAGCTTTGGTGCTGATTTTGAAGTAAATGGAAGTACTGTTACGGTTTATGGAAAAGGTGGACAGCCTGATCTTCAGGGATTTCTAAAATGCCGTGAAAGTGGAAGTACACTTCGTTTTATGATCCCTCTTGCTGTTATTGCAGGTGGTGGAACTCTTCTTGGAACTGAAAAGCTTGTTAGCCGCGGAATAGGAATCTATCAGGAGATTTTTCCAAAAGTTAATTTCATCATAAAAAAATGTGAAATCAGCTGTAATGGAAAAATTGAGCCAGGCCGTTTTGATGTAAAGGGAAATGTATCAAGTCAGTTTATTACCGGTCTTTTTTATGCTTTGCCTCTTTTAAATGGTGATTCTGAAGTTCATATCATTCCTCCTGTTGAAAGCCGTCGTTATATAGACATTACAGTAGATGTGCTTTCCCGTTTTGGAGTGAAGATTAAAGAAATCGAAGAAAATACATTTTATATAGAAGGAAATCAGCATTATTGTGCAAGAAATGATGCTGTTGAAGGTGACTGGTCAAATGCTGCTTTCCTTTACGCGCTTAATGAAATGGGCGGAAATGTAAAAGTAACAGGACTCAATGAAAACAGCCTTCAGGGAGATAAGGTTTGCCTTGAATTGTTTGAAAAACTTGGGAAAACCCTATCTGATTCAGAAGCTATTGATATTTCTGGTTGTCCTGATCTGGCACCTGTTCTTTTTACCGTGGCAGCTTTTAAAAACGGAGGTCATTTTACAGGTACGCGTCGTCTGGCAATTAAAGAAAGTGACCGCGGAAAAGTAATGGCTGAAGAACTTGCAAAATTTGGTGCTAATCTTGAAGTAATGGAAAATGATGTAATCGTTCATAAAACTAAACTGCATTCACCGCTGGAACCACTCTCTGGTCATAATGATCACCGTGTTGTTATGTCCATGGCAGTTCTATCTACAGCTCTTGGTGGAAATATAACCGGGTGTGGAGCAGTTGCAAAAAGTTACCCTGATTTCTTTGATAGCCTGGAGGCATTGAATATATGAAACTTTCAAAAGATACAAAAATACTGATTGTAGGACTTGGACTTATAGGCGGATCTTATGCTGATGGTCTTACCAAAAACGGATTTTCTGTTAGTGCCATTGACACCAGTCAAGAATCTCTTGATTTTGCCCTGAATCAGGGAATGATTAAAGAAGGGCAGACTGAACCAACTGCTGCTTTTGTAGGCACATTTGATGTAGTTATCTTTGCACTTTATCCTCATGCTTTTATCGACTGGATCAAGAAATATCAGAACTTTTTTAAACCAGGAGCTATTATTACTGACGTAACTGGTGTAAAAAGAAGTATTGTTTATGAAATCCAGAAATTACTCCGTGTTGATGTAGAATTTATTGCCGCCCACCCAATGGCTGGTAAAGAAAAAAGTGGTGTAAAATATGCCAATGGTGATATCTTCAAAGGCGCCAACTATATTTACACACCAACTATGCGAAACACTGAGGAAGCCTGCGAACTGGCTCAGAGTATCGGAGAAGTTCTTGGTTTCCGCAAAATCAGTTCACTTTCACCTGAATTACACGATGAAATGATTGGCTTCTTAAGTCAGCTTACTCACTGTATTGCAGTTTCCCTTATGACCTGTAAGGAAAATGAACATCTGGTTGATTATACGGGTGATTCATTCCGAGATCTTACAAGAATTGCCTATCTTAATGAAAATATGTGGACTGAACTTTTCCTTTCAAATAAGACAGAGCTTCTAAAACAGATGGAACTGTTCATGGAAAGATTTGGTGAACTTTATGACTTTATCAGAAAAGAAGATACAGAAAGTATGAAACGCATGATGAGACTTTCTTCAGCACGCCGAATGCTTTTTAATAAATAAACAAAAATTACCGGAGGAACCCCGCTATGATGAATATGGAATTTAAACGAAAACTGCCAATCCCTAAAGAAATTAAGGAAATGTATCCAATTACAGAAAAAATGGCAGCACAGAAAGAAGCAAATGATAAGGCTATTGCCGATGTATTTACAGGGAAAAGTGATAAACTGATTCTTGTTATTGGACCATGCAGTGCCGATCGTGAAGATGCTGTTCTTGAATACATTGGGAAACTGCGCCTTGTTCAGGATAAAGTAAAAGATAAAATCATTATTATTCCACGTATTTATACAGGAAAACCTCGTACTACAGGTGACGGTTATAAAGGTATGCTTCACCAGCCTGATCCAAATGAACAGCCTGATCTTCTAAAAGGTATTGTTGCTGTTCGTCATATGCATTCAAAAGCTTTGGAAGATTATGGCTTCTCCTGTGCTGATGAAATGCTTTATCCTGCAAATGCCCGCTATCTTGATGATGTTCTTTCTTACGTAGCAATCGGGGCCCGTTCTGTAGAAGATCAGTATCACCGTCTTACTGCTTCAGGTCTTTCTACTCCTGTTGGCATGAAAAATCCTACTTCCGGTGATATTTCTGTTATGATGAACTCAATTACTGCTGGTCAGCACGATCACTGGTTTGATTACCGCGGATGGGAAGTTCACACACAGGGAAACCCTCTTACACATGCAATTCTTCGTGGTTACGTAAACAAATACGGTCATACAAGCGAAAACTACCATTACGAAGATCTTATTGCATTGTACGATACTTATCAGAAAACAAATCTTAAGAATCCTGCAGTTATTGTTGATACAAATCACTCAAACTCAGGTAAAAAATACATGGAACAGATTCGTATTGCTAAAGAAGTTCTTCACAGTACTCGTCATTCCAGCGAAGTAAACAGTCTGGTTAAAGGCTTCATGATTGAATCTTACCTTGTGGACGGTGCTCAGAAGCCTGAAGGCTGTGTTTACGGTCAGTCTATTACAGATCCTTGTCTGGGCTGGGAAAAAACTGAACGCCTTATTCTTGATCTTGCAGATTTAAGATAGATTATATGGAAGAACTTTGACCTTTATGCTATACTAACAAAAATTCTTAGGAGTTCATAAATGCTTAAAGGTCGATCTTTAATTCAGCCAGCTGATCTTACAGTGTCAGAAATTAACGAAATTCTTGATCTGGCAGAACAGATTATTGTTGATCCTTCTTCTTTTCAGGATGTGTGTCGTGGGAAAATTCTTGCGACACTTTTTTTTGAGCCAAGTACACGTACACGCCTTTCTTTTGAAGCAGCTATGCTTCGTCTTGGTGGAACAGTTGAAGGGTTTGCCGATGCAAATGTTACATCATCTACAAAGGGAGAAACTCTTGCTGATACAATTCGCGTAGTTTCATCTTATGTTGATGTAATAGCTATGCGAACTCCAAAAGAAGGTGCTGCTTTTCTTGCAAGCCAGTATTCAACCTGCCCTGTAATTAACGCTGGTGATGGTGGACATTATCATCCTACACAGACACTTACCGATATGGTAACAATTCGTCAGCTTATGGGTGGACTTGAAGGTCACACTATTGGATTTTGTGGTGACTTGAAATTCGGACGAACAGTTCACTCTCTTACCGAAGCAATGCGTCTTTATAAAGGCAATAAATTCGTTTTCATTAGTCCAAAAGAACTGACCGTTCCTGATTATATGATTAAAAATATTCTTGAACCTGCTGGAGTTCAGTGGACAACCGCCGAACGTCTTGAAGAAGTAATTGGTGATCTTGATGTACTTTATATGACACGAGTTCAGAAGGAACGTTTCTTCAACGAACAGGATTACATCCGCCTTAAGGACAGTTACATTCTGGACCGTGAAAAAATGAAGATGGCAAAGGAACGCATGATTGTTCTGCATCCTCTTCCACGTGTAAATGAAATTGCTCCTGAAATTGACGAAGATCCAAGAGCCGCCTATTTCAAACAGGTTAAATACGGTATGTATGCCCGTATGGCTCTTATGGCAAAGCTTACTGGAGCTCTTTAATCAATATGGAACTTCTTTCTCCTGCTGGAAATGTTGAAAAACTTTCTTATGCTTATGCTTACGGTGCCGATGCCGCATATATCGGTCTAAAGAAATTTTCTCTCCGTGTAAAAGCCGACAATTTTTATGATGACGAATACAAAAAGGTAATTTCCCTCAAAGAAAAATATCCGGAGAAGAAGCTCCATTGTGCCCTGAATATTTCATTTCACGACAGCGACATTGATAATCTAAAATCAAATCTGGAATATTTCCACCAATATCCCATTGATGCATTTATTGTGCAGGATATTGGTGTAGTGCCACTCCTTCAGAAAGAATTTCCTCACGCCCAGCTTCACGTATCAACCCAGGCCTCCTGTGTAAATTCCGAAGCTGTAAAAATGTATCAGAAGATGGGGTTTTCCCGTGTAGTACTTGGTCGCGAAGTAAGCCTGGATGAAATCCGCCGTATTAAGGATGCAGTTCCCGACATGGAGCTGGAAGCTTTTTGCCACGGTGCTATGTGCATTGCTTACGCTGGTCGCTGTCTTATGAGTGCCTATCTTACAGGTCGAAGTGCCCAGAGTGGATTTTGTTCACATACATGCCGCTGGGAATATGATGTTCTTACAAAGCCAAAGGGTCCTAAAGAACTGGCTCAGAGCGGACGGCTTTTTCTCCGTGAACATCAACGTCCCGACGAACTTTTCCCTGTTTTTGAAGGTGAAGACTTTACCGCCATTCTTTCAAGCAAAGATATCCGAATGATAGAACATCTGGCCGACATGAAAAAAGCGGGACTTGATTCACTAAAAATTGAAGGCCGTATGAAAAGCGTTTATTACGTTGCCATGGTAACTCGCGCTTACAGAAAAGCCCTTGATGCACTTGAAGGCAAACTTTCCACCGAAGCGGCAGCTCCTTTTATTGCGGAGCTTGAAAATGTTAGTCATCGTGAAAGTACAACTGGTTTTTATTACGACCGTGCTGATGCTGATGAAACTACCATTGGTGCCAGCGACAGTAAATACGAACTTGCGGCCGAAATTGGAACGGAAGTTTCTGTCTCAGAAAGTGATGCCATTTTTGCTGCCGGTGAACAGGCTCAGAAAACCTTTGAAGCAGACCTTGAAGACATGCATCCTAATGCCCGTGCTGCCCGCCTTAAAGATTTTGAAAAATATCCGGATAAAAAAGTTACGGCCGCAGTAAAAAAAGAGGGATGGAAGCTCTATAAAGCCACTGCTTTGAATAAGATAAGTCCTGATATGGAAATACAGTTTGTTTCTCCAGAATTTGTAAGCCTAACTGCAAAACCAGGTGAATGGGAGCTTGTTAATCCTGAAAACGGCACACTTTTGAACTGGGTTTGCGACAGTCATCCATGCTGTATTTACACAAAATACACTCTTCCACAAGCAACTCTTCTCCGCGTGGAAGACCCTGAATATGTGGAAGGCATTATTCGGGATACAGGCCGTTAGCTTAATGGTCGTTAGCTTAATCAAAAATAATTGAAACTTTCTCCTTGTTTGCGTTATACTATTAGAAATTTTGGAGGCGGATTTTTCCGGTATTATCATGATTAAATTACCTGCACATTACAAATCCATTCTTAGTGCTAAGGAAACAGAACATGCTATTATAGCAATCAAAGATTTTTTTCAGCTGGCTCTTTCAACAGAATTGAATCTGACCAGAGTTACAGCTCCTCTTTTTGTTCGTTCCGGCTGTGGTATTAATGATGATTTGAACGGAGTTGAAAAACCAGTTTCTTTTACTGTAAAAGAACTTGGTCAGCAGATGGAGATTGTTCAGTCACTTGCAAAATGGAAGCGCATGAAGATTACCGAAATGGGTCTTGAATCTGGTTTTGGTATCTACACAGATATGAACGCCCTTCGTCCTGATGATACAGTTGATGCAATTCATTCAGTTTATGTTGATCAGTGGGACTGGTGTATGGCTATTGATGAAAAGGATCGCACAGTTTTCTATCTCCACGAAATTGTAAAACGTGTTTACCGCTGTATTAAACGTACAGAATTCTTCCTTTACGACCGATATCCTGCAATAAAACCAATTCTTCCAGAAAATATTAAAATCCTTTTTGCTGATGATCTTCAGCGTGAATATCCAACTCTTACTCCAAAAGAAAGAGAAGATAAAGTTGCCAAACAGTACGGTGCTGTATTTATTACAGGTATCGGCGGTACTTTGCCTGACGGATCAATTCATGATGGACGTGCTCCTGATTACGATGACTGGATTACAGAAACAGGTGACGGACACAAAGGACTCAATGGTGATATTCTTGTATGGAATCCTGTCCTCAACTCAGCATTTGAACTTTCTTCAATGGGTATACGCGTAAGTCCAGAAAGTCTTAAAGCACAGCTTATTGAAAGAAATGCAACAGAACGGGAAAAATACGACTTCCACAAAAAACTTCTGAATGGTGAACTTACTCAAACCTTGGGTGGTGGAATCGGACAGAGTCGACTTGCCATGTTCCTCCTGCGCAAAGCTCATATTGGGGAAACTCAGGTAAGCTGCTGGCCGGAAGAAATGATTAAAGACTGTGCTGATAGAGGCATTACACTTCTGTGATTTCAACAAAAAAAGAACTGTTAGACCAGCTTAAACTGGAGCGCCGCAAAAATGAAAATTTGTGGACAACATTTTGCGTTGATGCCGCTGCTCTGGATGCCGAGGTTTGCGGTGAAGCTTTAAAAATTTTCTGTTCTTTTGATATTCCCCTTACAACTGCCGAAAAAGGGGGTAAGCTTCTTTTTGATAAAAAATTCTACGCCGGAAAGGCTCGTCTCTTAAACGAATATGGGCTTATCTTTGGTTTTATTCTTGAATATGCTTCTGGTGCCGATGACAGTCTTAAGTCTTTTCTGGACCGCTTCGATTTTGCCGTAAACCAGTACCCAAATCATCTTAATTTTCCTCAAACTGAAACTACAAGCTCGGATGCTTTGTCCTTTTCTCCTGTTACTTCTGCAACTTTTTCGGCACAGAATATCCGTCAGGCAAGGGACATCTGTTTTGCAGCCCGCACCTTTTATACTTGTGGACGGGCAGTTCCGTGGTTTCTGTCGGTTCTTAAACCTTTGCGCATAACACCAAGTGCTTTTTTTGCTGATTTTGCCGACTGGCAGCGCTGTAATAATGCCGATTTTAAAAGCGGCTTCTATCCTGAAAAAGAAAAACATCCTGATATTGAAAAAATGCAGCTTTTGTTTCTCGAAGAAAAATATGAAGAAAAAGGAAAGGGTGATCTTTTTGGATTGATTTCGGATATTGTAAAAATTAATGGAGCCATGAGCAGAATTTCTGCCGGAGAAAAAGCAGAGGAAACTGTTCAGGTTTCTTACAATCCTGACGATCTTTTGAGCGAGGAATCCTTAGATCTGGAAAGCTTTTACGATAATGTCTGTCTTGAAGAATGCAAGGTACGTCTTTTTGCCGGTCAGGATGGATTGGATTTCGAAATCTTATGATCCTGTCTTTTGTTTCTCTAAAAACTCTCCGCCTCGACATTTTTCTTCGCGAAAAGCTTCCCTCCGTTCCAGAGCTTGCCGGAAAAGATCTTTCCAATTCAAAGATTCGTCGTTTAATTCTTGCCGGCTGTGTTAGTGTAAATTCACGACAATGTGTACGACCAGCTTTTGAACTCCGTGGCCGATCAACTGTTACTGTTAATCTTGATATCGAAAAATTCTTTTTTGAAAAGCAGCCAGATGATATCGAATTTGTTCTTACAGAAAAGGATGTGCTTTTTGAAGATGATGTAATAATCGTAGTGAATAAACCAGCCTTTCTTCCTGTTGAACAGACAATCACTGGAAACCGCAAAAACCTTCATGATGCTGTTGTTGATTACCTTTGGAAACAGAATCCGTCCCTCCGTAATCCGCCTTATGCCGGAATTATGCATCGTCTGGACAGGGAAACCAGCGGTGTAATTCTTTTTACAAAAAGTCGTAGTGTAAATAAAGCTGTTCATGATATGTTTGAAAATCATACATGTCAAAAAACTTACCATGCATTAATTTCTGAAACTCCAGCTGTAATAAAATGCGGTCAGAATTCCTTCACCGTGGAAAAATCTCTGGGCCGTATTTCTGCTTCCTCTCAAGCAGCAAAATGGGGGAGCGTGGCAGAGTCAAAAGGTGGACTTTACGCAAAAACAGTTTTTCGTATTTTAGGTCCAGTGACATTAAAAACAGCTGAAGGTTTTAAAAAAACTATTCTAATTGAAGCAAAGCCATTTACAGGTCGTACACATCAGATTCGCGTACATTCAAGTGAAAATGGTATGCCACTTTTGGGAGATAAACTTTACGGCGGTGAAAAATGTAACCGTGTAATGCTTCATGCCTTTAGTCTTGAATTTCCACATCCGATTACTGGAAAACTGATGCAGATTAGTGTCCAAGCCCCCTGGTAATCAAACCCTGGTAATCAAACCCTGATAATCTTAATACATTAATTTATTTCTAAACCATCCCTAATTTTTTTCCGAAGATTTAATTAGGGTAGGGGAATGAAATCCACTTCTAAATTTAAAAAAATCATTCTTAGTTCTGTTTTCTCAATATTTGTTTCTTCATTGACAGCAATGGATCTTACCCCTCGTACATCCTATACCTACTGGCCGGAAACACTGCTCACAACCCCCAAAAAACCCGAAAATATCACGTGGACACCTGACGGCCGCTATTATCTTCTTTCTTCAGGAGAAAAAGTCTATATTGGCCTTGCGTCTAAGCCCGAATATCCAAATTCTATTACTTCAGGAAGCGGAAAAATCATCTGGCTTGGTGCTGCCCAGGAACTTCAAGATGGAAATGATCCAAAAGAATTTATTTTGTCCGTTTCTGATAAGAATTATGTGGCAAAATCTCTTCTTCCGCGGCTGGTAACCGAAGTTGAACATTCTTTGAAAAAAAATATCAAGATAACTACAAGTGATTTTGCTCCTAATGCAAATTTTGTCGCCATTGCTCAGTCCAATGGTGAAATTACTTTGTTACGGCACCTTACTAATGTGCGTAAATTTATTGAAGATGGCAAGCTGAAAGGTCATGTTCGTTCAGTAACAGGACTGGCTTTTTCTCCAAACTCAGAATTTCTTGCCAGTGCATCTGCTGACGGGGCTCTTTTTGTCTGGAAGGTGAATGACAATAACATCCTTACTTATCAGCTTACAGGTTCTAAAACAAAGCTTCCTGTGCGATGGCTTCCTGATTCAAAAAAACTTCTTGTTGCCGAAAGCTCTAAAAAGCTTGTAATTCGAAACCTGCAGGATAAAGTACTTCAGATCATCAATCTTAATGCACCAATTAAAGATTTTTATCTTACTCCAGATGGAAAACAGATTATTACTCTTGGAACGGATAACGTAATCTACCTGTACAATCTTCTTTCTGGTGAATATACAGGTTTTATTCCTGCTTTTAACAAGACTGAAATCACTTCCTTTGCCCTAAACCCGGAAGAAACAAAAATCATGGTTGGTCATAAGGATGGTAGTGTTTTCCTTATGAACCTGGCCGATATTTACATGGCTCCAGGAACAACAATGACTGCAGGACAGGATACAAAATCCGGCATAGATTCAAAAAGTGGAAAAGACCGCAAAAATCAAAAAGAAGATGAGGAAGCTGCCAAAACTCAGGCTGGACCTGCAAATGCTAATGCAACAGGATTTGGAAAATTCCGTGATCCACACAGTATAGAAATCCGGACAGATTTTAAATTATTCCAAAGTCCTTATTCCATGGGTGGTGGAATTGAAATCGGTTATACAAATGCAAAGCTTTTAAAACCTTTCTATTTTGGCGGACTTGTAAAACTTGATTTGGGCTTCCCGCAAAGCAATTTTCCTTATCAGTACCGTGATGCAAACGGAAATGTTATTCCGGCTCCTGATCTTGCAGGGGCTTCCTTTGTTATTCCGGTTGGATACTCATTTTTCCCAATGAGCAATGACTTTGAAATCTTTTCAGAGATTCAGGGTGGTGTCGTTGTGCATACCCTTTATCTTCCTGGCGTCGGTGTCTCCCAGCTTGCTGTCGGCGGAACAGTCGGACTTGCAACAGGTGTGGCATGGAAGCAGATAACTTTATATATAGGAGGAAATTTCGATTTCGTAGCAGGATTCCTGTTTACCGGTGGACTGGCATACAGGATTGAATTCTAGGAAAGCTTGATTGAACGGATAGAAATGAAAAAAGAACTTAAATTCATTTTCATGATTATCATGCTTCTCACCCTGATTTTTTCAGCAGTTTCTTGCAAACAGAACGTTACTACTATGCTTGAAGAGTATAACGGACTGTTCGAAGGCGTGTCTGATGAAGTATTACCCGTTCCAGGTGACCCGGATTTCGACCCGGATACTATGCTCAATAAGTATTATGCCATTCCAAACCATACTACTTTCAATGAATGTGCTCCGCCGGCTTATACATGGACCTGGACATTGTATGAACGTGATGGAACTACTGTGCCCCGTTCTCCAAATGCCCCGTTCGGCTATGGAAGGACGGCTGCCCGAGTGAATTATGACAGCAGGAACACACAGATGTTCTCACTGTACATTCCAACGTCCAAACTGAAGATTGGCGTGACATATGAACTGGAACTCAGAGTATCTGACAGACAGGGAAACGTCTACACTGATGTCGCAGAATTTGTGATATTCGAGTCTTCATATATAAATTGATATAAATTGGTTATTTAAGTCTCATCAGGCTTTAAATATATGGTTAATTAACAATTTTCTTTCAAGGAGAAAAACATGAAAAAACTTTTAAGAGCAGCACTCTTAGGGGTGCTTGCATTTGGACTGGCCGGATGTTCTGGAATGATGGGGAATTTTAACCTGTCTTCTGGTGCCGCCACAGTATCAGGGGCTGGCGTTAGTGGATCAGCCAACGTTCAGGCAAAGATTGCAAACTATTCAGAGCTTGAAACTCTCTACGGAGCAAGGTTCGCTGGAGATTCTCGTACTATTATCCCAGACGGATATGAAGCAGGAACTATCGATCTTTATGTATATGGTGAAGCCTATGGTTCACAGGCAGGATATGTCAATAAATTTCCTGTTACAAAAATGACTCTAGATGGAAGTGCCTTTACATTGAATATTCCACGTGATGACTGGGAACTTACAGCTATTGCAGTTAAAAAGAATGAAACAGATATTACAGATAATAACTTTGATACTGCAGTATTAAAGTTGAAGTCAAAAGCAGTGCTTATTGGTACGGCCCAGCTTATGCTTTCAAACCGTCCACAAACCCCTACAGTATCCTTTACACTTTCTCCAGATGGTCTTGAAACACCAGGTACTATGGAGAACGTGATTACATTTTCTCAGTGGCCTGAAAACCTCTTTAAACTGGATAATAGTAACAAAATTACAAGTGATGGTATTTTTAACACAATTGAAGTATGTCTTAAAAACAAAAAAACTGGTGATATTGCAAGTTCTGTTGCTGAACCTCCTGTTGAATTTAAATATAATCAATCTAACATTATATTCACTACCGAAAATGCTACAAATTCTCTGAAAGACTTTAAGTTTATTTTCAGTAATGGAACAACAGAAATACTTCCAGGAACTTATCTTTTGAGCATCAAACTTTCAGATTCTGGTAACTCAAGAAAAACTGTTACTATCACTGATGATTATGTAGTTCTTCCAGGTGTTCTAAATAATAAGGCTTTCACTATCCAGAACCGTCTTGACCAGCCAGCAGCAGCTCCAACAGATTTCAAACTTTCATATTCTGATCCTGAAGTGATTAAAAAGGATATGTACACAATGAACTTTGAATGGACTCGTGCTGAAGCTAAGAACGAAGAATGGTTTGAAATCCTCTTTGTAGATATTACTGGTGGAACTTCTAAGCCTGATATTGATGATGTTTGGGATAAAACTGCAACCCCACCAGCAGTAGCTGTAGCATACACAGATAAAGCAAAATACTGGGATTTCAATGTAAGAAACGATCCTCTGCCACCTGCTCCTGCCCAAGATGCCCCAGTTCCAGTTCCTGGTGATCCAAATTACATTGACGGTTCTCTTACTGCAGGTAATACAGCACTTAAGATGTATGCAGAACTTGGACATCAGTATGTAGCCTGGATTCGCGCTGTAAACGTTTCAGGTCCTTCTGAGTGGGTAGAAGCCAAATTTAATGGAAACACAGGTACTGCCTTTACTGGAGCTGATACTGCAAACCTTTTCCGCATTGAATACAATCTTTGTGGTGGTGCATACGGTGATAATGGTGAAACCTATAATAAAAAAATGTACCATATTTATACAAATATTGATGGTACTGGTGCAGGCGTTACAGATGATTTGTGGAATCCAGATAATTTAAAATATGACAGCATTCCTTTCCAGTGCTGGGTAACAAATCCTGCAAATCCTGCAGAGCAAAGTGCAGGTATTACTTATACTCCTCAGGATCCTGATGGTGTAGCAGATAGTGGAGACGAATTCAATAAAGTAACCGCATACACAGGTTATAAGAACATCGAACTTTATGCCCACTATTATGAAGGAGCTCAAGCAGTACCTGGTTCAATTAAGATTCGCGACAAACAGGATTATGATATAGTTCCAAAAGATTTCATAGGTTTTGGTTCTTCTAATGTTGCAATCAAAAATACAGCCTTGTCTACTATAACAGCACTTACAGCAGAAAATTCTCAAACACAGGAAACAATTGTTGCTGTTATGGACGCAGATAACCGTACTTTTGAAACCAGTTTCACTTTAACAGAAGCAAAAGCTACAGATTCTCTTGGAAACGCTTGGAACTATGACGCTGTAACAATTGAAATTCGCTCTCAGCTTGGAAATATCCTTGCAGCAAAAACCTGGGGATATGATTCTGATGTTCCAGCTGCCAATACTCCTATGACTCTTTCTTACACATTCCCTGATACTTTCAAACCTCAGTGTTGTACAGTAAGAATTACTGCCGTATATGCAGGACAGAGTTTTAGTTATACTTATAATGTTCAGGTTCGTCAGTAGACTCTTGAAATAATGCTATAAGGGATGTCCAATAAGTAATGAGTGTAGCGCTCATTGAGCCCTTCGACGGGCTCAGGAACCACCCTTCGACGGGCTCAGGAACCACCCTTCGACGGGCTCAGGAACCACTCGTCGAAATGACCGCTACACTAAATGACCGTAATGCAAACTTATTGGATATCCCGTTTTTTTTTGAAAAAAAAGTTTAAAAAAAGTGAAAAAAATGCAAAAAAAAGGGATTGAGGTATTGA
>JAEDJA010000010.1 GCA_016296575.1 Treponema sp.
GAATCTGTATTTGTTGCTGCATTGTTTACATTCGCAGGTCCTAACTATGTTTCAATCTTGAATCATGTTGGTAAGAAAGACGAAGCTGCTAAAGCTCAGGCTGAAATCGACAAGATGAAGAAGGTTATGATGGAATCTGCCTGGGACGGAAACTGGTTCCTCCGTGCATACGATGCTAACGGTGAAAAGATGGGTTCTAAAGACTGCGAAGAATCAAAAATCTTCATTGAACCACAGGGCTTTGCAATCATGTCTGACATCGACAAGGATGCTACAGAAAAGACACTTAAAGCTATTGATGAAAACCTTAACTGTGAATTCGGTCTTGTTCTGAACTACCCTGCATTCACAAAATACCATGTACAGTATGGTGAAATTTCAACATATCCACAGGGATACAAAGAAAACGGTGGTATCTTTACACACAACAATGCATGGATTATCTGTGCTGCAGCTTATGCAGGAAAAGGTGACCAGGCATTCAAATATTACTCAGAAATAGCACCTAGCTACACAGAAGAAACCTCTGACATCCACAAAACAGAACCTTACGTTTACGGCCAGATGATTGGTGGTAAAGAAGCAGGTTCTGATATTGGTAACGGTGGAAAAAACTACGGACAGGGTAAAAACTCTTGGCTTACTGGTACAGCTGCCTGGAACATGGTTGCAATCAGCCAGTACATCCTTGGTATTAAACCTGACTTTGATGGACTTATGATTAACCCTTCTATTCCATCTAGCTGGGATGGATTTAAGGCTACTCGATTGTTCCGGGGTGCTAAATACAACATTACAATCAAAAATCCTAACCATGTATGCAAAGGTGTTAAATCACTTGTTGTAGATGGTAAAGCTGTAGACGGATGCATTGTTCCATTCTCAATGGCAGAAGGAAAGAAAGAAGTTAATGTTGAAATTACACTTGGCTAAGCCAGAAAAAAAGGGGCTGTCCCAAAAGTAATGTAAACTTATTGGACATCCTCTTTCAAAGACCGCATCAGAAGATTTGAAGTGCACTTCAGATTTACTGGTGCGGTTTTTTTATGTTTTGCTTTTATCTTATTGATGTAAGATTTTGTTTCAACATCAGCAGTCTTCGTTCAAGCTCTTCTACTTCCGAAAGGCTGCTCATTATTTTTGACTGTACGTAAATATCTGCAAGAGCACCATCGAATACAAAGTCAGCAAAAGTTGAAAAAGTGTTAGTATTCATGTTGTAACCGGTTGGAATACGGATATCCTTTAATTCCCGCTGCAAATCCATCAAAAGATAGTTGATGCGGTTCATTACGTTGGCTGCATTACCAAGCTTTGAATGTTTAATAAGGTCAGTAATGAATCCACCACCAAGAATATCAAAAAAACCCCAGTTTCTGGCACTTTTAAAATGAACCTTTGCTTCACCCAAAAGAGGAAGAATCTGGTCTACAATATAAAGTGCATCGTTAATTTCTTTGCGTTCTAAATCAGTCATAATTATATGATAGAAAAAAATATTTCTGATGACAAGTGTCTTTTACAGGTTCTATTTTTACAGGCTCCACAAAACAGTGTCATTAATGTCTGAAAGATTTGCAAAAGCGGTTCGGGCCATAGTTCCTTTAAGTTCGCCAGTAATTGCCTTTAATTTTTCGCAAACACCTTCGGCCCCTTTTTCTTTTAGCGGTGGCATAATTGCTCTTCCAACACATACCGCGTCAGCACCAACTGCCAGACACTTAAATACGTCCAGTCCGCTTTCAACACAACAATCAACAAAGATGGTCATTTTGTGGCCAACAGCTTCAATAATGGAAGGAAGCACCATAAGCGGTGGAACGGCACTCTGCATAATTCCGTGATGGTGTGAAACGATAATGCCTTTAGCACCCATTTCCAAAGCTTTTTCTGCATCCTGAACACTGAGAACTCCTTTCACAACAAAAGGAAGTTTGCTTGCGGCAACAAAGCTTTTCATTTCCTCAAAAGATTTTCCTGCCATTGGAAGACCGCATACCACATCATATTCACCGGTTTCGCTGTTGAAAGCATGATCAATATCCATACCAATTCCAAAAGCACCGGCATTTTCTGCGTCACGGATTTCTTTAAGTACATCTTCATTGTTGGCGTGTGGTTTAATAATCTTGATGACTTTAGCTCCTGTTGCGCACATTGCATCAATCTCTTCTTTTTCGCCCATTCCCGAAAAGCACAGACAGCCGGCCATTTTAGCACCAAGAGCCATTTTTGCCATACCGTCTTCCGTCTGATTGTTCATGTGGGAAAGAGCTGCAGTTGCTACAGGGGAATCGAATTTTTCACCAAAAATAGTGATTGATGTGTCAGGTTTTACTGCATCAATGTGGCGCATTTCCAAAAGCAGTGAATCAAAATACTTCCGTGTAATTTCATTTGAATCTGTCATAAAGGCTCCTAATTTTAAACTCCCCTTAATTTCTTGTTGAAATTATAACACATAAATGGAGATTTTCTATTTTTTCCAGCTGCGGATGTCCACAATAACACCGTCATCATCAGACATTTCAGGATTCATCAATTCGTCTAAAAGTTGCTGAAAAGATTTATGTTCAGGGTTTGGAAATTTCGCCAGATATTTATTGATTTCGGCCCTTTCTTCCATGGCTTCGTCAATTTCCTTAAGCTTTGCTGCCCGTTCCTTTGCCGTATATCCACGAACCGGTTCTACCCTTGTAGAGACATAGCCCACCGACTGTATACGTGAAATTCTGTCTGCCACCATAAGCCTCCCTACCAAAAAGAATACCCGTTTTTCCTATAAAACTCCACAAAAAAAATGGTGTTTCTTGTTATAATCCACGTTCCAGCTGCATGAGCGAATAGTCTCCCAATCAAGACAATATTTGCGAAATTTACTATAATACTATCATCTTTAATAAACAGAGGTTTTTATGGCACTTACTAGTGTTTCACCGGTAGACGGTCGTTACGAAGGAAAAACAAAATGTTTGCAGGGTTATTTCAGTGAAATGGCTCTTATGAAATACCGCATTTATACAGAAATCAACTATCTTATTAAGCTGCTTGAAACTCCAATGCTAAAAGAAAGAGTTACAAAGCCTGTTGATGCTGCAAAGCTCCGCTCAATTATCGACATCAGTCTTGAAGATGCAGAAATTATTAAAGCCTTTGAAACAAAAGGATACAATGGTACACCTGCAACAAATCATGATGTGAAAGCTATTGAATACTTCATCAAATTAAAGATTAAAGAAATGGGCATGGATGAAATTCTTGAATACGTTCACTTTGCCCTTACTTCAGAAGACATCAACAACATCAGCTACGGTCTTATGATTCGCGACGCTGTAAATGAGGTTGTACTTCCTGAAATCCTTAAAATCTACGATACACTTTATAAGCTTGCTTACGACAACAAAGATCTTTCAATGCTTGCCCGCACTCACGGACAGCCAGCAACACCAGTTACATTTGGTAAGGAAATCCTTGTTTTTGTAAACCGCATGAAAGAAGAACTGGTTCAGCTTGGAAACATCGACATTTTGTTGAAATTGAACGGTGCAACTGGCGGATTCAACGCTCACAACTTTGTTTTCCCTGATTTTGACTGGATCAATTTCAGTCACGAGCTTATCAATAGTTTCAATGACAGCATTACTCCAATGGACAATGCTTACATGCACACAAAGCCTCTTAAAGTTCGCTTCAACCCAATTACACCACAGATTGAACCACACGATTCTTACCTCCGCGTATTCGATGCTGTAAAACGCATCAACAATATTCTGATTGACTTTGCAATGGACACATGGCGCTACATTTCTGACGGATGGATCAAGCAGCGTACAGTTGCAGGAGAAATCGGTTCTTCAGCAATGCCACATAAAGTTAATCCAATCGACTTTGAAAACGCAGAAGGAAACTTCGGTTTCGCAAACAGTATGTTCGAATTCTTTGTTCGCAAGCTTTGTATCAGCCGTCTCCAGCGCGACCTTACAGACTCAACTGTAGCAAGAAACTTTGGTGTAGCATTTGCTCACTCAATGATTGGTTATGCTTCACTTCAGAAGGGTCTTGGAAAAATCGAAGTTAATGCAGAAAAAATCTCTGATGTTCTTGCAAACACACCTGAAGTTATGGCCGAAGCTTACCAGAACCTGCTCCGTATGAGCGGCGTAGACAAGCCTTACGAACGCCTTAAGGAAATTACCCGCGGAAAGAAGGTTTCTATTGAAGATTTCCACAACCTGGCCCATAACCTGGACGTAAGCGACGAAGTTAAAGCAAGACTTTTGGCTGCAACTCCTTCAAACTACACAGGTTTAAGCGGAAAAATCGTAGAACAGTTTGAACCTAAAATCAACTAATTTCATTTTGTGAGGATTCTCCACATAATTGAATTAAATTATTGTGTCAAGTTTGAACCTAAAAACAACTAATTCAATTTTGTGAGGGGCCGTTGAGTGGCTGTTGAGTGGTCGCAAACAAATTTTAATAAAGGAAGGGGCTGTCCAATAAGTAATGAGTGTAGCGCTCATTGAGCCCTTCGACAGGTGGTTCCTGAGCTTGTCGAAGGGCTCAGGATACCACCCTTCGACAAGCTCAGGATACCACCCTTCGACAAGCTCAGGATACCACCCTTCGACATGGATCAGGGATCGTAAACTCAACCACCGAAATGCAAACTTATTGGACACCCCCTTTTTTTGTAGGTGAGACTAGACAGTCGGAAATGCTCATAATTTTATTGTAAATATCTTTGGATAATAACCTCGATTTCGTGGGAAGTAATGGGCTGTTGTTTTGTTTCAAATGTGTAAATCAGGTTTTTGCCTTGGGAAAAGCCATTTTTTCGGTATAAATTGTCTTTTTGAACCATATTTACCGCATATTCAGGGGTATCCATTAATCCAAAATGTTCCCACAGAAAGTGGTGGTGGTTTCTTCGATTCAAGCAAATAAAATCTGGGTGAAGTGTTATTCCATTGGCAGTTGTAAATGGGTATTCATATTTGAATGGAATTTTGTTTTTACTGAGGCAATCTGCAATCAGCATTTCTGATTTTGAACGGACACGTATGCCAGCGGTTGATATTAATTCTGGACTTTCTGTTGAAAATGCCAGTGACGCGTAGTTATTATTGGATTTGGCCCAAAGCTCGGAAAATTTTTCTTCATTGTAAATGAGGGGCGCAGCGTACTTTTTTATTCCTTCGTTTAAGTTTTTATATATGGTTTCGGCACTCTGTAGTTCGTATGCAGCCACAAATTTTTTTAGCAGTTTTAATTGAGTTTTAAGTGCTGTAAAAACTTTCTTTTCATAATAAGCCTGGCACAATTCTTTTATAAGCGGCATTGATTTTTTGTTCAGATATTTTCCCTTGGGTGCTTCTGGGCTTTTAATGTAATATTGGTATCTCTTTTTATTTTTTGTGATTTTAAGAGAGCCCTTTTCTTTAGGAGTTATTATTTTATAGTTTTGAAGCAGGTTTTCTAATTCTTGTATACGATTTAATACTGTCTGTGGAACATTGTCTACGGAAAGTTTTTCCTCAATAAAATTTTTCAAACTCTTCCTCCATATATAATATAGTTTTTAAAGTGATAAAACCGGCAATAATTTGAGAATTTTTTGAAAAAAAAGTGATGGGGGGGCGGCAAGGGCAGCGGGGCGGTATTTTCAGGTCTTTTTCACGAAAAATACCGCACCCCTCTTGAAACTTGCCCACCTCTACAAGCTCTCGCAGGGTATTTTGAGTTGCTTTTGGCGGAAAATACCGCGTTTTTTTAAGATCAGCCTCGTGAACCAAGCAACAGTGCGGTATTTTCAAGCCTTTTTCACAAAAAATACCGCACCCCACTTGAAACTTGCCCACCTCTACAAGCTCTAGCGCGGTATTTTGAGTTGCTTTTGGCAGAAACTACCGCGATTATTTGAAGATCAGCCTCGTGAATCAAGCAATAGTGCGGTATTTCCAGGCCTTTTTCCACATAAATACCGCACCTCACTTGAAACTTACCCACCTCTACAAGCTCTAGCGCGGTATTTTCAGGCCTTTTTTTACAAAAATACCGCCCAATTTGCCCCATTTCTAGCTTCATTTCCCTCAATCAGTTACTCTCTTATTATTTTTTACAAGACATTTAATCGTTGCAATTAATCTTCCAATTTCAAGAATTCCACATATTACAAGTAATAGTTTATATAAATTACTTCCTGCATTTTTGGAAAAAGGTTTCAGAATTATTCCAAAAGTTGGCATACCAAACAAAATTCGCAAAATAAATTGAGGAAAATACATAAAATATGCAATCTTTAGATTAAATATATAAAAAATCCCAGAAACTAGCACACTAAATATAAAAATAACTTGAAGTATGCTTATAAATGCAGGCAAATACAAAGCTGACTGAAAATAAGATTTTATTTCACATAAATTTAAAACAGCAATTTTCATGTAATTGTTTATCAAATACAAATCAAAAATAGCAAAAATAAAACTACTTCTTTTATTCATTTTATCTTGCCTCCCGCAATCACTTTATTACGCAGCACAACGTACATCACAAAAACCAGCACTACCGAAACTACATCGGCAATTGACTGGGCGTAAATAATTCCGTTTAATCAAAACATGGCAAAACCAGTTACAGCACGCATTCTGTCAAAGTTTTTTGCACCGTAGTTATATCCAATCAGCGATACTACACCACCGGCAAGACCAATCATTCCCTAAATTACAAACATTCACGCCTTTCCGGCAATTCCCATAGCGGCAACTGGAATATTGCCGTAACTTGCAAGGTAGTTGTTGCTTACCATCTGACTGGCAGACCTAAGAAGGTTTGTAAAGCTTGCAGGAAGCCCAATTGCCATAACATTTCCCAAAAATCAGTCGTTAATGGCTTATTTTTTTGGATTCAATGTAAGTTGTGAACGGTGACTGTAAACAATATAAACCATATTGTAGATAACAACAATCATGCTGAGCATAGTTGGCAACGCAAGAGCAGCTACCGCATTGGTGGAGGCGTGCCAAAATCCTAATTGATTATAAATCACTTTTATTCTTCTTTTACTGGAATAGTTGCCTGCTTAAAGTATTTTGGTGCAAGATAGGAGATAATCCATTTTCCATTGTAAAAACCATTATCGTTGGTTGTAGGATAAACGAAGATTACTTTGGCTGGATTTTCCGTGTCATATATAAACTCATTTGAAGTCCATTCATCACGATTTTCCGACGGGTAAGGCCATTGTTTATCACTTGGTGTTGAAACTGTAATCTTGTATTTGCCAGGCTTTATGTTCAAGTGCATTGCAACTCCGCCAGAAAGCCAGTATGTTTTTTGATATTTGTTCACTTTATTTGGTTCCGAAGCCCATTCGTAGGTAGCCTTTGCTGCCGTGTAGGTGACGTCGTTCCCATCCATATCTTCAAGTTTTAACCAGCAGCGGATATCATTCAGGTTTGGTGTGTTTTGCGGTCGGTAGATGATTAATTCCCACTGATTATGATGCAGGTCCGGTGTCATATCAGTTTCACCCATCAACATAAATTGAGAAATAATGAACATCAGCAGAAGGATTTTTCTTTTCACTTATTAACTTATCGGATTCCGTAAAACTTCCTATACTCTTTTCGCCCAATCTGTTGTAAAATTATATGGATATTTTGTAAAAAACCCTAAATAAGGAGAAATAAATGAAAACTGTAGCCGGAATTGATATGGGTACACAGTCAATGAAAGTTGTACTCTACGATTACGAAAACAAAAAAACTATTGAAAGTGGCGCCTGCCCTATGGACCTGATTTCTGAAAATGACGGTACACGTGAACAGAAAGTTGAATGGTACGATGAAGCTTTGAGCGTATGTTTTGGAAAACTTTCTGCAGAAGGACGCGCTTCTATCCAGGCTATCGGTGTTTCTGGACACCAGCACGGATTTGTTCCTCTTGGAAAAGATGGAAAAGCTCTTTACAACGTAAAACTCTGGAATGATACATCAACTGCTGAAGAATGTAAAATCCTTACAGATGCAATCGGTGGAAAAGAAAAAATGGTTGAAGCCGTACAGAACTTTATGCTCCCAGGTTTCACAGCTCCAAAAATCTTCTGGCTCAAACGCCACAAGCCTGAAGCTTTTGCAAATCTTGTTTACATCATGCTTCCACACGACTACATCAACTTTGCTCTTACAGGCGACTACGTAATGGAATGTGGTGATGCTTCGGGAACTGCAATCTTCAATTCAATTGAAAGAAAATGGTCAGAAAAAGTTTGCAACCTTATTGATGAAGGTCTCCTTGCAAAACTTCCAAAAATCATTTCTGACGACCAGCCAGCAGGTTTTGTAAATGCTGAAGCTGCAAAGAAATTCGGAATCCCAGAAGGAATCCCTGTTTCTGCCGGTGGTGGAGACAACATGATGTCTGCTATCGGAACTGGATGTGTAAAAGGTGGTACTCTTACAATGTCTATGGGTACTTCTGGAACACTTTACGGATTCAGCGAAAAATCAGTTGCTGATCCAGAAAACGGAATTTCAGGATTCGCTTCATCTACAAACGGATACCTTCCACTGCTTTGTACAATGAACTGTACAGTTGCTTCAGAAGAAATCCGCGACCTGTTCCAGCTTGATGTTCGTGCATTCGACGATGAAGCTGCAAAAGCAAAACCAGGCTGTGACGGTGTATTTGTTCTTCCATTCTTCAATGGTGAACGCACTCCTAACCTTCCACACGGACGCGCTTCTATTACAGGTATGACTTATGCAAACTGTTCACGCGCAAACATTGCCCGTGCTGCTCTTGAAAGTGCAGTATTCAGTATGCGCGGTGGTTTGGACGGATTCAAAGCCCTTGGTTTTGATGCAAAAGAACTTCGCCTTACTGGTGGTGGAGCAAAATCTCCTGTATGGCGCCAGATCGTTGCTGATATCCTGAACCTTCCTGTAAAAGTTCCTGTAAACTCAGAAGCAGCTGCATTTGGTGGTGCATTGCAGGCTCTCTGGTGTCTTGAAACAAAAGCCGGAAAGAAAGTAACAATGGCTGAACTTGCAGATGCACACGTTGAACTGGACGAAAGCAAAACAACAATGCCAATCGCAGAAAATGTTGCTGCATACGACGCTGCCTTTGAAGAATATAAAAAGATTCTTGCTCAGGTAAGTCCTATGTACGTATAAGTTTAAGCAGAATTTTCAATAAAAAAGGCCGATTCTTTGATGTGAAACCCAATTATTGGACACTAAAACCCGGCCGATTTAAAGGACTGATTCCTAAATTGTAAAGGGATCAGTCCTGATAATTTGTCCTTAATTCTCTTTTGATTTTTAATATTCAGAGGGAACTGAATCCTGTTTATCAATTATAATTAATATTTATGAAGATTCTAACCTGGAACGTGAACGGTATTCGTGCCGTAGAAAAAAAAGATTTTTGTACATGGCTGGACAATTGTGGTGCAGATGTAGTTTGCATTCAGGAAACAAAAGCAAAACCTGACCAGCTTTCTGATAATTTGATTAATCCTCCTAAATACAAGTCCTTTTGGGCAAGTGCAGTTAAACCAGGCTATTCTGGAACTGCCATTTACTCAAAAACCGAACCAGATAAAATTGAACTTCTTGGTGATTCTCGTTTCGATGACGAAGGCCGCACAATTATGGCTTTTTTTGGAAAATTTGTTGTTATCAGCGCATATTTTCCAAACAGCCAGGATGCGGGAGCACGACTGGACTATAAAATAGCTTTCTGTGACTGCATGCTTGAAAAACTAAACAAGCTTGTTGCCCAAGGATACGACATCTGCCTTTGTGGTGACTACAATATTGCCCACAAACCAATTGATCTAAAAAATCCAAAAACCAATGAAGGAAATGCAGGCTATCTTCCTGAGGAACGTGCCTGGATGGATAAATTTCTTTCCGCCGGTTATTGTGATACCTTCCGTCATTTTTGCCAGGAACCAGATCAGTATTCCTGGTGGAGTTACCGCTTTCACGCCCGTGAAAAAAATGTTGGGTGGCGTATTGATTATGCCAATGTAAATCAGAAGCTTCTTCCAAAAGTAGAATCCTGTGTTATTCGACAGGAGGTTTTTGGAAGTGATCACTGCCCTGTGGAAATCAATATTAATTTTTAATCTTAGAGAATTATTTATGGCAAATAACAATTCACTTGAACATTCCGAACATAAAAGTCTTGAATATAATCAAACTCTTTTTCATAATATGTCTTCTCTGGTTGATGCAGTTTGGGAAATAGATCCTTACACCAACACAATTTTGTTTCTTCACGACAGACTCACTCCGGAACTTTCAGGACATTGTTTTTCCTTCCGCGAGGCACTTATCTTCCTGGAAGCCCACACTCCAGTCGATATGATAGATACCTTTGCAAATATTCTTACACCTGAATTTATTCTGAATCTTGATGATGATTATGTTTTTAATTCAACTACCATAATTCATGACGAATATCATACTTTGCAGTGCGTTTTAACTCCTTCTTTTGATAAAGATGGCAAGGTTCTCAATGCATATCTGACAGTCCAGGATGTGCAGATGGAACTGGATGCTAGACATAAAGCTTCGGAGTCCCAGATTCAGCTTGACCGCCTGCTTTCTGCAATTAACTGCGGAATTATTCAGTACACCATAAATACAAAACAGATTATTCTTGCCAACGATTATGCTGTAAAACTTTTGGGCTATTCTTCCATTGATGAAGTAAAAAGTCTGCCTTTCTCAAAAATAATTTCTCCAATATTTGAAGAAGATAAAAAAATCCTTAAGGAACTGATTAATAATCTGAAGCTGGATGGCGATCCTATTGAATGTGAATTCCGAATTCTTCAAAAATCAGGAACAGTTCTTAACATTTTTGGGTCACTCCGCCTTTTAAGCCAAAATACCGGTGAACCAGTTCTTCAGCAAAGTTTAATCGATATTACCGAAAGCCAGAAAACCATTCACCGTTACAAGGAAATTTCTGAAATACTTGAAGGTGCTCAGATGGGACTTTGGTACATTATTGTTGGAAATGGAAAACCAAAGTTTTTTGTTGATACAACTACTGCCAAACTTCTGGGCCTTGATCCAAAAATGGATTCTGAACTTTTATATTCTGCCTGGGTACAAAATATTGATTTTGAATACCGCACTATTCTTCGAGAAAACATGGAAAAATTGGCTAAAGGTGAAAAATCTGAAATCGTTTATAGCTATAATCACCCTACCAAAGGTACAATTGATTTCCGTGTTGGAGGCCTTATTAATAAAGATTATTCTGGTAAAGGAATTATGTTCCGTGGTTATTCCCAGGATATTACTGATTTCAATAAGCGTCTTAAAGAACAAGTTCTCCGTGAACAATATGAACGTGAAACTCTTCAAGCTATGGCTTCCATTTATTCAAATTCCTTTCTTCTTGATTTTGAAAACAATTCCTATGATGAAATGAAAGCTTTTGATCATATTCACGATTATGTTATAACTCACTCACAAGATGCTCTGCAGTCTCTTATGAATGATGTTATTCATGATCGTTTTAATGGGGTTGCCCTTGATCATGCACTTAAATTTGTAGATTTTTCTACTCTTCCTGACCGCCTTTCAAATACCACAATTACTTACATTGAATTAATTAACGTTTACAATATCTGGGTTCGACTTTCTTTTATCCGCGTTGGTGATTCTATATCTTCCCTAAAAAAAGTGCTTTTTGTAACTCAGGATATTGATAAAGAAAAACGCAAAGAAGAAAATCTGAACATTCTTTTAAATACTGATGAACTTACCGGTATTTACAATCGCCATGCCTACGAAACGCACATTGAACAGATTGAAATTGACGGAATTGGTGACGACCTTTGGATAGCTTCTTGTGATTTGAACGGACTTAAAACTGCCAATGACTCTAAAGGCCATGCTGCCGGTGACGAGCTTCTTAAAGCCACTGCAGATTGTCTTTCATTCTCCATTGGCGAAAATGGAAAAGCCTACCGCACTGGTGGTGATGAATTTGTAGTTATTTTCCGGGCAAATAAAGATGAAGCAATGCAAATCTTCAATAAGATGGAAGAATTTAAGAAAAACTGGTCTGGTTCTTTCAACAGCAAATTTTCTTTCTCCATGGGTTATGTCTGTTCATCAGAAATGCCTGACAAATCTATGAGTGATATTGAAAAAGAAGCTGACAAACGAATGTACAAAGCCAAACAGAAGTATTATACATTTTTCGGTGACCGCCGCAAAAAAAGAGGATAACAATGAATACAGCTCATCTTTCAAATATTCAGAATGTTCTGGATAATTCTGTTTTAAAGGGAAAAATTTCCGGTGCAAACTGTCTTATTTTTAAGGATGGTAAAGAACTTGGTTATTGGGAATCGGGACTTGCCGACATTGAAGCAGGTGTGCCATTCAAACGTAACACAATCTGCCGCCTTTACTCCATGAGCAAACCTGTTACCTCTGTTGGTGTTTTAAAACTTCTTGAAGAAGGTAAGATTGATCTTGATCAGTGCATAAGTGAGTATCTTCCAGAATTCCAAAATCTTAAAGTTTGTGACAATGGTAAAATCCGAAAATCCTGGCGTCCTTTAAAAATTCAGGATCTTATGAACATGACTTCCGGATATACTTATGGTGGTGATGATGATGAAGGTCGCCGTCAAACCAGTCGGCTGATTGGTGAACTTAATGAACATTTTGACACTATCACAACCCGTGAATTTGCCCGCCGTATTGCAGAAATTCCTGTTACTTTTGAGCCTGGTACTAGTTACGAATACGGTTTTTCCGCAGACATTCTGGGTGCCCTGATTGAAGCAGTTTCCGGAAAAAAATTCAGCCAGTACATGAAGGAAAAAATTTTTGATCCCCTTGGTATGAAAGACACAGGTTATTGGGTACCAGCTTCAGAGCAAAAACGTCTTTCCAAGGTGTACCGCCGCCCTTCCGATGGAACAAATCAACTAACCTTATTTACAAATAATAACCTTGGTATTCAGGACAAAATGGATAAAGAACCAGCTTTTGAAAGCGGAGGTGCCGGTCTTGTAAGTACCATTGATGATTACATGCGTTTTGTAAGAATGCTTGTAAACGGTGGTGAATTGGACGGTGTTAGAATTCTGCAGGAAGGAACTGTCCGCTTTATGAGTACAGCTAAGCTTCGTACAAATCTGCAGCAGGTTTTCGACTGTAAGATGGAACACCTTTCAGGATATTCCTACACCAATCTTTGCCGCGTTTGCATTGAACCTGATCAGTGCAAATTCCTTGCCCAGAAAGGGGAATTCGGTTGGGATGGATGGCTTGGTCCTTACATGATGATTGATCCTGTAAATAAAATTGGTCTTGTTTACCTTCAGCAGATGTGTGACAGTGGCCTTACAGATACAATGCGGGAAATCCGAAACATTTTGTACAGTGCAATGTAATCGGAAAATTTCCTGGGGCAGTTTGGTTTTTAAATACTCTGTGGCAAACAACCGTTCAGACTGGTTAAATTTTACTCGTTTTCGTAAGTACCGCTGGATCCGCCTTTTTTTATTACAATCTCGTAAATTGTACGCTGCATTACCAAATCTTCAACTGCAGTTCCTGTAGAACGTATTTCCATGTCGGCAGCGGCAATATTGGCAAGAACAGCAAGTGTCTGTCCGGCGGTCCATTTTTGAGCAGCTTTTTGATATTGGGCCTGCATTAAAGAACCAGTAAATCCGTTTTTCTTTTTTTCAAAATCGTCAGCATATGGATTTAACTGCATCATTCTGTGCCAGGTCTGGAGTTTTCTAAAACAAGATGAAAGACCAGCAAAAATCACCACAGAACTGTTTTCTTTTGAAAGGCGGATTTTCTGAAGTATAACCAAAGCTTCTTCCAAGGTTTTCTGGGGACTTTCTGTAGATGTGGCCATTTTGTTAAATAATGTAAATGCATTTTCTTCCCGATTATTTACCAGAACCTTTTCTACATCATCAACTGTAATTTCATGGTCGGGTTTAAAAAGCACAAAAAACCGTGAACATTCAGCTTTCATGGCCTGAGTATTATTTTCTACCATGTCCAGAATAGTCTGGGCAGCATCTTTTTCAATTAGATAGCCGTTTTTGGAAAAATAGTTCAAAATCCACGGAAGTTTTTTATTATCAAACATTTCGTAGAATTTCTTGCGGTTGGATGGTGGAACAATTTTTTCCAGCTTTGAATCGCAGGAGATTTCGTCTGAAACAAGAATTAATGTATTGCTTTCCGGTGGTTCACTTTCAATCCATTTTGCAAGATATTCTATGTCTTCTTTTTTCTTAAGAAGTTCGGCGCCTTTTACAACAACACAGTTTGCATCAGAAAATAAAGAACCGCCCTGCACACTCATCATGGCTTCGGAAAGAGGAGTTTCCACAAGATAAAAAAGATATTCATCTACAGAGCCAAACTGTTTTTTCAGTGATTTTTTTACTGCGTCAATTGCGTCGTTTCGTTCACCGAATTCAGGACCTGTAAAAAGATAAAGAGGGCAGCTCATATATTAGTAAGTTCGAACTATATTTGTAAGAATTCCGGCAATTCTTGGTTCACGGCAATAAATTGGCTGGAAGTCTTTATTTTCAGGCTGAAGACGAATCTGATCACTTTCTTTATAAAAACGTTTTAAGGTGATGGCATCGTCAATTACTGCAACAACTATCTGTCCATCAATGGCAGTTTCATTCTGTTCAATAATAGCCAGATCTCCGTCCAAAATACCGGCTTCAATCATGCTCTGACCACGTACTCGAAGTGCAAAATAGTTTTTTCCAGGGCGAACAAATGGTTCAGTAAGATTGATATACCCATCAAGATTTTCTTCCGAAAGAAGTGGTTTTCCTGCCGCAATTGTTCCAAGAACAGGCACTCTACCCATAAAAATTTTTGGTTCATGTTCGCTATCATTTAGAACTCGAATTGATCGTGAACGTTTTTCTGCCTGTGTCAGATATCCTTTTTTTTGAAGAGCAATTATGTGATCCTGTACAGCACGTAAAGAAATATGAAAATGATCACTTATTTCGCGGACTGTTGGAGGATAGGAATTTTCTTCCTGGAATCCAGAAATAAAACCCAGAACTTCCTTCTGTCTATCTGTAATTCCTTTCATATGAAACCTCCTTGATTATTCTTCTTCAAAGCGGCTGTCAAAAAGAGCCTGAATAGCTGCTGCACATTCACTTTCATCTGGGCCTTCAACTTTAAGTGTAAGTGATGTGTTGTAACCAGCAGCCATTGTAATTACACCCATAATTGATTTTGCGTTAACTTCAGTATCTTCGTGAGAAAGAATTACTTCACTCTGAAATTTGTTTGCTGTCTGTGCAATAATTGCGGCTGGTCTTGCGTGAATACCTGCACGATTCTGTACGGTAAGAATCTTTTCTACCATTCTAAACTCCTGTTTATATTTAATATGTATCTCTGTTTCGGTTATATGCCGATCTGGCCTCACCTGATTCAATCCATTTAAGTACGTTCTGATTAAAATCTTTTGCCGAGTTGTAACCCATGTTTTTAAGTCGTTCATTCATGGCAGCTGCTTCAATAATGATTGGAAGGTTTCGCCCAGGACGAACAGGAATCTCAAGCAGCGGGATTTTTACACCAAGAATTTCTTCATATTTAAGTTCAGTTCCAAGTCGATCATATGCTTTGTTCTGATCCCAATCTTCCAGTTTACAAATTAGCTGAACTTCCTTCTGATCACGGATTGCACCAACACCATAAAGCTGTGAAATATTGATGATACCAAGTCCGCGAATTTCCATGTGGTGTGAAATAAGTGTATTTGCACCTCGTCCCAAAAGGATATTTCCATTTACACAACGAAGTTCAATAATATCATCGGCAACAAGTCGATGGCCTCGTTCTACAAGCTCCAGTGCAGTTTCTGATTTACCAACGCCAGAGTGTCCGTTAATCAAAATTCCAATACCGTAAACTTCTACAAGAACTCCGTGAAGTGTTTTTTTTGGTGCAAATGAATTGGAAAAAACACGGGTAATGCGGATAGAAAATTCCTGAGAAGTTAGGTCAGTCTGCAAAATGGAAACACATTTTTCTTCGGCAAATTTTCTGAATTCTTCGGTAGGTTCCTGATTTGATGAAAAAACGCAGCATGGAATTGGATGACAGAAAAACTCTTTGATAGCTTCCATATTTCCATCATCATGGAGTTTTCTTAAAAAGGCTGCTTCTCCCCGTCCAAAAAGCTGCACTCGTTCGCTGGCAAAATTTTCGTAAAATCCAGCAAGTGCAAGACCTGGTCTGTTTAATTCGGCAACTGTAATCTCTTTTGGAAGTCCTCTTCTTCCGCCAATACACTTTAAATTCAGTGCATCATGACCAGATAAATTCATATCGAGAAGTTCCAAAACTGTAAGCTTACGTTCTGCCATCTCGTATACTATACACGAACCCTTTTTTACTGTCAATGTAATACTTTACTCACGTTTCTATCTATAGTAAAATTGATTATCTGTAGTTTTTGGAGTTTTTTATGTCTAAAAAAGTAGTTGTAATTGGTGCCGGTATTTCCGGTCTTTCTGCTGCCGTTTATGCTGCCCGCTCTGGTCTTGATGTAACTGTTCTTGAACAGCATATTACTTTTGGTGGACTTTCTACCAGCTGGAGTCGAAAAGGATATTTTTTTGAAGGTGGAATGCATTGGCTTACCGGCTCTAATCCTTCTTTGGACCTTCACAGCATTTGGGAAGAAGTTGGTGCCCTTAACGAAAATAATCCTTGTGAATTCCGTGATCCATACTATACAGTTTGGGATGGAACTGAACACGTAAGACTTTACCGTAACATCAATAAGATGAAGGAAGAGCTTCTTGCCTACGCTCCGGAAGATACTAAAGCAATTAAAAGGTTTTACCGCGATGTTAAAGCTTTTATGGGTGTTCATCTTCTTGTTCAGGATGTAAAAGGCCTTAAAGTTGAAAAACATTACCGACCTAAACTTTCAAGTCTTCTGAAAATGATTCCAGCTGGGTTACGCCTTGGTGCACTTAGTCGAATCTCTCATCACGAATATGTAAGCCGATTTACTAATAAAAATGTTCAGCATCTTTTAAATAGCGTAAACGGTTACAGATACAATGCTACATCTTTTATTTACACTGTAGCTTCTTTTGCAAATGGTGATAATGGTTATCCCCACGGTGGTTCTATTCTTATGGGACAGAATATTCTGGATAAATTGATTGAACTTGGTGGAAAGGTTCAATACAAGACTCAGGTGCAGAAAATTGTTACCGAAAATGGCCATGTAATTGGTGTTCAGACAAAAGATTCGTTTATTCCTGCCGATGCAGTTATTGTTACCCAGGATGCTCGTGCTGCAGTTGATACTCTTTTTGATGAACCTCCACGTGACAAATGGATTAAAACAATGAAAAAAAACACTATCAGCGAGCAGAATATGTTCGTTGGAGTTGGCGTTAAAATGGATCTTTCAAATCTGCCATTCTGTTTTATTCTTCCATTGGATAAACCTTTTGAATACGCAGGACTTTCATTTTCTGAGCTTCGCATCAATAACTATGCCAAATACAATGATCACTCTCCGGAAGGCTGTACATCCGTAACTTGTCTTCTTCTTGGTGACAGCTACAATTTTTGGAAAGCAGCAAAAGAGGACGGTACCTACAAACAGAAAAAAGCTGAACTTGCTGAACGTTTCCTTGATACACTTGATAAATATATTCCTGGATTTAAAGAAGCAGTTGAAGTTACCGACATTGCCACTCCTTGCACCTATGAACGCTATTGTTCTTCCTTTGAAGGCAGCTGGATGAGTGTTTGGGCACCAAAAGGAAAACGCCCTTCATATCCACAGAAATGTGAAATTGAGGGCGTTTACTTTGCCGGTCAGCGAATGATTATGCCAGGTGGACTTCCAATTGCCGTTTATTCTGGTCGTCGTGCCACCCAGCTTCTTTGCAAAGACTGGAATGTTATTTTCAGATAATACTATTTGATATACCAGTCAGCAATTTCCATAAACTTTTCTCCGAAGATGAAGCTTACGTTCTGAACACCTGTTACAGATTTATTGAGCTTCACTTCGTAGGTTTTCATGCCACTGTCTGTTACCTGAACTACTGCAACTGGGTCACTGCCAAGAATACCTGTTTTCATTTCGATAAAACCTTCTCCTCTTGCATTAATTACCAGTGTCTGTTCCTTTTCTTCATTTCCAAAATCGGCATTTTTTACCATTATCCAGGAACCTTTTTCCATGCTTTTTACATAAGGAGTTTTTCCCCATTCAGCATTATTGTTTACCAGTAATACACGAGCGGCACTAAAAAGTGTTGATGCAGCCTGTTTTTCGTAAGGATTCAGATTTTTCAAAGGATCAACTCCTTTTTTTGTTCCACGAGTTGCCTTGATTTTTACATTTTCTTCATCAACTTCAAGTTCGTTTACACAAATACTTCGGAATCCACCTTCTGATCCTAATTCTGCCTGAAGTGGAAGACCATGATAAATAATCCACCATTTGCCGGCAAATTTTTCAAAATGAGTATGATTATTACCCCAGCCCATGTCAAAGCTTCCTGGATTAGGGAAATATTCATCCTGATAAACCCAGCTGTCTTCAACAAGTGGAGTTTTTGATGTCATATAACACATTGAACAGGTTGTTGGTTTTGGTACATCGTATTTCCAGTCTGTGCGTTCAACCCAGCTTGTATTCAAAGTGTAAACATAAGTTCCGTTGATGTAGTTAAGTTCATTTGCTTCAAAAAAGTATGGAGCTGGGATTTTGGCGATTTCACTATCCAGACTGATCATGTCTTTTCCAAGGCGAACAATTCGGCTTGTGTCAGGATATTCCTGTGTTTTT
Source organism: Treponema sp. (assembly GCA_016296575.1). Classification (GTDB taxonomy): domain Bacteria; phylum Spirochaetota; class Spirochaetia; order Treponematales; family Treponemataceae; genus Treponema_D. The sequence goes on from JAEDJA010000010.1 coordinate 18,892, forward strand.
CCTCCGGCAACTGCTCCACCAAAAGAAAGCCAGCCAACTCCATTTTCATCAATACAAACACCAGGGTCAAATGGAACAGGGCAGTCTGTAAGGCCAGGCATGTTCTGCCAGATAAGAGGTCCGTCCATTGGGCAGGTCCATGGTCCTAAAGGATTTGTTGCTGTAATTACACCAACACCAGCTCCACCGTTTGCAAAATACAAATAAAAATGTGTAAGTCCGTCTTCTTCAACACGTGAACAGATTGATGGAGCCCAGGAATTGTTAATCCATGGTGCTGCTTTTTTTACATCAATTTTTCCTTCATGACGCCAGTTCACCATATCGTCGGTTGAAAATACCACCAGTGATTTAATCTTTTCATATGAGTTTTTGCCGGCCTTTGTTACTGCCTCAAACTGCTGATGATCATTTGAACCGTAAACATAAAGTCTTCCTTCATATTCAATGGCAGTTGGGTCAGCACAGAAAGTAACAGCCGAAATAGGATTATTGTTCATTTCATTTTTTGGTTTTGATTTGATAAAGTCAATTTTCTCGTAATTCATATAGAATTCCTCCATTTTGGCAGCTTCTTTTTCCTTTTTACTTTTACAGGAGATGAAACTTATTGTGGCAATAGCCAGTAAAGCAATAAATAATAGTCTTTTCATTTGATTTAATAGTAAAACGTTTAACTATTTTTTGCAAGAACTGGATTTTTATATCAGAAGCTTTTCATTAGGATTTTCGTTATTATTAAATTTTCGGATATAAAAGCTTATCTCCGTGAGTAATATTGTTGAACAATCTTGACCACATGTTGATTTCTTCTTCTGTGGCTTCGATTTCACTTGAGAAATAAAGTGTGTTTTTATTATTAATACAGTTTTGATCAACTATTAATGTAGGTTTATTATTACACTGAATATACATTGTTACACCATCCATATCTACACCTTCAAATGTATAAACTGGATTATTATTAGCTATCAAATAGAAATCTTCGTTAAACGCTGTATTATTTATTAATTTTGTACTTAAGTCTGCAGAAAGGTATTCTCCTTTTACTGTAAGACTTCCTCCATCACAATATACAACAGCACCATTTCCTTGTGTTTCAATTGAACCAAACATACAGTTATTTAATATAACGTGATTTCTGGATGTAATAACACCACCTCCTTTTTTAGATATCAAATAAGAAACTTCTACGTTGTTTAACTCCAAAGGTCCGTTGGCTACAAATAATGAATTTTCTAATTCTATAATATTACCTTGAATAATAACTTTACCAGAATTTTCTGTTGCAATAGTCAACTTAGCATCAGAAGAATTTGTTACTGTAAAAGCAGTATTAGTTTTTACACAATTTAGAGTAACAGGATTTGTAGCTAATAAGCAAATATCTCTTGTAATAGAAATAGTTTCTCCAATATCCATACTATCAATAACATAGATACTGTAATTCTCTGTAGCTTCAATGTGAGTTTTTAAATCAGCCCAGTTACTAATAACTCTTGGATATATGGCATTAGTTGGATACCTAGAACTAACTTCTATTAAAGTTAAGGTTATGGATTCTGTATTAAAAGCTTGTATTTCTACAAAATCTTCTGCTGTTGCTTTGAGAATACTACTTACATAAAAATCAACTTCAATTAAATATTTATCTTCTGGAAGCAGGTCAAAATAAAAAGTTGAATTTGTGTTTCCTTCCCTATAAACATAGTGATTTGTTTTCTCACCAAGGATATGAATCTTCAATATTCCTTCTTGCTTTTCTTTATCGGAAATAGTGCGGGCATTTTTACTACCGCAGGAAATAGTTAGTGAAGCTGTTTGTGTAAGAATTTTAGGATCGTTGAAAGTAAAATTACATGAAACAATAAAAATGGAAAGAAGTGTAATTAATGCAAAATTTAACTTTTTTAGCATAAAAAAACCCCTGAAAATATTTAAAATCTCCAAGGGTTATTTTATCACGGAAAATTGGTTTTCGCTACAATAATTCTATGTAGAAGCAAATATATGAACCTGCCGGAATTAAACCAGGTATTCCCTGTGGGTAAGCAAGTTCTGGTGGAAGTACTACCTTTCGAATCTCGCCTTTTTTCATTTCTTTTACCATGAAATCAAAGCCAAGAATCATCTGGCCGGCACCTATTTTGAATTCAAGAGCATCGTGGCCACCTTCAACGAAATTTTTAGAGCCGTCAAAAACAGTTCCACCAGGCAAAAATCCAACGTATTCAACTTTTACGGTTTTTCCGTTTCCAACTGCCTTTCCAGTTCCTTCTTTTAAAATCTTATAGTAAACACCATAAGAAGTTTTTTCACAGCCTTCAATTTCCATGGAAAGTGGATCCACCAGCTCAGAATCTTCAGTTTTTACATCATTTTCTGTGGCTTTACCGCTCTCCTGGGCAAAAATATAAACTGAACTTAAGAGAACAAAAACAACTGCAAAAATCTTCTTTATTTTCATCATGACAATATAAATATTCAATAAACATTACTACAGAAGTTCTACATCAAAACAGATGTAAGCACCACCTGGAATAACTCCAGGATAACCGTTTTCACCGTAAGCCTGTTCTGGTGGAAGAACCATGTGACGTACTTCACCTTTTTTCATTTCCTGAACCATTGTGTCAAAACCAGGAATCATCTGGCCGGCACCTGTTTTGAATTCAAGAGGTTCGTGTCCCTGTGGGTGGAAGCCTTTTGAAGCATCAAAAAGAGTACCGTCTACAAGGTAACCTTTGTATTCAACAGAAACATTTTTACCTTTTCCGCAAACAGCACCTGATCCTTTTTTTTCAATTTTGTAATAAATGCCGCCTTTTGTTTTTTTACAGCCTTCAATTACATTTGCAAGAGCTTTAGCTTTTTTTTCTTCTGCAATTTTAACCAGTTCTTTTGCAGCTTTATCCCAATCAGCCTGAGTTGCCTTGAAGTTTTCTGCATCAGCACCCTGACGAATAATAGTAATTTTTACCATGTGATCGCCCTGTTCTACAGCATCAACAACATCCTGTCCTCTAAGAACTTTTCCAAATATTGTGTGTTTTGTGTTGAGCCAGTCTGTTGGAACATGTGTGATGAAGAACTGACTTCCGTTTGTGTTTGCTCCAGCGTTGGCCATAGCAAGATAACCTGGTCCATCAAAAGAATATTTATCGCACCATTCATCAGCAAATTTATAACCTGGTCCACCAGCACCAGTTCCAGTTGGATCACCACCCTGAATCATAAAGTCTGCAATTACACGATGAAATTTAAGTCCATCATAGTAAGGTTTTCCTTTGGCAGCATCCAAAGTTCCTTCAGCAAGACCAACAAAGTTTGTTACTGTAAGTGGTGTGTCCTTATAGAACAATTCAAGTACAATTTCACCCTTTTCTGTTGCGATTACAGCAAATACGCCTTCTTTTCCTTTCAAAGCGTCCATAGATTTACTCCTTGGCGATGCGTTATAAATTTTCTGCAAAGCCGAATTTTCTTCTGTTTCTGTTTTAGCAGGTTCAGCAGGAACTGTTTTTGTTGTTTCCTGTTTTTCTGCAATATCACCAAAGTTCGAAGTTGACGAACTGGATTTTGTTTCTTTTTTTGAACAGCCAGCCAAAGCAAGAACTGCAAGTCCAACTGCAATAAATTTTAGTTTTTTCATAATTATCCTCAAAACTGACCAGATAGCCATTCACTCAATGCATCCATTCGGCTAACAAATGATTCCTCAATCTGTTTTTTCATGCCCGGAATTTTCATACAGTCTACATCAGAAACAATGTAAACAAGATAATCATCTCCACAGTCAATAAAAAGTGCCTGAACAATAAGATTTTTGGCTTCTACAGGTTTCATAAAGAGCACCTTTATATCATCAATATTCTGATAACCCATGTAAAAAGTGTTTTCATTCTGCCTGTAATTTAGTTCATATCTGACTTCACCAAAAGAAGCATCATCGAACAAAAGCCAGTTTTTGGTTCCATCAGGGTTTCCTGTGTTGCGGTCATTAATTCGCGCCTTACTGTTTTCATTTTCCAAAGTGTAGGCCGATTTATACAGAACAATCCTTTTTTTGCGGGTTGTAGAATAGTAAGACATGCCCTGCATTTTGGAAATACTTCGAACAGCTTCAGAAACTGCCTGGATATTCATTTGGGAAATATCCATATTTTTTGCATATTTTTCTTTATTGATAAGATAAAGTGATTCGCAAATAAAAGGATAGTTTCCCGGTTTTTTTGCCACAACAAGATCACGGATCGTATCAGCGTAATCATTTTCTGGCATTAAATGGCGGCCGTTGTCCTTTCCATCTTCATGAATTAGACGAACCATGCCGCTATTTTCAAGTTCAACCACAAAATCTGCCGGAACAATTTCCTTATAAGCTTTTGTTTCGGCAAACAATGCTGTTGTAATTAAAATCGTTGTTACAAATAAAGCAAGTTTTTTCATAAAACCCCCTGTCTTAAACTAAAGGGCTTTCAAAAACCCTTAGCGGATTCCAGCGTAGAATACTCTTACCTGTTTATATAAACCTTCGCCTTCTGATTTAGTTTCAACATCTGGGATATCATTTAATGTTGTGTGAATCAGTCGTCGTTCAAAAGGATTCATTGGTTCAAGAAGAATGGAATTGTGACTTGTGCGAACTTTGTCTGCTGTTGTGTATGCAAGACGTACAAGACTTTCTTCGCGGCGGATACGGTAGTTTTCTGTATCAAGAATAACGCGAACATCTTCGTGACCAAGGCGACCTGCGTAAATATTTGCAAGAAGCTGAAGTGCATCCAGATTTTTTCCTTTGCGTCCAATAAGGATTGATGAGAATGAACTTTCCAGGCGGATTCCAATTTTTTTGTCTTCGCGGTAAGTGATTTCTACGTTTACATCGTAACCCATTTTTTCAATTACGTTTTTTACAAAATCAACCATTTTTTCTTCGAATTCACCCTGTGGAACAGGATCAGCTGCTTTTGCAAAATTTTCTGAATATTCTTTTTTTTCGTATTTTCCACTAGGTTTAGCTTCATCATCCAAAGTGTGGATACGAATTTTTACATAACCTTTTTTAAAGAGTGTGTTTTTCTGTGTTTCAAGAATTTCTACATCAAACTGATCGCGTTCCAGTGAAAGATCTGCGGCTGCCAGTTCGATAGCTTCTTTTTCAGTTTTTCCTTCATATTCGTAAGTCATTATTTTTTCCCCTTTTTGGCTTTTGGTGGTAATTTTTTTTCAGGTGCGGCTGTGGCAATTCCCATTTCAGCCTTTTTTGCTTTTGTCATCTTGTTGATAATAAGCTGCTGTCCCATCTGGAAAGCGTTTGATACTGTCCAGTAAAGAAGAAGTCCAGAAGGTGCATTGTAGAACAGGAAGAAGAACATGATTGGCATACCGTATGTCATAAACTTCATTGTTCCGTTTGACTGTCCTGGACCACCAATCTGTGTAATTTTTCCGAAGAAAAGCTGTGACACTGTATAAATGATTGGAAGAAGACGAAGCGAGTTCCATCCCAAAAGTGGGATTGTAAAATTAAATGTATAGATGCTGTCACCTACAGAAAGATCCGGAATCCATCCTGGAATGAATGATGCACCGCGGAATTCAAAGTAGTTATTGAAAAGATTATACATTGCAAAAATGATAAGGAACTGGAACACCATTGGCAGACAACCACTTGCTGGATTGTAACCGGTTTCTTTGTAAAGCTTTGCAAGCTCTTCCTGCTGCTTTGGTTTGTTGTTAGCATATTTTTCCTGAATTTTCTGCATTCGAGGCTGAACTTCCTGCATTTTCAGGGTACTCATGCTCTGTTTTTTAGAAATTGGGAAAAGAGCAAGTTTAAGAAGAATAGTTACAACGATGATTGCAACACCCCAGTTCTTAACTACTTTCTGTACCATTTCAAGAATGAACTTAAGAATTTTTTCAAGCCAGCTGAGCATACCTGCGTTTGAAACATCGTTAAAGCGTTTGTTTGAAATGCCCCATCCGTTGTTTGTTGAAACGTTGTAGCGCAGAAGATCTTTTTCGTTACGAGGTCCAAAGTATACATAGTAAGTATCTTCAACATCGGTTCCAGAAATTGGTTTTCGTTCTGTAAAAGCCTGTGCATTTGCGTAATTTTCTATTTCTACATTTGAAGAATAGTAACCGGCGGCAATAATGTCAGGATTTGAAGGAGCTACAATTTCTGTAAAGTATTTTCCAGCAATGGCAGACCAGGTAAAATCTTTGTCATATTTTCGGAATTGTCCGTTTGAAAGACGTATTTTTTTAGCTTTTTTGTCGTTGTAAGTAATGTATTCACGGTATTCGTAGCGGTTCTGTTTCTGGTCAAAGTGAGGTCCAATCTGTGGTGATGTGCGCAGTGTATAAGCAACATCGTTTTTTGTAAGGACAGAAAGATCACCATCTGAATGAAGCAGAATGTCCAGTTTGAAAACATTTTCACCATCTTTGAAAGAATAGCGTTTTCCAAGAGTAACTTTTTTTCCTTTTACAATAAAATCTTTTGTAAAGAGAATTGTTTTGTCATCAGTTTTTGTTACTTTGAAGTTTTCATTGATTATTGGTGATTCAACTCCGCCCAGTGACAATGCCAGAGTACGGTTTGTTTCTGAAATGCTGTCTGAAATCTGAACACCTTCTTTTGTATCTGTATCCAGGTGATTTTTCAGTTTATAGCTGATAATATCACCGCCTTTTGATGTAAGAACGATTTCGGCAACATCTGTATTGATTGTGATTTTTTCTTCAGCGTAAGTTTCACCGGCCGAATTTTCTGCCAGTACTGTAGCTTCTGAAGAACCCTGCAGACTCTGTGAAAGATCTGCAACTTTGTTTTCTTCTGCCTGTACTTCTGTAGTTGTTTCTGCTTCTGGTGCCTGGCGCAACTGTGGGAACAGGATTGGCTGAAGCAGGAATGAAGCAACCACAACTATTGTAGAAAGTACGATAGCAATGATGGTATTTTTATCCAATTTTATTTCCTTGCTAAGGGACTGGATCATATCCGCCCTTATGATATGGGTTACATCTAAAGATTCGTTTAATTGCAAGCAAAAGACCTTTCCATGGCCCATATTTTTGAATTGCTTCCACCGCATAAGCAGAACAGGTTGGATAAAATCTGCACTTAGGCGGAAACAACGGAGAAATACAAACTTGGTAAGCGCGAATCAATAATATGAAAAATTTAGAGATTAATCTCTTCATCCTTCAATAATCCTGCCTTTTGACACAATAAACGAAATTGATCACACCGCGTGCTGAACGAGTCGTTTCCTGGATATATTAGTAAAAGAATGTCATATCCTGTGTTCAGGTGTGATTTAAAATGACGATAGATTTCCCGGCTGTATCTTTTTGACAAGTTTCTTTGTACCGCGTTACCGTATCCACGATTCAAAGGAAAACCTATTCGGTTCATGCCCAGACCATTTTCCAAATAGAAAATTTTTGCTCCAGGTATACTTGCCTTTTTTCCGTTTTTGAACAGTTTCTTAAAATCTGCGGGCTTTTTTATTCGTTCTTCACGTTCAAAAAAGCCCGTTTTCTTAGAGTCTGTTTCCATCCCTAGAGATTAATATTTGTTGTGTTCGTCTGCTACTGAAAGCTTTCTTCTTCCCTTTGCGCGGCGACGAGCGAGTACTTTGCGTCCACCTTTAGTTGCCATTCGGGCTCTGAAACCGAATTTTCTATTGCGTTTTACTTTACTTGGCTGGTATGTTCTTTTCATTGAACAACTCCTTTATAATTAATTTTAAAATATTTCTGTTAAAAGCATTAAAAAAGTAGTATGAAAATATATCATTTATCTTCGTTGCTAGTCAACATAGTATTTCTTAGTCTTTCTAATTTTTCGGCAAGTTCACCTTCAATTTTTACTGGCTGTTGAAGTTTTTCATCATTATTTTGAAGATTATCCTGTGCTTTTGATGAATCCAGTTTTTCATAGAATTCATTAATTGTTTTTTCGTCTTTTTCCATCTGGAGGCGGGTGGCGGCGCGGCTTTTTTCCAAAGCTTCCTCATAGGTATCAAAAAGCTTTGCTTCAGAACCTCTTGCTTTAAAAGCCAGCGAGCGAATTTTTAAATCCGGCACATACATATTCATTCCTTTGATTATGTAGCGGGAATTTAACTGTAAGATTTGATTCCAGGAGGAATGATCTGTTTCTACAAGAAGGACGCCGTTTTTAATATCTACAACCTGAGTATGCGCCGTAAGGCGCTCGCCATAATTTTTTACAGAACCCACTACTTTTTTCCAGGTATTTACCAGCTGGGAATTCTGATTAAAAGTATTTGCTTCAATGGTTTGCATCAGACGGGAAATAAATTCCGCGCTGTCCATCATATTTCCATAATTATTCATCGCTCCATTCCCCATTTTTTATGAAATATACTTTTGTTGTTTCGCGGCGGTAATTTTCGTAAGGTTCTCCCGGTAAGAATGTACAGAAAAGCTGCTCGTATTCAGGCAGCATGGCAGTAAGCTTTCGGCGTTTTTCAGGATCCAGTTCCAAAAGCACATCATCCATAAGGAGAACTGGTTTGAAGCCGGTGGCGCGGGTATAATAAACAGCTTGAGCTACCCGCAGAATTAAAGAAATTAAACGGCATTGTCCGGTAGACGCTGTCTGTATAAAATTTCGTCCTTCGTATAAAAATCCGATTCTGTCACGGTGGGGACCTGTCATGGTAGTTTCCATGTGTTTATCAAGCTCCTGTTGTGAGTTTAAATGGGTAATAATCTGTTGTGCCGAAGGCACCCGAAAATTTACGCCATCTTTTATCTCTTTCCAGCTTGGTGCATAAGCAATTTTTACACCTTCAATTCCTGTAATTTCGTAAAAAAGTTTTCCAAAAATCTGATTAAACATGAAAATTGCTTTTTTACGTTTTTCCTGAATAACAAGTCCTGTTACTGCAAGCTGCTGGTCATAAACGCTGAGCATTTCGTAATTTTTTTCTTTAAGAATCAGATTACGGGATTTCAGAATTTTTTTATAATTCCTCATATCCTCAATGTAAAGTGAATCGTAAAGTGAAAGACTTTGATCAATAAAAAATCGGCGACACTCTGGTTCACCTACCGCAAAACGCATATCATCGTGACAAAAAAGAATGCAGGGTATTGTGTTAATCAAATCCTTTCGATCTGTAATCTTTTTTCCGTTTTTTTCAATTCGTTTTTTTCCGCCTTCAAAAATAATGCCCACTTTTTCGGTGTTTGATTCTTTTTGAAACATTGCATTTACACTAAAGTCCTTTTCGTTGTGGCGGACAATTTGAGAATCTGTATGTGTTCGAAATGAAACCCCATAAGCCAGGTAATAAAGTGCTTCCAGAAGATTGGATTTTCCCTGACCATTTTCTCCAACAAAATAGACCTCCCGCGAAGAAAGGTCTATTCGTTCATTTTTCAGGTTTCTGTAATTATAAAAAGCAGCATTTAGAAACATTGAATTTCCGTGTCATCCAAATTTTAAAGGATCTCACTAGTAGTTCATTGGCATAATAATATGTTCGTAATCTGCATCCTTTTCTGATTTTACGTTGAAAGCTTTGTTGATTCGAACATCGTCGTCATTATCAAATTCGGCATTGAAATTGAATACTATATTTTCACTGTCGATTACTTTAAGAAGGTCTGCAATGTAAACAAAGTTCAATCCAACTGAACAAGGATTTCCGGCATAACGGCAAGGAATTTGTTCTTCGGCATTACCCATGTCACTTTCTGGTGAAATAAGATTAAGTGAACCTGGTTCAATCTTGAAAATGATTCGACTTTTTTTGCGGTCAACCATTGTTGTAATGCGTTTAAGAGCTGCATCAAGATCTTCTTTATTTACCTGGAAAGTATAGGCAAGACTTTCAGGAATTACTTTTTTATAAGCCGGATACTGTCCATCAATAAGATTTGAAATGAATTCGTAATTTGCAAATTTAACAAAAATAGCACGGTCAATTACCGAAACAAAAATATTTCCTTCATCAGAAGCATGTTTCAAAATTAGTCCAAGAATTTTTGTAGGAACAATTGCAGGTGAAAAATCTGGAATGTTATTTGCAATTGGTTTAGTAATATGTGAAAGTCGGTGACCATCTGTTGCTACCATTACAAGATTCTGTTCTTCCTTTGCAAAGTAAACTCCTGTCATGAAATAACGCTGTTTATCATCACAAACGGCAAAAATTGTCTGACGGATCATTTCTTTAAAATCTTTTGCTGGAACTTCAAAGAATGGAACCTGTTCTGTACTTCCAAGCTCAGGGAATTTTTCGGAAGCCTGACTGTTCAACTGAGCTTTAAATCTTTTTACTGTTGAGCTAATTGTAACTTTAATGTCTTCCTGTTTGAACTCAACTTCTCCAGATGGAAGTGAAGAAAGAATGCTCATAAATTTGTCACAGAAAATTGTTGTTGCTCCTTCCTGTTCAATATCCACTGGAATTGAAGTAGTCCATTTTAATGTGGAGTCTGTTGCTTTAATTACCAGAGTGTTGTTTTCGGCAACCAGCATAATATTTGAGAGAATTGAAAGGGGACTTTTATTTGTAATAATCTCCTGTGCAATCGAAATTTCTTTAATCATTGCGTCTCTGTCAAAAGTAAATTTCATTTTAGACTCCTTTTTTTGTTTACATCCCTATTTATACTTAAATTTATAAATTTTAGTAGTAGTAATAGTAGGGGCGTTTATAACGTTGATAAGTGAACTAAGTCCTTGAATTTCAAGAATTTAGACCGTTTATAAACTGTTTAGTATTATGAACAATTCATCAACATATTCACACTTTTTTGCTGATTTAAAAGTTATCAACATTATTTTACCACATTATGAACATTTTATATACAAAAATTTAGGCTATTTCTTTTTATAGTATTTAATTTGATTCTTAAGTGATTTTATTTTTTCTTCCATGTCTGGATCAGTTTTTCTTAAATCTTCAATGGTTTTTTTTGCATGAATTACTGTTGCATGATTTTTTCCGCCAAGTTCACGTCCTGTATCAACCAGAGAATAATCCATCAGATTAAAGATAAGGTAAGCTGCCATCATGCGTGCCATTGCAGTTCTGTTGTCTCTTTTTTTGCCTTTAATATCCAAAACTGAAACATCATAATTTTCTGCAATTACCTTAAGAATTATTTCAACAGTTACGTTTCCCATGTTGTCAGATGTTGAGTCACGTAGAAGATCTTTTGCTTTAGCCAGATCAACTTTAATTCCTGTAAGATCTTCATAACCAGTTACTTTTGTAATAGCCTGTTCCAGATCTCGGACATTTGTTTCAATTACTTTTCCAATGTAATCAATAACATCTTTATCAAGACTTACACCAAGTGATTCAAGTTTTTTTCGAATAATTGCGCATCGTGTTTCAAAGTTAGGCGGTTGAAGATCAATTACCATTCCGTTAGAAAGTCTTGAAATCAGGTGTTCATCCATTTCTTTGATATCCCGAACTGAGCGGTCACAAGTAAAAACCATCTGTGCTTTTTTTCCGAAAAGAACGTTGAATGTGTTAAAAAGTTCTTCCTGAGTTCCTTCTTTTCCTTCAATTGCGTGAATATCATCCAGAAGAAGTACATCAAGATTTCGGTATTTTGCTTTGAATTTATCCTGAGTTTGAGTATTGATTGAATTGATGAAGTCACTGATAAAATCGTCTGAACGTACATAGCAGATTTTCATTTTGTGATCTGCATTGTCGTTGATGTAATTTCCAATTGCCTGCATAAGGTGAGTTTTTCCAAGTCCTGATCCACCGTAAAAAAGAATTGGATTAAACTTGTTTCCAGGATTTGCTGCAACTGCTTTGGCAGCTTGATAAGCAAAATTTGAATTTTCACCAGGAACGAATTTTTCAAAAGTATAAGCGTCATCCAGTGTAGGATTTTTTACACGGGCAGGTTTTTCTGGTTCAGCGGAAGAATTATTTGATTCCCTTGAAGAAGATTTTTCTGCCTGAACAGGTGTATCTTCAATTTTGAATTCAAGATTTTTTACGGTAATTTCAAATTGAAGATTTTCCTGTCCTGTAATCTGACGTATTTTATTAAGAACGATGTTAAATATATTTTTTTCATTCAGCTTCATTTCCATGAATTCTGAAGGAACTGCAACGGTGATTGTATCAACTGTGTCGCTTACATAATCCAGTTTAAACCAGGTTATGAATGTATTTTCTTCGCCTTTGCTTTTATATTCTTCGTGGAGCTGATTCATGGCATATTGCCAGGCATCCATGTAATTATTTTCGTTCATAGGATTATTATAACTTCACTTTAAAAAAAATTTCTAGTAGAATGTATAGACTTGTCAAAAATTTGTTAAAAGGAAAAAGTGATGTCAGAGAATTACTCAGCAGATAATATCCAGGTCCTTGAAGGACTTGAACCTGTTCGAAAACGTCCTGGTATGTACATTGGATCTACTGGTCCTAATGGTTTACATCACCTGGTATATGAAGTAGTTGATAACTGTATCGACGAAGCAATGGCAGGATTCTGTCACAATATTACAGTTGCTCTTGAAAAAGATGATATCTGTCGTGTTGAAGATGATGGTCGTGGTATCCCTGTTGATATCAATAAAAAAACAGGAATATCTGCTCTTGAACTGGTTTTAACTAAACTTCATGCCGGTGGTAAATTTGACAAGTCTAACTACAAGGTTTCCGGTGGTCTTCATGGTGTTGGTGTTTCTTGTGTAAATGCTCTTTCAGACTGGCTTGTTGCAACAGTTAAACGCGATGGAAAAGTTTTTGAAGAAAGATTTGAACGAGGTATTCCTTCAAAAGAAGGTGTAAAAGAAATTGGTACTTCTGATACAACTGGTACTACAATCCGATGGAAATCTGACGCAACAATTTTTACCGAAACTATTGTTTATGATTTTGATGTACTTCTTGCCCGTCTTCGTGAGCTTGCTTTTTTGAATCCAGGAATTCAGATTACTTTCCGTGATGAACGTCTTGAAAAAGTAAAGGAGCTGGTTCTTAAGTTTGATGGCGGTATCAACGAATATACAAAATTCTTGAATGAAGGAAAAAAAGTAATTCCTGGTGAACCTTTGTTTATTTCTGGTGAACAGGATGACATCATTGTTGATGTTTCAATGCAGTTCAACGACAGTTTTGATGAACGCATTTATTCTTATGTAAACGACATTAATACCCGAGAAGGTGGTACTCACCTGGACGGTTATAAAAATGCACTTACTTTTGTAATGAATAAGTTCTTTGAAGGAAACGAAAAGCTCTTCAAAAAACTTAATCCAAAATGGAATCCAAAGGCTGATAAAAAAGATGCCAAGGCAAAGGATCTTAAGCTTGAAAAACTTACCGGTGAAGATATCCGTACTGGTTTGACAGCAGTTCTTTCAGTTAAAGTTCCTGAACCTCAATTCGAAGGACAGACTAAAACTAAGCTTGGAAATACTGTAGTCCGCACAATTGTAGATTCACTTGTTAAAGACAAGCTTACACTTTGGTGTGAGCAGAATCCACAGGACTGTAATCTTATTCTTGAAAAAGCTGTAAATGAAGCTATTGGTCGAATTAAGGCACGCAAGGCAATTGAAACAAACCGCAAAACTGGAATGGACTCTTTTGGTCTTCCTGGAAAACTTGCTGACTGTTCATCAAAGAAACCTGAAGAATGTGAAGTTTACATTGTCGAAGGAGATTCTGCCGGTGGTTCGGCCAAACAGGGTCGAAATCCAAAAACCCAGGCTATTCTTCCGCTTTGGGGTAAAATGCTCAACGTTGAAAAAGTACATCCTGAAAAGGTTTATAACAACGACAAGCTTATGCCGGTAATTGCATCACTTGGTGCAGGAATTGGAAAAACCTGGAATATCGAAAAACTCCGTTACCATAAAATCATCATTATGGCCGATGCCGATGTTGACGGTGCACATATCTCAACTTTGCTTTTGACCTTCTTCTACCGCTTTATGCCTGAATTGATTGAAAAAGGTTATGTTTATATTGCTATGCCACCTCTCTATCGCGTTGAATATAAAAAGACTAAATTTAAAAGATTTGTATTTAGTGATGAAGAAAGAGACCGTGCTTTGGAAGAACTTGGTGATAACCGTGATAAAGCCGAAGTACAGCGCTACAAAGGTCTTGGTGAAATGGAATGGCAGGAGCTTAAAGAAACAACAATGGATCCTGCTAACCGCAAAATGAAACAGGTAAAGATTACGGACGCTATTGAAGCAGATCACATCTTCTCAATTCTTATGGGTGATGATGTTGATCCACGTCGTAAGTTCATCGAAGAAAATGCAGTTTATGCAACACTGGACGTATAGCAAATGATCGAAAATATTAAATACGAAGAAAGACAGACACCGGAAGGCGGATTCGTTCTTACAGCTCCAATTGAACACGAAATGCAGCGTTCCTTCATTGATTATTCAATGTCGGTTATTGTTGAACGTGCTCTCCCTGATGTTCGTGATGGTCTTAAACCAGTTCACCGCCGTATTCTTTATGCTATGGCAGAAGAAGGACTTACTTCTGGTGGAAAGACAAAAAAATGTGCCACTGTAGTCGGTGATGTACTTGGACGTTATCACCCACATGGAGACGCATCTGTTTATGATGCAATGGTTCGTCTTGGACAGGCTTTTTCAATGCGTTACATGCCTGTTACAAAACAGGGTAACTTTGGAGGTATCGATGGTTCTCCAGCTGCTGCCTACCGTTACACCGAAGCAAAGATGTCTAAAATCGCTGAAGAAATGGTTGAAGACATCAAAAAAGAAACCGTAGATTTTATTCCAAACTTTGATGATACACGCAAAGAACCAACAGTTCTGCCAGGAGCTTTTCCATTCCTGCTCTGTAACGGTTCTACAGGTATTGCTGTTGGTATGGCAACAAACATGCCTCCACACAACCTGCGTGAAATTGGACAGGCTATTTCGGCTTATATCGACAATCCTGACTGCACAATTGATGATTTGATGCACTTTGTTAAAGGTCCTGATTTCCCTACCGGCGGAACAATTTTTGGTCGTAAAGGAATCGGTGATGCTTACAGAACTGGTCGCGGTAAAATTATGCTCCGTGCCAAGTTCACAATCGAAACTGATACTAAGGGTAAAGAATCAATCATTTTTACAGAAATCCCTTACCAGACACGAACAACTGATCTTGTTACAAAAATCGGTGAGCTTGCCCGTGACAAGGTGATTGAAGGAATTGAACGAGTAAACGATGGTTCTCATGGAGACGATGTTCGTATTGAAGTTGATTTGAAACGCGGTGCAATGACCAAATTAGTTCTGAATCAGCTTTTTGCAAAAACTGCACTTCAGTCATCTTACGGTATCATCAACCTGGCTCTGGTTAATGGACGTCCGATGATTTTGAATCTGAAGCAGCTTATTCAGTGTTTCGTTGATCATCGTGATCAGGTTATTACCCGCCGAACAAAGTTTGAACTTAAAAAAGCAAAACACGAAGAACATATTCTTGAAGCTAAGATTACAGCCGTTGATGTTGTTGATGAAGTAATTGCAATTATCCGCGGAAGCCGTACTGAAGATGAAGCCAAGCTTAAACTTGAAGAAAGATTTGGCTTTGATGAAGAACAGTCTCAGGCAATCGTAGATCTCCGCTTAGGTGTTTTGACTAATCTTCGTATTGAAGAACTGCGCAATCAGTTGGGTGAAATTCGGTCTCTTATTGCACACCTGGAAGATCTGCTTGCTAACCATGAAAAAATTCTTGCTCTTATCAAAGAAGAAACAGACAAAATTGTTGATAAATATGGTGATGACCGTAAAACTGATATTGTTGCTGGTGAAGTTGAAAGCATCAATGTAGAAGATATGATTAAAGATGAAGACATGGTTGTGATGATTTCACGCCTTGGATACATCAAACGAATTGCTGCTTCTAAATACAAGAAACAGGGTAGGGGTGGAACAGGAAGTAATTCTACAAATCTTGCCGATGAAGATTATATCAACCAGCTGTTCATTGGTTCTACAAAAGATCACATGGTTTTCATTACTAACTTGGGAAAAGCATACTGGGTAAAAGTTCATGAAATTCCAGAATCTGAAAAGAACAGTCGTGGTGCTCATGTTAAGAGTCTTCTTGCTCTTGGACCTGATGAAGAAATTACAACTATTGTTTCCCTTAAAGAATTCAGCGACGACCAGTTCCTGTTTATGACAACAGCAGCCGGCGTTGTAAAGAAAGTAAGAACAAATGAATTTGCCAATGCCAAAACACGTGGTATTATCTGTATCAAGCTTGATTCTGGTGACCGCCTGATCAGTGCAATTCAGACAAACGATAAGAGCGATATTCTTATGGTTTCACGCCGTGGTAAGGCTCTTCGTATTTCTGATGATATGGTTCGCCCAATGGGACGTGCAAGCCGTGGTACAAAGGGAATGAAACTTGCTTCTGGAGACGAAATTGCTGCTGCAGTTAAACACGAAGATGATGCAGCTATTTTTGTTATTACAGAACGTGGTTATGGAAAACGAGTTTCTTTTGATTCTTACAGTGTTCACGGTCGTGGAACTGGTGGTCAAAAAATCTTTGGTAATGTTGATGGTAAGGGTGAAATTATTGGAGCTCTTTCTATCCGTGAAAAAGATGAACTTGTTTGTATGACAAGTCAGGGAAAAACCTTGAGATTCAAAGCCAGTGATATTAAAGAACAGGGAACAGCAGCTTCAGGGGTTTCTGTAGTTAAGGTTACTGATCCTGATTATATCGTAGGTATTGATAAGGTTGAGAAGAAAGACGAAGAGTAGGTGTTAACTAACTAACGTTCGGTAGATAAATAAAACTAACGACTGTTAGTTAAAATATTTAAAATATTAGTTGACATCTTGAGTGTTTTATTGAATAATAAACCTAAAGGGAGCGGCCATTCATTTTTTCTTTACATACGGAATGGTTGCCTGGGAATATATATATAACCATCAGGCAGAAGTCGGTTGTGTCAGCACGCAACCGACTTTTTGTTTTTAAACCATTCTTGTACTTTTGGTGAAGTGTTTCACGTGAAACATTCCAAACATGAAATGTTAATAACTTTGTTGATAACGTTAATAAGTGCAAAGAAAATAATGTTTCACGTGAAACAGTTTTGCTGATATTTTAGAGAAATGAAAAAAATTCAGAAATCTAAAAATAATCTTGAACACCGATATTGATAATCTCCTTCCACTAGATCCAGGCGTCATCCACCAGAACAAGTTTTAGAATCTTAGATAGATTAATCAGAATGTAGCGAAGGGGAAAGGGGAGGGGAATGTTTCACGTGAAACATATTGGTTTAAGGTTTTGAAAATTTGTTTATCTGTGGGGGAGTGTTTCACGTGAAACAAAATCACTACCAATGGGGCTGTACAATTAGTTTGCATTACGGTGGTTGAGTTTACGGTCCCTGAGCCCTTCGACAAGCTCAGGAACCACCTGTCGAAGGGTGGTATCCTGAGCCAAGTCGAAGGGTTGAAACCACCACTTATTTTGGGTTTATTACAAACCCTAAAAACGGCAAAGTCAAGACTTTAAGCGTTAGCGTGACTTGACTCGACGTATTTATTGTAGCAGTCATTTCGACGAGCAAGTGAGCGTTACACTAAATACTTTTGGGAAGCACCTGTAAGTAAATGCCTTTGTACTGACGCTCTTTCATATTTTGTTGATATTCATATTGCGTTGAGAATTGCGTTACATATTGAGAAAGATATTATATATGGAGTCAGTCATTCAGCTTACGTGTTATCAATCTGCTAGAAGCATAGTCACCAAGAAATTGTCATAGCTTTATTCAGCAAAATAAGAAGTAATGCAATAACAAGAGTGTTTCACGTGAAACATAATGGTTTAAGGATTTGAAAAGCTTGGTTTATCGGGGGGACTGTTTCACGTGAAACAAAATCACTACCAATGGGGCTGCTCAATAAGATTGCATTACGGTAGTTGAGTTTACGCTCCCTGAGCCCTTCGACAAGCTCAGGAACCACCCTTCGACAAGCTCAGGAACCTCCTGTCGAAGGGCTAAATGAGCGCGACACTCATTACTTTTGGGACAGCCTATTGATTTCTGGTTTTAAGATTTGTCTTGAATTCTGAAATCCTCTACACGGTAGGGATAATGTACTTTTGGTAGAGAAATTGTGCTGCTAAAAATAATAGAAACACAGAAAGTAATTTCTGACCGAAGAACAAATAATCAGACTGGTTTCAAATTTGGTTTTGAAGAGCTTGATATTTCTGGGTGAGTGTTTCACGTGAAACAAAATCACTACCAAAAGGACTGTCAAATTAGTTTGCATTACGGTCATTTAGTGTAGCAGTCATTTCGACAGGCTCAATGAGCACTTCACTCATTACTTTTGGTAGAGAAATTGTGCTGCTAGAAAATAAACTCACCACAGGAAGTTATTTCTGACCGAAGAACAACAAGCTCAGGAACCTCCTGTCGAAGGACTCAATGAACGCTTCACTCATTACTTTTGGGACAGCCTTTTCAGTTTCCACTAATAATATGTTTGCGAAATGTAATTCTGCCAATTTAATTGGCATTCAGAACATATTTCAAAATAGAAAAATTAAGTAATGCTAAGAATGTTTCACGTTAAACAGTCAGAAAAATGGAAGTAAGGTTTGTATAATGAATTCTTGTAAAAATCGCGAGTTATTAACTTTGTTCACAGACTTATTAACAAAATTGCAGAGTAGGGTGGTAGTGTTTCACGTGAAACAGCAATTTGTAAACACTATCAACAAAGTTATTAACAATTTGAAGTTAACGATAGTTAGTTAGTTTAAAAACATACGATTGTTCGTTAATAAACAAAATAAACCAAATCTGCTGTCCATATATTGCTTTATTTTGTACTTTGGTGTAAACATAATGTTATAATTATTCAAACATTTTGTATTACTCAATGAGTCTCTTATATTTGTCATTCAGCTTTCCTCCTTGGTGTTATGTAATAGACTTGAACATTCTTATTGTACACCTTCGAGGAAAGCTTTTTTTATATAAGCTTTTATCTCTCACACGCATAGTGGGTGGCCAATAAGTTTGCTTTAGGGTGGTTGAGTTTACGGTCCCTGAGCCATGTCGAAGGGTGGTATCCTGAGCTTGTCGAAGGGTCGAAACCACCACATATTTAGTGTAGCAGTCATTTCGACAGGTGGTTCCTGAGCCTGTCGAAGGGCTCAATGAGCGCTACACTCAATACTTATGGGACAGCCCGATTGGTTTCAGGTTTTGAAAAGCATGTTATATCTAGGAAGTGGCTGTCCAATTAGTTTGCATTATGGTGGTTGAGTTTACGGTCCCTGAGCCATGTCGAAGGGTCGAAACCACCAAATTTAGTGTAGCAGTCATTTCGACAGGCTCAATGAGCGCTACACGGATGGAAGAGCCTTACATAAATATTGATAATTTGTGTTTTTCTAGTATTTACCGTTTACTTCAATAGCTGAAGCAATCAGTTCTTCTTTACTGGTTTTACAGGCTTTTACGGCACTTTTTACCATGTCTTCAATGGATACTGTACCAGCATCCCTTTTTTCTGCCAGTTCTGGATCTTTTTGCCAGGCACACAAAATTCCACGGGAACTATTAACAGCTCCACCGGCTTTATCAAGTAAAGTTGCCGCAATACGAGCTGCACCGCCCTGAGCACCGTATCCTGGAATAAGGAAGAACATATTTGGATATCTATCACGCAAAATACGTGCATCTTTTTCCTGAGTGGCACCAACAACAGCACCTACAGGATAACAGGTTTGATCAGCATAAGAAGCTTTGTATTCATCACCAATTCTGGTAAGTTCATTTCCCACTCGATCCAGGAGAAGTCCACCTGCTTTAAGCTCCTGATGTTCAATATCAACCATACCAGGATTTGAAGTGCACAGAAGAACAAAAGCACCTTTTCCACCAAGTTCAGGTGCAGCATAAGATGTAAATGGTTTAAGAGTATCAAATCCCATATAAGGATTTACAGTAATGATGTCAGTTTCAAAATCACCAGTGAAATGGGCTTTTGCGTAAGCATCAGCAGTAGCAGCAATATCACCACGTTTGATATCAGAAATTGCAATTACTCCGCTGTCCTTTACGGCTTTAAGTGTATCTGCATAAATCTTCATTCCGGCCAGACCCATTGCTTCATAATAGGCAATCTGGATTTTAAAACAACATGCAAGATTTTCTGCAGTAACAGCATTAATCAGTTTTTTGTTGTATTCTAAAACACAGGCTTCACCACCCAGTTCTTTAATCAGATTTTCAGGAAAATACTTTGGAGAGGTATCAAGTCCAACGCAAAGTGGTCCGTTTTTTTTGGCAAGCTCCTGAAGGATTTGCATCTTGTGTTTGTTCATTTCACACTCCTAAATGTGATTATAGTTGTTTATTTTCGGTTCAATATTCTAGCGGAAATTATTAATCATTTCACTAATGGCTAAAACAAAATCTGCACCGGCAACAAAAGTACCAATGGAGCTTCCTATAGATGACAGAATGAAAATCAGAAGAATATTCAGGATTCGGTTCTTGTACCAGCCTTTCAAGGAATTTGCATCATCACCAGCAGTTTCCATGTCGGCTACCTTTGGCTTTTTTACAAGAGCCTGAACAATTCCAGTAAGCATGCCAACTCCAACTACCGGACACAAGGAAGTTACTGGAGCACCAACAACAGCTGCCAGAATGGTAAGTGGATGGCCTCCTGCAATGAGCGTAAATATACCAGCAAGAATACCGTTCCAAAGACACCAGGCAATTGTCATGTCCAGACCCTTTGTTTTTCCACCGTAATAAAAACCTAAACCAATTAATAGTATAATTAGTATAGGTAAAATCCAGCCGATAATTTTTCCACCAGCAGATTTTGGAGGTACAGCAGAGATTTCGGAAATATAGGCATCACGTTTTTCAGAGCCAATTCCATCTTTATCTTCTGCGGCTAATTTTTCCAGTTCTTCAATTACACCAGGAAGATGTGCTGCACCAAGAACGGCAACAATATTTGATCCTGTAGATTCCCAGATTTTTGTAGCAAGATAACTGTTTCGTTCATCAATGAGTACTTTTTTTACAACAGGCATTTCTTTTGCCATATCATCCATCATGGAATCCATTTCGCTGGAGTTTTTAAGATTTTCAATATCCTGGGCGGATACTTCTTCTTTTGAAAAAGCACTGCTTACAAGGGTGGCAAGAAGATTGCATTTTCCCCAGAAGCTGTTTGTTGACCAGGCACGTTTTAAAGTGATCTGGATTGGACGGTCTACCATAACAGCAGGAATATTCAGTTCATCAGCAACACGAATGGCGGCCAGCATTTCATCACCAGGATTTACTCCCGAGTTTTTACCCATGCGTTTCTGGTAAGAAGCAAGGATAATGTTAGCAAACATCATAAAACCTTCGTGACGTTTAAGGACAGCTATAATATCAAGGTTCTTATAATTTTCTTTGTTTTTAAGGCTGTCCAGGCGACGGTCGTCAAGTTCAATACACACGCAGTCAGGTTTAATCTGGCGAACTGCATTTTCAACTTCTACAATACTTTCAGCTGAAACATGTGCAGTTCCAATAAGAGTGATTTTTCGCCCATTAAGCTCAATAATTTTTTGTGTCTGACTCATTACTGTAAACTCCATTCAGCAAGTCTGTATTCAAAAAACATTGGTGCCTGAAGTGAGATAACTTTTGAATACCATTCTGCTGCACCAGATTCTGTTCCCGAAAGCTCGTAGTACAGACCGAGGTAGTACCACATCTTGCCTTTTTTATTTGTGTTAGAAAGTTTTTCAATGTTCTTTTTTAAAGTTGTTTCGGCAGCTTTAACATAGTTATCATTGTAGAAACGAAGCATGAGGAAATCAACAGATTCTCTGTCGGTGGTAAGCTTCATTGCCTGCTGCAGGAATTTTTTCATATTGACTTTATCATTCTGTTTCCAGTAAGTAGCTGCAATCATAAGTGCGTAAGAAGAATCTTTTTTGCCGCTGATTTCCCAGGCTTTGGTAAAGTAATTTCTGGCAGCTTCCCAATTTTTTTCGTGCCATTCCAGGATTGCTGTTGATTCGTAGGCATACCAGTATTTTGGATTTGTCTTGATAACCATGCGGTAATTTTCAAGAGCTTCTGTGAATTTTCCTTCAGCGTCGTATTCACCTGCAAGATAAGCATAGGCCAAAAAATATTCAGGATCGATGGAAACAGCAATTTTCCATTGTTCAAGACATTCTTCGTAGCGGCCAAGATAACGGTAGTAAGTTCCCATATCAAGGCGGTAATCGTAATTGTAAGGCTCCTGTTTAAGAGCGGCTTCACAATATTCGGCTGCTTTAAGGAAATTTTCTTCATCGTAATAAAGCTTTCCAAGATAGGCCAAAGCACCTGCATTTTCAGGATCGTTTTCCAGGATTTTTTCAAAATAATTTTTTGCAGATTTTAAATCGTCGGAATAAAAGCTCATTTTACCAGCACCAAAAAGTGCGTCAGCATTGGTGGAATCTTTTACAAGAGCTTTTTTGTAATACTGGAGAGCCTGTTTGTATTTTTTTCCAGAAGCATAACTGTCAGCCATCTGGATGTTTACTGCAGAATTATAAGGATCGGTTTTTAAAATCTGATTATTGATTGTCTTCTGACGAGATGAATCTCCACGGGCAAGGGCAATGATACTGCAAAGCTCCAGAACCTCAGTATCATCCGGGAATTCTTCAAAAAGAAAATCAGCAATTTCCTGAGCCTTTTCCAGCTGCTTGTCGGACATAAGAAGAGATGCGTAAAGTACCTTCATATCTTTCTGGGCATAAAGCTCTTCGGGAATAGAATCAAAAAGAGCAATAGCTCCAGCACGATCATTTTCTTTCAAAAGCTTCTGAAGTTCTTTTGCGAATTTTACATTTGGCGGATCCTCAGGAGCTTTTTTTTCTTCAACTTCAATTTTTAATTTTGGCGATTCTTCAGAAACACTTTTTTCTTCAACCTGCTTTGTTCCGCAGCTAAAAAAAAGTGATGTAACGGCAATCACCATAACCATTTTTTTTGCAATCTTTTTCATTTTTTACCCTGTTAGAAAAATTGGAAAACCCTTAACTATTAGTCAATTTTCAAGTAAAATGCAGTCATGCGCGCAAGAAAATTTAAAAAAGCTCTGGGTCTTCTGATTGTAGACTTTGCTATCATTATCGGTATTTTTGTAATTCAATTTAGAAATGATTCAATCATTAATGTAAAAAATGGAAATCTTCAGTTTACTTTGAATCAGACTCTGGATGAAAATAACAAAAATGTACTTCAGGATAGATTCCAGCTTACATTTAGCGGACTTTCATTTTTTACCGATGAAGCACATCCTTTATATGCATTCTACAAAAATGAAGTGGAAAAACGCGTACTCCCACTTACAGCCTGGAAAAAGGTTGATGAGCTTACATATTCTTTTACTTTTGGTGATGAAGTAAATCTTATTGTTTCAATGACTGATACAACAGAAAATGCCGCATTCAGTCTTACAGCTGATCTTCCCGAAAATATCGAAAAAATTCAGCTGCCATACAAAATTGCATCAACTCTTGGAATTGAAAGTAAGTCAGAAAATCAGATTATCTTGAATGGAAAAAAAGACATCTGGGCATTTACAGCTGATCTTTTTGAAGATGATTATCTTACACTTTCAAAGGCAATTCAGGTGGCAAGCTTTGATGTCTACAAGGAAACACAGAAGAACTTTACTTTTGAAACAATTGACGAGCTTGCACCAGAAGCAGAAAGCAACTACCTTGCAGTAATTTCGGCATTCAAAGACAATCTTATTTCAGCATTCCGAACAGCCAGTGAATCACAGATGACAGAACAGGCCATTGTTTCTTACGTTGCAGCCATGTCTGAAAAAGGCAAATACAACCAGACAATTGAAGAAATACCTGCCAGCTTCAAAAAATCAGCAAAACGCACTTACCTTTCGGCACCTTACTTTAACAGTCTGTCAGAAACAAACAACACACTTACAACAACAATCAACACCAAAAATGATTTGATTAGAAAGGCTTACAACGGCAATCTTGAATTCCTTACAGAACACAATATGGCAAGCTTTATGTACATTTATACAGGAACAGCTCAGGTAAAGGCAATCATGCAGATGGTGGGCAAGCTTAATCCAGATACACTGACACTCCAGCAGCTGGCCGGTATTCTTCGTCTTTATGTTGAAATGTATCCTTTAAGCAGAAACTTTGTCCGCCACATGGAACCAGTAATTCCACGTATCTTGGAAATTATTGAAAAATCCTGTGTTTATGATAAAAATGTACTGACAATCTCATCAAATGGATCATTCCTTTCGGTAATTCAGGCAATTGAGATTGGTGATGCACTTATGCGTTACGGTGAACTTATTAAAGACAGAAACCTTGCCAACAGCGGAAAGCTTCTTATTGCATCTTACATGGCAGAAAGCAGTTCCTTTGATTTCAAGACTCTTGGAGAAATCTATCCGGTTCTTGTTCACAACAATACTTTCTATCCACACTTTGTTAAACTTAATACTTCTGGAGATGATGTTACATGGGCCTGGACTTGTGCTAAGGACATTACATTTACAAAAGATTCCAGCGGAAACGAAACAATGGAAATTGACTTCCCAGAAGGAAGCACTCATTACGTTATCTTGCGAGGCGTAAAACCATTCAACAATATTTACATTTACAATATGGACTTCCGCATGGCCTATGACTTTGAAATCTACAACAGTTCAGGTTATCTGTACAAAGCAGATTCACATTCATTGCTGTTGAAGTCACGCCACAAGAATCAGGTAGAAGAAGTAAGATTGATTCATACAGCTCCAAAAAAGGAAACTGTAGCTACAACAACTGCAGCTAAAACAGAAAGCGTAGCAGAAACAACAGAAAGCGTAGAAAAAACAGAAGAGGCTCCTGCCGAAGAATCAACTCCGGTAGAAGCCCCTGCATTGTAGTTTATAGATTCTGAAACACGTTCAGTTCAATTTTATTCATCCAAAGCTTCCAGAACTCCGTAGAAAGCTGGTTTAGTCAGGTATTTTGTTGTAGAAAAGATTAAAGGATACTGAGTGTGTCCTTTGTACATTTCCATGTTGTTAAGCCAGGTACTTTCATCATTTAAGCCCCAGATTGTAACACCGGTAATACCGTTAGCCTTATCATCTGTTTTACGATATTTAAGGAAAAGAGAATAATATTCTTTGTAGCGGTTTTTAAGCTTCAAAGGACTGTACTTCAAATCTCCGTTGGCAATATCAAGTTCAGTAATCTGAACATCAATTCCGCGGGAAAGAAAATTCTGGACAGCACTTTCAAAACTGTTTGGTCCGGTAACAGCTGAATTAATGTTTACGTGACCCTGCATTCCTACTGCATCAAGGCGGGTACCAGGGGTTGCAAGGATTTCATCAATAAGTCGAAGAATTGCACCATGCTTACCAAGATCAGAACGTTCCTGTCCGGCGGCACAACTGTAATCGTTGTAAATAAGCTTTACATCAGCTGGAGCGTATTTATTTGCAAAGCGGAAAGCATTCACAATGTAAGATTCATCACCGTAAACTTCATACCAGTCACCATTTGTACGGAACCAGGCCTCCGAAGTAGGATTATCGTTGATTGCTTCATTTACAACATCCCAATATCGAATTACATGTTCACCGTTGTTGTTGTCAATTTCCCACTGACGTACATAATCTAGAACATATTTGATGTACCATTCCTGGCGTGCAGTCATTTCGGCTCTATCTACAAGTTTTCCTTCGTTAGTCCAGTCTTTTGTAAAGAAAAAGTGAGGAGTCTGTGAGTGCCAAACAAGAACGTGGCCACGCATCATAAGACCATTGTCACGGGCAGCTTTAAGACAGGCAGCAACGTCACGCATGGAGATTGATTCAGGCACTTTGTAAGTTTTTCCATCTTCTGCCTTAAAATCAATGAGTTTTTTTGGAGGAGCCCAGGCAAAAGTAAAATCTGGTTTAAATTCATTTCCCATGGTGATACAGGTAGCATGGCGTTTAAGAAGCTCCTGAACAGTTTTGTTTTCCAGTTCATTTCGGCCGATGGCAAGACCAAAGTATTCAAATTTTCCAGCATAGGCTTGGGCTAGACTAGGTGCATCTGCAAAGCTTTCACGAGGACTGTCATCTTTTTCACAAAGAATATTCATCTTAAAGTTTTTCAGATAGATATTTGTGTTAGGAATGTCCAGGCCAACAGGAGAAAGGTAAAGCTGTTTTTTCCCATCCAGAGTTACAATCAATTTTCCGCTTACATGATGCCATTCCTTTGTGGTGATTTTTTCATTAACAAGCTTTGGAAAATTCAAAGAATAATCATTCAACATGATTGCAAAAGTTTCAGAAGGATTTGCAGAATCAATGCGAACATCGGCGGAAAAAGTAATATCCACTTCGTTGTTTGCAAAATACGAAAGATCAATGTTCAGTGGATAACGGGCAGTTACCTTTTTTCCGCTGATCATTGTAATTCCTTTTTCACCGTCAAGCTTGGCATTAAGATTGACAGAGTCATCAATGTCTACACAATTTACAGTGTAACGGGTCTCAGAAACCTTGCTGATGATTTCAACATCTTTGGAAATTTTGCAAGATGTAAAGACAAATGCTGCAAAAAGTGCAATAAATAGTAGTTTTTTCATATGTTTACTCCAGTATAGTTAGTTTTTTGCTAAATCAATAAGGCGGAAGAATGCAGGTTTTGGTTCATTGATACGGTCAAAAAGAAGACAGTTATCACCTCTACCAAATACAGGAAAATTGTTTTTCCAGCTAATACAGTCTGCAGTTCCCCATAAAACAACATCTTTTAAAAGTCCTTTTTCGGAACAACGCTTAAAGCATTTGAAAAGCTCTTCATAGCGGTCAGCCTGTTTATTCAAAAAATCTGCGTCATAAACTTTAAGACTCTTATCTTCAAACTCGTAAGCTGAAACTTCCATTTCGGTAAGAATTACCTGCAAACCAAGACTTCCGTAAAGTTCAATAGCTTCTTCAATCTGTTTTACAGGTGGATTATACATGTTGATGTGCATCTGAAGACCAACAGCATCAATAGGAACACCGCGGCTTATCATTCCTTTTACAAGATTATAAAGTCCGTCTCGTTTAGCTTCGATAGTTTCCAGGTTGTAGTCATTAATAACCAGCTGAGTGTTTGGACAGGCTTCTCTTGCCCAATAAAAAGCGTTGTCGATATATTCAGGACCAATAATACCGTTAAAAAGCGAACGTTCTTCCAAAGTACGCAGATTGAAATGTTTGTCGGAAATACATTCATTTACAACATCAATTGATTCTACCTTGCCTTTGATGTGATCCCCAACAGTAAAAATAAAATCCTTCAGACGGCGGTTCAATTCATCTTTGCTTACATAATTACCATCATCATCTGTGAACATTTTTGGTGCAGCCTGATTGTGCCATACAAGAGTGTGCCATCTGATTTTTTTGTTGTTTTCTTTGCCGAATTCAAGGAATTGGTCGGCCTTTTCCCAAGTATAGTTTCCACGACCGTCAGTTACATGCATAGGTTTACAAACGTTTTCTGCTACAATTTCATCAAAGTGATCAACAATAATCTGTGTGCCAGGGCCTGGAAATTTAAGCTGGAATTCACTTACAGAAGTTCCAATATGAAAATATTTTTGGTACGCCTTCCAAAGTGATGGAAGTGGATTTTCATTATTCATTTTGTCCTCCAAATGTTTCTATAAAAAGAGTAAAACGTTTAACTAGGTTTGGCAAGCAAAATTATTTAAGGTAGAATAAAAACATGGAAAACAAAGATAAAAATATAGGTTCATTATATACGGTAGGGGCTGCACTTCTTCTTTGTGTAGCGGCATTTTGTCCAGTAAATATTCAGGATGCACTAGCCATTTTAATAGCCTGTGTTTTTGGATTTCAGGGTGCTGGTGCAGTAGGATTATTTATCGTTTTTGGCATGATTGGACTTCCAGTACTTCCAAATGGAACAAAATATGGTGGAGGAACAGCTGTTCTTACAGGACTTTATGGCGGCTTTATTTGGGGGATTTTCCTGGCTTCACTTTTGTGTGGCTTATTGATGGGAAATGTACTTAAAAAAAAGGAACCTGCCGGACTTCTGGAAAAAGCTGAGGCTGCTGCCAGAGCACGAAAAACCGACTGGTTCTTTTTGATAAAATTATTACTGATTTTGATAGCAGCTTACATAGTGGTTCAGGCACCGGGAATTATTTGGTATGTAAAATGCATCAGCAGGGAAAACTTGCAAAAGGGTAAGCTTCCAATTTCTTACGGTGATGCCTTTATGCTGTGCACGCTACGAAACATACCATTTTTGATTGTAAAACTTGCTGTATCTTATCCGCTGGTAATAATCCTTAGAAAATTATTTGAACCAAAAAGGAGCTAAAGGCAGATGGTTCTTTTTGCCATAAACAACAATTGGTGAATAATTAAACCAGCTGTATCTGGCTTCTTTAGGATATTTTATATCAGGTGAACTTAGGTGGATTTTGCTGCCATCAAAAACAACTTTTGCTGGAACAAAATTTCCATCCGAACCTGCAATCTCAAAGCCTGTCCAGTTTTCAATTTCTGACTTGGAAAGATTACGTCCCTGGTGTTTTTCCATGGAAATATAGTGGTCCATACGGTCATTGTCTGTACAAATTTCAAAACCAGCAGAAGCATTTTCACACTGAATTATAATTTTGTCTTTACAAATTAGGGCACTTTCCAAAACCGGTGAAATAATACCTGTAAAGTCATTATCGTTCAAAAACCCAGTATTTTCTGCAATTTGTCTGTACATTTTACATAAAACAATGGATTCCATGCGATCTGCAATACATTTTTTGAATTTAGGATGAATATCATTATAAGCACCCAAATCAAGTGCACATGCAAGATATACATTAGAAACACTGCTGCACACTTCTGCCTGTGCCTGACGAATCAAAGGCCAGTGTTTAAAATCCGGATCGTTCTTGTTGCGGTGACCTGGCAGCTGAACTACCACAAAAGGAAGGGAAGGATCGTGCCAGTCGGTGCGCCAGTTTTCAATCATGCGGGTTAAAAGCTTTCTGTACATGGCAGGTTTGTGATCATCACTTTCGCCCTGATACCATAAAACACCTTTCATTGTGTAAGGCATAATTCGCTGCAGCATGCATTTGTAAAGTCCCGATGGTCTATAAGGATTGTTGCAGGCTTTTGGACCCGGATATTCATTTTTACCAATCTGCTGCTGAAGCTCTTCCCAGTCGATTGTTGGATTTACAGCCCACACTTTTTGAGCCCGTTTATCCCATTCTGCAGCTCTTACAAGATAATCATTGTAAGCTTTAATCTGATCTTCTTCCGAAATACCACGGGTGGCAGCTTCCTGTTCATCAAGATAAGATTTTAAATCAGAGTCGGAGGCAAGACGGTCCTCACTCATCCAGGCAGATGCACTTGTTCCGCCCCAGTTGCAGCCAATCAAACCAACAGTTATGCCAAGATCAGAGGCAAGTTTTTTTGCAAAGAAGAATCCTACGGCACTCCAGGCCTTTTTTCCATCAGAATCCCACTTTTGCCAGGCAGTTTTAGCTTCGGAAGCGTAAAAATCGTCGTCAAGCCAGGCTTTTTTTTGTGTGTAGTAGAATCGCACGTTAGGATCAGCTGCTTCTGCCAATGCGTCAGGGCCTACTGTACAGTTTTGAAGTTCAAATTCCATGTTGGATTGTCCTCCGCAAAGCCACACTTCACCTACAGCAACATCTGTAAAAGAAAAAGAATGAGTTTTATCTCCAGAAACACCAATAATTTTTAATTCAAGACCAGTCTGGGCATCCATTTTTGGCAAAGAGACACACCATTTACCTTCTGAAAACCAGCTTTCGTTGGCTGAAATCACTTTTCCACCTTTTGAAAGTTCAACTTTTATAATGGCAGGAAGGGTGGTTGTACCAAAAATATCAATCACTTTGTTGCGCTGAAGCACGCAGGAATTACTAAAAATAGCAGCCGTTTTAAAAAAAGACATAAAAACTCCGAAAAACATTAAAGATAATTATCAGATAGATTATATCACAAAAATATCATCAAAAATCATAAAAAAATTTGCCATGAATAGAAAAGAAGAATTAATTTTTTATTTGGAGAGTTAATTCTTACCTATTTAAACTAATCAAAAACATAGGAATCTTTCTTTCAAAATTTAATGTTCACAGATTTTGTGGCCGATAATTAGAGATGGAAAACCATAACTGTTTTTATGTGGTTTAACGAATTGTACATTTTTTGAGGTATGTGTATGAAAAACGTTAGAAGATTTGGAAAATTTTTTGCATGCGGGTTATTCACCTTTCTGTTTATTTTTACGAACATCTCGTGTGAAATCGGTCTAGGCGAAGCCGTTGATATTGATAGACCGACTGTAGAGATTACTTATCCTTCCAAAGAAACAGTTCCTGTTATTCGAGACTCATTTGTTATGGCTGGTAATACAACCGATGACAAGGGAGTTAACTACATTAAGGTTACTGCCAGAAATGCCTCAACTGGTGTAACTTACGAACCAAAAGTAATTCAGATGAACGGAATTACAAACGGTCAGTGGCAGATCAACCTCAACCTGCCACTTGATGCAAACAACAAACCGGTAGATGACACAGATCCAACCTCAGTATTTGATCACTGGGAACTTCCAGATGCCAAATATTCTTTCGAAGTAGAAGCTATAGACTGGCAGAATAAATCTTCTGGTTCCGCTTCTATTACTCTTGAAATTGATAATACAGCTCCAGTATTCATTGCAAGTAAACCAGGTGCAGAATCAGCAGCAGAAGCAACAAAATTTGGTACAACTCTTAAAGTAAACGGTGCCGTTGCAGAGGACCATGACGTTTCATATTTGAAACTTGAAGTATTTGAAATTGACGCAAATAACGATAAAACAACACCAGTAACATCTCTTAAACAGACAAACGTACCTACAGCCGGTGGTATCAATGTTGTTTTTGCAGATTTGAACAGATCTGGTACTCTTCAGAACAACTTCAACACAATTTGTGGTTCAGATGATAAAAACGATGTTCCTTTCTGGGCAGAACTTGAATTCTCTGATAACGCAAAAGAATATAAAAACCCATCAGCAGGCGGAGCAACAGACACCACAGGTAACGTTACACGTAGTTTCTATCTTTCAGATTCCCTTGCAAAAAAAGACCTTACAAAAAACAAGAACGTTAATGAAATCAAAGAAGCTCTTACAGCTGTAGGAACAAGTGACATCAAAACAGAACTTGATGGTCTGAAAAAAGAAAATGTATTCTTCAGTTTGAACCGTATCAGTAACCCAACCTTCCATATTGGTTCAAATGCCTACACAAATACATCAAACAGCGTATCTCCTAAAGCAAATAAAGGTATGACAGTTACTGTTACCTATGAAGCCGGTAAAGATCAGGTAAATATTGACCCGGCCAGTGTAAGACTGTATCTGATTGGACCTATTGCAAATTACACTGAAGATATCGGTAAAAAAGTATTTAATACTTCAGACTGGATTACAAGCAGTAAAACTCCAAAATCTGCTCTTAATGGCAAAAAGGATTACAATGAATATACATATACTGTAGATGCAGATAAAACTAAATTCGGAACAGCTGCAAAAATCCCTGTATATGAACTTGAAAACAAGACGAACGCAAATTTCCACCTTATTGCATCTGCAACAAGCTTGAACTTTGACTATGAAATTTCTCCAAAAGAAAAAGACCAGGTAAACGTTTCGCCAAGACCAACAAGCGAAACAGCAGTAGATCTTAGTTCAGGCAGTATTTACCTTCTTGTTGCTGTGGGAGAAGATGTAGAAGACCACTCAATCGTATGTAAAGAGGATAACTTCTATGGATTCACAGCTGAAACAAGCGGTACAGCTCCAAGACCAGAATTCCTGAATAAGACTGATACTGATTTAACTGAACCTGAAAAAACAGATAACAAAACAAACCTTGGTATGTCTTCATATACAAATTCAAAAGAGTTTGTATACAAAGGAAAAACAACCATTACAGATGGTGCTACCCTAAAGGAAGTTACATATAAAGTTCAGATTATTGATAAAGACGGAAAAAAAGTACAGACAGGTACAACTTCGGACGGTGCAGCTGGCGGTCCTGTTTTCAAAGGTAAGGTTACCAATGCCTCAACTGGAACATGGGAAATCTCATATCCAAAAGATCCAAATGATACAAGCAATTATGTAAAAGATCTTGGTGGAAATGTGGGATGGCATGGCTGGGA
This sequence comes from Treponema sp., assembly GCA_016296575.1. Classification (GTDB taxonomy): domain Bacteria; phylum Spirochaetota; class Spirochaetia; order Treponematales; family Treponemataceae; genus Treponema_D. Next base: position 51,257 of record JAEDJA010000010.1, read on the forward strand.
CGGACTTACAACTGGAAATTACACAGTAGAATTCCTGGTAAATGCAACAGACTCTGGTGACCGTACATCCGGTTGGATTTATCGTTCTGTAACAATGGATATTGAAAATCCTGTATTCAGTATTACTGAAGTAGTTCCTGCTATCGAAAAGAACAGCAAAAAATATGTAAACGGTAATGCATCATTCAAATTCGAAGCCAGTGATAATACAAACATTGAAAGCATTACTTATGATCTCAAGGTGGCTGGAAAAACAAAGATAAGTAACGAAAGCGCCGGAAAAGGTCCTGCTGGAAAAATCGACTGGGATTCTACAGCCAGCGGAACAGAAGGAGAAGAAGCTCTTACACTTGATGTTAAAGTAACAGATAAGGCTGGTAATACAAAAACCTTTAGTAATGTTCTTTCAGGTTATTACGTAGATCAGAATACAGATAAACCGGTTATTACACTTGCCTCTGCTGATGATAACGTTAATGATAAAAAAACAATTTCAACAAGCAAGAAAAACCTCTTTACAAACTCTTCAGATAAAGCTGCTAACATTGATGTAACTGTAGAAGATGATGACGCACTGAAAAGAGTAAAAGCATACTATGTTGATCCAGAAAACGAAACATTGTCTGAAAGCGATGCACAGTGTTTCTATAATTCTGATAACGTTGCTGATAATACAAAAGTAAACGGTAAAGTTAAAGCAAACCTTTCTATTCCTCTTTCTAAAAATGGAAAACCATTTGAAAAAGGATATTACAAAGTAAGAATTGTAGTTGAAGATAAAAACTATAATTCAGCTAGCGATAAGTTCAGTAAAAACCAGACAAAAGATTTCTTCATTGGTATTACAAACGAACTTCCAACAATCCATGTTACTACTACAGATGAATGGGTAAAAGCCGGTTCAAGAAATGAAGAAGCCGAAAAAGCAAATGTTTCTGAAGTTTCTGGAAAAACTGTTATTTACATTAAAGGTGAAGTAAACAGTGTAGCCAAAACAGTAACACCTACATACAAAATTGGTAATGGAACAGCAACTCTTGCAGAAAAAATTTATCCTGCCAGTAACAAGTTTACAGATAAAATCATAATTGCATCTACCGAAAAAGATAAACCAGTTGTAGTAACATACTACTCAACAGATGATTACGGACAGGATTCAGCAACCGAAGACTACACAATCAAAATTGATGGAACTGCACCTTCATTTACAAAAGCCAGCATTAAGTGGAAAACTAATACAGAAACCGATCTCAGCATTTACTCAAAAACAGACAATGTTGTAGTTATTGATACCACAGCAATAGACGGCTCAAATAAAGACTCCGTGGATTCTGGTGTTGAAAGCATTGAATATATTGTTTCTACAACAAAGACAGACAATCCGGATAATACTCTTGGAACATGGAAACCAATTACTATCGGTGAAACAAAAGAAGTAACTGTAGCAGACGGTATTTCATATATTTACGTTCGCACTATCGATAAGGTTGGAAACGTTGGTTATTACGATAAATTTGGATCTTCACAAGACAAGAAATATCTTGAAGTAAAAGCAGATACAAATAAACCTCGTATCGATAACCTTACCATTGATAAGGAACACACATACGGTGAAAAAGTAACTATAACCGGAACTGCTTCAGATTCTGCCGGATTAGACAAAATTGAAGTTTATCTGAATAACACAAAATCTAAAACAATTTCATGTAGTGGTGATAAAACAAGAGAATTCACAATTGATCTTGATACAACAACAATTGCTGCACTTACCGAAGGTAGAGTTGATGTAAAAGTTACAGCTACTGACGTTGGTGGAAATGATCCTACTGAAAAAACAGCTAAGTTTGTATATGACAAAACAGGTCCTGCACTTACAGTAGCTTCACCTTCTGCCTCTGAATGGCTTAATAAAAACAGTGTTGATGTAATGCTCAATATTACTGATGCAGCAAAAGCCGAAATAAAATACGTATTCTATAAAATGGCTGCAAGTGCCCCAGAAATTCCAAATGCAACTTCTGATTCAAATAAATTGAACAGAGTAACTGAAACATGGTCAGGATGGGAAAAAGGCATTACAGGAACTGGAACAGGGGCAAACAAAACATGGAAAATTCCTCTTACAGGTCTTGCACAGGGAGAAGAAAATAAAATCTGGATTACCGCTGTAGATGAATACGGAAATGCTGAAAAACCAGTATCTCATGTTATTAAAGTAGATACAGCTTCTCCTACACTTTCTAACACAGCATTCAATAATGTTGTAATTGGAACAGAAACAGAACTTATTAAAAATGTAAAGACATTTACCCTGTCTGGAGACTTTGCAGACACTGCTTCAAAGGTAACAATTACTGCAAAACGAAAAGACCTCAATGATCCTCTTACTGTAACATATACTTCAGCAAAAACAGGAAAATGGTCAGTAAGTCAGAGTAATCTTGCTAATGGAAATTATACTTACGAAATTACAGCTTCTGATGAAACAGGAAACTCAACAACAGAAACTGTAACAATTACTGTTGATACAGAAACCCCAGCTTATACTTCTTTGAAAGTAAAATCTGGTGAAAATGCCGAAGAAAATTATAATACAAATGGCAAATGGTATAGTACTTCTACACTTAAACTGAAAGGTGTTTGGAAAGATCAGTACAGTGGAGTTAAGGAATTAAAATACTGGATTAAATCAGACGGAACTCTTACAACAGAAGCTGCTCTTGGAACCGAAGACAGTACAATTACATCGGCAATTGGTGCAGATTATGCCACAAATTACAGCTGGGAATTTGACCAGAACTTCAGTTTTGAAAATGGTAAGAAGTATCTTTATGTAATGCCAGTGGATGAAGCTGGAAATAAAGGCGAAATCAAATGCTTCAAACTTTATATTGATACAGAAAAACCAGTTCTCGAAAATGTTTCTAAAAGTACAGTTTACAAACAGAAAGGAAAAGATTTCACTATTACAGGAAAACTTTCTGACGTTCATTCAGGTACTCGAACAACAAAACCTGTAGTTGTAACTGGAAAAGGTGAAGGTTCAGGCGGTCTTGCAGAAACAGAAATAGCTTCATCAACTCTTAATGGTGATGGAACATTTACTATTACTGTAGATGGTACAAAACTTAAGAAATCAAATGGCACTTATGACTCAGAATATACAATTACTGTAACAGGTTATGACAATGTAAATAACCACGAAAGTACATCATTTAAGCTTGTAATTGATGGAAATGGTCCAAAAATTGAAACAAACAACATTACAAAATTCTACGACCAGGCAACTCGAACAGTAAACGGTGACGTAACAATTCAGGGTATTATCACAGATACTGAAGATCAGGTTGCAAGCCGTGATATCAGTATTTACAATGCCGATGATGTTACTGTAAATGGAACAACAAAAGCTGTAACAGTAAAATCTGGAAAAACAAAACTTACACTTCCAGCAGGTACAATTACCGATAACAATGAAAACGACAAAGCCAACTGGAACTACAAAATTGATACAACAAAACTTACAAATGGTTCTTACGTAGTTGCTCTTAGTGCAAAAGATACTGCCGGAAACGAAACTGTTATTGGTGAATTGCTCAAGGTAGATCAGACAACAGATACACCGGTTATTTCACCAAGTAACTATAATGATGCTCCAACAGATGCCAATATTTCCGCCGGAACAAACCGTTTCGATACAGCCGGAAACAACAAAATCATGGCATCCATTGTTGATGATGACAAACTTTCTTCTGTAAAAGTTGAATACAGCACAACAGGAATCGACGGAAGCTGGAAAATAGTTAAAAATGCCGGAAAAACAAATATCAATAATGCTTCTTACCAGCTGGAAGCAGCTCTTGTAGATGAAAATGGAGATGCACTTTTAGCAGGAAAGTATTATCTGCGAATTACAGCTGTTGATACAGAAGGAAAAACAGCAGGTAAAGTAACTGATTCGTTTGCAATTTCAATTGACTCTACTGCTCCTGTATTTGACAGTGTAAAAGCAGATACAAAAGAAGTTGATAAGAACCTTTATGTTCCAGGAGATCATACTATTACCATTACAGTAAGCGATGATAATGGTATTTCAAAACTTGAATACCTTGATGGAACAATTTATAAAGCTCTTACTGATTCAAAAGGAACAAATCCTAAAATATATACACACAGGATTTCAGGTAAAGGAACTACATTTACTGGTTATAAATATAAGATTACAGACCTTTATGGTCGTGAAACAGAAAAGCAGCTGGAATACAATATTGATGCAGCTGATCCAACTGTAGACATGACAAAGGTAACAGTTTCTTCAAAACAGACAGCTGCAACAAGTAACCTTGCCAATACATGGTTCAATGAAAAGTCTCTTACAATCGTTGGTGCAAACGGGGTTGTAAAAGATTTGAACCTTGAAAAAGAAGTGGCAGTTAGTGTAACAGGCGACAGTACTGATTCTTATGAAACAGAAATGACAGTAACTGGTGCTACAGCTGCAGAAAAAACCGGTAAATTTGAATATACACGCCGAATTAAAGAAGACGGTATTTCAAAACTTACCTTTACATTTAAAGACAAAGCAGAACGAATAAAAACAGGTGAAATTTCTGTAAAAGTAGATACAAATGCACCTAAACTGAAAACAAAAGCAGGTGCTGCTGATTATACCGTAACAGGAATTAACAGTGAAAATTATACTTCTGGTGATTCTCTTAAAGTAAGTTTCAACGCTATTGATGAATTTGGCGGTACAAATGGTGAATCTTCTGCAAACAAAGCAAATGTATCAGGATTAAAAGTTGCCTATATTGGTACAAAAGATGCATTTACCGTTGATGATGCTATAACTACTATTGATCTTACTGGAAAGGAAGCAGGTGTTACAGACAAATCTATTGATATTTCTGGATACACAGGAAACCTTAAACTTTACCTGCTTCTTGTAGATGGTGCAGGAAATAAATCGGAATATACAAAAATTGCTGATTTCAATATTGACCGTACAAAACCAGAAGTAACAATTGATACCGTAAAAGATGCAGACAACACAACACCTGAAACAGAGATTAACAAAATTCTGGTACTTACTGGATCTGTCAGCGAAGATAACCTTCCATCTGGTGCAAAGGCAAAACTTTACGTTGTAACAAAAGGTGCCACAGTAGCCGCAAATGCAAAAGCAGTTGAAGAAAAAGAAATCGATCCTTCAACAAAAGCATGGTCTATTTCATATGTTACAAGTACAGATGGTGAAAAAGACTTTGTTGTTCAGGTAACTGATAAATCAGGTCTTATTGGAGAAAACAGAAAAACACTTACAGTAAAACAGGATACAGACCGTCCGTTTGTAACATTCAAAAACATCAGTAAAAAACCTGTAATTACTTTGAATGAAGGAAAAATTACCGGTAGTATTTCCGATGATGATGACACAGATTCAGCTGTAGTTTCAAAACTTGAGTTCATGCTTACTTATGGTTCAGAGAATACAAAAGTAAACTTCGGTACAGCTGAAAGTCCAAATTACTGGAAAGAAGCAACTGTTACAGGTGACTCATGGGAAATTGACATCGGTAATACTGACCGAACATACACTTTGTATACAAAAGTAACCGATAATAAGGGAACTGTCTTTACAAATGCCACAGCAGCTGATGCAGGTTTGCCAGAAGGAACAACAATTGTAAATCCAAAACTTCTTACAGCTGGTGTTGCCGAAGATCCTACAACTGACCCATACATATTCAGCGTAGACTGTACTCCTCCTAAAATTGATAGCGTAAAAGTTGCACTTAAAGCATACAATGCATCTACTAATACTTATGCTGAAAACTACGGAAACTTTGAAACATTCGTAGATAACCAGATTTACGGTGGTAAAGAAAAACGATACGCAGGTCTTCAGATTAAGGCTCATGATGAGATCACAACAGATCCTAAAGACCTTACAGTTTCAGTACAGCTTGGAGAAGCAGCCGCAGTAACATTAGGTGAAAGTAATTACGATGCTACTACTAAACTGTACACATACGACATTGATTTCTCAGATATTAAAACAGTTACAAACTCAAGTGGTACATTGGATCAGCAGGATGATGGAACACTTATTATCTTTGTAAATGTTGCTGATAAATCTGGAAAACCGGTAACAGAAACACACTTCCTTACCGTAGATAATGTTGGTCCAGATATTGTAGAAAATGTTTCTCCTTCACGTACTACAACAATGACCAGTCTCTTTGATATGTCAGGTACAGTTCGCGATAACGAAGGTGGTATTGGTGTAAAAAAACTGTCATATTGTGTTCCAGAATTTACAGGTGAAAGTGGAACAACAAAACCAACAGAACCAACAAGTGATAGCATTAAATGGATTAACAGTTCAACAGCAGATAATCCTACAAACCTCACATTTACAGGCGGAGTTTCTTTCAGTATTCAGTTCAAAGGTGAATACGCATTGAACAAGAATGGAACAGAGATTAAAGACGAATATGAAGGCTATCTTGAAAACGATCTTTATCAGATTCCAGTCTGGTTCAAAATTGAAGATGAATATGGTAACGTTGGATACAATACAGATAATACAATCAAATATGATCCAAACGGCGACCGTCCAACACTTACAGTATTGAACCCAGTTGAAAATGAATCTGTTCGTCTTTATTCAGGTGAATTAAAACCTTACGTTGTACTTGGCGGTACATTCAGCATGCAGGGTATTGCTTCCGATGATGAAGGAATTTCTGGTGTATATGTACAGTATGATTACAATGGTGATGGAGAATTCAACGATACAGATAAAGAATGGCTTGAAAGTAAAGGTTATACGGTAAAAACTCTGGAAGAATGGACTAAGGAAGCTCTTGAGATTACTTCAGAGGGAACAACTGGTCTTCCAGCTGCACGTAAAAATGAATGGGCAATTAGAGTAAACGGAACTACAACATGGAATACCACATTTAATACCGATGAACTTCCAGAAGAAACAAAAAAATGTCTGGAAATTGGTAAAACAAAAGATGATGGTACTCCAATGAACCCAGATAATGACACAATGAATGTTCGTATTTGTGCTGTAGATGCTGATACATCAAACGGTGCTTGTGTAAGTGGTTGGGATCTTATTCATGTATCTGTAAACCGTTCTATTCCACAGATTAATCTTAAACTTAAGCGTTATGATTTAGATCCAAATACTAATGCTTCTGCTAAAGTAGTTGAAGAAAAGCCATATTCAAAAGATGTTTATCTTACAGGTAAATACTGGTTCCTTGAAGGTGACGTAAAAGATACAGATGGTATTAACTCTATTGGTTATTCAAACTCAACAATCTTTAGTGGTTACGCAGTAGACAATGGAGATATTGCAACTGGAGATGCCAACACAACAGCCGCTTCTCATGCTACAAAAGTGGACATTGAAAACAATGAAAATGCCCATAACTTTACTTTAAAAATTCCAATCACTACTGAAGAAAATGTAAATACATTAACCAGATTTACTCTTACCATTACAGCACAGGATAACAATGGTGATATGAACAAACGTAAGACAAAATCTGAAAGTTACTATATCAACATTGATAATACTGCTCCTGAATTCTGGAAGGGAGAAACAGATGGAAATGGTATCCCTAATGAAGCAGAATTTAGCGTATATCGTGATGGTTATGGTGGAACAGATCTTAATGATGAAAACAATCTGCAAGAAAACTATCTGCGAAACTACAATGGTCCAAAAATGACTATTGGTTCGGCTGCAAAAGAAACAGGATCTGGTTTTGATAAAGCAGTATTCTATTTCAAACGAACAGGAAAGAACGTAGTTTATAATGTTCAGAAAGCTTCAACAGATAATGTAACTACTGAATCTACTGCAAATGCAACATCATATGCTAATGCAGAGGGAAAAGTATATGAAGAGAATTATGGAAACTTGTTCTTCAAAGATAATCTTCCTGTACTTAAGAAAGAAGTAAGTCGTGATGAATCAAATGTTTACAAACTGGGCTTAACTGGGATTGGATCAAATACCAATATTCACGTAGGTGGACTTGTTTACATTGGTGGTTCATATAGAACGATTAGTAAAGTAGAAGCTGACTATGTTGAAATTAGTGGTGACTCAGTACCGCTAAGATACACTGACGCATACTTTGTTTATGCAAGTGTAGTAGATACATCTGGAGAAGATGGCAGTAATCCAAATGAAAATGGTGATAAAGACGGCTTGTTTGAAAGTCTTACAATCAGAAATGATTTTGCTGTTTGGGATGCCACCTTCAACACTGCAAATATTCCTGACGGTCCTATTGAACTTCATGTTGTAGTATTTGATAAAGCTGGAAACGTAAATCACAATTATGTAGAAACACGTATCTGGAATAATCCACCTCGTCTTGCAAAAGTAGCCATTGGTACTGACTTAAATGGTGATGGCAATATTTCTAAAAATGATGGGGAAATTAGTGAATTTGAACATACAAAACTCACAACTTCTGATGGTGACTACTTCCGTGAGGATGGTAAGTACTACAATCAGGTTTGGAACATCACTTACGATTATGCAAAATCTAAACTTAAGGACGATAAATCTATTGACTGGAAGATTAAGAACAAGCTCTATGTAAAACCAGAATTTGTTGGTGGAAACGGAGATATCTACTATAAATACACTAAAGAGGTTGGAAACGGAGAGGGTAAAAAACTTACTACCGCTTCTACAGGTGATTTCTCAAGTGTAACTGCATATACAAATAACGCTGTTCTTGGAAAACTTCAACCAAACGACGATACAAATGGATATATTGAACTTATAAATAATGTAATCGATTCAACAACCGGTGAATACAGCGGAGAAGGAGATGTTACTCCAAACACTTACCAGTTCAGCTTCTGGGATTCAACAGACGATCTTATACCAGGTAGCAAAACAGAAGGTGAAGCTTCTCAGTGGACCGTTCTGAACGTTGAACTGGCTCAGGATCTTGTGGACAGCATTGCACCAACAGTAACTATTACACCGTTCTTCTGGAAAGGACGTGGTAGTGGCAATAACTCCGTACAGTGGAAAACTGTAGATGGTGAAGAAATAGCTCTTGGTCATATTGAACTTGAAGGCGATTTTACAGGAACAGATCTTACTGGATATACTGTTCCTGCAGCTGATCCTATTGGTACAGAAGGACAGGCTGGTTATGTTCCTGCCCGAGCTGCTACAGACTTTGGTAACGACCCTAAAGTTTCTGGAAAAATTGTAATTCGTGGTTCAATCTATGATGAAACTCGCCTTGAAACACTTAAGTTCAGTTTTGATGACCTTATGGCAGAACAGACTTATGAATACAATAACACTAACAAAACCTGGACAGGTACTATGTCTGGAGATGGCTGGTCTTTAACATTGAATAATACAGCTGCTTCTCAAGATGGACACACAGTTACATGGGAACTTAACATTGATACTGCCAAACTTACAGGAAAAGCTGGTCTCGATAAATGTGTAAGAGTAAGTGCTTATGATGGTGATTACGACAATACTAATGAAAAAACAGAAACATACCAGATGGACGTTGTTCCATATGTTGTGGAGGTTATAACTGAACTTTCTTCATTGAACGCCAACGCAAGTATTTACAACCGCACAGCTTTGGGTCACTATCTAGTACGTGGTGCCGCAAGAAATGCTGCTTCTGGAAAAATGAACACCACAAAAGGTGAAACAATAACCTTTAAGGGCTTCAACTTGAATGTAAATGATACAGCCAGCGATAATTATGAAGAAGTTACCAAAGAAGTAACCCCTGATATGACTTCTGGAGAATTTGTTCCAACAGTAAACGGTATTCCTGCCATCAACAACATTAATAACAACAATGCCAAAGGTGCATATACAGGTACTATTACTGACGATATAGGTAAAGGTGCCTCTTATGACTCAGAATACGAAACTCTGGTAAAATGGGCTTACAACCGCCTTCCAAACAACGAAAACAACAACCTCCTGAACGATGACATCTACTTCGACGTATGGGACATCAACGACCGAGCAGCGGTACCAGCTCAGGGAAAACTTGAAGGCGTTCATATGTCTATTGCACCTGCTACAAGTGTTTATAATAACAAGAATATGATTCAGTTTGGTGCAGCCTTTGGTAATATGATGTTTGGTCTGGGAACAACAGGAGAAACAGGAACAACTCCATATTCACTTGCTTCTTGGAATACTCGAGGTACTCAAAATAGTGACTCCATTATGGTAGGAGGAAATGGATTCCACATTGATGGAAACGGAAATACATGGGCAACCAACTATAACGGTGAAGAAATTGAAGTTTATGCCGTTGTAGGCTCTTTGTTTGGAAATACCGACATGAAAGATCATACGAGAGCCAACTCTCAGATAGGTCTTGAAAAATATCAGCAGGATGGAAACCGTATGAAGACTCGATTCCAGTCTACATCTATGGCTTCTACTACAGGTGATAAGCTAACAAATCTGTATCTTGCATATTATGATGCTCTCAATGACCAGATACGCTTCCGAGCAGGTGGAATTAACGGTGATACGGCTGGTGATGGCTATGGGCAGCTTAAAAATGCTTATAAATCCATATCATCAACTACTGATGCCAAATACAACACCGACATCAAAAATGTTCAGGTAATTGCAGGAAGTTCTACAGCACTTGGGGCAGGTCCTTCAATTGGTAAATCTCGAAATGCCGGAAACTTTGTCTCTATTGATGTAATAAAAGCAAACTCAAAAGGTAATTCAAAATCAACTGATGTAGTTGTAGCTGTTTGGTACGATGCGACTAATAACCAGATGATGTACAGTTATACAGAATCACCACTCAAAAACTCTGGTGCTGCTACTGGTGATAATGGAGAAATTGATAACCCTGCTGGCGGTTGGTCTGATCCAGAAACAATCTTTACTGGTGGTGGTGAATACTGTCAGATTAAAGTAGATGCAAATGGTGGTATTCATATGGCAGCTTATGCCAACGGTAACCTTGAATATGCATACAAATCAAGTTATACAGGAGCAACTGTTACAACTACAGTAGATTCCATTTTTGACACTGGTACTCACGTTACACTTGATGTAGCTCTTGTTGATTCAAAACCTGTTCCATATATCGGTTACTACGCAGGTTCAAAACCAAAATATGCTTATCTCAAAAAAACTGATGATTATACATCAGAAGGACTTTCCGGAGTAGTTTCTGGTTCCGACTTGGTTAATCAGAACTGGGAAATCAGTGTAATACCAACAAAAAGTACACTTTGCCTTAGTTCTGCAGAAAAGATTAACGTAGGTGTATGGAAAACAAATAAAGGCGTTCTAAACTGGTCTACAACAGACGGGAATGCTATAAGTGAAACTAAAACTAACATAGGTACTACAACCTGGACTCAGAAGAGTACAAGTACAACAGCAACTGTATACGGTAACGGTACCAAAAACGGTGTTGTAGCCTACGTTGTTGAAAACAAGGGTACTAATTCCATCACCTGTCTAGAAACCGCACAAAAGCGCTAGATTAGGGCAAAAAAAGTAATAATTAAGTGAGTTTAAGATATTGCCGATAAGAGAGATGAGGTAGTCTGTATGAAGAGAATGAAGAAAAGACTTTTAAGAAATGCAGTATCAGCTGCTTTAACACTTCTATTAATTGGGTCAACTATTTCCTGTGAAGTAGGACTTGGTACCTCGGTTGACGTTGATCGACCTACAGTAGAAATTTCATATCCTCCTAAAAAAGAAGCAGTTATTCGTGACTGGTTCGTTGTCAGCGGTAATGCTGGTGACGATAAAGGCATGGATTATATTCGCGTTACTGTTACCAATCTCTCTTCAGGTGTACAGGAAGACGTTATTACTCTCTCTCAGAACGGCTCAACACAGACTAACTGGAAAATTAAACTCAATGAAAATCCTGTTTATGATTCAGAATTGGGTATTTATCGTTACAAACTCCTTGATGGAAAATACTCTATTGATGCAGAAGCAGTGGACTTGGAAGGTAAATCTTCTGGTTTGTCTTCTATCGTAGTAGAAATTGATAATACTGCTCCATTCTTTATTTCCAATAAACCTGGTTCAGAACTTGTAAATTACCCTTCAGAATATGGTTCCGACCTTAATATTGCAGGTACTGTAGCAGAAGACCACGACCTTTATAAAATGGAAATGGTTGTTACTAAATCAGACGGAACTTCAGAAACTCTTGTAAAAACAAATATCCCTACTGCAGATGTAGATAACGGTGTATCTTTTGCAAAATGGGACGATGATTCTACTAAATACAAAGTTCTCTATGGAAACAACATTGATGCCGGAGATATTACATTTGTTACCAGTATTACTCTGGAAGACAGCGCTAAAGTTTTCCAGGATCCTTCTGATAAGGAAGGGGTTGCAAATGGTAATAAAACTAGTAATTTCTATATTACCGATAAACTTCATCAATTAATTGCTAAGAACCAAAAAGGTTTGAACGCCAGCGAAATTAAAGATGTTTTAAATGGAACCAGTACTCTTGATTCAACAATTCAGAATGAAGTAAAAACTGTTCTCAAAGAAAAGAAGTCTCCAAATGTATATTTCTCTTTGAACCCAAAAAATTCTCCTTCTTACAATATTGGTGCATTTGCTTATAAAACAAATGATAAAATTGGTGCTGAAGCAAGTAACGGTATGACTATTTCAGTACAGTATACTTCTGGTCTTGATCAGAAACAGATTGAACCTTCAAGTACAGCAGTTTATCTTCTTGGACCAGTTGTAACAAAAGATTATACAAGTAATAAAGCCGCCCTTGAAAAAGCAATTTTCGTTGATAAAAACTGGATTAAAGTTGCCAACAGCTTCGATGAAACTGCAGGAAAGTATAAACATGAACTTAACTGCGACGAAGAAACAGTTGAAGGAAACACATTATATTATTACACAACTAATGGCATCAAACTTGAAGTAAAGGAACTGGACAACGTAAATCCTAACTTTGCTATGGATCAGGCAAGTACCAGCTTTAACTATGAATATACACTTCCTGCCGGTATGAAAGCCGGACGTTACTATTTTGTAGTAGCAGTAGGTAGAGATAAAGGATCTGACACAATTTCATGTGTTAATGGTTCATATTACGGTTTTAAAGGAATTTCCAGTGGTGGTTCCGATAAGGTAGTTATTGATGCAGAAAATAAAGCACAGAACCTGAACCTTAAAAACTCTTCATTTACAAATTCTAAAGTACTTAAGTATTCAGGTACTGTTGAATCAGATTTTGATATTGAAAAAGTAAAATGTAAAGTAAGTGTTAAAAAAGATGGTGTTGTTCCTGCAAATACTCCATTTGATTTACCACCACAAGAAACATCAAACGCCTGGAGCTTTGAATTCAATCTTGACGATTATGCAAGCAGTTGGTATGAAGATGAAAAAGAATACGAATTGGAATTTGAATTTACTGGTGTTAAAACAGAAAGCCAGGGAGATACACCTTCTGAATCACGTAACGTTACTGTGGACCTGGTAAAGCCACAGGTAGACATTCAGGCAGTAACTCCTTATGTAGAAAGCGGTTCTGACGTTCTTTTGAACGATAAAGTAGAAATTGCTATCAGTGCATCAGATTCAAGTTTGGATTCATGGGATTTTACAATCAAGGTTGGTGGTGAAGATAAAACTGCTAAAATCAAGGCAGATGAAACATTTATTGCTGATAACACTGACTATATTAAGAACAGAAAAGTAATTATTCCAACATCTGCTTTTGATAATAAAACATTTGAAGTAATCATTACAGTTAAAGATAAGGCTGGAAATGATAATAAATATTCTACATCAGAGTACTTTAATAAAAAAACTGTAAAAATTGATCAGTCTTCTGATTATGCACGTATTGAAGATGCTTCAGTAGACAGCACTTTGAATTTTGAGAACGATAGTCATGTAAAGACAATTAACGTAAATACAAGGAACTTCTTTAATAAAGGTTCAGATTCGTCAGGAATCATTACATTAACTGCAAAAGATGATGATAATGTAATGACAGTTGAAGCATTCTATAAACTTAATGGGGAATCAGGTGATGGAACATCTTTCTATAAAGAAGAAAACATCAAAAAAAAAGAAGCAACAGTTCATATTCCTCTTAAAACAAGTACAAGTGCCTTTGCAACCGGTGACTATATTATTACTGTTAAGGTAACTGAAGAAAACAATAAAGTTACAACAGAAACATACAAGGTAGTTGTAGCCGATAAACCTGCCATCCAGATTACTTCACAGAATGATCTGTTCAAACAGAAAGCTGAAACCGTTATGGTTATGGGTAAAGTTACAGGTAAAGATGTTACAATTACTGGAACTTATAAAGTTGACGACGACGACACACCACAATCTATTGGTACTATTACTTATGATAAAACAAAAACTGGTACAGTAGAAATTGGTACAATTAAAGAAAACACAGATAAAACATCTGGAACTGTGACAGCCGAATATACAGCAAAAGATGTTTATGATCAGGTTTCAAACAAAGTAACTTATACATACAAAATTGATGGTACAGCTCCAACAGTAACAGCCGATTTCAAATGGAGTGATGGTTCAGTAATAAACAGCGGAAACTGGTCAATTAATAATGCTGTTAAGATCACTAACATTGTGATTGACGGAACAGGTTCTGAAGAAAAGAGCCGTTCATACTGTTATTCAAAGAAAGCTTCATTTGCAAATGATACAGAACGCGACAGTGAAACATGGACAGTCTTTAGTAAAACAGATACACCGGTTATTGATATTCCTGATGGCGAATACTATGTTCACTTAATGGCCGAAGACGAAGCCGGCAATAAATCTGCTGTAGTTACATCACCAAAACTGAAGGTAGATACAACAGAACCTTCCCTGGATGTAGATGCATACACAGTAAATGTAAGTGATTCCAGCATAACTATTTCAGGTACTGTAAGCGACGAAGCTGGCCTTGATGATACAGCAGCCGTTACAATTTACACCAATGACAATGAATCTTCAAAAATTGTAATTGCAAAAAGTGCTCTTACAAATGGAAATAAATTCTCAAAAACAGTTCCTCTTTCAAGTCTTTCAGAAGGTGATTTTACTATCAAAGTAGTTGCAAAAGACCTTTCTGGAAAAACAACAACTTATGAAAAAACAGATAAGCACGATCTTACAGGTCCTGCCATTACAGTAATTTCTCCTTCTAATAACCTTGCTTCCGGAACATACACAAGTGACTGGCAGAAGGAATCAACTGTTACAGTCAGCGGAACAACTTCAGATGCTTCAACAGTAAAGAAGGTTTACTGGTCTAAAACAAAGTCAACAAAACCTTCTGGCGATCTTACACAAAAAGCTTCCTGGGCTGGATGGACACCAGCAGGTGGATCAGCTTCATCTTGGAATTTTGATTTAAACAGTTTAAGTGAAGGAAATACTACAGTATATATTGCAGCTGTAGACGAACATGGAAATGCCGAAAGTCCACTAAAACTTACAGTTCGTGTAGACACAACTGCTCCAACTGTAACAGATATTAAATACACTACAGACAATACTAACTGGTCTAATGTAGTAAACAATGACCTTACATTAAACAAGAGCAGGTTCAAACTCCAGGGAAACTATGCAGACAGCAATTCTGGTGTAAAAACAGTAAAAGCATATAAAAACGGTGTTCAGTTGGACGCTTCTGTATTCTCATCAAGTAATGGCACATGGACTATTGATGAAACTGCTGATGTTGTTTCTGATAATTCTTACAGCTACAAAATTGAAGTAGAAGACAATGTAGGAAGAAAGAAGACAGAAACTGTAAAAGTTCTGGTAGATACAACAAAACCTGAATTTTCAGCTTTGAAGGTTGGTGGATTTGCTTATGCACAAGATAAATGGTCTGCAAAAAAGACATTCAGTCTTGATGGAACATGGACAGAAAACGGTAGTGGCGTAAAATCATTCAAATACTGGATAATCAGAAAAGATGCAAAAGATGATTCTCTTGTAGATGGTTATAATCCTTCTGGTAATAATGACGGAGAAATTACTCTTGCAAAAGGTGCCTCAGGCTGGACATTTAAACAGAACTTCGACTTTGAAGATGGATATAACTACTTTATTGTAAAAGTTGAAGATAATGCCAAAAACGTAAGTGATACAAAGGTATTTAATTTCAACGTTGATACAACACCACCAAATCTAACTATTACAAACGCATCAAACAATGGAAATAAAGTATTAGAAAGCATTATCTATAAGAAATCTACAGATACTTTCACTATTGAAGGTACATTAAGCGACGACGTTTCATTTATTAATGCCTGGTACCCAATTCGAATTTTTGCTGGAAACTACGATAAAAATTATCTTGACTGGGATAGCGTTAATAATGATCATACAAAACCAGCCGGTCAGATTGCTCGCCTTGATTCACTAACTGGATCAAAAGATGATAAGGAAAAAACAGGAACATTCTCAACAACAATTAGCATTTCAGATCTTCCTAAAGACAGCGACGGCAACCTTCTTTCATCTTATGTAATTTCTGTAGTTGGTGAAGATTACAAAGAAAACAGAACAACACAGACATTTACTTTGAATATTGATGATGGACTTCCTTCTATCGATTCAAGTATTTCAAATCTTATTGAAAGAAACGGAAAATCAAATAACGTAAATGGTGTTATTACTGTAAGCGGTGTAAACACAGATACAGATTCTGGTATTATTTCAAGCAATATTCAGGTATTCAAAACAAAGAATAATGGTACAGCAGAGAGTCCTGATTACGTAAAGGATGGCAGCGCATTAACTTATACCGGTCTTATAACAAAGGATTCTGCAAACATTAAGTTCAGTCACACAATTGATACAAACGTTCTTAAAACAAAAGACGGTGATGACAAATACTATATCATTGAACTTTCTGCAACTGACCGTGCAAATAATACAAATACAGTAGAACAGCTTATATACGCCGATCAGGACACAGATAAACCGGATATTTCTACAACAAACTGTAGTAAAACAACTCCTGCAGCAATCAAAGAAGGAGCTAACCTCTTTGACCAGACAGGTAATAACCAGATTAGTGCACTCATTGTAGACGATGATAAACTTTATTCTGTAACAGCAGAATACAGCATAGACGGAACTGTATGGACTAAGTTCTATGAAAAAACAGGAATTAACAGTGCAACATTTACAATGAATGCTCCACTTGTTAAATCACCTGAAGCTAATGCAACAGCTCTTGAATTAGGAGAATACTATATCCGTATCACTGCAACAGATGCAAAAACTGGAAGTGAAAAAGCGGTATCTTCAACTACAGGTGAATTCAAGATTGCTATTGATAATAAAGCTCCATCTGTTGAAAGTGTAACAATTGATGATACTGGTTATTCTGAAGGAACAATGTTCGTAAAAGAAGATCATACTGTTGTACTTACAGTTTCTGATGACATTGAACCTGTCAAAGTAGAATACTCTGTTAAAAATGCAAATTCTTGGACAGCTTTGGCTAGTGGAACTGCAGTTGTATCAGGTAATAATACAAGAAAAACATTTACTCACAATATTACAGGTGCAGCTTCTTCTGATGAAGCAGGTTATGATTATCGAATTACCGATAAATACGACCGAAAATCTGTAAAAACACTTACATATAAAGTAGATAATACAACACCAGCAAAAGCCTCTGGCTGGGATTCTATGATTACTGTTACTCCTGCAGCTGATGCAACCAGCGGTTATATGAAATCAGGCACAGTTACAATTAAAGGTGCTGATGGTATTGTAACCGACGATCACCTGGCATCAACAATAGATGTAAGTGCAACAGGAGATGACAGTTTCTCTTCAAAAACTACAAATGAAAGTGAAAACAACAGCACAGACTCAGAAAAGAATGGTGCATTCAGTGATCAGCGAGAATACAAAGACGGTATTTCAACTGTTACATATACTTTCAAAGATAAAGCCGGTCACGAAGTAAGCGTAGACAAGACAATCAAAATTGATACAAAAGCTCCTGAGCTGGTAGCAAACTCTGTAACTGTAAAGAACGGAACTACAGATGCCGCAATGAACTCGGAAAGTGTTGTTAAAGAAGATTCTGTAAAAGTAACCTTCACTGCCCTTGATGCCTTTGGTGGAACAGGTGGAGAAACTTCTTCAAGCAAGAACAATGTTTCAAACCTTAAGAAAGCATACATTGGTAAGGGAAGCGGATTTACTAAGAATCTTGCAGAAATTGATCTTACTGGAAAAAAACAAACCGTTTCTAATCAGGTTATCAGCATTGCTTCTACTGTAAAAGATTCCGATAATACACAGCTCTTTACAGACGGTCTTACAGAACTGTATATCCGCCTTGAAGATAATGCAGGAAACGTTTCAGAAGATATACTTCTCTGTTCATTTACAATTGACCGTACAAATCCAAAAGTTGAATACTCAGGTATTCGAAACAATGCAACTGTTTATAAAAAAGTAGCTTTTGATGCAAAATGTACAGACAAAAACCTTGCTGAAACAGCTAAGCCAGTTGTAATAGTTGGTGAAATAGTAATTTATGATGGAAATAAAAATCCAGTTGTAAATACAAAAAGTATAACAGTAACTCAGGATACAACAGATAAAACTCTGTGGCACTTTACAAATGTTGATACAACTAAGTTTGACGATGGAAAGACAGTATTCCAGGTAATGTTTGCAGATAAAGCAGGTAATGAATCTGAACAGACCCTTACTGTAAATATTGATCAGGATGCTGACCGTCCTGTAATTACTTTCAACAACCTTAATCCTAATCCTACTACTAAAACAACTATTGGTAGTAAAACACTTTCCGGATCTATTGAAGATTCAGATGGACCAGTACAATACTTTGGCATTAAGTTTAAAGCTGAAGACGACTATTTTGATCTGGTTACTGCTAAAAAAGTAACCGGAACAACCTGGACATACGACGGAAGTGATGCAGAAGGAACTTACTCTGTTTACATTAAAGTAATTGACGCTGCAAATAGAAAATTTGAAACAAGAGCTTATTATGAACACGAAAAAACTGATGCCGAAAAAGCAAAAGCCGATTTGAGTATGCCAAAAATGCATATGTCAGGTAAAAATGAAGCAGCAGATTACTCTGGGCTTCCATTTAAATATGCCATTGATAAAAACCCTCCAACTGTTGATTCGATAAAAATTGCTGCATGGAATGGAACTTCTTATGATGCTTTTGCAGATTACAAACCAAGTTCGTACTTTGGTGGAGTAAAGAGAAAGGCTATACTTAGAATTAAAGCCAGTGATACAATTAAAGATGCAGCTGGGGAAAAACTGA
This sequence comes from Treponema sp., assembly GCA_016296575.1. GTDB lineage: Bacteria > Spirochaetota > Spirochaetia > Treponematales > Treponemataceae > Treponema_D. The sequence continues at coordinate 70,648 of JAEDJA010000010.1, forward strand.
CTGTAAAGGTAAATTATAACAATCTTTCTACTCCAATAGAAGCAGCTTGGAATGATGAAACCGATACTGCAAATCAGGGATATGAATGCGAAATTGAATTCCCAACTACAACAGAAGGAGAAGGTCTTTTCCTTGTAAATATTGAAGCCTACGATGATACAGTTACTCCGGGTCGCAAAACCCTGAACTTTGCAATTGATAATTCGGCTACACATGAATTAAAGAATATTGCACCGGCTTCAAGCATTACAATTACTGGTGAAGTAAGTCTTAAAGGTATAGTACAGGATACAAAACTGTATTCTCCTTTAAGCAAAATGGAATTCTTTGTTCCAACTTATTCAGATAAAGATAAATTCCCTGCAAACAAAGCAGAAGATAATGAAATTTTATGGATTTCTGAAGGTACAAATACAGCTCAGTACAAATTTACACGTGATTCATCAACATGGAACCTTGTAATTGCAGAAAGTAATCTTGCTTCTTCTGGAAATATTCTGACTGCCTATTCAGGTTATCTGGATAATGCAACAAATACTTACCTTATTCCGGTTTGGTTCCGCCTTACAGATGAAGTAGGAAACTGCAGTTATGGACGACACACAGTAAAATACGATCCAGATGGCGATAAACCTTCTCTGGTAGTTACAAGTCCTGAACATGACTCATTTGTTACAATGAGAGATGAAACACGAAAACCATATGTTATTCTTGGTGGAGAAATCCGAGTTATGGGTACTGCATCAGATAACGAAGGTGTTAAAGGAATTTATGTTCAGTACGACGTAAATGGTGACGGCCAGTTTGATTCAAAAGATATTGAATGGCTTAGTGAAAATGGATTCACAATTGAAAATCCTATTCCTGCAACAAACCTTGGTTCAAATGATAATGACAAATGGGGTGTAAAAGCTTCAGGTACATACAGCTGGCAGGCCAAATTCAATGCAGTAAAACTCAAGGATAAACCACCTGTATCTGGTGATTTCTCACTTGAAATTGGTGCAAAGAATGATAAAGGCGAATTAATTAATACAGACAATAAAACATTGAATATCCGATGTCGTGCCGTAGATACCGATGCATCTACAGCTCTTGCCAGCGGATGGTCTGATACAATTCATGTTTCTGTAAATAACCTTATTCCTTCATTCTCAGAATTCAAACTTAATCGATATGACAGCGATGCCGAAAATGCTAAACTTCTTGAATCAATTGAGTATGAAAAAGATATGTACATAAGTGGTCCATACTGGTATCTGGAAGGTTCTGTAAAAGATAACAGTTCATTCTCAGAAATCAGCTTTACTAATAAAGTAGGAAATGATCTTTCAGCTCCTGTTTTGGTGGCTGATCAGAAAGAATACACTTTCAAACTTCCTGTTGTTGGAACGGTATCAGCTTCTACACCTGAAACATTTGGTTTGCGTATCTTTGTAAAAGACAATGATAGTGATACTGCCGGAAAGAAAGAGAACGAAGTAACATTCTCTATCAATATTGATAATAAAGTTCCTGAATTCCAGGATGGTACAAAAGAAGAACCTCTTGTAATTTTCCCGAATCCTTACGGAGCTGATACAAACAAACTTACAGACAAAAACTTCCTGAAAAATTCTAACGGTTCTTTGGTAACAATATCTTCAAAAGTTAAAGAAGAAGGTGCCGGCTTCAAAACTGCAGCTATCTTTGTAAAACGTCCAGGAGATACTGGAAAAACATACGCTGTATACAAAGAAGGCAGTACAAGTACTGGTTATCCTACAGAAATGTCAGCTACAGCGGACACAGCGGCTGCAGATGATACATTCTATAATGCCCATGGACTTCCTGTTCTTAGAAAAACAGCTACTCCAACTGCTGTAAACAAGATTACAGTATCTGGAATTAAAGATGAAGTATCTGGAATTAAAGACATCATAAATGTTAGAAAGAGTGGTCTTGTTTATATCAACGGTGGGTACCGTACTATAAAAGGCATAACAAAAGGCATAACTGATGATGATGTAGTAGTTGAACTGGATGCCAATGTTGTAGACACGTCAGCAGCTTCTATAACTGTAGATTTTGTTTATGCCATGACTGTAAATAACAAAGGTGAAACTCTTGATACAACTCCAAGTAAGTTGAATGAAATTAAAGGTGATGATGATGATGGTTTCCAGGAACATTACACAACAAGCGGACCTTACACTACCTGGGAAGCCACATTTGACTCTTCAAAGATTCCTGATGGTGATGTAGAAATCCACGTAGTTGTATTTGACCGCGCCGGAAACATGGTTCACGGAAAAGTTAATACTCGTATTTCAAACAATCCTCCACGTATTGCCCGCGTAACTTTGGCAACTGAATTCAATGGGGTAGATGGATATTCAGAAGACAGAGACTTGCTTACATCAACAAACGAAGTAAAGAAATTCAATTCTTTGAAACCTACAGAAGGTGTTGCTATTTGGAATCTCGATACAACAACAAACGGTGAACTCTGGACTGTAAAAAATAAACTTAGAATCACACCGGAAATTGTTGGTGGAAACGTGAAAAAAGAAGCTGAATATTCATTCTATATTTATGCAAACAAGCAGGTTTTGAAATCAGCACCAGACGGAGAAACAGAAGCGGAAAAAACAACAAGAGAAGCCGAAAATGAGGAGATAATTGCCGCTACTAGAATGGATCAGTGCGATGTAGCAAAACTGAAACCATTTAATAAAGGTGATACAGTAGAGTATTCAAATGATGAAATTGGTTCTTCTGGTGAAAATGGTGAAATCTACTATAAATTCAGCATTTGGGACAGTACAGAAGGATCAACACCTGGAAGTGGCTATGAAGGTGCTGTTATCAACATTAAAATGAAACAGGACATTGAAGATAATGAAAAACCTGTAACTGTTGTAGACAAGTTCTTCTGGAAAGATAATACAGACAACTCTCTTTATGGAAACAGCAGCAACAACGGTCATATTGAACTTGAAGCTGATGTTGAAAAAGCAAAGTCTATGACAGGCTATCCATTTGACCCCAAAACTCCAAAAGTATCCGGTAAGATTACTATCCGCGGATCTGCTTACGATAACCACAGATTGAGTACATTGTGGATTTCAGCACGTGATAGTGATTCTAATGAGGTGTTTGCTTTCTTAAATGAAGTTGGCGAAGGTGAAAACAAAGTATCTAACAAGGATTCAACAGAAAATAGTAAAACAAAAGATTACTATAAGGTTGCTGAATACACACCAGGTACAGGTTGGTCTTCTGCTATTGATAAGTTTAGTTCATATGGATGGAAATTTACTGTAACAAAAGACGAACTCACACAGCATGGTCATTACGTAGAATGGCAGCTTGACTGGGATACCCAGAAAATGAGTTCAAAAACAAAGAAAGGCCTTGTATTCACAATGCTTGCAAAAGATGCCGTAGCAAATACAACAGGAACCAACAAAGATGAAGACTATAAAAACGGATCCGACAAAAACGATGCCACTGCCAACCACGGCCGCAACCGCCCAACTTACGAAATGGACGTTGTACCTTACATTAAGGCAGTAAAAACTTCTTTGTCTGGAACTTATGCAGCTCAGAAAGCAAGTGTCTACAACCGAACAGCCCTTGGTAATTACCCTGTAAGAACTCCAGCATCAAACCGTGAAACTGAAAACGGATATAAAAATAATGTAGCTCTCACAACAACACCTGAAACAGTAATGCTCTATGGTTTCAACTTGAACCATAGTACAAATGCAGTTACTCTTGATGGAAATGTAACTTCAGCAGCACAAACAGCAGCAAAAACGTCAGAAGATAAATACGTTTCCTACGATTGTGAAACAGTCAGCTTCAGTGTAAAAGATCTTCTTTCAGGAAACCTTGAAATGACTGTAAATAATGTACCTATTATCAACAACTTCAATAACAATGATGCCAAAGGTACAGCAGCTACAGATAATCTTACAACATACGCCAATGCAAACAAGTACGGCTACAACCGTCAGCCAAACAACAGTAACAACAACAACCTCACCGACGACGTTGTCTTCGATGTCTGGGAATTCAACGATAAGGCCGCTTTGCCTTTGAACGGTTTGTTAGGGGGCGTAAGAATGCAGATTAACCCAGAAAATAATATGATCCAGTACGCCTTCTCAAATGGTTCACAGTATTTAAGTATGGGTGGTAAAGCTAGAAGTGATAACTATGGAACAACCAGTGGAAATTCATATTCTTCAAAATATTGGTCTATGAACTGGGATACATATTCTGCATCTTCTATTGGTTTCCATATTGATTCATTTGGAAACACATATGCCACAGGTGAAGGTGGTGATACACATGGTACATATGGTGATAAAGGTGGTGCAGACTACTTTGATTTGTTTACTGATCGACTAAATATAGAAGGACGAAAAGCATGTTCAACAGGCACCAACCATGAGGGGGCTTATAAATTAGTTTCTAATCTCAAAGATGATCATATGGATAAAGAACGAGTAAAATCTGTTTCTATGGTTTCAAATGGCAATAATTTCTATATGGCATACTATGATTCCATTAACGGTGAAATTGCTTTCCGCGCAGGAAAGTGGGGCGCTACAAATTCTGATAAACCATGGGATAACGGAAATAATACTATGTTTAGTAGCAAAGAAGATGCATATCAGGCTATTGCTGGAAACAGAGTAAAGAAAGAAGGGCACGAGAATGCTTCAAAATATGTTTCAATTGCTGTAGTACCTCCAAAGGATAAAGTTGACGCATTTGGTACTGAAGGCCAACCTGATTATGTTCCTGAACAAGCAGCAATACCTGAAACTGTAGTAGCAGTTTGGTATGATGGCCAGGCACTTAAATATGCTTATATCAGTGATCCTCAAAATAAGATTAGTACTATTCAAACAGATAAGAATGCTGCAGGTTGGGAAGGTACAAAAACTATCTTTGCTAGTGGTGGTTTGGACTGCCAGATTAAAGTTGACTCTAGTAATGGTATTCATATAGCAGCCCAGGATTCAAGTGGTAATGTAAAATACGCTTATTTAAGCTCATACAACGCTGAATATGCAGAAAGTACAAATTCTTGTTATGTAGATTGTGGTTCAGTAGGTTCAAATCTTACTCTGGATGTAGCAAAGGTAGGAGAAAACCAGGTTCCTTATATCAGTTACTATAGTTCAGAAACCAAAAAAGCAAAATATGCTTACCGCAGTAATTTAACAAATGAACTGCAAGATGGACACAACAGGAAAACATATACTGGAAACTGGGAAATTGCTTATGTTCCATCAGGCAGCCGACTTGTTATGAATTCAGCAGAAAAAATCAATGTAGGTGTTTGGAAAGCGGATGGTGTTTTGAACTGGTCTACAACTAATGGAAATGAGCCAGCAGAAGACGAATCAAATATTGGTAAAAGTTATGTAACAGTAACTGGAGCCTCTAATACAAGTACTTGTATCAGTGTAACTTACGGAAACGGTTCTAAGAACGCTGTACTTGGCTACCAGATTGCCAACGGTGGTGGATCGTGTCTTGAAACTGCACAGAAGAGGTAAAATAACTGAGGCTCAAGCCGCTGCAACAAAAAAAAACTTGTTGCGGTAACTTGAACCCCATATTTTTATTACGAAAAAACCAGGCTCTACGATAGACCTGGGGCAACAGATCTTAGGAAAGGCGTTTCAGGGCTTCTTACTGGCACAAAATAGGCTTGAACGAAATACATGGCCATGGCCGGAGAATACAAAGGAACTCCATGTTCTACGGCAGTGGCGAAGATGCCAGAAGCAGGGTGAATATTTAAATCAATTCTTATTGATTGGAGTACTTAAAGTAAATATTCTGCTTTTCCACCAAGGTCTTTAGCTTTTTGTTTTGCATAATCCAGCAATTGTTTTTTGATTTTCATATAATCCATACATATGAAATCTCCAATCCCAGAATTTCTGCAATTTTTCTATTGGCATATAACTTGTATGTCCAGGACAGTTATCCTGAGTTAAATTTACCACAATCTGCGTTCATCTGCGTTTTAATTATCCCACTAAAAAAGTTTTGTAAATATACTATCCTTTGTCTTACGAATGGCTTTTCTTACATCAATTTTTTTCCATCAGAGAAAGCCTGGCCCACTTTTTCGCCCAAAGTGTAATAGCCGTGATTTGATGAATCGTAGCAGATTGGATTTACCTTTTTGATGTCGATGTTTCCCTTTTCATCAAGAACTGAATCATCGGCAACAACATTCACGATTTTCCCAATGTAATGATATTCTTCCTGAGATGCATCACCGTCAATTCGAAGGAGTTCACATTCCAAACTTACAGGCAACTCATTGATTACAGGGGCATTCACAAAATCACTTTTTCGTGTAGTAAAACCAGCTTTTTTCATCTTGCGAGGCTCATTGTTGGCGCTCACAATTCCCACATAGTCGCAGGCGGTAACAGTATCGGCAGTTCCAAATGCCACCGTAAAGGCTTTAGTGCAATCAATATTTTCGGTGGTGGCGTGTTTTGAAAGTGAAATGCAAATCTGATCACCCTCCACAATTCCACCCCAGGCAGCGTTCATAGCGTTGGCATTTCCATCCTTGTCGTAAGTGGCCAGAATCAGCACCGGCATAGGAAACATCATAGGTTTAGGTCCAAAGTTTTTCATAAAAAATCCTCCAAAAATTTCTGACTAAAGTGTAATCTATTTCCAAAAATCTTTCGACTAACCTCCAAGCGTATATCCACCAAAATCCCCCAAAAATGGACCTAACATTTCCTTCAAAAAAAAATTGTTCAGATAATCTCTGCATTAAAAAAACTGCTATTCTGCAAAGCAATTTTGTGTATGAGTGCGGCAAAACCACCGCGGAGAGATTGTGCAGAGGGACATGCGAAGCGGCAGCGGAACTAGCGCGGAGGAATATTGCGGAGGAACTAGCAAGGCTGCGGTGGAAAAGCCGCGGAGTAATTGTGCGGTGGGACTTGGGAGGTGGCAGCTGACCCCCGCGGAGCTTCTGTGAAGGAGGCAATGGACTTTGCAAGGCGGTAGCCTTCGGGGAGTTTAATCCGCGGGGGTTTACTAATTTTTTGGAAAATAGCTGCTTATGATTAGTAAAAATGCAGTAAATCACTAAATAAAACAGCTTCTTTTGTGTTTTTACTAATCCCAACGAGAAAATCAATCAAAAATTAGTAAAAATTTTCAAAAAAAAGATTAATCCATCAGTTTGTAATGAATTATTACTAATCAAAAGGCAAAAACTCCCCAAAAATTAGTAAAACCCGCGGATATTACAGAAAAAAACCACTCACCCCGCGTAATTTTACTTATCCAGCACAAAAACTCCCCCAGAATTAGTAAAACCCGCGGAAATTACCGAAAAAAAACACTCACATCACGCAATTTTACTAATCCAGCGCAAAATCCGCCCCCAAAATTAGTAAATCACTTAATTTATTCCATGAAAATCACCAAAAATCAGCATAATTAAACAAGCCATCGTTTTGCAAGGCGTTCCACGGACTTTGTATTCAATGGAAGTACGGCTGTTTCCATGGTAAAAATCAGTCTATCTCCAGGAATAATGCCATTCCTTTCGTAAATGCAAATCTTTTCGACGCAATTTGCAGCATATTCAGCATTATCCATCAGTCCAAAATGTTCCCAGATAAACTCCTGCCGTGTACGAAGATTCAGGCACAAAAAATCCGGGTGAAACTCCTTATGAATGCCAGGACCTACCGTAACCTGGAGGGGAAACTCGTAGCGGTAAGGGATGCCAAGCCTCGTAAGTGTGTCGGCAATCAAGATTTCAGATTTTGAGCGAACCTGTTCACCAAGGGCAGTAAAATATTGCGTACCGTCGGCAAATGGCCCTTTTTGATAAGGATGATTTTTCCACCTAAGAACATAGTCACTATTTGGCAGGGAAACTGGACATATGAGATTTCGCTTTAGTGTCGGCATCTTTTTGTGAACAGCAGCAGGAACAGGAATTTTATTTTTCAGATGACGGGTCGCCCTGGTAAGCACTTTTACATGATACTTAAGTGATTTTACGAGTGCCGCATTATATTCTTTTTGTGCCAGCTGCTCTGCCAGTTTGAAGTTGTTCTTTGGAATGTAAATCCCGTTTTTATTGCCCGTGCCTTTGCCCATAACCTGAAAATATTGGGCAGAATTGTGACTTTTTGCCGCACGAAGTCTTCCTTCAGGACTGTACCGAAGCTGTCTTTGTTTTTTGTTGATTAAGTTTTGAAAAGCCGCAATATGATGATTTAATTCTGCTATGATTTTGGAAAAATCTGCCTCTACAGGTGAAAGTTCTTCAATTTGATCCATTTTAATTCTCTCCAACTAATAAAAATGCCTTTATATAGATAAAATATGTTTTGAAAAGAGATTTTCGGCAAACTAAAAGCCATTTTTTTGTTTTTTTACTAATTTTTTTGTGAATTTTGGCAAATGATTAGTAAAAACCCAAAGAAATGCATCATTTTTGAGCAAAACTAAAAGGAGTTTACTAATCTGGGGCGAAAATTGCGCCAAAAATTAGTAAAAATGATGCAAAGAGCACCAAAACAAACAAAATTACTTAGAAATTTACTAATCAAAAGAGGAAATCCCTCCAAAAATTAGTAAAACTTAGAAAAACAACACCACAGCCCCCCCCTTTTTTCACCATACCCCCTTAAGAATGACATTCCCTGTGCAATTCACTATAATAGAAAGAACCTAGTAGAGTTTGCACCACCGCGTTGCGCTGCTGCAAACTTACATATACTGCACTTTCCTTTTGAAAGTGCGGAAAATAAATCATTCGTAAAGTTGAAACTTTACTCAAGCTTTATTTTTGGAGAAATAACGAAAGCTCGTGCTAAAATGGCGCACTCACTTTCGTTTATAAGTTTGCATCACCGCGTTGCGCTGCTGCAAACTTACATATACTGCACTTTCAAAAGGAAAGTGCGGAAAATAAATCATTCGTAAAGTTGAAACTTTACTCACGCTTTATTTTTGGAGGAGAAAATGAAAGCAATTGAAATGGAAAAGGCTTACGATCCTAAAACTTTTGAAGATCGTATTTATGGTGAATGGGAAAGCAAAGGCTACTTTAAGCCTGCAAGTGATGAAGCATCTCCGGTACATGCAAAATATGCATGCCAGTGTGAATCATGTAAAAAATCAGACACCTACGCCGTCGTCATTCCTCCTCCAAATGTTACCGGCGTTCTCCACATGGGACACGGTCTCAACAACACTCTTCAGGATATCGTAGTTCGCTACCACCGTATGCGTGGCGACAACACTCTCTGGGTAACTGGTACTGACCACGCAGGTATTGCAACTCAGAACGTTGTTGAAAGAAAGCTTAAAGCAGAAGGTAAAACTCGTAACGACCTTGGCCGCGAGAAATTCCTGGAACGCACTTGGCAGGTTAAAGAAGAACACCACAACATCATCGTAAAACAGCAGAAAAAACTTGGTAACTCAACAGACTGGGACCGTGAACGCTTCACTTACGACGAAGGTCTTTCAGGTGCTGTTCGCGAAGTTTTCGTAACTCTTTATGAACGGGGCCTTATGTACAAAGGTAAGCGCCTTGTAAACTGGTGTCCTCGCTGTGGAACTGCTCTTGCTGATGATGAAGTTGATCACGAAGATACACAGGGTGCAATGTATCATCTTTACTACGAATATGCAGACGGAAGCGGAAAAATTGAAGTTGCTACAACTCGTCCTGAAACTTTCTTTGGTGATACAGCCGTTGCCGTAAATCCAAAAGATGAACGCTATAAGGCAATCGTTGGAAAAATGCTGAAGCTTCCTCTCACAGGAAAAGAAATTCCAATCATCGCTGATGATTATGTTGATATGGAATTCGGAACTGGTATGGTAAAAATCACTCCAGCTCACGACCCTAACGACTGGGAAGTTGGTAAGCGCCACAATCTTGAAGTAATCAATCTTCTTACTCCAGACGGACGCATGAACGAAAATGTTCCAGAAAAATACCGCGGACTTAAACCAGAAGCTGCCCGTAAACTTGTAATCGAAGATCTTACAGAAGCAGGCCTTTTCAAAGAAGAAGAAAAAATGGTTCACTCAGTTGGTAAATGTTACCGCTGTAAGACTGTTGTAGAACCTTACCTTTCTGACCAGTGGTTCGTAAAAATGAAGCCAATGGCCGACAAAGCCCTTGCAGCATGGAAAGCAGGCGAAATCCAGTTCTTCCCACAGAAATGGGAAAATACTTACGAACAGTGGCTGGTAAATATCCGCGACTGGTGTGTAAGCCGTCAGATCTGGTGGGGTCACCGTATTCCTGCCTGGTACTGTGAATGTGGTGAAACAATCGTTAGCCGTACAGATCCAACCTGCTGTCCAAAATGTGGAGCCGGTGCCGAAAAGCTCAAGCAGGATCCAGATGTACTTGATACTTGGTTCAGTTCATGGTTGTGGCCATTCTCAACACTTGGTTGGCCTGAAAAAACTGCTGACCTTGAAAAATTCTACCCAACTACAGCACTGGTAACTGCATACGACATCATCTTCTTCTGGGTTGCCCGCATGATTATGGCTGGTCTTGAATTTACAGGAAAAGCTCCATTCCACGATATTTACATTCACGGACTTGTTCGCGATAAGCAGGGCCGCAAAATGTCTAAGTCTCTTGGAAACGGAATTGACCCGCTTGAAATTATTGATATGTACGGGTCAGATGCCCTTAAGTTCACACTTGCATTTATGTGTGCTCAGGGACAGGATATTCTTGTTGATAAAGACAGCTTCAAACTTGGTTCACGCTTCTGTAACAAAGTATGGAACGCCTCACGCTATCTTCTTGGTAATCTTGAAGGCCGTAATCTTGTTGCAGTTAAAGATTCTGATCTTACTGAACTTGACCGCTGGATTTATGCCCGCTTGAATTACGCTGCAAAAACTGCCCGTGAAGCTTTGGAATCTTACCGTTATAATGACGCTGCCAGTGCAATGATGGAATTCTTCTGGAATGAATTCTGTGACTGGTACGTTGAAGCTACAAAAATCAACTTCAAGAACGGTGATGATGCAGAAAAAGATCGCCAGGCAACAGTTTTGATGGATATTCTTGAAGAATCATTAAGACTTCTTCATCCATATATTCCATTTGTTACTGAAGAAATCTACCAGAAGCTTCCATTGGCTGATTTGGTTGCAACTCGCAGTGCTGATAACAAGATTATTACAAACAGCACATACAACGGAATGTTGATGAACGCTCCTTATCCAGAATTCTCTGCTGCCCGCGAAAATGCAGAAGTTGAAGCTCGTTTTGAAGTTCTCAAGGATTTGATTGGTAAGGTTCGTGCTTCTAAAGTTGACTGCGGTATTGATCCTGCTATTAAAATCAACATTGCTATTAAGATTGAAAAAGGAAGTGCAGCTGAAGTTGCCCGAGAAAAAGTTGAAATGATTCAGCTTCTTGGTGGTGTTGCAAAAATCGAATTTGTTGATGAAAAACCAGCTTCTTCAATCGGTACTGTAGGTAAAGGATTTGAAGCTTTCGTTATTCTTGATGAAAACATCAACAAAGAACAGCTTCTTACCCGCTTTGAAAAGGCAATTGCTCAGGAAACTGAATGGGCACGCCGCAGTGAAAACAAACTCAACGGTAACTTTGCTCAGCATGCTCCAGCAGAACTTGTTGAAAAAGAAAAGGAAATCTTAGCAGAAGCTAAACGCAAGATTGAAAAGCTTCAGTCATACGTAAGCGAATTAAAATAGATTTATCGAAAAGGTAAAAGATTTTCAGTATTTCTACTAAACAGCAGCCATTGCCATGATACGACTTTGGTTGCTGTTTAGAAAAATCACTTAGAACTTAAAAGTAACCCCAATGCTGGTGATTACTGGGAAACCGATTTCAGCGTTAACACCAAAGCCTTTGTTGAAATACCATGTGGCACCAGCAAATTCATTGAAATAAAAACCTGTTCCAAAGTTAATAGAACTTTCTTCATTTCCATTTTTTTGTGATTTTACGACTCGTTCGCTGGAGAAAGAAATACCAGCTTTTGTTCCGGCATACAGATCCAGCTGTTTTGGTGGAAACATAAAGTGATATTTTACAACACCGTATGTATCAAAGACATTGTAAACAGTTTTAATAGTACCCCAGTCGTAGTTGTTTTTTAATCCGTTGTTATTCCAGGAAAATCCACCACCAAAAGTAAATGGACATGGTCCGATTTTTACAGGAGTTTCAAGGGAAAAATCAACGATAGGAAGGTTCCATGAATCAGAAGAAAATCCGCTTTCAAAATGTGTGTAAGAAATGGAAGTTCCAAGATTCAAAATGATATCACCTTCTTTAAGACCCGCACCGTAATTACACCAGCATTCAGACCAGTCAAAGTCTTTTGCAAATGCAGTTGAAGAAATTAAAAGTGATGCTACAGCAACAATCAGAGATTTGAAAATTTTTTTCATATTAAATCCTCTCATTAAGAATATTAATACAGTTTAAAGAAATTTCTTTGTGAGGGCAAGATTGTGGGTGTGGCTCCGTATTGAATCACGTAAAAATCTAACCCAAAGAGATTCGGTTAATCATGTAAA
>JAEDJA010000054.1 GCA_016296575.1 Treponema sp.
CCCGAATTTCTTCATAAACAGCATTATCTCCTTCAACATGGAATATTCCCCAGCATTCACGGATAAACTGGAGAACCTTGAATTTATCAAACATTTCTGCTGTTTGCTTCAAAGTTATTCCAAGCTTTTCAGAGGTTATTCTTATGAGTCTAATCTGCATAAATAAAATCTGCTGCTCTTCGTTCATTGCTTCTATTATAGTATGTTTCTTCTTATTGGGGAAAGATTTTCTGAATCATATGAAATATCGGCTTATACTCCATTACAATGTCCTGAATTTGGTAGTTGATTAGAAAAACTGGTGAAAGAAAAACTCCTGGTGAATTTAGAATTACTCAAAACTGGATTGGTGGTGCTAATATAGCTGATGTTGTATTTGTTCCACCTACAGCAGATTTTCAATTTTAACTTGATATTTCTGCATATATATGTAAAAATATTCGATAGAAGGTTTTGTTGAATGGTTATAAACAGGGACTTTTATCTTAAAAAGCTTATTGAACGCAAAGCAAATGGAATGGTTAAGGTTGTTACTGGTATTCGCCGGTGCGGTAAATCTTTCCTGCTGTTTAATCTGTTTAAAAATTATCTTTTACAAAACGGAATCCCCGCTGATCATATTATCGAAATTCAGTTTGACGATTTTGGTGTTAAGGAATTGCGCAAGGCTGAAGCTGCATATTCTTTTGTTAAAAATCAGATAAAAGATAAGGAACCTTATTACATTCTGCTGGATGAAGTTCAGCTTCTGGAATCTTTTGAAGATGTTTTAAACGGTTTTCTTCATATTTCTAACGTGGACATTTATGTTACTGGCAGCAATGCTAAATTTCTTTCAAAAGATATTATTACCGAGTTCAGAGGTAGAGGGGACGAAGTTCATATTAATCCTTTGAGTTTTTCTGAGTTTATGTCTGTATATAAGGGCGCCGCTTTTGACGGCTGGAAGGAGTTCATATCTTACGGCGGATTACCTGCTGTTGTTCTTTTGAATTCTGATGCGGAAAAATCTGCTTACTTAAAAAATATTTTTCAGGAAACGTATATTGCTGATATTGTTGAGCGGAACAATGTGCGGGGAACTGCAGAACTGGAAGAGCTTTTGAACATTCTTTCTTCCAGCATCGGTTCTCTTACAAATCCTAAAAAACTTGCTGACACTTTTAGAAGTAAAAAGAATGTAAAAATCAGTCAGGAAACAGTAAAGAATTATCTTGAATATCTGTGCGATTCTTTTTTGATTTCCAGCAGCTACCGTTATGACATTAAGGGAAAAAAATACATAGACACTCCTCTAAAGTATTACTTTTCTGATATTGGACTTCGTAATGCCAGGTTGAATTTCCGCCAGCTGGAAGAAACTCATACCATGGAAAATATTATTTATAATGAACTTGTAAAAAGGGATTATAATGTAGATGTGGGCGTGGTTCAGATCAGCGAAAAGAATGAATCGGGCACCTGCAGTCGAGTTCAGTATGAAGTTGATTTTGTAGTCAATCAGGGATATAAGCGGTATTACATTCAGTCTGCCTTCAGTATTCCCGACAGAGAAAAAATGCTTCAGGAATCCAGACCTTTGTTAAAAATAGATGATTCTTTTAAAAAAATTATCATAGAACGGGATATTTCCAGACCATATTATTCGGAAGAAGGTATTCTTGTTATGGGAATTATGGATTTTCTTTTGGATGAAAAAAGCCTGGATTTATAGAAGAAAGAATTTTCATTTCTCAACTATCTGACTCTTGTTCGTTGGAGGCATTGACCTTAACTAATCTTGATTACTAATCATAACCAAAATTTATTTTGTATCAAACAAAACCTGCCACCATCCCAAGGGGAAAAAAAGAAAATCAACAAATTTCGCAGATTTTGCCTTCACCTACTTGAATAATAATGATTTTTTCTATTTAATTAATAGTGTTTTACGGAATCACCGGGAAAAAGGAGGTGACTTTACAAATGGCAACAATCAACGTTGACGATTCAGAAAACCTTGAAAAAGCAATTAAACGTTTTAAGCGTATGGTTGAAAAAGAAGGTATCATTCGCGAATACAAAAAACGTGAATATTTTGAAAAGCCTTCTGCAATTCTTCACCAGAAGAAAACAACTTTGGACCGCAAACTTTTGAACAAAAAGCGCAAGTCTGAAAAAAAAGATTACTAGTTTTAAGTGATTAATAAGAAACCTTCCACTTTACTGCTGGAAGGTTTTTTTTATTTAGGGTTTATTACAAATCCTAAAAACGGCGAAGTCAAGGCTTTACAAAGCGTTAGCGTGCCTTGACTCGACGTATAGTGTCAGAACTGATTTAGAAAAAAATTACTGTAAAGGTGCTGCCTTTCCCAACTTCACTGTCCAATAAAATGCTGGCATTGTGATATTTTGCGGCGTGTTTGACAATTGAAAGACCAAGTCCTGTTCCACCATTTTGTTTAGAACGGCTTTTATCTATTCTGTAGAATCGTTCAAATATTCGTTCTTTTTCCGAGGCAGGAATTCCAATGCCAGTATCTTTTACAGTTAAAATTACACGATGATCGTCCGAGATTTTCTGAATAGTCACATTTACTTTTCCGCCATTTACATTATACTTAATCCCATTATCTACCAGATTGTAAATCATTTCATAAATAACAGGTCTTACGCCGTTTATTAATCCAGAATCGCCAGACAGATTCATTTCAATATTTTTACTGCTTGCACTTGCAGAAAGAGCCTGCATAACTTCACGGCAGAGTTCCCTAAGGCTGATATCCTCTTTTTCAAGACTGATGGATTTTTCATCCAGTTTTGATAGTTTGATAATATCATTCACCAAGGTTATCATTCTCTGACTTTCATCATAAATGGAAGCTGCAAAATCTTTGGTGGTTTCTTTATCAGTTTCACCAGTTTTCAGAATTTCTGCAAATCCGCTGATACTTGTAAGTGGAGTTTTTAGTTCGTGGCTTACATTGGCAGTAAACTGCTGACGGAGTTCTTCTCTCTGTGCTTTTTCAAAATTTTCTTCCGCAATGCGTTTGGTAAAAGGCTTTAACTCATCATAAACATCACTGGCCTCAGGATTTTCTAAATCAATTTTATTCAAAGGTCCCGTTACTTTTTTACTGATCAATTTTGCAGATATGGCGGATACAATTACTGCAATAACAAGCATGACCAGCAGAATCTGGCTCATTCCCAAAACAAGCACCCACACTGAATGCTGATTGCAGCTAATTCGAATTACATCACCATTTGATAAAAGCCGTGCAACATAAAGAGTTTTTTCTATCATGGTAGAAGAGAATCTGGAAAGTTGAACATAGCCCTTGTTTCTTGCTTCAAGGAATTCCCGGCGGCTTCCATGGTTTTCCAAAGTTGCAGCATCTTTTGTACTGTCAAAATAAACGGTTCCATCAGGATGAATAAGGGTGATGCGGTTATCGGTTTTGATGTAGGCAAGATGTTCAATATCTCCGTCCACAACATATTTTTCCAAAAAATTACTTTCGGTTTTTAGTTCGGAAAAAATCTGATTTTCAAAATAACCGTACATGTTTGAAATAAATAAAAATGCACAGACAAAGTAGATGAGTGTTCCAAGTAAAAATGTGTTTATAAAAATTCTGAATGTAAGTGATTTTGATTTCATATAAATTTGTATCCAACTCCACGGATAGTTTCAATGTTGTTTTCATATTCACCAAGTTTTGCTCTCAATGTACGGATATGAACATCAACAGTTCGGCTTTCAACGTTTGAAGAAAGATCCCACACAGATTCAAGAAGTTTATCTCTGGTGAGCACAGAACCACGGTTTTTCATTAGCAGGGCAAGCAGATCAAATTCTTTCACAGTAAGGAAAACTTGCTGATCGCCTGCAAAAACCGTATGCTGATTTTCATCGATTTTGATACCACCGAATTCCAGTATTTCTTTTTTCAAAGCTGATTTTTCGTAACGGCGGAGAACAGCTTTTATTCGGGACATAAGGGCCAGCATTCCAAAAGGTTTTGTTACATAATCATCAGCACCTGCATCAAGACCAGTGACCACATCAAATTCAGAATCTTTTGCAGTAAGCATGATGACTGGAATTGTTGAAGTTGTATAATCTGAACGCAGTTTTTTTAGAATTGAAATACCGTCTTCTTCCGGAAGCATAATGTCCAGCAAGAGTAGATCGGGTTTTTGTTCTTCCAGTGCTTTCCAGAATGCAGAAGGAAGTGAAAAATCCTGAACCTGATATCCCTGACTATTTAGAGAATAATTGATGAGCTTACGGATGTTTTCATCATCTTCAAGAATAAAAATCATAATTTATTTATAGAGGATTTTAGAAAAAAATCAATTAAATAATTGTAAAGTTTGTGTAAAACTTTTTTAAATTACATGTTTTTTTAGTTGTGATATAATAACAATAAATGTTAGATTTTTTAATTAAATATCAAAGATTCATAATGCTCTTTCTACAGGGAACATGTTCATTCATTGCATTTTTGATTCTGATTACTAATAGTTTATGTGCTAAAAGAAAAACTGCTATTTTCCTGCTGGAAGTTAGCGCCGTACTTTATCTGGGAGCCCCTATAGTTTATCTGACCTATGAAGGAGTTCCTGGAGACACGGCACGATGGTTCTTGAATATTTCAAAATTTTTAGATTATTTTTCTCCATTACTGATGCTCTTAAGTTTCAGTTTGTATCTGCGGGATTTGCTTTCTCATAAAACAGAGGCGTCAAAAAGAAATAAATTTCTATTGGCACCTGCAGAACTGGTACTTTTAATTGGAGTGATTCTTCTTATAATTTCCAGATTTACAGGCTGGTATTATTTTTATGATGAGTTGAATCATTATCATCGTGCAAAAGGCCGCATTATTGCAACAATTATTCCTAGCGTCTGCATGATTCTTCAGATTATTTGTATCTTATCAAATTACAAGAACATTTCTAAAAGAGTACGCGTTCCTTTAGTTTTATTTCTGATTATTCCTATTTTATCTTCCGTTATTTCTTTTAGAACTCGCGGTTTTTATCTTGTGAATATTTCTACAGTATTCATGGCAATTGTGCTTTATATTTTTGTTGTCATGGATTCCAATGAGACCATTGAAAATGCACATAAAAGGGAAGTTGAAATTCTTGAAAATTACAAAAGAGAACTGGAAATCAAAGTTGATGAAAGAACAAAAGAACTTCGTATTGCCAACGAAAAAGTTGAAAATCTGCTTTTGAATATTTTGCCAGAACCAATTGCAAAGGAATTAACTGAACATCCGGATAATATCATTTCACAAAGATTTCCCAACGCAACTATTTTATTTACAGATATTGTTGGCTTTACAAAAATGAGCAGTCAGATGTCTGCGGAAGAAACTGTTTCTATGCTGAATGAACTGGTTTCTCTTTTTGATAAGCGAGCCAAAAATGAAGGAATTGAAAAAATAAAAACTATTGGGGACGCTTACATGGCAGCGACAGGACTTACAATCGAAAATACTCCTGATGGCGCAGTGAAAATGATTCATTTTGCACAAGGCCTCTTAGCGGATGTACAGCAGTTCAACGAAAAATTCCACATGCAGATAAGAATCAGAATAGGAATAAATTCTGGAAATCTGGTTGCCGGCGTAATAGGTAAGACTAAGTTTATTTATGATGTATGGGGCGACACAGTAAATGTTGCAAGTCGTATGGAAAGTACAGGTGAGCCTATGCAGATTCATGTTTCTGAAAATACCTGGTTGCAGACAAAAGATTTTATTCAGTTTGAAGCCCCTGTTAGTGTTGAAGTAAAAGGTAAAGGTGAAATGTGCTGTTATTTTGTGAAGGGGATTAAGTAACAGCTTTAATACTAGAAAATCTTA
>JAEDJA010000055.1 GCA_016296575.1 Treponema sp.
TTAAGCTAAATCCACGTTTTTGCAAAAAAATCAGGAGACACAACATATTGTCTATGAAAATTGATGATGAGGTGTTTGAAAAGCTGTTTGATATTGTGGATTATCTTCCACACTATTTTGTAGGCTCCAATGCGGATTTGCCGATTGTTGGCGGCTCTATACTCAGCCATGAACATTTTCAGGGCGGAAATTACACCTTTGCAATGGCAAAAGCACCCATTGAAACCGAGTTTGAAATAAAGGCTTACCCAGCTGTAAAAGCAGGGATTGTGAAATGGCCTATGTCGGTTATCCGTGTTGCGTCCGAGGACAGAAAGCAGCTGTCGAAATGCTGTGCTGATATTCTTGCCAAATGGAGAGGGTACTCCGATGAAGGCGTGTTCATCTTTGCTGAAACAGATGGAGAACCGCACAACACAATTACTCCTATTGCAAGAAAAAACGGCAATGTTTACGAGTGCGACCTCGTACTCAGAAACAATATCACGACAGAGGAACGTCCTCTTGGCGTATATCATCCAAATCCGTCGCTTCATCATATCAAGAAAGAAAACATCGGTCTGATTGAGGTTATGGGACTTGCAGTTCTTCCTGCAAGACTGGCAAAGGAAATGGATCTGCTTAAAACAGTAATGCTAAACAGAGAAAATCTTAATGCATATCCTGAACTTATACAGCATGCGCAGTGGGCAGAAGATATTTTGAAACGTAATCCTGATTTTAATAAAGACAATGCAAAATCGATTATCGAAGATGAAATCGGAAAGGCATTTCTTGAAGTGCTTGAAGATGCAGGTGTGTTCAAAAGGAATGAGAACGGACAAAAAGCATTTAAGGAATTTATTACAAGCATCAATGAATACGTCGAGTCAAAACCACCTCAAAATACCGCCCTACCGTTCTCGCCGCCGCACCTAACATCATCAACTTAAGAATTAAAAACTGTTTTTTTGATTTGCAGAGTACTTATTTGCTTTCCTGAATGTCCTTTTTTGAGAAATTGATAATCGTTTGGGAAGCAGATATTTCTGCATGTCTTTTTCTAGGGTTTTCATTAGATTGTATCTTTTTCTTCCATTCTCTTCCAAAAGAATCTTTATAAAATCCTGTGAAAAAAGTCCAATCGTCATGTTTTCATTTAAATGCTGGTGATATTTTGATTCTTTTTTCGTCGGATTTCAAAATGCCTGTTTAGAGATTTCTTCTCTGTCTTTAAGCTTAAAAAAATTTCTTAATTCCATTGCACACGTCTGTTTTTTGCTTGTCATGATACTTATTATAATATCACAAACAGGCATTTTTCTTTTACGCGTGAATGCTTTTTTATTTTTCCCCCTTGCTTTTCCTTCTGCTTCCTTTGAATATAATTTTTTCTGATTTTCTTCCCATCTATTCTTAAATGTTTCCCCCATTTTTTCCACCTAAGGAATTTTACTTTATTTTGAAATTTTTAAATAGTGGGCTTAAGTTGATGATGTTAGTCGCGGCTTGGCACTGATTATCTGGATTTCTATCACTTCTGGGTAATCAACAGGGATTGCTTCGACAATGTCATTATGGCGCAGGATCCGTTAAACGATGCGCAGAAGGCAAAGGATTATGGGCTGACAGAGCATGCACAGAAGATGTTTGATGAGTATGTGGAAAAGGGTGGAAAGCTTCGCGAGTCCTGCATTAACTGCGGATACTGCGAGCGAAAGTGCCCGCAGCATCTGCAGATCAGACAAGAGCTTGATAAGGTCGAAGCTCTTGTCAGAGATATTAGAAAATAGAGAGGATATCGCTTCCCTCTTTTACGAAAGCAATGAACTCATCAAGCTTAGCCTGACAGGTAATGGTAGTGCCACCGCAGAATTTCTCCTTTGTGGAGGTGCGAATCCAGTTACCTGCGGGCAGATAAACCTCGCGGCTTGTTGCGCCCTGCTCATAGATCGGTGCAAAGAGGATTTCCGAGCCATACAGATACTGATCCTCCAGGGTGTAGCAGACAGGATCCTCGGGATAATCAAAGAACATGGGACGCATGATCGGAGCGCCTGTTTTGGCGTTGATATCCATATATTTGCAGGTGTAGTCCATAAGGCGTTCACGAAGTTCGATCAGACTCTTGAGAATCGGATAATTTGCTTCGCCGAAGGACCAGATCTCGTTATCTCCGCCGCTTGGCTCGATAATGCCGGGATTCTTTTCCACAAAGTCGGACTGCTTCTGGCGGGAGCCATGTAGACGCATAACAGGGCAGAACACGCCGAACTGGAACCAACGGACAATCAGTTCCCTGAAGTAATCGCTCTCAATATCTGCGCCCCAGAAGCCGCCGATATCTGAGTTCCACCAGGGAATTCCGCACATACCCATGGACAGACCGCTCTTGATGCTCATCTTGAGATTCTCAAAGGTGGAGTTGATGTCCCCGTTCCACACGATAGCGCCGTACCGCTGACTTCCCGGGTAGGCTGCTCTGGTGAGCGAGAGGATCTCCTCCTCACCCTCTTTTTGTAATCCGTCATAAAAGGTTTTTACATAATAATAGGGATAGAGCTGTGCAACCTGTGCACCATTACCGAGATAGTATTTCAGATGCCCCGGCTGCTGTGGATGTACCTCGGGCTCGGCCTCGTCAAGCCAGAAGGTTTTGATGCCGTAGCTGTAATAGTTCTGTTTTGCTTTCTCCCATACAAATTCGCGGGTCTCAGGGTTCATAAAATCGACGAAGGCCTGCTGTCCATGGAAATCGAAGGTTCCAAACTGACCGTTCTCGGTGCGTACCAGCATGTTGGCCTCATTCATGGTCTCATAGTTTTCACTATTGGGATTGATTGTTGGCCAGATTGAGACAACCGGCTCGATATCCATTGAGCGAAGTTCGTCGATCATTGCCTGCGGATCGGGCCAGTATTTGGGATCAAATTTCCACTCGCCCTGCTCAGTCCAGTGGAAGAAATCGATGACAATGGCATGAATCGGGATGCCGAGCTTCTTATACTGTCTGGCAACGGACAGAAGCTCATCCTGACTCTCATAGCGAAGCTTACACTGCCAGAAGCCGGAAGCCCACCTGGGGAATTTGGGAGCATATCCGGTCAGGTCGCAGTAGAGCTTCATGACATCTGCAGGAGTCTCCCCGGCATAGACGAAATAGTCGGCCTGATAAGCGCTGTCTGCGACAAACATCGTGTGGTTTCTTGTTGTCTCGCATCGTCCGGGTGCCGGATTATTCCAGAAAAAGCCGTAGCCCAAGGAGGAATAGAGAACCGGAAGCGTGGATTTTGTATTATAGTGGATAATCTGACAGGTTGCACCCTTGCGGTCAAACAGATCGACCTGCTCCTGTCCCATACCATAGAAATGTTCCCCCTCGTTGGCGTCGAAGATGACCTGGATGCGGTAATGATCGCCCTCCACATGCTGGGTGCGGTTATTATAATCGCCTTCTAATCTGGTATGAAGAATCATTTTCTCGTTTCGATAATAGGTGATGATGCCGCCGCGCCAGAAATTTCCGGCTTCAATGGTCGCGCGCATCATGCCGTTCTCGATCGTCGCAAAGTGCTCATCCCCCTCTGTTTTGCAGGAATCCTTGGTTGCTGGTGGCAGAACAGTCCAGCTTTCATCGAGGATTTGGCTGTTTTTGGTGCTGCGGCAGCGCAGGCAGTTTTCCCCGTAGGGCTCGATGATGGTCAGCTCGTCCTTGCGCCTAAAGATCAGCTTGTTTTCAAGTACCGTGATTTTTCCCATAAGAATCGCTCCTTTTCTTTTTTAGTCAGCCGGGTGCACCGGCATCGGGTTATTAAATTTTTATAATTGCATTATATTGCTATAATTAATAATTATCTTGACCAATTTAAAGAATTTGTTACACTATATTGCTATGAGAGAACAAAATACATTATTGGAAAACATAGATCACCATACCGGTGTCGGACATTTTAAGCTTCATCACATAAGAGTGGAGGAGGTTAACGAGAGCGCACTGTATCTTCATTGTCATCCCGAGGCGGAGCTTTTTTATCTGACAGAGGGTGAGATGACGATATTGGTGGAAGAGAAGCCGTATCATCTGAGGGCTGGCGAAGGGATTTTTATTCCTCCGAATCTGGTACACTGTGGGAAGAAGAAGCCATTGGACAGCTGCGAGTTTTATGCAGTGGTGTTCTCGGTTCAGTGGCTTTTGGGCTATTTGCGGCCGGAAAGTGGATATTACACGCAGGCATTGGAAAACTGGCGCTTGGAATGCACCTATCTGATTGACGCAGACAGAGAGGAGAATGCGACCCTGTTAGAGGCACTTTCGAGAATCTGTCATGATACGGATGCTCCGATTGAAACCTATGAGCTGGGGCTTGCAGGGGAGCTGTTGATCTGCTTTCAGGAGCTGTACAATCATCATCTGATGCAGTTGGGGCACCGGCACCGGAAAGCCCCGGATCTTTTGCAGGCGGGCATCCAGAAAAGTCTTGATGAGATGAATGAGCATTACATGGAGGCTCTGACACTTTGCGATATGGCTGCCTGGGCCAATTACAGCGAGAGCCATTTCTGTCACCGCTTCAAGGCGCTGACAGGCTATGCTCCGTTTGAGTATCTGAACCGGCTTCGCATCATCAAGGCAGCAGAGCTGCTTTGCAACAGCGAGGAGAAGATAACACAGATTGCCGGAAGCTGTGGATTTAATAATATCAGCTATTTTAACCGTAGCTTTCGCAAAATCATGGGTGTAAATCCCATGGAATATCGAAAAGAGAAAAAAACACTGGACATTATTGAAAAGATATACTAATCCTGAATTATTCACAGAACAGTATCTGAACTGATAACTGCGCCATGGAAGATAAGTGGTTTTCCTATATGGATGAGAATACACTTTATGCCCACCGCAGCTGACCGGATATTGTATTTACATTATTGAGATTAATGTAGAAACCGGGGTTCATGATGTGACTGTTAATAGAGATACGGAGCAGTATAGATGTAACAGTATTAATGAGGATATTAAGTCTGTTAATGATTTGCTTGACTGGTGGTCTGAGCCAAAACGTGGACGGGGTTTGGTTGAATCAGACATTCATGTGAGACAATGTGATATTACAACGCTTGAGTGTGATGCAATTGTAAATGCAGCAAATAAAAGCCTGCTTGGCGGAGGCGGTGTTGATGGTGCAATCCATAGAGCGGCAGGCCCTGAACTTCTGAATGAATGCAGGACGCTAAATGGTTGCGAGACAGGTGAAGCAAAGATTACAAAGGGATATCGCCTGCCTGCAAAATATGTTATTCATACGGTTGGGCCGATTTATTCAGGTAATGATTCAGATTCTTGAAAGTGGACAGTGGTATCAACCGACGAGGAGAAAAACAGATGAATATTACTAGTCTTGAAATTGCACAGGCAACAATGGATATGTTCTTTTGTTTGTTCTGTCTAATAATGTTTGTTTCAATTAAAGCAAATAATCCAAAACAGAAGAGTATGAGGATGTTCGTTCGATTATTTCTTATTGCTACAGTTCTGTTTTTTGGAGAGACTTTGGCATATATTTTTAGAGGTAACCTTGGTCCTTTTAATATTTTAGTAACTAGAATTTCTAATCTTATGGTATTTGCTATGAACATAGCAATGGCAAATACCTATGTTAGGTATGTTAGTTCTGTTTTTGTTGAAAAAGGTGCTGAAGTAAGTGGCAATAGTGTTAAATTTGCCGTATCCGTCAATTCTAGCCTCGTAAACAAATTTTTCTAAGTTGATTACACTAG
>JAEDJA010000032.1 GCA_016296575.1 Treponema sp.
TTTAAGCTAAATCCACGTTTTTGCAAAAAAATCAGGAGACACAACATATTGTCTAACGCGGGAAAACTTATTTATTATTTTTTAGGTCAAAATTCGAGTTTTGCAACAGTCTGGAGGCTAGGTAAAAACCATTGCTTAGCATCTTCAACTAAATGAAATAAAAATGCAGAAATACTGTAGAAGAAGTGCCTGAACATTCCGGTTACGCTTCTTGCCCTGTGATAAATCAGATTGTAATTCAGCTTCATGCCTGACTCAAACATTCTTTTCAAATCTGCTTCTTTAAGAAGATATCCAGCATCAGTAACGAAAATTCCTTCAAGCCCTTCTGTAATATCTGCAAAAGCCTGACTGTCGTGTTCCTTGCCAGGACGGAAGCAAAGTTTTACCAGTGTGCCGTCTCCAGTGCAGATTCCCTGCAATTTGAAGCCGTAAAACCAGCCTTTCGTGGATTTTCCCCTGCTTGCGATACCCTTTGCAACTTTATGAGATGAAATATAACGGTTTTCACATACCGTAATCGGAGTTGAATCGACATAGAACACATTGCCCGTACAGTAAATCCTGTTCAGATAAAGCTGATATTGGACGAATGCAATTATGAATCCGACAGATTTGTTCGAGACTTTCATAAAATTCTCATAGTTCGTAAGCATCGGAAAATATAGTTTGTAATGATTCTCTGCGTTTTTGTGGAAAGTCTTAAGGTCGCCGGTACGATCAAAGATACGGATAAGATTTAATGTGACAACGTCTGATATTGACATTCTGCGTTTTGGGCCTCGCTTTCCGTAATACATGGCAAAATTCTTTTTCCCGGCAGAAGTTTCAAGAAACCTATGGATAAAATCATCTACTATGCAATATAATGTAATCAGGCTGTTTTCAGTCATGGCATTCCTCCGTATTTTTGTTTGTGATTATTCAAATTTTACAGAGAATGCCTTTTTTTGTAAATTTATCTAAAACTTGAAATTTGACCTAAAACTTTACATGAGCCAGTTTTTTAATCTTCAGGAAGCTATAAATGACTGCTTCAATTTAGCAAATCAGCTTGCATGTTAACAAAATAAGAATAGAAGGAGAATTAATATGATAAATTCAAATACACTTAATTTCAGATTTTACAAAATCCTTCAAAGCAAGGATTTATTAAAGCATGGCAAATACCAGGCCTTCGACACCCCTTATGATGCACCGGAATTTAACTGGGGTCAGGCTTTTTATATCATAACAGACAAAGATTACATTAGTCACAAAATCGAAGAGGATGATTTAGCCCACCGCATCGACCACATAGCAATTAATGGCCCAATCCAGATAATTTATTGTCCTCCAACAAAAGAAGATATTGAGTCAATTTTTAGAATGACTGAGGATATCTGTATTGCTGGTGTTTATTCCTCTTGTATTCTTGAAGAGGGAGCATACAAAGGACAAAAATGTACATACCATTTCTTTGCTTCTAACAAAGCGACTAATTGCTTTACACAGGAAGAGCTTGTAGACCGAATATGCAGCGGAGCAGAAGAAAAGGCCTTCAAGCAAAAGGTGAAAAAGGCTCCTGAAATCAAAATTGATGATAAAGGAAGAGTAATTTATTGAAGAGTAAGCCACAGGGCTGACGGACTCAGAAAGTTATTAGCTTAGGACTAATTTATAGAAAAAAGTTATATATTTTCACAAAAAATATCTCTTTAGGATTATAATAGAAGGGCTATTTCATTATGTAAATCTAATTATTTACAAAGTTCTCTCTGGCGTTCTATTGGCGGCATGGGAAATTCTACGGCCATGATATCTTTCATTGAAAGAGAAACATTTTGCAGGCCTTTCATCTTACGATTTTGCAGATGTCACCAATTTTTACTTTTTTCCATTCGCTCATTTCTTATTCCTTCAACAAATCCATCAAACCAATGTTTATAAACAGATTATCTTTCCCCACTTTCATGCATTTTAGGATTCCAATATCTTCCAGTTGATGCAAATATCTTGAAGCGGCTTTGCGTTCTACTCCAAGAGATTTTACAATGAATTCAACTTTGCAATATGGATTTTCAAAAAGAGTTTCTATCAATTCTTTTGAATAGATTTTTGGAGCTTCTGTTTTTACTTTTTCTGCAGTATCTTCCAAAAGTTTTTTTATGGCTTTTACTTTCTGGATTGTATCGGCTGCAGTTTCTTCAATTCCCTTTAGAATAAAAATTATCCAATCTTCCCAAGCCTCGTTTACGCGTACATTCTGTAAAAGCTTGTAGTAACTGTATTTATTTTTAATTATGTATGAACTGAGATATAAAATTGGAACATCAAGATGATGTTTCAAAATAAGATAGAGAATATTTACGATTCGTCCTGTTCTACCGTTGCCATCGTAAAATGGATGAATACTTTCAAATTGATAATGTAGAATAGCAAGCTTTGAAAGACTGTCGTCTTCGTTATTCAGATATTCAGTAAAATTCTTTAATAGTTCATCTATTTCTTCTTTTGACTGAGGTGGAGTATAAACAACTTCATTTGTTGTGTCATTTACAAGTTTTGTTCCTGGCATAGTTCGGATTTCTGCATCATTTTGAACCAGAACTTTTTGAATCTGAACAATATCATTTATTGAAATAAAATCATGTTCCTTAAGTTGATTAAAACCTGAGTACAAAGCTTCACGGTAGAACATAACTTCTTTTGTAGCTGAGTCAATTTTCTTTACTGTCTCCGATACAGCCTTATAAAGATCATCTTTTGTTGTGATGATGTTTTCTATTTCTGAACTGTCTTTTGACTCCTGAAGTACAACTGCATTTATAAGAATTGATTGATTGGGAATAAGATTTGCACAGCCCTTTAATTCGGCAAGCATTTTTACCGCTTTGTTTTCAGCTTTGAGAATCTTGATCGTTTCCGTTTTTGAAGAATCAATTGGGAGCTTTTGTAATTCAGTCATGTCCCAATTATACATCACTTTGGTACATAAAACAAGAAATATGTACCAAATTTTGTAATTTTGGTACATATAAAAAAGGCGTGCACAAATTTTCAGATTATTGGTACATAATGCCTATTAATACCCATTTTTCGTATATACGCATTTTTAGGGAATAGAAATATTTACTCTGCGCTGTAAATCTCTGCTTCCAGTTCGCGGATTGCCTGAAGGTACTGCGCTTTTCCGCCGAAGAGATTTACGATTTCTGCCGGGGTTCCGATTTCTTTGATTGGGTCTACGGTGAGAACTTTCATATCTTCTATTTCTTCGATTCCGGTCTGGGCGTATTTATCTAAAAGGGCATCAAGAACTGCTCGTGCTTTGTCGCCACATTTGGTCCAGCAGTTTCGTTTGCGGACATTTTCGGCTCGTCCTTTTCTTGTAAGGGCTGGGGCATCCCAAGCGATATGACAGATGAGGTCAAAAATATCCAGGTCATTTTTTTCTCCATTTCATAGCCACCAAAAGGCTCTGCACTTTGGAAACACGAGAAGGGCAACGTGCCTTTTCTAAATAGTTAGTATTACTACACATCAGCACTTAGATTATTCCATAGACTAAAAGAATGGAAAGTAAAGAAATCCAACAACGTCTCTTAGAGAATTTACGGAAGATACGTAAGAATAAAAAAATGACACAGCTTGATCTTGCAATTGATTTTGAAAAAGAATGGAAATTAAAGTTTCTGTTACGGATGAAATAAAAAAATGTCTGCAAAAATATCTAGAAGAGAAATTGAATTCTTTATTCTTTTCCATCTCCACGAATATAAACATTTTCATTAAAGTCTCCTTCACGATATCTGACAATGGAATCAGCAGAAAAGACTTTGACGGCAAGAACAAATTTTTCGGCATTATCATCTACACTTCTCATTCCATATGTCATTTTTGCATGGGTAACAAACATTGCCGAACATTGCCCAACATTGCCGGAACATTACCATAACATTGCCGGAACATTACCATAACATTGCCAGAAGTCTTACTTTCAATTTATGAAAAATCTGTAGGTCAACCCCTGCGGTTAATTACACACTAAAAAAACTTATTTACTATATCAAATTTTTTTACTATATTTCTCTCTATGCTTTTCAAATCAGAATACAAAAACAAACTCGTAAAAATTTTTGTTCCTATCATGCTGAGTAATCTGATTGCTCAGATTCAGATGTTTATTGACCGCATCTTTTTGGGACGTATGGATATTCTTTATATGAGTGCGGTTGGAAATGCGACTGCCCCCATGTGGACTACTATGTCTTTTGTTTTTTCTTTGGCTATGGGAGCTTCAATTATTATAAGCCAGGCGGTTGGCGAAAAGGATATTGAAAAGTCTAAGGATTACGCAGCTTCCCTGATAAAGTTTCATAACGTAATTCCAGTTCTGCTCTTTTTGTTCTGGACTTTCTGCAGTCCTCTTGTTTTTAAGCTGATGGGCGTTTCGGAAAATGTAATGAAGCCTTGCGTTACTTATACAAGAATTTATGCGCCGGTTTATTTGATTATTGGCCTTGGTGCTTCTTACTCTGTTGTTTTTCAGACCTCTAATTATACTAAGCCGCTGGTTGCTTATGGAATTCTCCGTTCGGTTTTGAATATCATTCTTGATTATCTTTTGATTTTTGGAAACTTCGGCTTTCCTCGTATGGAAATTGCGGGTGCGGCTCTTGGTACTACAATTGCAGAATATGTGGGCGCGATTTACCTGATGTACATAACAATTACAAAGAAGGATAAATTCTTTACCAGTCCCGGCCTTAAGAGAATTCTCGGCACCAAGTTCCGACCTTATCTGAAATCTATAAAGCTTGGGCTGCCTACTGCCTGCGAAGATTTGCTCTGGAATTTGGGAAATCTTTGTATCATCAGAATTCTTAATACAATTAATGAGATGGCGGCTGGTATCTACTCTATGGTATTTACGGTGGAGATTCTTTTTGTTGTAGTCATTGGTGCTATTGGAAGTGGTACTTTGACTTTGACCGGCGAGGCAACTGGTGCAAAGGATATTAAGTTGTATCGCAATGTTGTAAAAACTGCTGTGAAGTGGGCCTTCCTGGTTGCGGCCTTTGCCTTGATTTTTGTTTCGATTTTCCCTCGTCTGACTTTGAGTCTTTTTACAACAGATAAAGAAGTTATTGAGATGTCGGTAATCTATATAATTCTTGTTACGGCAAATCTTTTTGGAAAGTCCGGCAACATAATTTTTGGAAATGGTATCCGCGGCTATGGCGATACAAAATGGATGTTCTTTACTCAAGCCTTGGGGACTGTCGGAGTTGTCGGACTTTCCTGTCTTTGTGTATTTGTATTTAAACTCGGAATGCTTGGCGTCTTCATTGCAGTTTTGTGTGACGAAGCAATCCGAGCAGTGATAAATTTTATTCGTTTCTTAAAAATAAAATTTTAGCAAACTTGGAATTACAGCTCACTGATTTTTACCGGACGCTTTTTTCTATAAAAATCAACAAGCTTGTTTTGCGCAATCATAAAATCGTGTTTTATCTGTAAGAATTCTTTAAGACGTTCCATGAGGATAAAAAGATTTGCCCGGTCTTCGAACTCGGTGCGGGTCTGGGGCAAGGGGTGTGCTTTCATTTTATCGTGGATGAGGGCCAGTTCCTCCAGCAGGGCTTTTACATCATTATCCTTGTGATATTCATTTGAAACTTTTTCGAGAAAATCTGAAAGGAGGGCAGCGGTGGCTGGAATTGTGCCAAGAAGCTGGGCGGCCTTGAACATCTCATAAAGAATCTTTGTCTGCTTTTCGCGCATATCCAGGTAACGGGAGTCGAAGGTATCTTTTTTTGAAAACTGATTGTTGTAATTTTCTTCTGCCTGTTTCTTGGCGGTGAAGATGCTTTCATTTAGTGAGACAAAACAGGAACCGTTGTAATCTGCAAGGGCGGGATTTTGGATTCGCAATGCCATTCTGTGAAGGGCTTGCTTTATCTGATTATCAGTCTGCTTTTTCAGTTCTTCTATATAATCAGCTTTTTTATGAAGTAAAAGATTTACAAGGATTCCAAAAGCAACTCCAAGAACAAAAAGCAGAATTTCATTTTTGATTTCGGCAGGACCGGTTTTTCCAAAAGAAAGAAAATGTGAAATCAAAACAGAATCCATAGCCATGGCAGAAATCCATTTACGCCACTGACAGACAAGAATAAAAAGCAAAAGGTAAAGAAAAAAGACCGGCACCGTAAAGCCCAGGAGATTAAAGAGAGTGGTAGAAATTGCGAGTGCCACTGCAAAGGCAAGAAGGCGGGCAAGGGCTGTGCGCAGGGGTTCTTTTTTGGTCGGCTGCACCGAAAGAATAGCAACAATTCCAGCCGAAACTGCAAAGTCCAGCTTGAGCACCTGAGCACAGAGAATTGCAAGTACGGCGGCCACGGTGATTTTTACTGTGTTTGTTAGGATGGATTTCATGAAAAAAGTATAGCATGTAAAGGTGCTTTCTGTAATTGCTTCGAGCCTCTGCTGGTAAATCCATCTTGCCAGTGTATTTGGATTGATATTTTATCGTAACAAAATGCTGAGGGTTCAAGTCGCTCCGTTTCCGTATTTTGGAGAATTAGCACAATGGCAGAGCAGCGGACTGTTAATCCGCCTATACAAGTTCGATTCTTGTATTCTCCGTATTATTCTGGTGTCAGTTTATGTTATAAAAAATAGGTGTGAAGTAATGAAGTAAACAGTGAAGTATAGTGAAGTTTTACTACATTCTACTTCACTTTTCTTTTATTTTATGGTAAAGTAAATCTGAGGTTGCTTTATGTTATTGGAAGACTTGATACCGGGATTAAATATTGAAGATACAAGAAATGAATTCAAGGGAATTATTGAAGAAGGAAAATCAG
The DNA here is from genome assembly GCA_016296575.1 of Treponema sp. GTDB lineage: Bacteria > Spirochaetota > Spirochaetia > Treponematales > Treponemataceae > Treponema_D. The sequence goes on from JAEDJA010000032.1 coordinate 6,852, forward strand.
AAGATTCAGGTAAGGTAAAAGAAATAGGATGGTTAAAAACTATAGCCGCTTTTGCAAATACCGATGGTGGAACTCTATATATTGGGGTTGAAAACAAAAGTCATACAATAGTTTCTCTTGATCATGATACTGCTGATAAAATTGTCCTTATGATTCATCGCCAGATAAAACAACGCTTGGAACCTTCTATCAAATACAAAATTGATTCAATCGCCATAAATGAAACTTCACAAACCCGCTATATATTAAAAATTATTGTTGAACAGAGCAAATTGCTTCCAGTTACGCTTCATGAAGAAAACCTTCTTGGAATTTATGTCAGAAATTATGGGAACTCAGTTTTAGCAACTCCAGAACAGATTCGCGACATGGTTCTTTTAAGTGACAATAATCCCTTTGACCAGCCTTTTACTGATGAAAAATTTGAGATTTCGGAATTTTCAAAACTGTTTTCGCTGTATCACGAGAGAACAGGAATTGAACTGACTGAAAAGGCCTTGATTTCTATTGGTTTTATGAATAATGAAAAAAATCTTTCAAAGGGTGCCTTGCTTTTTAAGGATAATTATGAGGAAGAAAGAACAAGAATAACTTGTACGCTGTGGCCGGAACTTACGAAAGGAAGTTCTCTGATTCTTGCATCTGAAGATTTTTCAGGTAATATTTTTGATTCAATAACTTTTGCGACCCGATTTATTCAGAATCATTCTGTAAATGGGTTCAAAAAGGAAGCTAATCAGCGTGTAGATTATTTTTCATATCCCGCCCGTTCTGTGACAGAAGGAATTGTAAATGCAGTTGCACATCGCAATTATTTTATGAATGGAAGCCAGATAGAAATCAATATGTTTAAGGACCGTCTTGAAATTACTTCTCCGGGAGCTTTGCTTGGTGTAAAGGAATTGAAAAAAGAAAAAAACATTTCTTCAATTATTCCTCGCCGTAGAAATGAAGTAATATGTTCTGTCCTTGAATATTGCCGCTATATGGAATCAAAAGGTTCAGGTTTTGATAAAATTGAGCAGGATTATACAGGAAAGGGAGAAGCGTTTAAGCCATACATTTCCTCAACTGGCAACTCATTTACACTTGTCCTTCCAAACCTTACATTTAATTATGGAATTATTGATGAAGATTCTGTTCCAGAAGTTCATGTTGAAGGTTTGCTGAATGGTAAGAATGATCTTAAGATTCTTTCCTATTGTTTCAAGAAAGAACATTCTGCAAAAGAAATAGCAGATTATCTTGGAATAAAAGCTTCAACATATTTTAGAACGGAAATACTTGGAAATCTGGTTGCGAACGGTTATTTACTGGAGAACAAAACAGAAACTCCTGTTAAATACCTGTCAAATCCGTCAAAAGTTTATGTATAAGAGAGATAAAATCTCTACCCCAAAGAGTAGTTCTCTATGTCATTTTAATCTTTTTTATCGCAGCCTACTGAATTTACAGAAAAGGATTCTCAGACTCAGACTCTATTGTTTTCATAAAATAACCTCCAGGGCAGATCTGACTTTTTTTACAATATTCATTTTTTCTGCATACATTGAAAGATTTTTCAGATTTTTATTTTCTGATTTTGAATACATTTTCAAAGCTGCAAGGTAAACTTCAGGATCCATTTTATTCTTATCCTTTATGACATCACATATTGTTCGTTCAGCATCATAACATGGGACTTCATTTCCAAAAGCAGTTTTAACAGTTATTTTCCCAAGATTAAATAATTCCTGTTTGCAGTAATAACTTTTAAATCCCTTTGAAAAACTTGAACTCAAACGCTTTCCCTGAGGAAGTGTATATGAGTGTTCAAATGGTGTTCATTCGCTTAAGCCATTACAAAATAATGCAGTCTCATGGGAAAAAATTATGTTGTCAGAAAATAAACTGAGAATGTAGAGTTCATCAGGGATTGTTTCAGGTAAGGTATAAATTCCTTTTGCAATGCGATTAAGTCTTCCGTCTTCTGCCATTAGTGAAAGAAGGGCTCTGGAAATATTTTTTTCACCGGCAGCTTCGACAGTTATTATTTTATTGTGAGAATCAGAAATTTGTTGTAAATCGTTTATTAGATTATTTTTGACAATCATTACATAATTATATATAAAATTGTAGTAATTGTCAAAAATAAAAATAAGCAGACTGTCTGATGTAATTCTTATCCCCTCCCACCCAAGGATTCTCGACAAGTCTGCTCTTTCTGTAATTGCTAAGTTTACAGGTAGGGGGTAAAATGATTTATGGGAGTAAAAACTATGAAATCAAAATTGCTGTTCGACGTTCCGCAGTATAAGAAGCTGCGTGTGATTATTGATACCGATGCTGCCTGTGAGGCTGATGATCCTTTTGCGATTGCCCAGGCTTTGATGAGTCCCAAGCTGATGGTGAAGGGAATTCTTGCAGAGCACTTTGCTACTGAGGGCTCGGTGCAGCGCAGTTATGATGAAGTTTGCACAATTCTTGATGCAATGGATATGAAAGAGGTGCCGGTTTTTATGGGTGAGCCTGGTGCGATGGCGGCGGGATATTTCGAGAACTCGGTAAGCGAGGAATCAGTTTCTCCAGCTGCTGAATTTTTGATTAAGGAAGCATTGCGCGAAGATACAGCCCCGCTTTTTGTTTTGTGTCAGGGAGCCATAACTAACGTTGCGGTTGCAATCAAAAAGTGTCCTGAGATCTTGAATCGTATGACAATTGTCTGGATTGGAACTCATGGTCTTGCTGAAATTCCTTGGCGTGAGTTTAATTCCGGGAACGATGTTGCTGCGGCAAATTACGTTTTGGGTCATGTAAAAAATCTCTGGCTCATTCCTTCAAATGTTTATGTAACAATCACCGTGAGCCTTGCCGAACTTCAACAAAAAGTTTTGCCATGCGGGAAAATTGGCCGACATCTTTTTGAAAATATGGTCACCTATAATAATTCTCCGGCAGCCGGTTGGACAAAAGGTGAAAGCTGGTCTCTTGGTGATTCGCCTGCGGTTGGCGTTGTACTGAATCCTGATTGCGGTCACTACATCGAGCACGAAGCGCCTTTTGTAAATGAAGATACTTCCTGCAGCTTCGGAAAAGAAAATCCAAAAATCCGCATTTATACAGATATTGATTCACGTTACCTGCTTGAAGATTTCTTTGCGAAGTTACAGTTGAATTATGGAGATTAATATGCTAATCCATAGTAATTTTTCAGGGCAGCCTTTTTTTTATTTATATGCAGATAGAAAGGGGTTATATGCATAAATTTGATTATTCATTTTTGGACAATGGAATTATCACAACCGTTGGTTCTGGTCGAGGAACAAAATACATAAGAAAATAATCATTTTTCCACAACAATCAGTGGGATTTTCATTTCTTGGGAAGTTAAACCTGCGTGGTGGCTTTTGAACTGTGGAAATTTTTTGTTCCAGAACATTGTTTTTGTTCCAATGGCTGGGGCAAGAAAATCGCCAATTCCTGTTAGATTTTTGTTTGGTACGCCTGGTCCAAAAAGTTTGTTTTGAAAAACTTCTTCTTTTGAAAAAATCAAATAATCAGAGCCAAAGAGTTTCAAAAATCTTTCTTTAAAAACGGGAATAAAATCATCTTTTACATAAAAACTAATTCCGCGTGGTTCAATACTTACGGGACGAACTAGCATTTTTGTAAAATTAGGATAATTTTCTTCAAAATAATCCATTTGAATGTCGATGTGGCCGTGGTCTGCTGTTATAAAAACGATAGTATCTGTTAAATCTGCACAAAGTGATTCAATTTTTTTGTTTAATTCTTCTATTATATTGTAAACATTTTGTGAGTCGCTACCTTCCGCGTGCAATAATCCGTCTGGTTGTTCCCAATATGCGTATGTAAAAGTTCTTTGATTTTTGTTGCAGCGATTTTTTATTTCATTTATCCAACAATCTAAATCAAAAGGTTTTTCTATTATCCATGGAAAAAGGATTTTTGCATCGGCATTTTGAGTTTGGTTTATGATTTGTTCAAGATTTTTATATGGAAGATATTTGTATGCAATGTTGTATTCTGCTGCTGGTGTTGTAGTTCCTGCCAAAGTGTTTTTAAAACAAGTTACAATTTTATCTTCCTGTTCAAAGTAAACATCCCAGCCAAGCCATCCGTGTTCAATTGGAGAAAGTCCAGACATCATTGTAGTTGTAGAAGCTGTTGTCGTTGGCGGAAAAACTGAAGAATATTCACATAAAAAATGTTTTCGCAAAAAATCATTTGGTTTTAGATGTTTTTCAAGAATGTTGATTCCAAGTCCATCTAGCAAAATAACAACAACGTTTTTGTAATTTTTTTCTAAAATTTTATCAACCTGGGGTAGAGTGTTGTGATGAACTTTTGCCCCAAAGTGATTCAAAATTGAACAGGAGAAGTTTAAAATGCTGTTGTTATAATCTGGAAAAATAATTTGATTTTTTTGCATAGGTTGATTTTAGTAATCTTAATTTGATTTGTAAATAGAAAATGATAAAATACGTAACAAAACTTTACAAAAACTGTTAAATTTGCTTGACTTTATAAAAGTGATGTTATAGATTTAACTTATGAAGGAAATCTTAATAAAACTTCGACAAGAAAATCGTTATTCTCAGAGTTTGCTTTCTAAGGTTTTAGGCATTTCTAGACAGGCTTATATGAAATACGAATCTGGTGAAGTGGAACCATCTGTAGAAATTGTTAGAAAATTAAGTAAGATTTATAAAGTTCCTTATGATGTTTTAATAGATAATAAGGTTCAAAAAGAGCCAAAAAAAGTTTTATACGGTTTTCCAGAAGAAAAAAGTTTAAATGTCGCGTCGCCATCAGCTTCTTTTGGATCAAGTAATAGTTACAACGGTGGCGCAAATTTTGTTGACGGTGGTGTAGATTCTATAGTTCAGTATTTTCAAAATCAATTAAATAGTTTACAGGAGGTTATTATGGAAATGAGAAACAAGTTATCAGCTTTGACAGTAGAAAACACAAAAGATTCTGTTTTTGAAACAACAAAGTCGTATTCAAAATCAAAAAGTTTCAACAAAGATGAGTTTTTCAAAAAAGTTGGAAACTTAAACATCGACAGCACTTTTGTAAATGAACTTAGGGAAAATAGTCTTATATGATTTTATTAGACACAAATGTCATAATAGATTTATTAAACAATGAAGAAGATGCTCGATGGAATTATTTGTCGCAGGAAGATTGCGTAATTTGTGGAATTGTGATTTCTGAACTTTACAGCGGAATTAGGGGAAAAAAAGAAGCAAAAGCAATTGAATTGTTTATAAATTCTGTTGATTGTCTGCAAATTGAACAAAGTGATTGGCTTGAAATTGGTTCTTTTATTTGTAACTTAAAAAAGAATGGGCTTTCTGTACCATTTCAAGATTCAGTTTTGGCATATCTTTCAATAAAAAACAAGTGCAGAATTCTTACAAATGATAAACACTTTTCTATGATGAAAATAATTGATTCAAGATTGCAGTGCGTGTAGAAAAATTTTAAAAATATTAGTTTATTTTTGCTTGGTGAAAAGGATTTCCGTAATTTTTTAAGTAGGAAGGATATTCTTCTTTGTTTTTAATACAGATATATGCAGGAAATGCGTTTGTCTTTTTTAGTTTTAATTCAGCTAGTAATTTTTTGTTGTCTAAAACATCTAAAAGATAGAATGTTCCATTTTCAAATAGGAAAATCAGTGGAATTTGCGTTTTTTCATTTTTTTGTTTTTGAAAAGGTTTTGTCTCTACATTTTTGATTGAATTTTCTAAATTTTGCAGTTTTTCTTGTGAAAACAAACGAATTGGAAATTTTACCAAACCGTCTAAAATCCAATGTTCGGGAAAAGAGTTTTCACCCAAGTTTTTGTAAAAGAAAGTTCTAATCCATTCTTCATCAAGGCCTGCTTCGTTGTACAAAATGGCGTTTTCTAAAGTTTGTGATAAAGGAATTATTGAATCCTTGTTTTCTTTGTTTCCGTAGACAATCTTTTTAATTGAATCTACAGAAATAAAAAATTCTTCTGCTAATTCATTAATTCCTTTGCCTTCTTTGTATTCATTATAAATTCGTTGATTTCTTTTTTTTAATGCAAGTTTTGCACCAGACAAAGTTCCCCAAGGTGTAGAATCATCTTCCTTTGGAATGTACAATAATTTTCCAGCGGCATATTTTTGAATTTGAGAAATCAATTCTGGTGGCAAAATATCTCTTGCATTTTTATACTTCATTTTTCAATCCTTTATGCAATTTTTTATAATGAATTAATTCTGTCTTCAAGTTCAGAAATTGATGCAATAATTGTTTTGCATGAAGTTTCGTCATCAATAGAAGCATGCCATCTTAAAGCGTTCAAGCATTTGTAATAAGCCATACACAAAAATCTTTCTTTAAAATTTGGAACTTCAATTCCATTTTCCTTAAAATAAGGAACCATTTTTTCTGGTATATTAAAATAAGGTCTGTGTAAATCCATTGTGGCAAAATCCAAAATCCAATCAGTAATTGCCACTCTGTTCCAATCAAGAAATCCAACTTTGTCATTCATTATAACTGTATTTCCAAAAAATAAATTATTATTTACAAAAAATCGTTGATTTTCGCAAAAAGAACTTAATTCAATCATTTTGTTAAAATACTTTTCAAAAAATTCTTTTTTCATCATTGAAGTATTAAACAATTCTTTCCAATTTTTCCAATAGTCGTCGTTTGAATCATCAAAACTTTTTACTAAAAAATCTTTGAATGTAGAAAATTCAGGTATTCCGTCTTCTGAAAATTCCCCAAATCCTGAAAACTCAGAAATATCTGCTTTTTGAATTTCTAATACGCTTTTGAAAAATAGAGGATATAATTGTTCAAAATCTTCTATCCAAATTTCATTTCCGTTTTTTCCAATTGGATTTAGCAAAATTGAACTTGGTAAAATCTTTTTTAATGTTTCGTTTTTAATCATAATTTTTCCTTTGAATATAATATTTCAAATGCGCAATTGATAATTTTATTATATGTATATTTTACTGTGAATAAAAGGGAATGAATGAGTTTACTTAAAATTTCTTTTTTCGCAACCCAAATCAAGTTTTAATTTTCCTCCAAAAGTATAATGGAGTATAATATCGAAAGGTGGTAAGTTAAAAACTGCCTAAAATGTAGTCAGTTTTTAGAGGGTGGTGAAAGAAAAAATGATGCTTTGGGAAAAAGGAATTCAGCTAATAATCGATGAAATTGATTTTTGTATAAAAAATAAGTGTACGGAAGAAATTTCTTTGGGAATGTTGGCAAAAAAATTTGGATGCTCGGAGTTTCATTTTTCTAGAAAGTTTAGGGAAGTTTCTGGCATGAACTTTAGGGATTATCTTGGCTGTAGAAAGTTGAGTTTTGCTCTAAAAGAAGTGCGAGATTCTAATCGGGGATTTTTAGATATTGCGTTAGATTACGGATTTTCTAGTCATGAAAGTTTTACTCACGCTTTTAAAAATCTTTATGGAGTTTCTCCAAAGGAATATAGAAAAAATCCTGTTCCGGTTGCTCTTAGAACTATCATAAAACCTTTTGATTGTTATCTTTTGAATCACAATGATTTTGGAGGAAAATTTATGAAAGATTCTTTGAACGATGTAAAAGCTTATTTTATTTCTATGCCTGCTCACAAATTTTTGCACATTAAAAATTACGAAAGTATTGGCTACTGGGATTTTTGGCAAAAACAAGCTGTAATTCCGGGGCAAGATTGCGAAACTATTTGTGGTTTGTTAGATAGCATTCCTGGAAAACTTGATGATTTTGGGGACGGCGAAAATAACAGTGGAAGTGGCCAGTTGATGGCTTGGCAAAACTGTGAAGAAGGGCGCATTTGTAGTTGGGGAATTCCTTTGGCTGAATGTTATGGCGTTCGGCTTCCCGCAGATTTTTCTGGCGAAGTTCCCTCTCAGATGATTTTGGAAGATGTTCCTGAAGGGGAATACATTGTTTTTGAACACGGCCCTTTTGATTACGAAACAGAAAACTCTATTGTGGAACAAAAAATTGAACAAGCTATGAAAGATTTTGATTATTCGACAACACCATACGTTTTAGATTTTACACTGGGCAGATTTTTCTATTTTTATCATGACAGCAAACGTGGTTGGAAATATGTTCGTCCAGTAAAAAAATCATCAAAATGGCGGGGAAATTAGACAAAATAAAACTAAAAAAAAACAAGAAGAAATTAAATCCATCTTGTAAAGTAAGCTTGAGGTAAAAAAATGGAATGGATAACAACATTAAAAAAAGCGATTGATTTTATGGAAACAAATCTTTGCAATGACATTAGCGCTGATGATGTTGCAAAAGAATTTTGTAAAAATCCAATCGTTTTGGTCCACTTCCTATACAATATTTTTCATTGATTTTGACGACAAAAAAAATAACACAAAGGTTATAAAATATTGAATATAAATAACAGAAAAGTAATACTTTAAGTTGAAAATATAATCTAAATATTCTATAATTCTATAAAATTATAATGTATAGGTTATTATATGAATGCAAGGGTTTTACAAATCAGAGCTTTGGATAAGAAAACTTCTGACTTAAAGAGTGCAAAAAATATAGTTCCTCAATCTTCCGGCTGGATAAAAACAGTGCGTGAAGCAATCGGAATGACAGTGAGTCAGCTAGCTGCACGGCTTGGAGTTACTCAGCCGCGAATTACAAAAATGGAATCTAATGAAGACAATTTAAAACTCTCAACCATGAAGAAAGCCGCTGAAGCTATGAATTGTGAATTTGTGTATTACTTTAAGCCTAGAACAACTTTTCAGAATCTTGTTGATGAACAGGCTCAAAAAAAGGCTGCAGAAGTTCTGAAAACCGTTAATGTGAATATGGCTCTTGAAAATCAGGAAATTGCAGAAGATGAAGTAGTAAAAGATTTTGCCAGTGATTTAATAAATACAAAAATCAAACAGATTTGGGATTAATGATACATGGACATTTTTGAAGCAGACGATAATTCAACACCTCTTACGGTAGAAGAGAAAAATGGTCTCAAACTGAAGTGGATAACGCTGCGTTCGGAACTAAACGAGGCGGAAGCTCGAAATATAGCACAGGCTCAGCTCTGGCTTGGATCTAACAAGAAAAAGGATGTTTGTTCAGATACATTCTTGCGAAAACTTCATAAAAAAATGTTTTGTGATGTCTGGATATGGGCAGGCGAATATCGAACTACTGAAAGAATTATCGGTGTTGCACCATATCAGATTCCAATGAAACTTATGCAGCTTTTTGATGATTTGAATTTTTGGATTGACAACAAAACATATTCAAATCATGAAATTGCAGTCAGACTCCATCATAAGCTTGTTCAAATTCATCCCTTCCCAAATGGAAATGGGCGTGTTTCTCGTCTTATGGCAGATTTAGTACTCCAGAAACTTGAAGGAAAAACTCTTTATTGGGGAGATACGAATCTTGTAGACGTTTCAGAAGTACGCAGAAAATATATTGATGCTCTTAGAAAAGCAGACGCAGGTGATTATACAGATTTGTTGAATTTTACAATGGAAAAATAAATGAATAATGACAAATGCGGATTTCTAAATATATAGTCCGAATTTTGAGTTTCATTGAGAATTTACCAAAAAACTCAAAAAGAGTTACGCTTATGTATGAACAAATTTACAACTTAACCAGCATGTTTTTCAAGAGCCTTAAAGGAAATTTGATGTATGAATTTCTTATTTCAAAGTTCAATGGAAAACGAGGCCTAATATGAACAGGCTTATGAGCCTTTTTGAATGCTATCATATCAAGCACAGAAGCATCATTGAATCAGACTGGGGAACATTGAAAAATAACTTTCAGCTTGAATATCATAAGGCACGAAGTATTGTCGGTATGTTCCGGCACTTTTTCTATAGCATTGCAGCTTATATGATTAACCGCAATCTGGATTTTTATCAAAACTTTTTCAGATTAGGGTTAATTTAATGTAGTAAATCACTAAATAAAACAACTTCATTTGTATTTTTACTAATCCCAACGAGAAAACCCATCAAAAATTAGTATAAAATATCAAAAAAAGGATTAATTCATCAGTTTGTAATGAATTATTACTACTCAGAAGTCAAAAACTTCCCCAGAATTAGTAAAATCCTCGGATATTACCGAAAAAAAACACTTACCGCACGTAATTTTACTAATCCTGCGCAAAATCCGCCCACAAAATTAGTAAATCACTTAATTTATTCCATGAAAATCACCAAAAATCAGCATAAAATGGTAAAAGAACTGATGAGTGACAAAGGGCATTGCAAAAAGAAGTAAATCTATAAAAGGATGGTGGATTCAAAATGAGCGAAATCTGCAATGAACAGGCGATTTAGAAAACTCGATTTTCGGGCTATTTAAATTTCCGCTATCGAAGGAAGGAATACACAATAAACCAAATAAGCAAAATTTAATAATAGACCACCAAACGCGAAGAATCCCTATACCTTTAGCATAGAATCGTTGCGCTGAAATAGGATTCAAAAACAATAAAACTGCTCGAAGAAGCTATTGAAAGCTTGCAGAGAGAAATATAATGAAATGCGTTAGCGCTGGTAGGGGCGACCGCCAAGGGCGGGCGTTGCGGAATGAGCGGAGCGAATGGAGTAATGAAGCCGAAAGGCGGAACCCCGAACATAGCGACCCGAAGCGTAGCGAAGGGGAACGCCCTGTATCCTGCTATGTTACTTTTAGCCTCTGCTGGTAAATCCATCTTGCCAGTGTCTTTGGATTGATATTTTATCGTAACAAAGGCAAGTACAACTTTTAGTCTTCCGGTGAGATTGAAAGCACCAGAAGATTTGAAGTATACGGAGGTTTTATGATATGAAGATTCTTGAATTTGGTGATACAAGTAAAAGTAAAATCATTCTGATACATGGTTTCCAGTGCCCTTGGCAAGTGTGGAATAAATACATAGAGTATTATAAGAATAAACTTCATATCATTGTGCCTATTATGTCAGGACACAATCCTGAAGTTAAAGACGATTTTATTTCATTTACGGCTGATGCAAAAGAAATCGAGGATTATATTCTTTCTCGCTAGGGAAAATGGGCTTGCAGAAGATTTTGGATTTAATAAAAACTTTTCTATTATCACAGGTGCTTCTAGATGTGGAAAAGCAACTGCAATGTGGGAATGTTTGAAACAAAGTCGGGAAGAATATAAAAAGCTTGGTCTGGAAAATCATTTTGATGCTCTTACTAAATTTAATAATATCTCTATTAAAGAGTAAAATTCTTCTTTTAGTTTGCCAATTCACAGATTCTTATACCAAAATTTTCATCTACTACAACTATTTCCCCGTAAGCAACTGGCTGCCCGTTTTTAATAACAGTGCAGAATTCGCCGGCCATTTTGTTCAGTTCAATGATGCTGTCTTTTTTTATGGCTTCAATTTCTTCTGGCAAGTGATAGGTGCTTCCAAGCTGAACGGAAAGGTATTTTTCTTCGGTGTAAGTAAGGTCTGGAAGATCTTCATCGGTTATACGAAGGCCCTTATTTTCATCAATTACAACAGCTTGTCCTGTGTGGATTACTTTATTTTTGTAAACCAGATTTAATGGGGAATAAAATTTCTTTTCAAATATCAGGATTTTACCGACTTCTAGTTCCACATTTACATCATTAAAGCGGCCAAATTCAACTGTAAGTAATTCATCTCGGGCAGGAGTTTTTATGTCGTGAAGCTGCTCAATTTTTATTTCAGGATAAACATCATGGAAAAAGCCAAGATTGTACAAAGTAGAAAGATAAACATCGCTGAACTGAAGATTGATGTTTCCATGAGCATTTCCGGCATTGCATTGGAGACTTACAAGCATACACATCTGGTTTGGAGATTGCAAAAGATTTCCAAGGTATGTTGTGTATGAACTAAATGGAAGCTGAATAACATTGCGTTCCTGAGGTGTCAGTTCTTTGATTGTAGTAAACCGTTCAAAAATACAGCTATAGATCTCCTCGGTGATTTTATCGGTGATGTAGTGCTTCATTACATCAAGGTCAAAGGTCTGGATTTCTGGGAATGTTTCCGGATTCTGTTTTAAAAGGACTTTTCCAAAAGCAGGATCAATTTCAATTACAAAACCACCCTGATTATAACTATAATCGCTTATAAAACAGCTGTTAGGAATAGAACGCTGGAATTCAATATTTGTAAGCTGATCGACGGAAACAATTTTTATGCTGCAGGAAAAACTGCTCATGCTTGCAAAATCGGAATATAGCTTGGTGCCAACTTTTTCAAACAAATTCCACATAATCCTCATTTGATTTCTGCTCCATTTGTCCGGGCGGCAGAAGTCATAGATTTTTATCCTTTTTCCTGTAGCCGAAATTTCCTGTGTATTTCCTAAGGTTTTATTCATCATTTCTTCACTGAGTGTGCCGTTCATAATGCTTTCTACATCAACTTCCAGTGCATTGGCCAGAATAGGAATGATTGAAACATCTGGACAACCGTCACCTCGTTCCCATTTTGAAACAGCTTTGTCGCTTACGTTAATCATTTCGGCCAGCTGTTTTTGAGTCAGATTTTTTTCTGTTCTTAAAAGATTGATTAAATTTCCTGTCTGTTTTGCGTTCATAGGCTTCTCCTGATTTTGAAATGTAGGTTTAATTTTATATACCGCAGGAAGTTAAAACATTCTTCGATTCTGATTGATTTTAGCATAACATAGGTAGAACTCTACGTAAATCGACAGTTCGTGGAATTAGGGTAGAATTTTGAGTAGAATTTTATTCTGATTCAAAAATAGAATGAGGATTGATTACGATACTTTTACTCAAAATCCAATTTCTATTACAATGTACAAAAAACTTGGCTACAAAACCGAGGTTATGCAGACTGGCGCAAAGGCAGTTTTAAACTGACGAAATTAGTATTATAGTTATAATAATTATGTGTTAGTGCGTGGAGCATCTGCGAAGCAGTCCACCGCAGCCAGCCAGAATGGATGGCGAGGAGGATGAGGGCTACCGAAATGCGGAAGGCACGGCCTGAGGAAGCAGTTTACTGCTGACGAGGGAAACACCCAAAGGAAAAAGGAGCAAATTATGTTAGAAGTAGGAACCAAGGCACCAGATTTTGAGTTGTTTGACCAAGATGGAAAATTGCATAAATTAAGTGATTATATTGGAAAAAAGGTTATTTTATATTTTTATCCCAAGGATAGTACACCGGGATGTACAAAGCAAGCATGTGGATTTTCTGAAAGATATCCGCAGTTTACAGAGAAAGGAGCAGTTGTCCTTGGGGTCAGTAAGGATTCAGTGGCTTCTCATAAAAAATTTGCAGAAAAATACGGATTGGTATTTACGCTTCTTGCAGACCCGGAGCGCAACGTAATTGAAGCATACGATGTATGGAAGGAAAAGAAAAATTACGGGAAGGTTTCTATGGGGGTTGTAAGAACAACATATCTAATAGATGAGCAAGGAATTATTATTAAAGCAAATGATAGGGTGAAAGCCGCAGAGGACCCGGAAAAAATGCTGCAGGAATTAGAATAATGAAAATAATATTATCTCCAGCAAAAAAGATGAATACAAACCTTGATACTTTAGAACCTATGGGATTGCCCATGTTTATTGATAGGTCTACGGAAATATTAGCATGGTTAAAAGGCAAATCTAAAGATGAGTTAAAGGAATTGTGGAAATGCAATGATAAAATCGTGGAGCAAAATGTGAGACGTTTAGAGAATATGGACTTGTACCATAGGCTTACACCGGCGATATTATCATATGAAGGAATTGCGTATCAGTACATGGCTCCTACAGTATTTGAGTATGGTCATTTTGAATATATACAGGAACATCTAAGGATATTATCAGCGTTCTATGGTGTTTTGAAGCCAATGGATGGAGTAACACCTTACCGCTTAGAGATGAAGGCAAAAGCTACAATCGGAAATGAAAAAAACTTATATGAATATTGGGGAGATATGCTTTACAAAGGTGTTAGAGATGAGAAGGGCCTTATAATTAATCTGGCATCAAAAGAATATTCTCAATGTATCGAGAGATATCTATCCGAAGAAGATACCTATATATCTATAACATTTTGCGAATTAGCTGCCGGGAAATTGGTAACAAAAGGTACTTATGCAAAAATGGCACGAGGTGAAATGGTTAGATTCATGGCAGAAAACTGCATTGAAAATCCCGAAGAAATAAAAGAATTCAATAGACTTGGATACGTTTTTAGAGAAGACTTATCTTCTAAAATAGAATATGTTTTTGAAAGAAGACTGTGAGTTTGCCTGATGAATACGAAAGCATAAGAGATTTGTGAAGGAGGCAGTTATCGAAATGAATAATGTAAACAAAACATTGTATATCCCTCTCTATGGTAAATCGAAAGTCAGCAAGCAAGGTATTATTTTAAAAGATGCTATGGCAGAAAAAATATGGGAATTGGAATCCTTTAAGATAAAAGGAAAATCAAAATCGAAATGGTTGTCTTATAATATGGCTATGAGAGCTAGAATTTTCGATGATTGGACAAAATCTATGCTCCATCAAGATAAAGAAGCACTTGTTTTGCATATAGGTTGTGGACTTGACAGTAGATGTATTCGTATAAACGAACCTTTCACAAACTGGATAGACGGAGATTTTCCGAATGTTATAGAAATACGCAAAAAATACTATAAAGAATCTGAAAACTACCACATGATTTATTTTGACGCTTGCGAAAGCGAGCAAGTCAGAAATCTCCCGGACAGTAATAGAGCTGTTGTGATACTGGAAGGAATAAGCATGTATCTTAAAAACGAACAGCTTAATGCTTTTTTGAAAGCATTATCAGAGAAATACACATCGCTTAGTATTCTTATGGATGTTTATACGGTCTGTGGAGCAAAGGCTTCTAAATACAAAAATCCTATCAATGATGTGGGAGTTACAAGGGTATGGGGTATAGACGATATTCAAAAGGTGCTTGCAGGCACAGAAATTGTATGCAAAGAAGAACATTCTCTCACACCTGATTATCTTGTTAAGAAACTGAAGCCGTTTGAACAATTTTTCTTTAGGATTGTGTTTTCAGAGCGAATATATAGAAAGATTTATCGATTATATGAGCTTGAAAAATGAGATATTTACGAGTAAATATTACAGAAAATAAGTACTTGTAGAATCAGAAAGCATAGTGGAGAATCAATCTATGACATGCGGCAGAACTACAGGAAATTATAACAGCTATCTTGGTTTTAATCCCGAAACAGGTACAGCTGTTGTTGTGCTTTCAAATCTCGCCCCGAATTATAGAGTCCCAGCTACTGTATTAGGTGTAAAACTGTTATTAGAACTTGATAATGAGAAGTGAAGCTTTCAGTCTTGCGAAGAGACTGAAACAACAGAAGATTTGAATTCTACGGAGATAATCATGAAGAATTATACCCAAGTATATGTAAAAAATAGCTTTGAAGCGGCAGAAACATACTGTAAGGCTTTTGGCGCAGAAATTACTCGTGAGTTTATGAATGAGGATAACACTGCTTACGAACACTGTGAGCTGTCTGTCAATGGAGAAGGTTTTCTCGCGCTGGCAGAAGCAAAAAATCCTTGTGATATAAGTATTGTACACAAGTATAAATGGGAAACTATGACATTTAATGTATTTGAAATGGGAACAGAAGAAGCAGTTCATAATGCATTTCAGGTTTTGAGTGATGGAGGCGTAGTTCTTGAACCTATCGGCGAGCTTCCATGGAGTAAATGCTGTGCAACTATTATTGATAAATATGGAGTATGTTGGTGGATTTCAATTTGACAACATCCAATTTGTAGGGAAAATTTCAGTTTGCAGACGACAAATGTGACTGGACGGATCAGAAATGTTGTTGGTGGACGATGTTGATAATAAGGAGTTTTAATGCAGGACATAATTGCAAAATTAACAGCAAAAGATGATAAATATGCTTGTGCCATTGCTGATAAAATCATATCCGAAAGTCAAGATACTGATAAATGGTATGAATTTTTTGATGCGTTTGCGTCCCTGCTTAACCATCCAAAGTCATTAGTAAGAAATCGTGTGTTGTATATTCTTTCTGCTAATGCACAGTGGGACGATGAAAGAGAACTCGTTCATACACCAGATTCAGAATATGCTATACTTAAGGAAATAATTTGTAAAGAACAATGGGGAATGTAAGATGCTACGACAGGCAATGGGAGACTGCCAGGTTGGAATTAGACGATATGAAACAAAAGAAATAGGAGATGATTCTCATAGAAGAAGAGTACCGATGACCATTTATTATCCGGCTGAGTCCTGGACAAAGGAATACCCTTATATGGAAGGACAGTATCAGCGTAGTGCTCCCAATGTGATTGACAATGGTGTTCGGACGTATTGTGGAATGGAACCGGAATTCAAAACTACAATAGTAAAGGCGAAGGTTGTATTAATGAATCACGGTTTGTGTGGATATGAAATGGAAAGCACGGTGTTATGTGCAGACTTGGCATCGTCGGGCTATATAGTAGTTAGCATCGGACATCCTTATGGGGCAGGAATTGTAACCTATACGGATGGGGAACGGTTTGAAAGCCCGGAATCCTTTGATGATATGAGAAAAAAACTTGATCAGTTAGAACCACTCTGGTATGAAGATATTATTACGGTAATGGAGTGGCTCGCATGTGCAAACACGTCCAATTCATTTTGGAAGGGAAAGCTCGAGCTTGCCAGCATGGGCTCTGTTGGAGTCTCCTTTGGTGGCTGTTGTAGTGTTTTTGCCGCACTAAAAAATGACAGCTTACGGTATGCTGTGAATCTGGATGGAGCACTCTTTGGAAAACCTGAGATTAGAAATCAGGACAAAGCGATTCTGGTTCTTT
This sequence comes from Treponema sp., assembly GCA_016296575.1. Classification (GTDB taxonomy): domain Bacteria; phylum Spirochaetota; class Spirochaetia; order Treponematales; family Treponemataceae; genus Treponema_D. The sequence continues at coordinate 23,733 of JAEDJA010000032.1, forward strand.
GCAGTCCATTAAATTATAAAGCGCATGCTATTCTGACCAAGGAAGGCTGTACCTGTGTTACAGTGAAAAGAATTAGAAAAGTAAGTCATTGGGAGTTTTCTGACGGTATTTATCTTAGCGACAGAGGAAAGAAAAATACTGCATGGGCCAATGAGGTTAGCAGAATAAGAGCAACCATGATACGGGAATTTATACGGGAGAATACGGAGGGGTAGTATGAAAGATGGAGAAAAACATATTCCACGAGCCAGATAGCAGGTATTGTAGGTCTTCATCCGAATACAGTCAGAAAGTATGAGGACAGTATGCGTCCGCTGATTGAACGAGATATGACGGAAACTAAAAAAGCATTGATAAAGTAACTTTGAATTTGTCGTTGGGAGGAGAATATTATATGTCAAAGGGAATCATGATTATTGGTCCATCTGGAAGCGGAAAAACATCATTAGGAAAAATGGTGGCTGATAAATTGGGATATCCTTATTTTGATGTAGATGATTACATTTGGAGAAGAGATACCGAAAAGCCGTACACTGTAATGTATAGTCGTGAAGAGAAGATAAATAGATTAAGCAAAGATATTTTCCCTTATGAACACTTTGTAATGGCAGGTTCAATGAGTTCTTTCCATTATGCATTTGATGACAAGTTCGATATGATGGTTTTTCTCTATGCGGAGCCTGCTGTGCGTATACAGAGAGTGCATGAACGTGCAGTTGAACGCTTTGGTGAAAGAGTCCTTGAGGGTGGAGACTTGTATGAGAGTCATTTGCGTTTTTTAGATGACAATCGACGGTACGAAAAAAATGGTTCTCCAAATCTTAACGAGCAGAGAGAATGGATGAACAATATGTCTTGTATGAAAATTGAATTGGACGGTAAAGTCGATCTTGAAAGCAATAGCAATATTATTGTTGAGAGATGGAATCAAATAATCTGACAAATTTCAGTCTTGTGGAGAGACAAATCCCGATTTGAAACAGAAGAAGAACTCTGTGAGTTAACCGGGCTGACAGAACACGAAATAATTGACATAGGTTTCGGCAAAGAATATAATAAACTTAATAAAATGGATTTTATACACCTAAAATGTTAAGAAAAGGGAAGAGGCGATGCTATACAATTATATAAAAGAACATTATAAAGAAGCGGAACCGATTTTCTTTTCGGATTTGGAGAGAGAGGATATTACGAAGTCGGCGTTAAATCAGCAGTTAAAGAAACTCTGTGATAAGGGATTGCTGCAGAAGTATGATACCGGAGTATATTTTATACCTAAGAAGTCTCTGTTGAATTCTACCATAGGACCGAATGCGGATATGGTGGCGCGATATCGTTTTATTTCCAAAGGAGATAATGTTGATGGTTTTTATGGTGGCAATTCTTTTGCAAACCAGATAGGGATTACTACACAGGTTCCGCGGGTAGTTGAAATTGTGAGTAACAACACAAACTCATCAGATAGAGAGGTGCGAATTGGCAACAGAAGATTTTATGTGAGGAAACCAATCGTACAGATAACAAAAGAGAATGTGTATGTGTTACAGCTGTTGGAGCTATTGAAAAATCTTGATGCATATTTAGATTATTCTTATGAGGAGGCACGGGACAAATTTGCAGAGTATATCACGATTCACGGAATCAAACGAAGTGATGTAGATTTGTATATCAGAAAATACCCGCTGGCGACATTTAAATTTTATTATGAATTGGGGTTAGATCATGTACTTGCATAAAGAGAAAAGAGAATTGTTTCGCGATGCAATTTTGCTGACTTCACAGAGGCTTGAAGTCAGTGAAGATATCGTAGAGAAAGATTATTATGTCACATTGATTTTGAAGAAACTTTCTTTGATTGAATATCCGATTGTGTTTAAAGGTGGTACATCTCTTTCCAAAGCCTTTCAAGTTATAGACCGATTTTCGGAAGATATTGATATTACCTTTACAGAACATTTGGGAGAAGCAAGAAGGAAGAAGTTGAAGTATAATATATTGAAGCCGATTGCAGATGAATTAGGACTTGTGATTCGTAACTTTGATTCTATCGAAAGTGATAAAAATCTGAATCATTATGATTTCTATTATGAGTCGGTGGTTGGAGATAGAGTTATCAATCCTATTCCGCCCTATGTTAAGCTGGAAACATCTTTGATGTCTTATGCATTTCCTACAGAAGAAAGGGGACTCGGTAATTATATATTAGATGCCCTGGGAGCAGAGGAAGAGGAGCTTATTGCAACATACGATCTAGGCATATTTCCTATGCGTGTTCAGTCTTTGAATCGTACATTGATTGATAAAGTTTTTGCTGTATGCGATTACTATATGCAGAGAAAAGCTCACAGAAATGCAAGACATTTGTATGATATTTATAAGCTGACAGAGCATGTGGAGATTGACGATGATTTCTTGAAGCTTGTAAAAGAAGTACGTGCACACAGAATTGCTATGGGAAGAGAAATTGCTCCGGCAGCACCCCTGGATGTAAATATTGTAGAGTTGGTTCAGAAGATTTGTGATGAAGATTTCTACAAAGAAGATTATCGGGAAACTACGCTTAAGTTGATTTCGGATTCTTTGGAGTATGAAATGTTGAAGAAACATTATAAGGAATTGGTGGAAAAGATATTTGCCTGACATGTTTTTTTACCCCCAAAGATGTAAAATGGGGTAGAAAATGAAGTGGTGGGGTAGAATAAATAGTAAGGTTGTAAATATGAATTTGAATTTTGCAGCGAGGTTAGATTATGATTATTTTGATAGCTGGAGCCTCACATACAGGCAAAACAGCATTGTCACAGAAACTGCTTGAAAAATATAAATATCCATATTTCTCAATAGACCATTTGAAAATGGGTTTAATAAGAAGTGGCAACACGGAACTTACCCCAACAAGTGATGATTCAGATTTAACAGTTTTTTACGGTGACGGTCTTCGTCCCAGTATTCCTCTCTGACTTCCTGCTCATTT
>JAEDJA010000056.1 GCA_016296575.1 Treponema sp.
ATCAAGATTACTCCTTGGAAAGATTTGGGCCAGTGGTGATTTTTTGACGGTTACGTTATTTATAAAATAAGCTGGATGCTTTTCATCAAATCCAAATTCTTTAGCTAGAACTTCTTTTGTTCGAGGCTTTCTGCAAAACTCAATTATCTGTTCTGATAAATCTGCCTGAACCTTTTTAGAATTATAAAGTGTTACCTTAAAAGTGCCTCTCATGTCTTCATTCTTGCATACGAGCCTCCTAAATCAGCGGTTTTAAGAAAATAACAACACATTTTACGGAAATAAATTACGAAAATATTTCGTAATTTACAAACATTAGGGTGCTTCACTGAAGTAATGCTCATCCGGTCATTAAGGATACTCTATAATTTTACTTTTTTTCATCCTTCATTTTCAGACTATCTCATCATGATAGTCTGCCTGTCGTATATTTATGATATACAAAAGGAGGCTATGCTTATGAAAAGAGATGTTTCTGTTGAAGTCATAAAGGCTCAGTTTATGGTCGAAAAAGCAATGGATGATATTACAAGAGGAACCCGTAAAGTTCTGATGGATTATGTCAGCCGAATGTACGTCACAAGCTTTGCAAAGGCAATCGCATATCTTGGCTTAGAATCGGAGGATGCAATCGACCTGCTGGATAACATGGATTACGATACTCGCCGCCAGGTTGAAGCCTTTGCTAAAGGCTATCAAAAATCCGATGCTCAGGTTATTTCGGAAGTTGAGCATATCATCACTTATTCCGGCATGGATTTTACCGATGACTACAAAATCATCAAAGACAACATTATCCTTTCAGGAAAATCCTTTGCGGAAGAAACAGTTCATAACTTCCAGAACGAAACTCCAATCTTCCAGAAAAAGATTGAAGACTGCCTTTTTTCCTTTGAAGATTTCCAGTACCTTGATGACAGAGCTATTCAGAAGGTCTTACGAGACACCGACATGCAGGAACTGGCAAAAGCCTTAAAAGGTGCTTCTACCGAAGTCCAGACCAAAATTTTCCGAAACATGTCCCAGCTCTCAGCCAATATGCTTAAGGAAGACATGGAATGGATGGGTCCTGTACGCGCACAGGATGTGGACGCAGCACAGGCCAACCTTGTCAAAATCGTTTTCCGCCTCTCAAATAACGGAGATATTCTGATTACACTGAAAGAAGATATTGGGAAGCTGTATATTTGAATCTTTCATTCATCTTAAAAAAATCAACCGAGCCTATCAAGCTCGGTCTTGTTTTTTTATTAGTTTACTCCAAAATAAAAATCATGAATTTTTGGGAAGACAGATATGTAATCTTTTAAATCAGAGTATCTCAATGAATCCTCAAGAACTCGTAATTCTGTTTTCTTTTCGTTCTCGCATTGAATGTTTATAATTTTGGCTAATTTGTTATAATCTTTTCCATATGGAATTAAATATTTTTGCTTCAACTCGTCATTAAAATTATTAAAAAGGATTTCTCCTAATAGATATTCTTCAGCCCCATAATCTCTAATTTCATCTAAATGTTCATTGTCTTTAGTATAAAACTTTTGATCCAAGAAGTTTCTAATACCATAATAATGAGAAACAATCTGTTTCAGTCCTTCAATATATTTATCATCCGTAGAAGAAAAATAAGATTTTTCTGCATTATAAAATAGTATTCCTTCCGACACCATCTTTTTATAAATCGGAGCACTAAAACAATTTTCTTTGAAATATGAAGAACCAATCTCATATTGAGAATTAGCTTTATTAATTCCAGTAATATATTCTGAAAACTTTGATTCAAGAAATAAAAGTACTTTTTTATTAGTTTTAAGATTCCTGCCTAACAAAACAACATCAATATTTGAAGGATAACCTATAACTTTATTTTTGAATTCAAAATAAGATTTTGTAAACTCTACATCATGGAGTTTCAAAGGGCGTTCATCTACATCAAAAAAGAAAAGCAAAGCACACAATGATGACGAATGCAAAGTTGTTATCATCTTCAGTTCATCACCAGTTCCGGAACACGCCATTTTAAATTTTTCCATAAATACAGTCTTTTTTTCATTATCAATTCCAAAATTATTCGCTACAGACTCTCCAACAAACTCAACTAAATTTTTTCCTGCAAATTCAAACTCATAAGAAGGATCTGTCTTACCTGTTCGAATAACATTAAAACCAAAATGCTTATTTTCCCACAAATGCTTATAAAGCAATTTTTTGTTTTCGTTTTTCAATTCATCAATTTTTATTGTATCTGACATTACAAGTTCTCCTTCATTTCATTCTTATGAATCGCACCATGCTGTATTTCTGTTAGCATAATCAAATTGTCTTCACTGCAATTATAACCATCATTATCAATATGATGAACTGCTCGCCCCTCGCCTACTTTACGATCCAAAAAAACATCTGCGACTAATCTATAAACTAAAACTTTGGGATACTTCTCTAAGACTAAATATCCCAATTTACCATTAGGATTATCAACTTGTCTTTGTATTTTCCCTCGAATTTTAATCCGCCCAAGATTGCTAATCTGATAAGTTTTCAATGTTGGATGATTTAACCATTTTTCTCCTGGCAAAAGTTCTATTTTCAAATTTATTTCCTGTGCTTCTAAAAATCTACGTCTTGATTCTTCAACTTTTGCCTTATATTCCTCTGTTTCATAATCTTTTGGTCTTGGAGAGGCCTCAAAAAGTTCCCTATAACACTTCTTAAACTCTTCATCTGTCGGCTTCTTATATCCTGTAAAATTCATCTCTATATCTCCTTCTTCTATTCTAAACCCCATCCGCCAAACGTGCCATCTCCCTTACATTCTTCTTCCACTCATCCACCAGCCATTCCGGTTCAAGTGGCTGCACGTACATACCGTGGCTTAGAACCCAACCGAGGACCGGATAGTCCTGATTTGTAGTAAAGGTCATTATCGTGCTGCCATCTGCCTGCTTTTCAAACTGCTGGTCCTCTGCCCAGTTATAGGTTCTGATGTAATTGAGCGTTTTTTCAGAAGTAATTTTGAGCTTGCAGCTAAGAATTTTCGGACCTATGTAGCGGCGGAAGTTTCCCTTAGCCCGTTTTGTATATTCGAAGTCCTCTGGAAGTTCAAAAGTATTCTTTTTATCGATTTCAAGATCATAAATTCCTGGCAGATTATAAAATCTTACTTCCTGAATATCCGGCATCTGATTGTATGCATAAAGACTCCACATTCCTTCGCTGTAAATAAGCTGCCACGGCTGAACAACAAACTCTCTTTCGTAATTCAGATACTTAAAGCGAATGTAGTTATTCTGAGACATGGCTTCTTCAAGTTTTTCCCAGATTTCATCCTCAATCTTTACTGGATCCATTCCTAAAAAGAGAATACGGTTCGAAAGCTTCCTGGCATTCAACTTTGAATCATCTTCAATGTTGTCAGAAAGCGAGGTAAACACTTCAATCGCCTGCTTGTAAATCGGCGTGTTCTTAATCAGCTTCAAAAGATTTGCCATAAGACGAGCCGCAATTATCTGCTTTTCGGATGTAAGCATAGCTGGAATGCGGAATGACGGCCTTGTGTAATAAAAGCCCTTTTCGATTCTGTCATACTGCAGGATGTCCTCCTGAGTGACACTTACATTATTATACACCCAGACTATCACTGTTAGATAGTCTAATTATATTTGATGACAAACTATATCAAGAATCAAAATGACAACGATGCTAAAATCATCATATAAACTTTTGGAGGAGCCAGATATGGATGATTTTAAACCGCTGTTTGAATATGTTGAAAAAAACATTGAAAACAAAATGGGACTAAAGGAACTTGCAGATTTTATGGGCTACAGTCCTTTTTACATCAGCAGAAAATTTATGGATCTTTACGGCATTCCGATTACCGCTTATGTGCGAATCAGGAAGCTGCAATATTCTATAAAGGATTTGCTTGCTGACATGAAAGTGATTGATGTTGCCATGAAATATTCCTTTGAATCTCACGAAGGTTTTTCAAGATCGTTCAAAAGTCTTTTTGGCTCTTCTCCAAAGGATATCAAAAAATATTTGCAGAAGTATGACATTCCGGAGGTTAAACTTCTTGCAAACTGTAAAGTCAAATATATGGAGGAAGAAAAAATGAGTTTAAGCGATGACATGCACAAAATGATTTACACGATTCTTGGTAATTCGTTTGAAGAAATGACGGCAGGCTTTTGTTCTAAAATTGAGCTTAGTCTGCTGCCGGACAATTGCTTTAAGATTTTTGATGATGACCGCGGAATTAAACTGGATGATGATGGAGTGATTCACGAGGAAGTCCTGCAAAATCTTTTTTCCGGCAAGCCCATTACAAAGCTTGAGTACGCACAGATGGGAGACCTGCCCTTTGATGACCTTAAGCTTGTAAACTCCCTTTGCGAAAAGCTTACGATAACTGTCTGGCGGAATGGAAAAATCTCCGAACAGGATTACATCCGCGGAGTTCCTCAGCATTCTGTTACAAGCAAAGCTAATGATTCTAAAATCCCCCACGGGACACAGATTGTTCTTAAGCCGGATACTTCGATTTTTGAAAACACCTTATTCAGCAGGGAAAAGCTTCAAGGTTGGATCAGCGAAAATTATTCAGGGGTGGTGGATAAGGTGAAGATAGATTAGAATTATAACTGTCATCCCGAACTTGTTTCAGCATCTATAAAAAGATCCCGAATCAATTTCGGGATGACAGGACAAGGAGATTAGTCTGTTGTCTCAATTAAGGTTCTTTAATTTTGTAAACCGCAAGTTGTTTCAACAACTGAGGATTTACAAAACGTTCGCGGGAGCGAACAGTTAAATAACTGAGTTTCATCAGAAACTCCAAGTTAAATCAAACGACGGCATTTCGGCGTTTGATTTTAACCTTCCTTTACCTTCTTAATCTCTTCCTGTAATTCAGGACTAAAATCAGCTAAATCATCCATGGTTATAGCCTTTTCATTAAGCAGTTTTATGAGATTTATTTTGAACATACTGCGGCTCATTTCTACAATTACACCGGCTGATTTTTTCTCGCGGAAAATCAGCTTTTCGGCTTTCCAGAATTTTTCTGAAGGCGGGAGTTTTTCATCAGATAAAAGCTTTATTAATTTCTTATTCACTTTATCCATGTAGCGTTCCTGCCACTCAACAATTTTTACACGAAATAATTTCCAATCGGATTCTTTACAATTTGTCATATTTTCATAGTAGCAGTGGAAGGATTAAATTGCTATAGTTTGATTATGGGAATAAAAGATTATCTGAACTCTCTTTCGAAAGATGAATTGATTTCTCTGCTAATGCAACTTTCGGAGGAAAGCTAGTAGTTTTTTATTATTTTACCAACTCATGAATATTCGTTTCATCCCAATATTCATTTTCCCAGAAAAAGAGTTCGGTCTTACGTTTTTTAAAAATTCTA
>JAEDJA010000057.1 GCA_016296575.1 Treponema sp.
ATTTATTAAAAATGGGCCCTTAAAAATATATAGCTTACTTGATCTTCCCATTTTCCTGGAAGATCTTTTTTGTTCGAAAATAATCCGACAAAAATTTGTTTTCTTGTTTTTCTGTGCTAAAATTAAGCCGTCTACTCGAACGTGTGTTCGAATATTGAGCAAATAATTTTTAAGGAGGTTGAATCAGAAACTGCTTATGCTCTTATGCTAGATTTACGGACAGATTTTTCTCTGCCCTGTAAACTAATAGCAGAGGAGCATTTTTTATATGATTCGATATTCACCAGAATTTAAGCAATCTCTTGTCGAGATGCACAACCAAGGGCGTTCTTACACTGAACTAGCCGCTGAGTACGGGCCTTCGGCCGATTCAATCCGTAACTGGGTCAAATTGTACACAGTCCACGAAGTGGACGGCGAGAAATGGACGCAAGCTGATGTAAACGCATTACAAAAGGAAAACGCCAAACTTCGCGAAGAACTTGAGATTTTAAAACGAGCCGCGGTGTTGCTTTCGAAGTACAATTAACGCAAAATCGCGAGTTAGGACTGGAAATCATTGACCGGTCACTCGCAATGGGACACCGCATAACAAGCGTTTTATCGGCTTTGAACATTGCTCGAAGCACGTATTATCAATGGAAAAACTGGCAACCTAGCCAACGAGAAACACGGCGTACTGCTCTGAAAACGGCAATTAAAGCCGTTTATAACACCAATCGTGGCATCTATGGCTACCGTCGTATCGCAGCGTTCTTGCGCTTCATTTTGAAGACTGATGTTGGTGATCGTTTGGTTTGGGAACTCATGAATGAGCTCAATCTCAAATCTCGCATGGTCAAGAAGTCAGGTTCTTATACAGATCCGACTGATGCTATCTATCAAGTTGTAAATAACTTGTATATTCTACCCGCTGATATGTCTTTTGAACTTTATGACGATTGGAGTAAATCGAAGTTTGAGGATTCTTTGGCTATTTTTCAACATATGCGGAGTCGCCTGGAGCCCTTATTTGATCAATTCGATTTAATTTATATCGATGTTCCACCATCTATCTCTGTTTATAGCAAATCCGCTATGTATATCGCTGATTGGGCAATCGTGGTGCTTCAGACACAAGTCAAATCAATGCGAAATGCCATGCAATATTTGGAATACATGGATTTCTTTACTACGCAATTTGACACCAGTTTATACGTGGCAGGCGTCATACCATTTATGCTGGAATCAAGTGATTCAGTGGATAAAGAAATGTATGAGCAAGCAAAAGAAATCTATAGGGAACACTTGATTAAAAATGTTGTCTTAAAAAATGCTCGCTTAAAACGCTATGATGGGTCTGGCATTACCACAGAAAAGACAGTTAAAGGTGACCTCAAGCAGTGGGATAAAAAAGCCCATGAATTATTTATTCGAATTTATGAAGAACTTGAAGAACATGAATCTTGGTTTGGAGAGTGATTGTAGATGGCAGATATAAAAGATTTGGGCATTTTTGGACGAAATAAAGGTCTGGAAAAAATGAAAAAAGATGCAGAGGAAAAGAAACGGTTGGCAGATACTACGGAAAAACCGAAATCAATCCCGGTAACAGAAGAAGCAACACAGGTTACTAAAAAATCCTCTGCTAAAGACGTTCAAAAAAAACGACCTTCTGCTCTATCCCAAGGAAAGAAACGGTTAGTGGGTGCACCTGTTCGAAAGTTTGATCGCGTCTATGCAGTAAAAACACCCATCAAGCTTTCGCCATTGCTAAATGCTACGTCACGTATTCTGGTAGAAAAATATGCCACCAATTTTTCTCGTGATGAACTATTACGTGAAGCACTTAATGAATACATCAAACAAAATCTCTCTCAAGAAGACAAAGTAGACTTATTTAATAGCGTACAATTTGAATTGAACTTATTCAGAAACGCGAAGAAAGAAAATCAAACAGTCCCTGATGTAGATGATAAGGGACAAACAATTCGGACAGTGGAGGAAATAGAAAAAGAAACCGAAGAAGAATTAATCCAAGGGTGGGGGATTCGAAAAAATGAGGTGGCAAAAAAAGACACTACCTCAAGCTAATTTAGATACTGCCTTAAATATGATGTCACTAGTTGCCTGCTATTGTTGTAACAGAAACGACTGTTAAGCGAATTTAATGCGGTGGAGTGGGGGACACACCACCGCATTAAATACAAACAAACGGCCATTCTATTTTAAATAGAATGGCCGTTTGTTTGTATTTATTTTTTGGTTTAAAAAAAGAGCGTATGACAAACTTTTGTCAAACGCTCTTTCTTTACAGTTTAGTTGTTTGGCTCACGTTCTTCTGCTTTAAACTCGATTAAAGGCTCATCTAGTAGGGGTTCGTAATGCATAGTTTCTAATAAGTACAACGTGTCATAAATAATTTGGTGTTCTTGTTCTTTGGTTTGTGGTTTTGCAGTGGCTACAATCTGCATGATATTTCTGTACATATCTTCAGCATTGTCATCATGAAAATAAGTAACCATTTCTAATGTTTCTAACCGTTGCAATAGTTTGGGGTATTTCATCGTGTTTTCTCCTTTCATCAAAGCCACAGGCTCTTTTTGAGCCTGTGCTTTGCTTCCTTCTACAATCCGCCATTCTCTCGAAAACTATAGTAACGATTGCTCGTAACAACGAGGTGGTCGAGTAGGGAAATTCCTAATAGGTCGCCAGCTTCTTTGATGCGTTCTGTAAATAATTTATCTGCTTCACTTGGTTGTGGGTTTTATCAAGAGTAAATTACTAAAAATCCATTAACATCAATGTTTTTACTTTAAGAACATATATTTAACGTGTTAAATCAAATGAAAAAATACAATGTAATTATTAGATGACAATTGATTACGGTCAGAAGAATGTACCACAAATAAAAAAACTAATTCCTTTTTATTTTATCGAGGAATTAAGCTTTTGACCTGCAACAATCACGCCCAATTTCGGAATATCTATAATATGATTTCGATCTTAAATTATCTACTTTAACTGACGCTACCTGCTCGTTAAAGAAGACCTATTTAAAAAAGTTTATACTGCACCTGCCTTTATTATGTAAGTAAAAGTAGTAAAGCTTTAAATTGGTTTTCAAAAAAGTAGGGTTGATTATTTCTTTTTCATCAATTATTATTGTGTTATTATCACAATATGAGAAAGGAGGCAAAAAGTAATGGGAATTGATTTCATTAATGTCGAGTTTAGAAAGCATGTAAAAGTTTCAGGGGATTTAGGTACAACGGGATCAGTATGTCCTTTTTCACAAAAACAAAAAATGGAAACACTACCGGAAAACTTTTTGCCTCCTTTTATATAATGGGCAAAAATTTATGAATCTATTGCATTTGTAAAAATGCATACGAATGATTAGGCACCGGTTGTTAAACTGGTGCCTTTTTTTTGTTTGATCAGTTCAGTTAGTTTGGAGAACCGAATCTTTAATCATGCTGTAGAAATATGGTGAGTTCGTTGATTTGGTTTTACAATATAAATAGATATGAGGTGAGGTTTATGGTGAAAGCAGTGGATTTAGCCTCCTAAAATCACAATATATTTTAGGAGGAAATAAAATGAAAAAGGATAGTAAATCTAAAGAAATGATTCAATCTGAAAAAAGGGGTTCTACTAGGCTTTTAATGATGGTACTCTCCCTATCTGTACTTGTAGGTTCAATTACGGCTGATTCAGTCAATCCCGTACTTCCACTAATAAGCAAAGCTTTAGAAGCTTCGAAATCTCAAGTGAGTTGGATAGTTAGTGGTATTGCACTTGTTCTTGCGATTGGAGTTCCGATTTATGGTCGAATCTCAGACTTTTTTGAGTTACGAAAGCTATATATCTTTGCCATTATGATTCTGGCAAGTGGTAGTCTTTTATGTGCAATTGCCCCGAACCTCCCATTGTTGGTTTTGGGAAGAATGGTTCAGGGTGCTGGGATGTCCGCAATTCCAGTTCTATCAGTCATTGCAATTTCGAAGGTTTTCCCACAAGGAAAACGTGGGGGAGCTTTTGGAATTATCGCAGGAACTATTGGTGTTGGAACTGCTGCTGGTCCAATATTTGGTGGAGTAGTTGGTCAATATTTAGGGTGGAATGCCTTGTTTTGGTTCACATTTTTGTTAGCCATTATGATTGTTATTGGTGCCTACTACGCGTTACCGACAATTAAACCGGCAGAATCCGTAGGAAGCAATAAGAACTTTGATTTCATTGGTGGTTTATTCCTCGGCCTCACAGTAGGATTACTCCTTTTTGGCATCACTCAAGGAGAAACTTCTGGTTTTTCTTCGTTCTCATCGTTAACTAGCCTAATTGGTTCTGTTGTAGCTTTGGTGGGATTTATTTGGAGAATTGTTACCGCAGAAAATCCATTTGTACCACCTGTCCTGTTCAATAACAAGGATTATGTCAATACGGTCATAATTGCATTTTTTTCGATGTTTGCTTATTACGCTGTTCTTGTGTTCGTCCCATTACTAGTCATTGAGGTGAATGGACTCTCTTCTGGACAGGCTGGAATGATATTGTTGCCAGGTAGTGTGGCTGTTGCAATCTTATCTCCCTTCGTTGGCCGTCTTTCTGATCGATTTGGGGATAAACGTCTGATAATTACTGGGATGACTCTGATGGGGCTGTCTACCTTATTCTTGTCCACCTATGCATCTGGTGCTTCACCTCTGTTAGTTTCCGTGGGGGTCCTCGGAGTAGGGATTGCTTTTGCATTCACGAATTCTCCCGCAAATAACGCCGCAGTAAGTGCACTCGATGCAGACAAGGTTGGTGTCGGAATGGGGATTTTCCAAGGTGCTTTGTACCTTGGAGCAGGAACTGGAGCAGGTATGATTGGAGCATTATTATCCGCTCGACGTGATGCTACTGAGCCGATAAATCCATTATATATATTGGACGCTATATCCTACTCAGATGCGTTCCTTGCAGCTACAGGGGCAATACTCATTGCCTTAATAGCTGGATTAGGTTTAAAAAAGCGTGGGTAATAACTTAGTTATGTAAAGATTAGTTATTGTTTAGTTCATCTTCTATAGTTTAAGCTGTAAATAAATAGCTTAGGAATCACGCAAATTTGAATTTCTTAGAATAGAATACTTTTAAGTAACTCAACTTTCGTACACTGTTTTATTGGTGCGAAAGTTGAGTATGTTAAGGATGAAACAATGAAAACATTGGTGATCGTTTCTCACCCAGATATGCCAAATTCTCGAATCAATAAAGTTTGGGTAGAAAAAGCAGCGTCTTATTCAAACGAAATTACCATTCATGATCTTTATAGAGAGTATCCTGATTTTATTATAAAT
>JAEDJA010000058.1 GCA_016296575.1 Treponema sp.
CGAAATTTTTGACGAGACAGAGCTTTTGATTCGTATTCTCAGCTTTGGTCCCATGGTAAAGGTACTTGAGCCTGCCAGTTTCCAGCAGCAAATTCGAGAACGTATCTCAAAGCAACTGGAGCTCATGAAGCAGAGGAAGGGTGTGACATTTCCCAGCTGCAAAGGCTAGGCAACAAGATGTTACACATCAGTTTCGGCCTTAATCTGATCTATTGCATACAACGGCAGATTGATGAGCCATTCTTCTTTTTTGTAGTCCGCCATGGATGTACGGACAGAAACTTCAGGAGAAAATTTTTCCTGATAAGTTTTTAGGCTTTTTGCTCTAAGATTTACTTCGGCCTTTACTTCAACAGGAACGATGCGGTCTCCTGTATCAATCACAAAGTCAACTTCGCAAGAGCCTCTGTCGTTGGTATAGTAATAAATGTCCAAGTCTTGGATGGTCTTTAACTGCTGACAAACGAACTGCTCTGTAAGGGCACCCTTAAACTCAACAAAAAGCTCGTTTCCATCAAGCAAAGTACGCTGACGGAGTCCAGCCATGCACCCAAGGAGACCCACATCTACCATAAACAGCTTAAATGCTTTCAAGTCCTCATATGCCCGCAGTGGAATTCCTGCTGCATTGACTCGGCTGACCTTGTGAACAAGTCCGCAATCGCTGAGCCACATAATTGCAGTTTCATAGTCTTTAGCACGAGCTCCTTCACGAAGTAGACCGTAAATGAACTTCTTGTTTTCTTTTGCCAGCTGAGAAGGAATGCTGTTCCACAACATGCGGAGTTTCGGTACGATTTCATTGGGAGCATGTTTGGAAAAATCCTGTTCATAAGATGTAAGGATTCGCTTTTGAATTTCACGCACCTCATTAAAATCTTTATTCTCTGCAAAGCTTTGCACGGCTTCAGGCATACCCCCTACAAAGTAATAATGCTTCAAAGCATCAATATAAGTCTGCTTAAAACTTGTAATCATCTGGAAGTCCCGCTTATCAAGCAGTTCTGCAAATCGTGTTTTATCGGTTGCCATCAAAAACTCCTTGAAAGAGAGGGGATACAGCTTTAAGAACTCCACCTTGCCTACAGGGAAGGACGTACCATGGTGCAAGGCGATGCCAAGTAACGAACCCGCACACACAATGTGATACTGTGGTGCATTTTCATAGAAATACTTAAGGGACGAAAGTGCTCTGGGAACTTCCTGTACCTCATCAAAAATTAGCAAAGCATTATCAGGGTCTATTTTTCGGCCCACATACAGCTCTAACCCCATAATCAAGCGGTCTGTGTCTAAATCAGACGCAAACAGCTCTGACATTCTGGAATTGGAATCAAAATTGATGTACACGGTATCCGTATAGGCCTGTTTGCCAAATTCTTTCATCAACCAAGTTTTACCAACCTGACGAGCTCCTTCAATAATCAAAGGCTTGCGGCGTTTACTTTGTTTCCAGTTCAGTAGCTTTTCAATAGCAATTCGGTACATACAGGCACCTCCGTCATTATAATACGAATATAGTGTGTAATTACAGAAAAAACAATGAGTTTTTGAGCTGTAATTACATTTTTTACATCGAATAAAATCATTTTACTTCTGTAGGGATTATGTGCTAAAATAAAAAACGGAAATGCCTAAGTTTATTTGGTCATCTCCACGTGTTATTACAACAGCCACACAAGTTGAGGGACTGGTGGCTGGTATTTTCCTTCTCTCTATTCTTTCAGAATATCCACTCCATTCTGTGGGTGCCATCTTTTTCTCCTAGGTAAAAGTCGGTGAAGCAGCCAGCTTGACCTTTGTAGCAGATGCATTTTCAATGAGGCTAGGGATTGACACCAAATCATCTACATTGTAGGATGATCCAATCACTCTGGTATTTATACCTTGGAGTGGCACATGGTCGCCTGCCTTCTCTTGAAGCCACGCGGCTACTCGGCCGACTTCTTTGTCCATGTAGACAATTTGGTCGGCCGTTTTAATTTGCTTTACAAAATCTTTTACGTCCTTGTTATGGGAACTGACGATAATTCTGTTTTCTTCTTTGAATATGACAATAGATTCTACTGCACGTTTATTTCAAGTGTAAAATTTGGAGAATTCTTGGGCAGATAATGTTAGTCTGTCAGATAATTGTTTAATGTTGCTAAGAAGTGGTGGGGTGTGTGACTCCATCCCGGCTATTGCCTGACTCTTCCACTGGGAAACCTGATTCGGATGGACTCCATGCTTCACGGCTATTTCCTGAATCGTTGATTCCTCCCGTAGTGCCTCAAGCACAACCCTTGCCTTGAAATTCTTGCTGAATGTCTGTCGTTTTCTTCCCATCTGTAAACCACCTTGCTTTTTCTTTCGGCTGTTTACACCTTAATCCTTCTCCTTTTGTTGTGTGGTTTTATGGGCTCATTATAGTGTTTTTTGTCAAAAATCATTTTAACCGATTCAAACCTCTTTTTTTATTTCTATGCCTTTTTAGGCAATCCACAACTTTTGATTATAACTCACTCGAAATTTGAGCTATTTATATAGTGCCGCCTGGTTGAGAGCTGCTCGAAGGTGTAAAATAACCTATTCCAAAAGAGGTTATAATAGGTTATAATGATTGATGGAATCAATTGTTTGGGGGAATGGATATGGAAGATATAAATACTCAAATTTCAGACCTTGAAAACCAGATTGCCTCTCTGCCGGTTGGTTATATTTCTAAAAAAATGATAAACGGCAAAGAACGTTATTACCAGCAGTGGACTGAAAATAGAAAAGTAAAAAGCAAGTATATCAAGAATGGAGAAGTTGAAGAATTTCAGAAAAAGATAGAACTCCGTAAGTTACTGCAGGCAAAGCTTTCGGAATTAAAATCTTCTGTAGCCTTTATAGAGACTCCTTCCATAAAAGATGCAAAGTTTAACCTCAGAATTATGCATGGGACTGAGCTAAAAGATTTTTCATCCCAGACAAAAACTTTTCAGAAACGCAATTGTTTTGTGCAGATTCAGGACTATCTTTACAGTGACACACTGGATAAAGTCTGTCTTGTTTATGGACTTAGACGAACCGGCAAAACAACGATGATTCGTCAGTGTCTTTACGAAATGAAAGAAGGTGACTTTAAGCGCAGTGTTTATATTAAGGCAACAGTCACAGATACAATGTCAACATTAAATAAAGATTTGAAGTTGCTTCATGAAATAGGGGTTAAATTTGTATTTATTGATGAAGTAACTCTCATTAGTGATTTTATTGATTCTGCAGCAATTCTTTCTGATATTTATTCGGCAATGGGAATGAAGATTGTTCTTTCCGGCACAGACTCTCTTGGTTTCTGGCTGGCAGTCCATGAAGAACTTTATGACAGAGCAGTAATGGTCCATACAACCTATATTCCATTTTCTGAACATTCACGACTGCTTTGTATTAATGATGTTGATGAATATATCCGCTATGGAGGAACACTGAAGGCTGGAGTTTGGGATTTTGAAAACAAAGAAGTAAATGCAGAGGAGGCTTCCTTTCGTGATAATGAATCAACTAGAATGTATATTGATACTGCAATTTGTTCTAATATTCAGCATTCATTAAAGTGCTATCAAGATGGAAATCATTTCCGAAATCTGTATGACCTTTATGAAAAGAAAGAACTTACTGGTGCAATAAACAGAATAATTGAAAATGAATCTCATAAATTCCTTGTTCAGATTCTCACGGATGATTTTAAATCACATGATCTTCATTTGCTTGGTCGTAATTTAAGAAAAGAGAGAGAAGAGGAAAATAGAATAGAGATTTTTGATAATCTGGATGAATCTTCAGTTACTAAAAACCTTATGGAAATTCTTGAGATAAAGAATAAGGATTTGCAGACCGTTCAAATTACTGATGAACATGTTGAAGAAATAAAAGAATATCTTAAAGCCTTGGATCTTCTTGATGAGTGTGATTTAAGGGCAATCGGTAGAAAATTGAAGTTTTCAGACAACAATATTTTTACACAGCCAGGTATGAGATTCTGTCAGGCAAAGGCTCTTGTCCATTCAATTCTAAAGGATGAAAAATTTGCACAGTTGAGTGAGCTTGTAAAAACTTTTATTACAGAACGACTTTTGACAACCGTTATGGGCCATATGCTTGAAGATATAGTTCTTCTTGATACTAGGCGACGTTATAGAAATCGTAAAGAAATCTTTAAGCTTTATTTTGCTGCTGGTGAATTTGACATGGTTATTTATGATAAGAAAAAAGCTGAAGTAGAATGTTTTGAAATCAAGCACAGCGATGAAATTATTGAAGAACAAGCAAAACATCTTTTGAATGAAGACAATATCGTAAGTACTGAGAAGATATATGGAAAAGTAATTCGCCGATGCGTATTGTACAAAGGTGGCTCCGGTATTGCTTCAAACGGAATTGAATACAAGAATGTGGAAGAGTTCCTAAAAGAGATGTAGTAAGCGTCTAATTACCACCACCTAAGAATCAATAGAATTATAGAGTAAAATGGTCTCCAACAAGGAGGCCATTATGTTTTTTGAAACAAGAGCAACACGAGAAAAATGGTTGGACAGATTTGCAGCGTCAAATTTACCCATAAATGAGTTTTGTAAAATGCATCATATCAAAAAAGAAATGTTGATAAAAACATTAAATGAAAGAATGAGCAACTACAAAAAAGAACATCCGCCCAAAGATCTTTCAGTAAAAATAACAGATTTTATGGAAGTAAAACCAGTTCAAGAGAGAGTATAATGAACTCATTATAGTTTATCCCTGAACTTAAATTTGGTAAAGTATAATGAGCTACTTTGTCAACACAAAAAAATCCACAGGTTTAAGGTGTATAAG
>JAEDJA010000059.1 GCA_016296575.1 Treponema sp.
ACCTCCACGTATAAGTATACGTATATTTATTGGGCATAGGCCCGCAAGTCCAGCTTGTAATGTGACCCCGTGAAAGTCAGAGGAGACCTCGTCGAACACGATGGCGGCTTGCTATCTAGCACAGTAGCTTAATTTGTACCTGGCGCAAATTTTCAGGTACTTCAAATTATAAGTATAATTATAATTAAATGGACGTAAATATCACTTCACCTTCTGCACCTTTCTCTACACCTCCCTTTATAAGTATATTTATATTTATTGGAATTGCCTTTTTCTTATTCCTTTATTTATTACGACCGTCATCCAAAGCCAAATGGGTGGCGGTATTTTTTTTGTAGAAATCGCGCGCAAATTTGACACCGATGAAAACTTGACAAACCACAAAATTTGACCAGTCCGCGCCATATAAAGAAAAATCCCCTAGACCTAATGGTCTAGGGGACAATTCATTTTGGAGGAATTTGCCTTACTCAGCTACAACAGCAGTGTAAGCCTTCTGAGTTCCCTTCTTAGGAATCTTGACCTCAGTCACAGTAGCCAGCTCCAGCTCAACAGCCTTGCGGCACAGAGAGCTTGCCTTCTGAACCTTGACTTCCTCGCCCAGCATCTCAGTCAGCTCAGCAGCAACATCAGTTGCGGTCTTGGCTTCGGCGCACAGAATTTCAGCAGCGACACGACGTGCCAGTGCCTCATTCGCATCACGCTTAGCCTGTTCCTTCTCGGACAGCTTGCCCTTACGAGCCTCCAGCTGTGCGTCCATCTTGACCAGAGTCTCAGCTGCGAAAGCCTGCATCTCCTCAGTCATCTCACCTGCGGATACCTTAACAAAAAATTCACGCTTAGTCATATGCGTTTCTCCTTCTCGCGTTGGTCGCGACCCATAAAATGTTTTATAAAGTTAAGAGTTACATCTCTCTTACTTTCTATATATATTATACCAGAAATTTGTAGCTTTTTCAAATTTTGGTAAGTAAGATTTTCTGAAAGATTTCACAGTTTTCTCTGTTATATCTCTCTCAACCTTACGCATATATTATACCTTAAATTTCCAGCTTTTTCAATTTTTAGCAGCTGCTATGAAAACTTGACAAAACGCAGCTGGCGCAGCTGATGTAGCTGGTTTGTAGCTGCTTTGGAAATTTGACATGGGTGGAAACTTGACACCGATAGTGTGATCGCGCCGAACAAGTCAAATTTTGAGTGATGTCAAATTTTGGCCCGCATAAAATTCCATAATAAAATGTCAACTTGTTATGTCAACCTAAAGGGGAAGAATGGAGTGTATATTTATGTGATGAAAATTTGAAAAAAATTAAATTTAGACGTCACACGTCTAAACAGAAAAAGAGGAACCGAAGTTCCTCACTGTTTATTCCAGAAAATCCATTTCAGAAAAATAGAAACTGTCACCAAAATCATCCTCAGACAATTCCAAAAATTTTTCCTGCCAATTTTCGCCAAAATATTGTTTGATGGGAATACATTTATCTGCCCCGGGAGGATAGAAAAGCCAGAATTCATCCACCCAACCGCTCTCAAGCAGAAATTGTTTTGCCTTGTAAAAATTGGATGCGGCGCCGATGAAGCCATGGCACTCTTCACTAATAAATACAATTCGTTTCATTTCTCATTCTCCTTGATGGTATTCGGCTTCCAATCTTTTCTGTAAAATTTCCAAAATCAAAGAGCGAGTTTCATATTCAGAATCTTTGATTTCTTTTTCACAATAAGGAAGATTGAAAGTTTCACAATGATTTTTATACAAATGGACTAACTGAAAAGTATCTAAGGTATTTAATCTTTTATATTTTTCTCTATATCTTGCGCGACTTGTTTTCATTTTCTTCACCTCACATTGATATTATATCAAATATTCTAAAAAAGTCAATGACTCTTTTTCTCTTATTTAGACGCAACACGTCTAAATATCCTCTTACGAAAAATGTCCGCCAGTGGCGGACACTTCTCTTAGAAATCAAATTCAACTAGTTCGGCAAATTCGGGATGCTGATATACGAACTTCTTAACAGTACCGAGGATTCGGAAGGGGAAATACTCAATTCCCATTTCAATCTGATTCTTGGCTTTTTTGACAACTAAAGCGAAAATCTCGCTTTCAATATCTGCATCGTCAATGGCGGTATGGGCTTCATCAAAGTCCATTTTGCCGGAGGCGAACCGATAGGCAGTTTCGGCAGAGGTCTTGAAATATTTTCCACTTTCGGTCTGCCATCCGTTGCGCAGGCAAGTTGCTTTATAATCATCATTATCCATGATGTACTTGCAGGACAAACCCCAGAGGTCAAACAGGGGATAAACCTTGCCACGGAAGCGGAAAACATCGGGGTCAAATTCCTTGGAACTGGAAGAACCAAAACCGTTTGCGATTTTTTCACAAATCTGGTTCTGATTGTTCAGCCAGTCATAGAAGTTGGGGGAATAAAGCTGATTGATATACAACTCAGTAAAGGGGATCGCTTTCTTGAAGTCGAACATGGAGTTATAGGCGCCGACAGCTTCAACGTGTTCCATGTCTGCTACCAACTCAGCGGAAGCAGTTTTCCAGTCGGTCAAAGTAATTTCGCCCCGGTTCAGTTTCTCAATATACAGAGGCCGCTTGGAAGCGTAATACGCAGTATCGAAAATAGAGGGGACGGAGAAAATCTCAGAAATCAGAAAATTCTTCTGACTGTAGATTCTGCCCTTTTTATCAATAATTTTCCAGCCCAGGTCATAAATGAGCGGTTTCGCAATCGCTACATTTTTCTTTGCTTCAGCTGGCAGATTGCCAGCATAGGGCAAGGTTGCGGTTTCGCAATCCAAAACAAGATAATACTTGCGCCTACGGTCAAACTTCACACCAACAGTTGTTTTCATAATAAATCAAATCCTTTCTTTATTGGTGGGATGTACCTTCGTTTCCCTCACCTGACACAGATATAATACCACATATGAAAACAAAAGTCAATATATTTTTCAAAAATTCCAGAGCTTACTTAGACGTAATACGTCTAAATATAAAAAAGCGGAGGATTTCTCCTCCGCATCTTTATTCGGTTTTTGCCTTGGCTTCCTGCTTTGCCTTTTTCTTAGCAGCTTCGGCTTCCTTTTCAGCCGCTTTTGCCGCCTTTTTCTCAAGATTCATTTTGTAGTCCTCAGCCATGGAATAGCCGTCATAGGGGTCACCGCCACGCTCACCAGTGGGAATTTTGAAAGTCAGCACAAGCCAGCGTTCCTCACCATCACTATCAACAACAGGCAGGGCGATTTCGTTGGACTTTACACGCAGAACTTCCTCACCGCAATTTTCAAGATGTTCGGAGACACCCTCCAAAAAGCGCAACTTGATTTCCTCGTCAAGTTGCTTTCTAGTCAACTTTGCCATTTCAGACACTTCCTTTCTGTTCCCTTGGAACACCATTATAATATCACATCATACAGAAAAAGTCAAGACTTTTTCCAAAACAATTTAGACGTAATACGTCTAAATGTTGGCCATTCATTTCTGAATGACCTTGGACACTCATTTCTGAATGACCTTTGACATATCTGCGCACACTCTTTGCCAGACTGCTATCTGGTCAAAGGTAATGACTTTGTCTGCGCTGGAAAGCATCATCAAACTGTACACAGCATTATCACCGCCACATAGCACCTGCACCACACGTTTTCCAGAAGCCAAAGCCCAACCAGCTTCCCAAGCTGTGCCAGAATCAGAATACAAGCCAAAATTAAGAACAATGACTGTATCGCAGTCGTTCAGCGCACAAACATCCATTCCGTAAACTTTATCAGCCCATTCTTCATTGGACATTTCCCAGGCGCCTTCGATAGCGTGCTCTTGCGGAACAAAAACATCATAACCAGACAGGCGCAGTTTTTCAACGGCGCGACGATAGTATTTCAGTTCTTCTTCATTAAAGAATGGAGAAGCAAGATAAAGTTTCATTTTTAATTTTCCTTTCCTTTATTTTCTATAAAAATTATATCATAAATTTTTATTTTTGTCAAATTATTTTTGTTTATTGTTTAGACGTAAGACGTCTAAATAAAATTTTTTGAGAAAAAGGGCGAGATTTCTCTCGCCCCATTTATTATTCAGCACCAACCGTAGTAGTCACGGTGTACTGCTTCATCTTGCCCTTCTTGGGAATCTTGATTTCAGTCACGGTCAGGCGACCATCCTCAACCATCTGACGGCACATGGAGGAAGCCTTGGAGGTGGAAACTTCCTCGCCGTCGGCGGTAGTCACACCCTGCTTGTTGAGGGCATCGGCAATGTCGGGAGAGGTCATGCCGCCATTCTCAGTCAGCAGATTCAGAATGGCAATCTTGAGGGGTTCGTTCGCCTTGGACTTGGCGGACTGCTGCTCGGCACGCTTGGCGTTGGTTGCATCCAGCTTCGCAATCTGCTCCAGGGCGTGTGCGACCTCGGCTTCACCAACGATATTCTTGGACACATTCACAAAAAACTCACGGTTAGTCATAATAGACTCCTTCCATATTCGGCGGTAGGTTCGCCACCCATTTTTTTGATTTGTCAGTAGGTTCCTGTCCTTACTGCTCTTATATTGTAGCACATCTTGTGCTGATTGTCAAGGGGTTTTTCAAAATTATTTTTGAAAAAGTTGGCGACCGATTTATAGGGTTTATACAGTTCCTTTGCTCCAACAGTTCGCCACTCCACTAAGTTGCCCTACTCTTGAGAGTGTTCCCTCCCCTTGACACCAATATAATATCATATATTTTCTAAAAAAGCAAGAACTATTTTTGGATAATTTAGACGCAATACGTCTAAA
>JAEDJA010000060.1 GCA_016296575.1 Treponema sp.
GCTAACGCGGGAAAGTAGGAAGCTGCTGGCTTTTTTTTGTTTAAAAAAAAGTCAGTAGCTTCCGTATCACTTTTCTCGCGTTAGAAGCGGGATAGTAGATATCTGCGGCCGCAAGAGCCTTGCGGTAAAAACAGCCTGAATGGCTGTTTTTAGCAGATTTGGCAAGCAGCTATGCTGCGCAGCCTCGCCTGAAACCTAGACCGATTTTCACAATAAGCCTTTAGAAAGAAACTGGTAAAGCTCTCAAGGCTTTTTTTTCTTTAAAAAAAGCTAGCAGCTTCCGTACTACTTTTCCTGCGTTAGAAGCGGGATAGTAGATATCTGCGGCCGCAAGAAGCTTGCGGTAAAAATAGCCTGAATGGCTGTTTTTAGCAGATTTGGCAAGCAGCTATGCTGCGCAGCTTCACCTGAAACTTAGACCGTTAATCGCATAAAGCCCATGGAAAGAAACTAGTAAGTCTTTCAAGGCTTTTTTTTTGTAAAAAAAAAGACGGCAGCTTCCGTATTACTTTTCCCGCGAGCACGGGATAGTAGATATCTGCGGCCGCAAGTCCCTTGCGGTAAAAACAGCCTGAACGGCTGTTTTTAGCAGATTTGGCAAGCAGCTAAGCTGCGCAGCCTCGTTAGAAAACTAGACCGATTTTCACAATATGCCTTTGGAAGAAAACTAGTAAAGCTTTCAAGGCTTTTTTTTGTTTAAAAAAAGACGGCTGCTTCCGTATTACTTTTCCTGCGTTAGAAGCGGGATAGTAGATATCTGCGGCCCTGAAAGGGTAAAAACAGCCTGAATGGCTGTTTTTAGCAGATTTGGCAAGCAGCTAAGCTGCGCAGCCTCGTTAGAAACTTAGACCAATTTTCACAATAAGCCTTTAGAAAGAAACTGGTCATGCTCTCAAGGCTTTTTTTTTGTTTAAAAAAAAGCCAGCAGCTTCCGTACTACTTTTCCCGCAAGCGCGGGATAGCAGATTGGACAAGCAGCTAAGCTGCACAGCCTCGTTAGAAACCTAAACCGATTTTCACAATAAGCCTTTAGAAAGAAACTGGTAAAGCTCTCAAGGCTTTTTTTTTGTTTAAAAAAAAAGACGGCAGCTTCCGTATTACTTTTCCCGCGTTAGAAGCGGGATAGTAGATATCTGCGGCCGTAAGTCCCTTGCGGTAAAGGGGCTGTCACAAAAGTAATGAGTGTAGCGCTCATTGAGCCCTTCGACATGGCTCAGGGACCGTAAACTCAACCACCGTAATGTAAACTTATTGGACAGCCCCTTTGCAGATTTGGCAAGCAGCTAAGCTGCGCAGCCTCGCCTGAAACCTAGACCGCTTTTCACAATATGCATATTGTTTTTTTGATCATAGTATTGTTTCGATAAAATCATGATATTTTAGTGGGTATAAAGTAGGTTGAAAACTAAATATTTATAATCTTAATAAGTAACTTTACACACCATTCTGGGAGAAGTCCGTTACTGGCTGGAGTAAGACCAAAAGGGTATTTCCAGAGTGGCTGCTGTCATCATTTGTATTTGATTTTTTTATCTTTTCTGGAAATAATCTTCATGAAAAATTGATGAAACATTTTAATATCACCCCTGAAACAGTGGATTTTGCATCAAGTATGCAGTTTTTCATGGTGTATGGTTTTGAAATTTTCAGTACGGTCTGTGTAGGATATTTACAAAGAAGTTTTTCGAAATCATAAACAGGAATAGATTGTACATCTATTTCGGAAGAAAGTTTTTGTAAACGAAAGGTTCTGTGGTTTATTGTGCGCTGTTATTGATATTTGTTTTTTCAACTGAAACAAAAGAACTGATTTCTATAGAAGGGGAAAGAGAGTTTAGATTTCCACCAATAGAAAGAACGATTTTTCCAGTATGAAGCTGCCATTACTTTATTTCTGGATTGTACCACGACAATTCCCGTGGATTTATTTTCAATGTAACAGTTTTAGTTTCACCTGGTTCCAGGCTGATTTTTTGAAGGTAGTTAGATTATGATTTTCAGTAAAAACGTCAGCATCAGGAAGTGAGGAAAAAACAAAAGATGTTTCGGATTTCTTAAGGCTCCTGTAATTTATATATCAAAAGAAATGTCAATCTGATTTTCTTCTTTAAGTTTTTCACTAGCATTTTCATCAATTTTGAGATTTGAATATTCAAAGTTTGTGTGGGAAAGTTCGTTCTCAAAGGAAAACTGAACCTATTATGAAACAGTATCAAAATAGCGGTATCCTGTAAAAATGGAATTCCTGTATTGAACAGTTTTACAGTCACCGGGAAAATAAGCCGTTGAAATACAGTCTTCAAAGCTGCAAGTCCAGGTTTCAGAAAGTCTTCTGCTAGGATTTGTAATGCCAGTAATAATAATGAACTTGGGGCATGGAAAGTGTGGCTCTGTCCAGACCTTCTGTTACACTTGAGGAAGGAAGTCCTGCAAAAATAATAACCTGATTGTTTTCACTGGCAAGAGTCACAGTTTCACATAAAAGAATTCATTCGTATTCTTTTTCATCAATTTTATATCATTGCAAGGTTGATGATGCCCTGGAAAAGAAAGCCAGTAGCTCAGAAGCAATAAGACCATTTTGTTTCATTTGAAATCATGTTGTCCATTTTAGTCTCCCTAAGCCGTTTATATCAGAATCAGTTTTTCTTCCAAAGGTCAATGAATTCAATCATGTACTGCTGAATGTCACTGAAGTATTTTTTCTGGAAGGTACATGCATTTTTTCCAAGGTAACGGAAGTGCCAGCATTCCCACATATAACCTGTAATGTCTTCATAACCTTCTGGAAAGCTTAAAGACCATCCGTATTTCCATGCATTTGTATTAAGCCATTTCCCCTGTTTTGTTTCGGCAAAGGAATCATCGATGGTTCCAAAGTCTATTGCAACTCCCATCTGATGCTGGCTTGTTCCAGGAGGAGCAGAATAGCGGACAGCTTCTTCATATCCATCCTGTTTTACATATCGGTTAAAAAGATTGGTCTGATATTCAAAAGAACGGTAAGTTGAACTGACAACCAGAGTAATACCATCTTCTTTGGCGGCATCAGCCATTACACAAAGAGCCTCTTCTACATATTGAATGAGCGAAAGATCATTACGGTTGATTATATAATGGTCGTTTTTTGTAAGTTTTGTTAGATTTTTTGGAACATAACCATCAGGAAGATAATTTTTTTTGTCTACAAGACGGAACTGGTCATCGATTTCTTCTGAAAGTACAATTCCAAGATCGGAAAGAAATTCTTCAGTACTGGAAATTGTAATTGCTTTTTTTGCACGTTCGCTCATTTGCGATGTTACAAGATTTAGTTTTTCAATACGAGGATCTGTTTTAACAGTCGGAATTTCCTTTTCATCTGGTTCATGTACAATCATTTTTTTTGATTTTGAACATGCTGAAAAAAGGCATATGGATGATACAGCAAAGAATAAAACTAGTTTTTTCATAATCCCATTATATATAAGAAGAAAGAAATTGTCTAAATAATCAGGAAGAAAAAACCGATAAACGAAGTATGAAAAGAGGAAAAATTTTACTGGCCGCACTGTCTTTATTTTGCTGTGGCAGGATTTTTGCTGCAGAAGAAGTAAAATACGAGCCTTATTTTTACGATTATGCTGTTCACCAGATAGAAAAAGCGGGAGCTCCAATAGTTTCCGACGATTATATTATCTTTACGGCAGAGCCAAATTATCGATATGTTGGAATTGCCTTTGATTTTGAAGGATATAAAGAAATTCATCCTTTTGAGATTTTAAAATTCTATGATGAAGATTATAATGTGACTCGAAAAGTAATGTTTTACTGTTATGAACGGAAACATGAAAGAAGTGAAATAAAATACAGGCTGGTCTTTGATGGATTATGGGCCTGTGATCCATTGAACCCGAATAAGGTTTATGATGAAAGCACAAACTTATATTTTTCAATAGTAGATGATCCGGGAAGTGTGCATGTTACTACAAAAACAGAATCAAATGCAGAAACCCGTTTTGTATACAAAGGTAAAAGCGGACTGAAACTCCATCTGTCTGGTTCATTCTGTTCATGGGATCCCTTTATCTATGAAATGAAAGAAATTGCAAAAGGTCTTTATGAACTGAAACTTCCTCTTCCAAAAGGAACTTATTATTACAATTATTATGAAGGGCTTACGCCTATAACTGATTCCACCAACAGT
Source organism: Treponema sp. (assembly GCA_016296575.1). Lineage (GTDB taxonomy): Bacteria > Spirochaetota > Spirochaetia > Treponematales > Treponemataceae > Treponema_D. Next base: position 4,187 of record JAEDJA010000060.1, read on the forward strand.
GAAAAGGTTTACACCGCAGATGGAAGGATTTGTTCTGTAATCAGAGTAGAATAAAAATAAGTGGCTGTCCCAAAAGTATGGGGGCACTTCAGACAGTTTGATTACTTCGGCTTTTATATCCGGTCCGATTTTTGCATAAGCAATCAGGTTGTCAAAAAGCTCCTGACTGTAACGTGGTCTGAACTTATCAAACTGTTCTGGGATTGTGTCAAAAATTTTATAACAGAAAAGTAAATATATACAAGCCACGGAAAATCCTTTATCCTAAATATATGGAAGAAAAATCAAATTATAAAAATCGAAGCGTCGCAATTGTAATCCGCGATGGAAAAATCTTAATGGAAAGACTCTGCTATAAAAACGCAAACAACGGTAAAGAATTCTTTTCTGTACCAGGTGGCGGCATAGAAGAAGGAGAGACTCCCGAGCAGGCGGCTCTGCGTGAGCTAAAAGAAGAATGCGG
>JAEDJA010000061.1 GCA_016296575.1 Treponema sp.
TCATACTCTTTCATCAGAGAATCTCGTTCTGCGGTGGCTTCTTTTAGTTCTTTGTCGATTTCTGCTAAATTAAGTTCCGGCTCTTCATCAAAGGTATCTACATATCTTGTGATATTAAGATTGTAGCCGTTTTCTTCTATTTCTTTCATGCTTGCAACATGGCAGAACTTTTCTATATCTTTGCGGTCTTTATAAGCATTCAGGATTTTCTGAACATTTTCTTCTGTAATTGAGTTTTGATTTTTGCCAGGCTCGTATTCTTTTGAAGCATCTATGAAAAGAATGTTGTCCTTGTTCTGTCCGCGGTCATTCTTTAGAACCAGGAGACTTACTGGAATTGATGTTCCATAAAAACAGTTTGGGGCAAGGCCAATTACTGCATCAAGATAATTAAGATTTTTTACTATGTAAGTTCTGATTGCTTCTTCTGCTCCGCCACGGAATAAAACTCCATGAGGAAGGAGCACTGCAATTCTGGCATCGTCATCTGTCATGTGGAAAATCATATGTTCAAGGAATGCCATATCTTCATAACTTTTTGGGGCAAGCTTTCCATATGGGCTAAAACGGTCGTCTTTCATGTATTTATCTGAAGCAGACCATTTTTGTGAATACGGAGGATTTGCAACCTGCACCTGATATTTTTCTTCCCAGCTTGAACTGTTTTCTCCGCCATCTGCAATTGTGTCTGTGTGACGGATATCAAACTGCTCGTAATGAATATTGTGAAGAATCATATTCATGCGGGCAAGGTTATAAGTTGTAGGGTTAGATTCGTTTCCGTAGTAGTGACCAACCTTTACGCATCTACCAACCTGGAGCAAAAGAGAACCAGAACCACAGGCACAGTCGCAAACTGCTTTTGTCTGCTTAAGTCCGTCTGTTGCAAGTAAAGAAAGTAATTTTGAAACAGATTGAGGAGTATAGAATTCCCCGGCTTTTTTACCGGCTGTTGCAGCGTACATTCCAATTAAGTATTCGTAGGCATCACCAAGTACATCAATTTCTGTATTTTCCAATTCAAAGTCGATTGTGTCGATAGACTTCATTACTTTTGCAATTAATATGGAACGGCTTTTTACATCGCGGCCAAGTTTGCTGGAAGTTAAATCCATATCATCAAAAAGATTTTCAAAGAGCTTTTCTGATTTCTTGCCAAGTGTTGAAGCTGTAATTGAGTTAATTGCTTTGTTCAGATAATCTACATCAAACTTTTCCTGCTCAATTAAATTAATGCAGCTGGTGAATAAATACTTTGGTTCAATAAAATAACCGTTGGCCTCAATCATCCAGTCGGTTATAGGCTGAACGTAGTCTTCATTTTTAAAGGCCTCGGAAAAAGATATGCCGTCATCTTTTAAGAGTTCTTTTATCTGTAATTCTTCGTGTTCACTTAAAAAGCGGTAGAATAAAAGTCCCAGAACATAGTTCTTAAATTCAGAACCTTCCATATTGTTTCTGAGGCTGTTTGCCATCTCCCAGAGCTTTTTGTGTAATTCTTCCCGCTGATAAACCTGTCTGTGAGTTGTATTGTTATCTGACATTTTTCTATTCCTTATACTGCCATTTCTAATGAATACTTATCGGAAGTTTCAATTATAAATAATTTGATTTCTTTTACAACTTTTGAAAGTTCAAGAAAGCCCATTTCTTTATGAATAAGATTTTTGATTGAATCATTATTGAGTATTCCGTCGAATTCATATTCTTCAAAAACAGCATTCAGTTCTTTATATGTAAGGTCATGTTCATTTGCAAATCTGGTAATTTCTTCCTGCTTTGCTTTTTCTTCAAAGCTTCTGAAGCGGTCTTCCAGATCTTCCGGGATTTTTAAGCCATCAATCAGACTTTGAATAAAGGCAATAATCAAATCTGATTTTTTGCATAAGGTTGGATTTGCAGATTTTTTTATTTTATCAAAGATTTCTGTTATATCCTTTTCTTTCTGCTGAGGATTTGTCATATCAACATTCTTTAAAAGTGTAAGAATGTAATCGACATTTATAACGTCTGTTTCCAGAAGTTCAATCTGGAAGTCAACTTCATCAAGAATGCTGGCCTTTTCGGCAGTATCACGCCTAGATAAGTTTTTATGAATGTCCCGATACTGGCTCTTATAATTATCAAAATCTTCTTCGCTTATTCCTATGAGAGCTTCATCAAATTCGAATTCTTCAAAAGTTTTGAGAGTAGTAATAAGACGAATTACTTCACGGAAAGCAAGAATAAATTTTTTCTGTTCAGTTTCACTCTGGAGGTTTGCAGCATCTTGTGAAATTTCTGCAACCTGCCATAACATACCAAGTGCAGTTTGCAGACGGTCCAGATAGTATTCAAAACTCTTTTGAACAATACCTTCTGTGCTTGAAGAATTAGAATAGAGTTTTAATGCCTGGTCAGTGTTGTATTTTAAGTTGCGATAACAAACGATGTTTCCAAATTTCTTTGTTGCTTTTTCTGTTCTGTTTGTTCTGGAATAAGACTGCAGCAAATCCTGGTAAACAAGATTTTTATCTACATAGAGTGTATTTAAAATTTTGCTGTTGTAACCGGTAAGATACATACGGACAACAATTAAAAGATTGATTTTATTGGCCTTGAACTTTTTAGAAAGGTCTTTGTTGTATTCTGCAAAGGTGTCTGTCTTAAATGATGTACCGAATTTTGCATTATAGTCGTCTATGATTCTTGCCATTGCATCCTGACTTGTTTCTTCTTTTGATTCTGCATCTTCATTTACGTCGTAAGTGAAAACTGCAGCAAAGGTAAAGTCAGGGTTCAAACGCTTTAAGGTGTCGTAATATTTTATAAGACTTTCTACTCCGCTTGTTGCAAGAATTGCATTGTAGTTTTTATTTACAGTTTTTGCTTTGAAATTTTGAATTATGTTTTTGCAAACTGCTTCAATTCGTCTTTCGTCATTCCAGGCTTCTGCTGTATCTATTGCAGAGACCTCTGTTGAAGAAGAGGCTGCTTCATTCTCATTTAATTTTTGTTCATACACAGAGTCTTTAGCAACGATGGTTTTCATGTATTCAATTTTGAATCCAAGAACATTTCCATCAGCAATTGCCTGTTTTATCATATATTGATGAAGAGGTTTTCCAAAAAGAGTCTCTGTAATGTACTGTATTTCACCTTCTTTTTTAGCATTTTCTTTAAAAATTGGAGTTCCAGTAAAACCAAAATATTGAGCTTTTTTGAAAAAGCCTTTTACATCTTTATGCATTTTTCCAAACTGGCTGCGGTGACATTCATCAATCAGAAATACAACTTTTTCATTCGCATATTCTTCCATAATTGATTTATATTTCGGATCATTTATGGCATGAGACATTTTCTGAATAGTTGTAATTATGAGTTTTCGGTTTTTGTCCTTTGTCTGTTCTGTAAGAGCTTTTGTATCTTCTGTCTGGTCTACACTGTTTTTTTCATATTCATTAAAGTCGTCTGCAGTTTGTGTATCAAGGTCTCGACGGTCTATAAGGAAAAAGACTTTTTTGATTTCTGGATGTGTTATCAGTAGTTTTGCACATTTCCAGCAAGTTAGAGTTTTTCCGGCTCCTGTTGTATGCCAGATATAACCGTTATCATCAGATGAAAGAGCTTTATCAAGCAGAAGTTCTGTAGCATAAACCTGATATGGACGCATAATCATCATGCAGCGTTCTGTATCATTTAAAACGGTGTATAAATGCAGCATTTTAAAAAGTCTGTCTGGATTCAAAAAAGCCGGAATAAAATCTTTTATATCATTAATTCTTTTATTTTCTTTATCGGTCCAGTAAAAAGCGGAGGAATGAAGAAATGTGTTATCACTATTTGCATAATATTTTGTATTAGTTCCATTTGTGATAATGAAAATCTGAATATACTTAAAAAGACCTGTATATGCATGGCGGCGATATCGTTCTGTCTGATTAAAAGCATCTTCCAGTGCAATTCCACGTTTCTTTAATTCCATCTGGATTAGAGGAAGGCCATTTATTAAGAGAGTTACATCAAATCTTGTTTCATATTTATTGATAACTGTTATCTGATTTGCAACCTGAACTTTATTATTTGAATAATCATCATAATCCAGGAACTTGATATGAACTTTGCTGCCATCTTCTCGTTCCAGAACATATTTATCTCTAAGCTGTTTGGCAGATTTATAAACTGATTTGTCTTTTAGATATGTAAGAATACGGTCGAATTCTGTGTCTGTAAATGGTAAATTATTCAAATCTTCTTTATTTAAGTTGTAAAGATTTGTACGAAAATTATCTTCAAGAGTTTCTTTGTCTTCAATTTGTTTATAATATGAGTATCCAAACTGCTGCTGCAATTCATTAATGAGCCAATTTTCTAATTCTGCTTCGGATTGGAAACTCAAGATGGAAACTCCTT
>JAEDJA010000033.1 GCA_016296575.1 Treponema sp.
GCTCAGGGACCGTAAACTCAACCACCGTAATGCAAACTTATTGGACAGCCTCCATTTTGACAAAAAAAGGCTGTCCTTTTTTGAAGTTTATACAACTTCTAGGACAGCCCCTTTTTTTTGTCCTGGAGCAAATTTCTTGCCAAAACCTTCTTTTCCTTTGTATATTTAAAATATGAAGATTAAACTCAATCCAGACGAAAAGATCGTAGAAACTGTAAAAAAAGGCCTTGAAGCTAAAGGCGGATACTGTCCATGCGTTATGGGAAAATCGGAAGATACCAAATGCATGTGTAAAGAATTCCGTGAACAGATCAAAGATCCTGATTTCGAAGGATTCTGCCACTGCATGTTATATTATAAGGAGAAGTAAATATGGAAATTACACTCACATCAGAAAACTTCGAAAGCGAAGTGCTTAAAAGCAACGTTCCGGTTATTGTTGATTTTTGGGCCACTTGGTGCGGACCTTGCCAGATGCTTGCCCCTATAATTGCAGAGCTTGCAGAAGAGCATCCAGAAGTAAAAGTTGGAAAAGTAAATGTTGACGCGGAGGAAAGTCTTGCAATGCAGTATGGCATTATGAGTATTCCAACAGTCATGCTTTTTAAAGATGGTTCAATGGTAGACAGACTTATTGGTTATGCTACAAAAGAAGATTTTGAAAGCAAATTCGGTCTTGTTAAATAATTGACCATGAGTGCTGAACCACTTTCCGAAAACCCCGATTTCCTCACCAAAGATATAATTACTTATATCGGAAATAAGCGTTCTCTTTTGGGATATATAGGGGGGGAACTTGATGAAATCCGCGGGCAACTGGGGAAGGAAAAACTTGTTACGGCAGATCTGTTTTCCGGCTCCGGGATTGTTTCGCGGTATCTGAAAAAATATTCTCAGGTACTTTATGCCAATGATTTGGAAAATTACTCCCGTGTATTAAACAGCTGTTATCTTACAAACGAAAGCTCCTTTAATAAAAATCTGTACATGAAGATTAAAAAGGAAATTGAAACAGGTGTTTCAACAAATAAGATTGAAGGACTTTTTTCAAAGGAATATGCTCCCAAAAATACAGAAGCCGTTGAAAAAGGTGAACGCTGTTTTTACACGCGGGAAAATGCGCTTCTTCTTGATTCCTACCGATTCTACATTGAAGAACTGGCCTCTCCATACCACATGGAAGACTATTTCCTGGCTCCCCTGCTTACTCAAGCTTCCGTTCATACAAATACAAGCGGTGTTTTCAAAGGATTTTATAAGGATAAGGATGGAAAAGGTGCTTTTGGTGGACAAGGGGTCAATGCACTTTCAAGAATCATGGGAACGGTGACTCTTCCAGAACCAGTTTTCAGTAATTTTGACAGCGAAGTGCATATTTTTCAAAAGGACGCAGCACTTCTTGCAGGTGAACTGAAAAATCTTGATGCCGTATATCTGGATCCGCCTTACAATCAGCATCCATACGGTTCCAATTATTTCATGCTGAATCTGATTTTGGAAAACAAACTACCCCAGAATACAAAAATCAGTCGTATTTCAGGCATTCCATCCAACTGGAACAGATCTAACTTTAACGTACGAAAACTTGCCCTGGACAGCCTTGAAGAAATTATTTTCAGACTGAACACCCGCTTCATCATCATTTCTTACAATTCTGAAGGCTTCATTTCTTTTGACCAGATGAAAGAAATGTTAAATAAATATGGGAACCTGAAGACGGTAGAAATTGCCTACAACACCTTCCGAGGCTCCCGAAATCTAAAACAAAGAAATATACACGTGAGCGAATACCTCTTTGTTCTGGAAAAAAAATAAACGGTAAAAAAAAATATACCTACCACGCCGGATTTCGCTTACGGTGGAGCCCCACCTCCGCGAATCCGGGAAACAGTTTACACAGTTTTTTTCCGTTTATATTTTTCCTACAGTGTAATATCCATTACTTTTTCGCCGTTTAATGTTTCGAGTACGTATTTTCCTTTAAAACCAGCTACTTTTACATTTCCGTTTCCATCAGTCTTTACATTTTCTTCTGTGTGATATTCTTTATTGATTAGATTATCCAAAGCTGTATAAACCGGTTTTTCACTTCCGTCACGGCGAAGTACTCCACTTGGAGCATTAAGCCACATACCGTCCATAAAATCCCAGCTTGTGTGGGCTTTTACCAGTGGATGCTCTTCAAAAAGAATTCGGATCATTTCAATCATCTGATTTTTCTGGCGTTCTTCAAATTCGGGTTTTGAATCATCGTCATTGTAGTGCCAGTCATTAAGATCAACAATGTGTTCAGGAATAAGAGGACCTGAAACCAGTGTATTTTCTGTAAAGTGGATTGGAATTCCAAATTTTTCAAAGCGGGCAAGCACTTCTTCCAGTTTTTCTCTTCCCCAGTAACCCTGATGCTGGTGACTCTGAAGACCGATTGTATCGATGCGAACTCCTGCATCAAGACAGCGTTCAATAAGGTCAGCATATTTTTCAGACATATTGAAATCATTGATAAGGAAAGTTCCTTCAGGATTGCATTTTACACACTGATCAAACATTGTTTTTACGATTCCAACCTGTCCAAGCTCCTTGCAAAGTCTTGTAATGGCGTTGTCGTAGCGGTCAAAAACAGGCATGATAACAACTTCATTAATTACATCCCACTTGTCTATGATTCCTTTAAAACCTTCAACTTCACGCTGAATACGTCCTAGCTGTTTTTCAAAGATAGTTTTGTTATCGTATTTCAAAAGCCAGTCTGCACAAACTGTGTGCCAGCAAAGAGGATGACCTTTTACTTCTTTATCATGGGCTTTAAGATATTTTGCTGCGGCCATACGGTTAGCAGTCTGTGGCTGACCTTCTTCAATTTCAAATCTTCCCCAGTAAAATGGCAGAGTTCCGTAGTTAAACACTTTAAGCCATTTGTCGGTAATATCTTTATATTTTGCAAGAATAGCGGGATTTGGATTGTCATCTAGTTCAAGCTTTGCCTTACCAACAAAGTCAAAAGCACCACAACCAAAAAGGAATTCATGGTTTGTTTGTCGAAGCCGGAGTTCAGTATCTGCCAGCACCTTACCATCTTTCATAACACTGATTACTTTCTCAGCCTTTCGTTCGTTAATCTTGTTCATAAATTCTCCAGAAAAGATTTTAAATTATTACCTGTAATATTTTGCCTGTTCGTTGAACATACGTGAGTAAATACCGTTTTCCAGTTTCACCAGTTCATCATGGGTGCCGTACTCTTTGATAGTATGATCCGCAAAAACTGCAATACGGTCGCAGAATTTACAGGAACTGAGCCGGTGACTTATATAAATAGCTGTTTTTCCACCTACCAGAGTATTAAACTGCCGGTAGATTTCATATTCAGCTACAGGATCAAGAGCAGCGGTTGGTTCATCAAGAATGACAATAGGAGCATCTTTGTAAAGAGCACGGGAAATAGCAGTTTTTTGCTGCTGACCGCCGGAAAGCTCTGTTCCATCCTTGTCATAACTTTTAAACACTGGAGTTTCCAGTCCAAGCTTCAGTTTAGCAACATCATCCTTAAGGCCGGCCTGTCTTACAATTCTTTCAATTACAGCTTTCTGTTCTTCGCCTAAAGGGTACTCTGAGTCGGAAAGTGTAATGTTTTCACGGAAGGCAAAGGCAAAAAGCTTGAAATCCTGGAAAAGGACTGCAAAAAGTTTTTTGTATTCTTCGTCGGAATATTCCTTGATATTTATGCCATCAATAAGAATCTGACCACTTGTTACATCGTAAAGGCGGCATAAAAGCTTGATGAAAGTAGTTTTTCCTGCCCCATTCAATCCTACTACCGAAAGATGTTCTCCACTTTTTATGGTGATGTTTACATGTTCCAGAACATATTCTTCACTTCTTGGGTATTTAAAACTTACATCCCGGAATTCAATTTCATGCTCCCCTTTTGAAACAGGACGCTCACCGTAATGATTTGCATTTGGCAGATCCAAAAAAGTAAGGAACTGCGAAAAATATTTACACCGTTTGTTAACTTCCTGAACACCCATAATCATGCCACCAATGCTGTCATAGGCAGTAGAAACTGAATTCAGGCAGAGTGTTATATCACCAACAGTTAAAAAACCTTTTATTGCACGGAAGGTAATATACACATAGGAAAATGCATTTCTAAGCACATCTGCCAGGTTCATTACAAAAACCCGTGGAAGCTTCTTATTGATTCGCATTTTTGTATTGTTGATCTGACCGTCCAGGTAAATGTCGCTTTTTACAGAAAGCATGTTTGCTGCATCATAAAGGCGTATATCTTTTCCAAACTGAGGATCAGCTACATTCCAAAAATAATAGCCGAAAATACGGTTATCCTTGGCCAGTTTTGAAAAGAAGGAAAGTTCAATCAGATTGTTTTTGTGCACCATAATAGTGGAAACAATCATAGCGGCAAGCTGCACTGGAAGCAGAACAGGACATTTATACACAAGGATTGCAAATACACCAAGTGCAATAAACAGATTACTTACAATTAAAAGAATCTGATCGAAAATACCTGTAAATCCACCTGAATACCAGTCAATGCCTTCCCTAGCCCGATTCAGTTGATCAAGGGCTTCAGGATCTTCAGTGTTTTCAAAATCCATCATGATGGACTTGTCAGCAATCTGCAGTTCCATAAGCTGGCTTATGTAAACCTGATCCACCATCTTTATATTATCAACCTTACTTAAAAGATTGGTGAACACTTCAAGACCAAGGGTAATACCTACGTAAACCAAAAGACTCTTTAAATGTTCTTCCCGGGATGCAGCTTCTACCATAAGCATAAGTTCATCAAAAATAAATTTTGGAAGAACAACAAATCTTACTTTCTGAAGCAGATTGCACACGAAACTGATAAAATACCAGATGAAAACTCTTGGGCGGTTTTTCCAGGCAAGCTTTGAAAGATAAACCAGAGATTTTTTTACCATGTATCTTTTTGAAGGATCATTCTGATTATTTACTTCCATGATCATCCTCCATAAGTACATCGTCGTTGCCCCACTCTTTTCCTTCTATATAATACTGTGCCTGAATTTCGAACATTTTTGCATACTCGCCACCCAGCTCCAGCAGACTTTTGTGATTTCCGTATTCCACCATCATTCCGTCCTTGAACATGGCAACATTATTACAGAATTGTGTTGATGAAAGACGGTGAGAAATATAAACGGAGGTTTTTCCCGCAATCAGTTTGTCAAAATCAGAATAAAGCTTTCCTTCGGCAAGGGCGTCCAAAGCTGCGGTAGGTTCATCTAGGACAACAACAGGACAGTCTTTGTAAAGGGCACGGGCCAGGGCAAGCTTCTGTTTTTCGCCGCCAGAAAGATCCACGCCATCATCATATACAACTTTAAGCAGCTGAGTATCAATACCGTCTTTAAGTGAATTAAGTTTTTCTTCCATGCCCGCGTCAATAAGATTTTTACGGGCTTTTTCCTTGTCGGTGTTTTCCGGTGTTTTCATGGAAACATTTTCCGCCATTGGGAATGCAAAAAGTGAAACATCCTGAAAAAGTGGTGCAAAAATTGAATAATAAGAATCACGTGAATAAGTAAGAATATCTACACCATTCAACAGGATGCGTCCTTCTGTAGGAATGTAAAGGCGCAGAAGCAGTTTTATGAAGGTAGATTTTCCTGCCCCGTTCAAACCTACCACCGCAAGCCGTTCGCCAGCTTTAAGGGTAAGGTTAAGATTTTTGAGAGCATATTTTTCGGCCCCTGGATATTTAAAGCTTACGTTTTCAAAAGTAAACTCATATTTATCCATGGCAGGAACAGGAATACCGTCTTTTTTATCAGCGGAAATATCAAAATCCATAAAGCTTCTGAAATCATTTACTTCACGGTTTCGTCCCATCATCTGAGCTACTTTTCCAGTAATACTGTCTACATATCCAAAAAAAGTCATGGCAGAAGAAATGTAAAGAGAAAAATTACCAACTGTCATTTCTCCAATCCAAATCTGGCGGATCAAAAATCCGTATATAAATGCCTGAACACCAAACCAGCTGACGGTATACCACATGGAACACCAGAACCACAGAATCTGGTTGTGTTTTTCACTCTCCACGCGGGTTTTATTCAGTTCCCGATATTTTCCCATAAGCCAGTCTTTTAAAGAAAACATGCGGATATCTTTTGCCACATCAAAATTGGAAGTAATACGGTCCATGTACCAGCGTTTTCGCCACCATGGAGCAAGTACATCCCACACTTCCCGCTTTGATTTACGGCTGGTGATTGTACTTGCTACTCCGTTAGAAATTGATGCAAGAACCATTACCAGTACAAGCCACATATTCAGTGAACTTAAAATGGCTATTCCCACTATAACAACGCCAAGCTGAACTACAATTTCCGACATCTGGCGGAGCATTCCTTCAACACCCTGAAAAGTTCCTCCACAGGCCTGACCGGCACGCCAGTAAATATCAAGAACATCCTGATCTTCCAGGTGATAAAAATCCATCGTCATAGATTTCATGTTTTTATCCCGGACCATACGCATGCGGACAAGCATATACATCCAGTTGGAAACATTCTGAACATAACCCTGGAAAAAGTTTACCAGCAGCATAAGGATGGTAACACTAACACCAAGAGCGCAAAGAACCTTTGTAGAAAGCATATACTGACCGGTTACAAGATCAATAACCAGTTTTGTAATATAAGACCAGGAATACATCTGTATTGGAGTACAGAAAAAAAGAATAAAAGTAATAACAAAAAGAGCTTTTTTATAGCGGATTACCTGTTTGAGAAGATATGCACAATTTGAAAAAAGACCGTACTCTTTGTAGTAAGGATTAAGTTTTCTTCGATCCATAAAACAATTTTACATTATAGTTTTTCTGAATAAAATAGTTAAATCTACCTAAAAATAATTCCTAATAAAATTAATGCTACTATACCTGCTGACATAATCATCCTCCATAAAAATTTATTGATATTTTAATTGTAAAATGAGAAGATGTCGATGGGCAACGAAAAAATGTAACTATTTTCATAATTAAGAGGTTTTTCTTATAAATACATAAATATTAAATTTATACAAGGAGTACTTAATCAAAATGAAAAAATTAATTTTACTATTAGCTGTAGCACTTCCATTTTTATTTACTGGCTGCAAAGAAACAAAAGTTTTAGATGGAGAATGGAAAGCTGTTTCTTTAATTCAGGATGGAAAAACATATACAAATGATGAAGCGTTTATTGGCTTTGAAAATGGGATGGGCGGACTAAAAGTGCATGGTAATTCAGGAGTAAATCTTTTTAATGGTACAATCAAAATGAAAAATGGTACCGTAAAAACTGATGGTTTTGCCAGTACTAGAATGATGGGACCAGAACCAGAAATGACTTTTGAAGACAAGTTTCTTGAAATTCTTTCTTATGCAGACGGTTATGAATTAAATGATAATATTCTTGTAATAAAGAGTTCTTCTAAAAACGGAGAAATAAAATTCCAGAAAAATTGTATAAAATGAGATTAGAAGAAAACTGTATTTCCTTAATTCAATTCAGCTATGATTGTATCAATATATTTTTTATCTGAAATCTGAATTATTTATTTTCAAAATGCTTCATATAGAATTTCAAATCTTCTGATACAGAACGGTTTTCTACTTCCGGCTGAGTCTTGAAGTTCATGATGCAAGGACTGTCTTTTTCATCATAGGCCTTCCATTCAGGAAGATCTGTACTGTCAGGATCGGTGTCTTTTCCGTTTGGATCAAGATTTTTTATGAAGTTACACAGGTAATTGCACATTTTTCTGGAAAGATCGTAATCTTTTCCGGTAAATGGACGCCAGCATTTTGCCAGAGTTTCAAAGAAGAACCACAAATCGCTGGAGTGGAATGCACCAGGATTGTCTCCACCCGGCATAAAAGGTCCAAATTCGTAAATCCAGCTTTTACTCTTGAAACCAGCCTTCTTGCGAAGACGAGTAAAGAATACATTTCCAAGTTCTACAGAATTGAATTTGCTGTTTTTACATGCAGATTCCAAATCTTTTGTTCCTCCCATAATCTTAAGGAATTCTTCTGCATCTTTTCCGTATACTTCACGGGCCTTTGCTTCAAATTCTTCTGCTGATTTTGCCTCAATTTCCCCAAAGAACTCGTTGTCGGTCCATCCATGAAGCATAGGAACATCAATGAAAGTTTTTTCAGCGATAGCCTGTTCAACACCTGTACGGGTAAAGTCATTATTTGTAAGGCCAAACCACATTTTATGGAAATTATCATTACAGTCCCGCACCTGTTCCCAAGTTAAAGCCTTTGCTTCATCAATATTCTTGCAGCCTAAAGCCTTGATAAATTCGGCACTCTGTTTTTCTGCTTCATCAACAGGGAAATTAAAATGATCGATATAAGGATTTTTGAAGTAACCGCTTTCCACAACGGCACCTTTAATGTATTTTTTGTTTTCTGGGTAGTTCAGCTGAGTAAGGACGCTTCCACCACCGGCACTCTGTCCACCAATTACAATATGATTCGGATCACCACCAAAATTGGCAATATTGTTATAAACCCATTCCAGGGCAAACTGCTGGTCCCGGCTTCCAATATTTCTTTCTACCAAAGCACCCTTCTTGTCTTTTTCTGTTGATGCAAAAAATCCAAAGACATTCAGGCGGTAGTTGATGGTTACTACAACAATTCCGCGGCGGGCAATTCGTTCACCATCAAACTCCATTTCGGCACTATTTCCCCACTGAAGACCGCCTCCGTAAATCCAGAAATAAACCGGAAGACGTTCAGTTGTGTCTTTTGCAGGAGTCCAGATATTCAGTGTAAGACAGTCTTCATCCATTGGGATTTCTTTGTCTACATTCCATTCAAGATCATAAATATTGGTGATGCCTGGCTGTGGTTTGCTCTGGCAAGGAATGGCGCCAAATGTAAAACAGTCACGAATTCCATCCCATTTTTCATGTTTTTGAGGAGCCCGCCATCTAAGATCCCCAACAGGAGGCTGTGCATAAGGAAGTCCTTTATATGAGATGATACGAGGATCAGCAGCTGCAATTCCCCTAACCTGTCCGTATTCACATTTTGTTGTTTTAATCATAACGCTATCCTTTTTTTTGATTTATACCTTTAAGTATAAAACCAAATGCACATCTTTAAATACAGATATTTCCTTATATTTAAAAAATCCTTTAAAAGTGATAATATGCAAATACAGTACGTTGAAATCCCTTTCCGTCGGGAATCTCGACCACGGTGATTTCAATCAACTAACTTTACTATTATCTTTTTTACAGGATTTAGGAGTTTTTTATGAATATCGTTTGTTTGGATTTGGAAGGTGTACTTGTACCTGAAATCTGGATTGCATTTGCCGAAGAAACTGGCATTCCAGAACTTAAACGCACAACCCGCGATGAGCCTGATTATGACAAGCTCATGAAATACCGCATCAACATTTTAAAGGAACATGGTCTGGGACTTAAAGAGATTCAGGCTACAATTGCCAAAATCGATCCTCTTCCAGGTGCAAAAGAATTCCTTGATGAACTGCGTTCAATTACACAGGTAATCATTCTTTCTGACACTTTCAGCCAGTTTGCTACTCCACTTATGAAAAAACTGGGCTGGCCAACAATCATGTGCAACGAACTTGTTGTTTCTGAAAACGGTGAAATCACAGGTCACAAAATGCGCTGCGACCAGAGCAAGCTTACAACTGTAAAAGCCCTTCAGTCAATTGGTTACGATACTATTGCCAGCGGTGACAGCTTCAATGACCTGGGAATGATAAAGGCTTCGAAAGCAGGTTTCCTTTTCCGCTCAACAGAAAGCATCATCAAAGAATACCCACAGTTCAAAGCCTTTACTGAATACAAAGACCTTTTGAACGCAATCAAAGAAGCCCTCTAAAAAAAACAGGTGGTGGTTTCGACATGCTCAACCACCGTCTAACATGCTCAACCACCGTTTATCATGCTCAACCACCGTCTAACATGCTCAACCACCGTTTATCATGCTCAACCACCGTCTAACATGCTCAACCACCGTCTAACATGCTCAACCACCGCTTATTTTTTACTTCAGTTTTGTTCCTGCATGCCACAGCTTTTCCAGATCGTAAAACTCCCGTGCAGGTTCGCTCATAAGATGTACAACTACGCTGCCAATATCAATCAGGTTCCAGTCGTCGCCATCTGGTGATTTTTTGTTTGTTACGTGAATTTCCATGTCGTTATCTTTTACATAGTCTTTTACCTGACGGTAAAGTCCCTGCCAGTGAGCGGAAGAGTTGATTGTGCAGATTACAAAATAATCTGTCCAGCTGTTCAATTCTGAAACATCAAGAACAGTTACATCCTTTCCTTTTCCGTCTTCCAGAAGCTGTGCAATTTCCAGTGCTTTTTCTTTAAATGTTTTTTCCATAGCATTATCTTGAAGATACTACGCGGCGTCCGTTAAAGTCTTTACCCAAAATGATAGTAAAGTCTACGTCGGCAGCTGTGTAGTCACCTTCTTCCTCCGGTTTAATTTCTTCTTCTTTAATATTGCTGCAGTTGATAAAACTTCCAACCATCTGTGCAACCTCGGGATTACCAATGTGGTCAACAATTACTGTTTCCTCATAATCATCACGGTCGGCGTTTGTAGCATCCAATACGTCGTAAGTTGCGGCATTTTTGAACAGGGTAGCGGTCCGTCCGGCAAGCCCCTGATTTCTTGTTCCGTTCTGTATCTGCAGAACATAGATTCGGCTTGTCATATTGCCGCCGGTTGTGATGAGCATACCGGTTGTCTGTTTTACTGCATCTTTAATAAAGTCGCCGTTATTCTGTGGCATGAGAAGAGTTTTCCCATCCATGGTTGTATAACTTCCAGTGATTGTCTGTTTTATAACAGATTCACTGTCAATTTCTGATAAAAATGTAAAAAGACGGTATTTATCGTCATTTTCCATAGCAGATGTAAAGTGCTTTGTATAGCGCTTAAAATTTTTGTTGTTCAGAATGCTGTAAGCTTTATCGTGAAGGCTTGTAAGATAAGCAGCCATTACATTCTGACAACGAATTTCATATTCATCGTCGTTGGTTGTTTCATCATTATAGTGAAGATAAGTTTCAATCTTTTCTCCATCCAGAGTAACGGCACCACTAGGTAAAAGCCATCTTTTTCCGTTTTCGTCAGTATTGTCTACAGGTGATGGAATAAAGATTCTAAAACCGCCAACCATATCAATAAATTCATAAAGATCACTTGCTTTTACAACAGTGTAGAAAGGAATAGGTATTTCAAGAAGATTTTCAACCTCGTCCTTAAACGCCTGAATTCCCTTCTCCATGTATACCGCCTGAATCTGGTCTACGCGTCCAAGACTGTTGTAGATGGCACCGGTTTTGTTTGGAATGTTTACAATGGCACCCCGCTTACTTTCCGGATAATAAATGAGAACACTTGAAAAAAGGAGACCGCAATCTTCATCTTCAAAAACGTAAAGAACACGGATTACCTGATCATTTTCCAGAATATCTGAAACAGTATCAGTCCGCAAAGCAAAAGTGAAGATTAATGTTACTGTCAGCACAAGAACAAGAATTGCACCAAGAAAAAAGGCACCCTTCTGCTCATCACGAAATTTTCGTTTCATCAGTCAGCTTTACTCCCAGCCAAAAGTTGCAGGTGGTTTGTTTGTAGCGTCAAAAAGAATAGCATCTACAAAGTCCAGTTTTGAAATTTCATCCACGATTTTATGAAGCAGATCCTGTGGAAGCTGTGCAAATCGGGCAGTCATTACATCTTCAGAACAAACCGGACGCAGAACAAATGTAGTATGATCTGCTCGGCTTGCATATGGAATAGTAATTGTAAGATGCTGGAAAATAATGTTGTACCATCCTGAAGAATGGAGATTTTCCAGAACAATATTGTCGGCTTCCCGCAGCTGATCAAGTCTGTCTTTTGTACAGTAACCTTTCTGGAGAGAAAAATCTTCATCTTTAAGTCCAGGGCGCTGCCACAATTTGATAACAGTACGATTCAGGTATTTTGCAGTGTTTGTAATATTACTTGAACAGGCTTCAATCTTGTCCCAGAATTTTGGAAGATGATAGAAACCGTCTTCATAACGTTCAAAGGCAAGACAGGCTGGGAAACGGTATGTACGGAAATCACCCTGAACACCAACAGAGCGAACAGGAAGAGCTGTACGTACAAGACCTTCCGTGCAGTGAGGACAGAACTGATCGATTGTGATTCCATCAAGTTCAGCCTGGGCTTTGGCAAGTTCAGCTTTGTCTTCTTCAGTCATTACACCTTCTGAACAAAGTACGTTGATTGAAAGTCCAGGTCCCGGGAATGGATGACGCATAACCAGTTCGTCCGAAAGTCCCAGCTTTTTACCAATGGCACGAACTTCATCTTTATAAAGATCTTTCAAAGGTTCAATAATCATGCCCTGTTCAATAAGCTTCTGGATTCCTTCAACACGGTTATGATGTGTCTTGATTGTGTGGCTGTTTTTTGTTCCACCCGATTCAATGATATCCGGATAAAGTGTTCCCTGTGCCAGCATCCAGTGCATCGACTCCGTCGATGCCAGACGCTTCTGACTATCGTCAGAAGCGTATTCATCAGCTTCCAAATGCTGGGCTTTTACTACGGCATCACGGACTGTAATGAAGTTTTCACCAACGGCCATTCGTTTTTTCTGAGGATCTGTTATTCCTGCAATGGCAGAAAGGAAGCTTTCACTGGCATCTTCAACGATAAAGTTGTCAAAACCGAACTTGTGGTAAGCCTCGGCAACTTTTTTACTTTCGTTTTTGCGCATAAAACCGTTGTCAATGTGAAGACCAAGCACTCTGTCCTGTCCCAAAGCTTTATTCAAAAGTGCAAATGCAATTGTTGAATCTACACCGCCTGAAAGGAACAGTAGTACATTTTTATCACCGTCTTCTTTATGGGCATCTTTTTTAATATTTTCAAGGATTGTGGCAAGAACAGTATCCTGATCCCAGTTTTTTTCCATGCCGCAGTAATTTGCAAAATTCTGGAAAATCTGATTTCCGCATGGAGTATCTTTTACTTCACAATGGCACTGGAGTGAAAAACGTTTCTTTGACAGGTTCTGTGTAGCTGCGTAAGGACAGTCTTTTGTTGAACCAACCACTTCAAAGCCATCACCCATTTCCATAACTCCGTCCTGGTGACTCATCCAAACCTGCTGAAGAGGTTCAATACCTTCAAACAGCGGAGATTTTACATCAGGATT
Source organism: Treponema sp. (assembly GCA_016296575.1). Classification (GTDB taxonomy): domain Bacteria; phylum Spirochaetota; class Spirochaetia; order Treponematales; family Treponemataceae; genus Treponema_D. The sequence goes on from JAEDJA010000033.1 coordinate 13,269, forward strand.
AAGTTTCAATGTGGCAAAACCAAATTCACCTACAGGAGCCTTGGCAATTTTTCCATTATAACCGTTATGAACAATATAGTGACCATAACAAAGGCCTAAAATAGGAATATCAAGATTAAGAATTTCGTTGTTGAATTCAGGAACCTTTTCATCATAAATAGAAGCTGGTCCACCTGAAAAAACCACACCCTTTGCGTTTTCAAAAACATTAAGATCAGCACTTGGTAAAGCAATTTCACTGTAATATCCAAGCATACGGAATCTTTTTGCAATAAGATGAGCGTACTGGCTTCCAAAATCCAAAACTACAATCTTTTCACGTGACATAAAGGCGTCCTCAAAATATAGAATAATTCAAGTTATTTTATCATAAAGCTTAGAAAGATTCTATTTAAAACGGATATCTTCAAAACCAGCTGATTGAAAAATACCCCGAACCAGAGTTTTTGCCCGTTCATCAGCTTCATCAAGAATCCCCTTTTCCACCAGTTTGTCCTGCATAAGGATACGGGAAGCTTCAATTTCCTGAAATATTTCAGAAGTTGTAATAGGAATAAAGACGCTCAGTGATTCATCAAAAATTTCTTCATCAATAATATCGTTTCCAAGAATCTCACATTTTGGAAGATCTACAAAAACCGTATTTTCTGTATTTTTTCCAAAATTCACTTTCATATCTTCAAGGTTTGGAATACCAATGCGAATCACTCCAGAATATCTGATTATACTGTAGCTTTTTGCAATCATATTTTGCTTTTTTATGGAAATAATGTCAGAATATTGATATTTATGGGTGGCAAGTTCGGCACACTGCAAAAGCTTTTCTTCCACCAAAGCCACTTTCTTTTCGGTTTTTACAGCCGTAATACGGTTCCATCCAAGAACACAGGCAATAACAAGACAGGCCCCGAAGCTTACGGGAATCATTATTCTTACAAGTATTTTTGCCCAAAGAGGAAATTTTCTGGTTTTAGTTTTTTCTTTTGCCATTGTCTGCTCCAGTAAACCATTCAAAGCTGTCGGATCTTGCCATAAGCAAAAGATCACTGTCCCTTTTTATATCGGCCAGTCCCAGATCCAGTTCTCCGCTCTGCATTGTTCCCATTACTTCACCAGGTCCTCTATTCTTAAGATCGGCTTCTGCAATAAAAAATCCGTCGGTACTCTGGCGCAAAACCTTCATCCGTTCCTTTCCGGTTTCCGTTATACGTTCACTATAAACCAGAAAACAGTAAGATTGCAAATCATTTCGACCAACACGTCCACGAAGCTGATGAATCTGACTCATTCCAAAACGATCGGCAGCTTCAATTACAATACAGGTAGCATTTTTTACATCAACACCAACTTCTATTACCGTTGTAGCCGCAAGAACCTGGATTTTTCCGTCCTTAAAATCTGAAAGAATCCTTTCCTGTTCTTCACTTTCTATTTTTGAATGAACAAGAGCACATTTATATTCAGGATAAACATTCTTTGAAAGATTTTCAAAAGCTGCCACAGCACTTTTTAATCCACGGGAATTTTCAGCACCATCCTCACCAGAAAGAACAAAATCCTCTTCATCACCTTGTCCAATAGCAGGATAAACAAAATATGCCTGATGTCCCGCCTGAAGTTCTTTCCGAACCGCTTCGTAGGCATTCTGCTCATTTCCTTCTTTTACAAGATAGGTCTGAACCGGTTTTCGCCCGTTTGGCATGGTTTTTATTACAGTCACATCAAGATCACCAAAAGCCGTAAGCGCCAGAGTCTGAGGAATTGGAGTCGCGCTCATCATCAGAAGATGTGGTTCAAAAACCTGACCGCTTTCTTCGCTTTTCCGCCCCTTTGCAATAATACTTTCGCGCTGCATTACACCAAAACGATGCTGCTCATCAATTACGGCCAGCTGCAGATCATTGTAGACCACCTGGGAAGAAAACAAAGCATGGGTTCCTATCAATATGTCAATGTCACCTTCCTTCAAAGCCTTTAAAAGCTGATTTCTTCCACTGGCCCTTACATTTCCCGATAAAAAAGCTGTCCTCACCCCCAGAGGATCAAGATAGTCAGCGATAGTTTTTGCGTGCTGTTTTGCAAGGATTTCAGTTGGAGCCATAAATGCACACTGACCCTTCCAGTTTTTTACACGGAGACAGGCAAAAAGAGCCACAAGAGTTTTTCCAGAGCCAACGTCCCCCTGTAAAAGTCGTGCCATAGTAAAAGGAGGTCGTTTTTTCAGTTCCTCCATGCCCATTAAAGGAGTTTTTTCACTTAAAATGATTTTATTGCGTTCCGTAAAGCCTCGGTCAATCTCATAATTCATGGCAGAAATGGCGGCTTTCTGATCATCAGTCAATTCAAAAGGAAGTGAATCAAGCAGCTGTTTTTGAAGTGGCGAAAGATCCCTTAGTTCAACAGGACCAGATAAATTTTCCCTTTCCACATTGAAGTTTTCAAGCTCAATTTTTGGAAGACTTCCTCTGTGACGGAAAGCCCGTTTTGCAATCATGGTTTGAAAAGAAAAAAAAGTTTCGTAAACCAGGCTCCGGCGGGCGGCCAGTGCATCTTCCATGGTGGCAGGGTTATGGATTTGGTAAACTGCTTCTTTTTTGGGAAGAATATTCCGTTTTGCCATTATTTCTGGAGGAAGTTCATCGGAAATGCCCATGCCGTATTGATTCAAGGCCTGCAGGATTACGGAGTGTAATTTTTTCCGCGTAAGGCCTTCCGTAAGCGGATAAACCGGCATAACGCAGGAATTTGGTGGAATTGTATTCACATAATCCTGAATTCCACCGCCCCGGGAAATCAGATTCATTTCAAAAGACGAAGACTGAAGGCTTCCGTACTTTACTTCAAACCTTCCATTCAAAGAAGCAATCGCTCCTACAGGAAATGCATTTTCCATAAAAGGTTTATTGAAACAGGCAAGGGAAGCTCTTGCAGAACCGTCTGTCACATTGATTTTAAGGGTTCTCATCTTTCCATATCCGAACCACTCGTGGCTCATTACCTGAACAATAGTGTTCACTTTACCCGTCTGAAAATCACGAAGGAATATTTTTTTTGTGCGGTCTTCGTAATCTTTTGGATAAAACTGAAGCAGATCTCCCACAGTAAAGATATTCAGGCGGGAAAGCTGCTTAGTAAGAGCGGGCCCTACTCCGTTCACCGAAGAAACGGGCGTGTTCATTTGGGAAAGAATCATAGGCACTCCGTATTAAAACGGAATTGTTAAGCACAGTTTTGCAAGAACAGTAAAAAGATAGGAACCTATCATAAGAATTACTGCAACTTCAATCACTGTAACCAGAAGCTGACCTTTGTAATCACCTTTTTTATAGAATGGTTCCGCTGCACGCTGAGCAAATCCACCCAAAAACTGATCCAGTGCCTGCCATGGAGAACCGTAACTATCGTTATAACCTTTAATGGCAACCACAATGAAGCGTACCAGAACAATTACAAAGAAAAGCACCAGAATGGATTTTGCAAGTCCCCACAGCATAAGGATGATGGAACTAAGTGTACCGCCCAAAGTGATTCGCCCGGTTGCGGTAATGCCACTCAGGATTGAAGATGCAAGAGAGAGAACTCCAAGAGCAAGAATAGGTGAAAAATCAACATACCCAATTCTCATCCAGCGGATACGTCGGAAAATATTCATGTAAGGGTCTGTCACCTTTGAAAGACCGCGGCCAAATGCTGTAAATTTTGCCCCCGGAAACCAGGTAAGTATAATGGCAACAAAACAAGCCACAGTATAAAGTGAAATAAGGGCTGCAAGTAAATTCAAAATAACCATAAATCCTCCAGAACAGCGGAACTTTTATTCCAGAACTTTTATTCCAGCCAGACTGATTTTACATGCCCCAGGTTTCTTACCTCGTCTGCAAATTCTTCTGTTGATGGAACTCTAAGTGCATTTCCCGCTTTGACTACATAGGCTTTATTTTCAGCCTCTATATGAAAATATACTGAACAACTGCCCTGTTTTTCAAATAAAAAATCACGGATTGGAGCAATTTCTACTTCACTTGAAAAATTATTGTCCAGTTCAATATGTACGCTTCGGATTGCATGTTGTTCCAGTAATTTTGGATCTTGAATTTCATCAACAATAAGTGACGGTGTTTCCCGGCTTCCATCAACTTTTCCACGGAAGGCATAAACCTGATCCGCGTGAACCTGACCTTTCATGGTTTCCCAGGTTTTAGGAAAGAAAGTAAGATCGATTGTACCGTCATAATCCTGAAGTGTTCCAAAGGCCATATCATCACCTTTTTTAGTTCGGATTTCCTTCAGTTTTGTAAGGGTACCAAGTGCCGTGTATTTTGTACCGCTGTCTTTTTTCTGCCATGGATTACCACCGCTCTGAGCCAGAATCTGCTGTTCCATCTGACTTTCTTTTGCCACGCGTTCAATATTTTTTGATGAAACTGTAACTGCTCTTTGAATGGCAAGCTTATATTCATCAAGAGGATGACCTGAAACGTAACAGCCGATACATTCTTTTTCCATTTCAAGACTTTCCAGGAAAGGAAAATCTTCGATAAAGGTAAATTCAAAATCAACAACACCTGAATCCTCAGGAGCAAGATCACCAAAAAGATCCTGATGTCCGGCCAGTTCGTCTTCACGAAGCTTTTCCACATAGGCAACCGCTTCTTCATAATTGCGCAGAAGAGTTGGTCTGTTCAGTTTCCGTCCGCTAATTGGAGCAAGATTATCAAAGGCCCCGGTTTTAATCAGAACTTCAAGAGCACGTTTGTTTACCACGTGAAGATCAACTCGTTTCAAAAAGTCCATGAAATCAACATAAGGACCGTTTTTCATTCTTTCTTCAACAATATTTTCACAGGCCTTTTCACCCATGCCCTTAATTCCCTTAAGGCCAAAAACAATGCGTCCATCAACAACGTCAAAAATGATGTCGGAACGGTTTACATCAGGAGGATCAACTGCAACTCCCATGGCACGAGCTTCTTCAATATATTCAGGAAGCGTATCTGTTGATGTAATTTCGTTTGTAAGGTTTGCAGCCATGAATTCAGCAGCATAATTAGCCTTCAAAAATCCTGTACGGTAAGCAAGAACCGAATAGGCAGCAGCATGGGATTTATTAAAACCGTAACCTGCAAATGGAACCATTATTTCAAAGATTTCACCGGCGTGTTCCTCGGTATGCCCCTGTTTCAGTGCACCTTCAATAAATTCCTTCTTTTTGCCCATAAGTACGTCGATTTTCTTTTTACCCATGGCACGGCGAAGCATATCTGCACCACCCAAAGAGAATCCGGCAATTTTCTGGGCTACCTGCATAACCTGTTCCTGATAAACCATAACGCCGTAAGTTTCCTTCAAAAGCGGTTCAAGGCAAGGATCAGGATAATGAATTGTTTCAGGCTTCCATTTTCCTTCAATGTACTGCGGAATATAGGCAAGAGGACCCGGGCGGTAAAGGGCGTTCAAGGCAACCAGCTCTTCAATACGACGTGGCTGACACTGGCGAAGAATCTTCTGCATACCTGGACTTTCAAACTGGAAGATAGCAACAGAATCACCGCGGCAGAACAGGTCGAAGGTTTTTTCATCTTCTTCGGAAACATTGGCTGTAGAAAATTCCGGTGTTCCTTCAGGCCGGTGCTTGTTGATAATTTCCTCGGCATATCGGATTAATGAAAGTGTCTTAAGACCAAGGTAGTCAAATTTAACAAGACCACAAGGTTCAATAATATCCATTGTATATTGAACGGCAGTTTTCTTTTTACCGTCTGTATCGGTGATGGCAAAAACCGGTGCCCAGTCTGGAAGAGGTGTAAGTCCGATTACCATACCTGAAGCGTGAAGTCCTGTATTTCGGAACATTCCTTCAAGCTTAAAAGCCAGGGAGAACAATTTCTGGAACCTTGGCTCATCCTTATAAGGAATAAGCTGTCCGCCATCCGGAAATTTTTCTGTAGGTTCTTCAAAAGCGTTCTTCAGCTTTGCCTTAGGACTTTCCGGAATACATTTTTTTAGCATATTTACGTCGGCAAGCGGAATATCCAGGATGCGTCCTACGTCAGCAAGACAGTTTTTTGGTTTAAGTGTACCAAAGGTTACAATATGACCAACGTTTTCGTCGTGGTACAAATCACGAGTATGCTGAATGATCTCCTGGCGGTAATCGAAGTCCATGTCAACGTCAAAATCCGGCATGGAAACACGTTCAGGATTCAAGAATCGTTCAAAGATAAGACCGTATCGGAAAGGATCAATATCCGTAATTCCAAGACAATAGGCAACAAGGGAACCGGCACCCGAACCTCGACCAGGCCCGATTGGTATCTTATGCTTTGGAATATTGTGCACCGTATCCCAGTCACTTTTTGACCAGTTGATGAATTCCCAAACAATAAGGAAGTAACCGGCAAATCCCATGCCTGTAATAATCTCAAGTTCATAATTCAGGCGCTTCTGGATTTCCTCATCTTCGTAGGTTTTAGGGTATCTTTTTACAAGACCTTCCTTAACCAGGTGAATCATATAGTCATTCTGGTCAGACTGATAATCTTCTCCGTGGGTGCGGAATTCCTTTGGCAATTCAAAGCGAGGCAAAGTTCCTTTTAATTCCGATGTTGAGTACTGCAGGATGGTCAGATTACACATGTTTGCAATTTTTACAGTATTTGCAATCATTTCTTCCATTATTTCAGGAGTAATCTCAGGAACACCTCGGAAAGTCTGGCGCATTTCGTCTTCTGATTTAAGATAGAATTCAGGATGGCGGGTACCATCGTCGTCAGTTCCCATTGGAGTATTGTTAGGATCATTTAAAAGATTTTTAAAGCCGATACAGGTAAGGGCAAATTGAGCTTCCCAGTCATCTTTTTCGGTGTAGTGGGCATCGTTGGAAAGTACGATTGGAATATTCAGGTCCCGGGCAAGCTTCAAAAGCTTTGGTGCAAGATCCCGCTGTTCCTTCATGCCGTGATCCTGCATTTCAATGTAATAATGATCAGGTCCAAAAAGATCCCGGTACTTGGTGGCGGTGGCATAAGCTTCTTCAGTTTTTCCCGCCATTAAAAGCTGCGGAATTTCTCCGGCAATACAAGCACTTAAACAGATAATGCCCTCGTGGTATTTTTCCAGCAATTCAAAATCAATTCGAGGTTTTCCAAAAGCCTGGCCGTCCGTAAATCCAATAGAATTGAGCCAGCACATATTTTTGTAGCCGGTCTGATTTTCACAAAGCAGAATAAGATGGAAATATTTGCAGCCCTTCCCCCGTTTTCCGTAAGGTGCACGTTCTGCTTCTTTATGACTTCCGTAAGCTACATAAAACTCACAACCAACAATAGGATTAATGCCGTTTACGTGACAAAGCTTTTCAAAGTTCAAGGCCCCGAACATATTTCCGTGGTCTGTAAGTGCAATTGCCGGCATGTTCAGTTTTTTTGCCTTGGCAACAATTGCGTCTATTTTCTGAGCCCCGTCCAGGAGTGAATAATCGGAGTGTACATGTAGATGAACAAAATTGGAAACCGGTGTCCCCTCAGGCGCCGGGTCAAACACGTGATAATCAGCCATATAATCATTATAGCATATTTTGCCGAAATATTGTCATTCGTAAGCAGTTTTTGTCCATAAATAGACCTCAAAAAATTAAGTTCTTTAATTTTGTAAACCGCAAGTTGTTTCAACAACTGAGGATTTACAAAACGTTCGCGCAAGCGAACACGTAAATAAATAGAGTTTTTGTAAAAAAACTCGGGACTTAAAATAGATGGCGAAATTTTAGCCATCTATTTTAAACGTTCCTTTTTGTATTCAGGATAAAAAAGTTGTGTTATAATTTTTTTAAAGATTTCTATTTTGGAGGCTCATTATGTTAAAAGGAAAAGTTTGTATTGTAACAGGCGGAACTCGTGGAATCGGTTTTGAAATCGTAAGAAAATTTCTTAAAAACGGTGCAAAAGTTGCTCTTTATGGAAGTAAAAAAGATTCTGCGCTGGCGGCTGTTGAAAAATTAAAAAACGAGGATTCATCTTACGAAGTTATTGGTCTTTATCCGGATTTAACAGATGAAAAACAGGTAAAAGATTCTTTTGAAGAAGTAAAATCTCATTTTGGAAAAATCGATGTTCTTGTAAATAACGCAGGAATTTCTTCACATTCAAAATTAGAAGAATTCTCTGTTGAAGAATACGACAGAATTGCAGATTTAAACATAAAGGCTGTCTTTATATGTTCAAAAGCTTCTGTTCCATATTTAAAAGAAACAAAAGGCGTAATTTTAAATACAAGTTCTATGGTAAGTATGTACGGTCAGCCATCTGGTGTAATGTATCCTGCAAGTAAATTTGCAGTAAATGGAATTACTGTTTCACTTTCCCGTGAACTTGCTCCATTTGGAATCAGGGTTAATGCCGTTGCTCCTGGAATTACAGAAACAGATATGGTAAAAAATCTTCCAAAACAGATGATTGAACCGCTTATAAAATCAATTCCCCTTGGCAGAATGGGTACTCCTGAAGACATTGCAAATGGATTTTTGTTTCTTGCAAGCGATTTAGCGTCTTACATAACAGGTGA
>JAEDJA010000011.1 GCA_016296575.1 Treponema sp.
TTAACCTGTGATACACGGCGAGTAATTGTAGTTCTATTTGGTCCACGGAAATCTTTTTCAACATAAGAAATAGCACCGTAAGGACAAACGTTAGCACACTGTCCACAACCGTTACATGCATTTTCATTAGGATTTGCTGTACATGGATTATTCTTAAGCTTGTCTTTAACCAGCAAACAGATAGCCTTAGCAGCAGCACCTGAAGACTGAGCAACAGTTTCTGGAATATCCTTTGGTCCCTGACAACAACCGGCAAGGAAAATACCTGCAGTTGGAGATTCTACTGGACGAAGCTTTGCATGAGCTTCAAGGAAGAAGTCATTGTTGTCCATAGAAGTTGTAAGCATTGTAGCCAAAGGACGAGCAGTTTTATCAGCTTCAATAGAGGCTGCAAGTACAACCATATCAGCTTTAATGTGAACCTGACGGTTAAGAATCAAATCAGATCCCTGAACATCCAGAGTTCCGTCTGAAAGTGGAGTTACTTTTCCTACCTGACCTTTAATGTAGTGAACACCATACTGTTCAACTGCACGGCGATAGAATTCATCAAAAAGTTTACCTGGAGTACGAACGTCAATATAGAATACTGTAATGTTTGTATCAGGATAGTGATCACGGGTAAGGATTGCATGTTTTGCTGTATACATACAACAGATCTTTGAACAGTATTCGTGACCTTTTGTAGAATCTGCAGAACAACGGCTTCCTACACACTGAATGAATACGATTTCTTTAGGTTCTTTTCCATCTGATGGACGCAAGAGGTGACCGTTTGTAGGACCCGAAGCGTTACAGAGGCGTTCGAATTCAAGTGAAGAAACAACATCTGGGCTCTGGTTATAAGCATATTCGTCGAATTTGTCGAGAGGAATTGGATTGTAACCTGTAGCTACGATGATTGCACCGTATTTTTCTGTAAGCATTGTTTCTTCCTGGTGGAAGTTGATAGCACCAGCAGTACAAGCTTTTTCACAGAATCCACAAACATTGTCTTTTCCGTTTTTCATTCCTTTCATGTGCAGACAGTATGTTTCATTGATTGCAGCAACCTTTGGAACAGCCTGAGCGAATGGAATGTTGATAGCTTTACAGTTATCCAGGTTCAAGTTGAATGCGTTTGGAACTTTTTTGTTTGGACAAGCTTCAATACAAGCACCACAACCAGTACATTTTGTTTCATCAACAAAACGTGGGTGACGTTTAATGTCTACTTCAAAGTTACCAATATAACCTTTAACATTTGCAACTTCTGAGTAAGAAAGAATGCGGATGTTAGAGTTCTGGCTAACTTCTGTCATTTTTGGTGTAACGATACAAGAAGCACAGTCAAGAGTAGGGAATGTCTTATCAAGACGAGCCATTTTACCACCAACTGTGTAATCTTTTTCTACGATATCAACTGGGAAACCTGCATCTGCAATATCAAGAGCAGCTGTAATACCAGCAATACCACCACCAATTACCAATGCACGTTTTGTCATTGGAGTTTCACCTTCAATAAGAGGTGTGTTAAGCATAGTTTTTGCAACAGCAGCTTTACCAAGGGCAATAGCTTTTTCTGTAGCATCATCCATGTCTTTCATAACCCATGAACACTGTTCACGGATGTTTGCAATTTCTACTTTGTAAGCATTTAATCCTGCACGTTCTGCACATGAACGGAATGTTTTTTCGTGCATACGTGGAGAACAAGAACAAAGAACAACACCTGTAAGGCCAAGTTCTTTAATCTTTTCTTCGATCATCTGCTGTCCAGCTGAAGAACACATGTAAGTGTAGTGAGTAGAAAATACTACACCATTTACTTTTCCAAGTTCTTCTGCAACTTTTGCTACGTCTACTGTACCGGCAATGTTAGTACCACAGTGACATACAAAAACACCAATTCTTTCCATTTTATTCAGTCACTCCTATTTACGGTACTTTCTGAAGGCACTCATGAGCAGCTGCTGAGGTGTATCATCATCAAGCTGGGCTGGAATATCTTCAGGATTAAGTCTCTGACCATCACGCTGACGGATAACGGCAAGGCGAACACCTTCAATAAGTTTTGCAGGTTCTACCTGGCGTGGACAGCGTTCCAGACATGCCATACAAGAAAGACATGTATATAAAGATTTAGAGGCAAGCAGTTCTTCAATCATGCCATTTTCAACCATCTGAACAAACTGGTGTGGATGGTATTCCATAGCATCATAGTTAGGACATGTTCCAGAGCATTTACCGCAAACCATACATTTTTTAGGATTTACTTTGCTTGCATTAAGAATGATTTCTTTGTATTCTTCGATTTCTTTTTTCAGCATTAGTTATCCCCCTTAACACCAAGTGCTTCAGCCAAAAGTTCTGTAAAGTAAATTACATCAAGTTTTGAATCGCCCTTGTTTTTAATCAGGTTGTAGCGGCAAAGAGGACATGAAGTAACAAGGAAATCAGCACCCATGTCTTCTGCATTTTCAAGGATAGCTGTTGCGCGTTTTACAGGAATTGATGGATCTTCGATACCTGCATAAGCACCACAACATTCATTTCTCTGACCATAAATAACTGGTGTAGCACCAATTGCCTTGATAAAATCTTCAAGAATCTGTGGATTTTCTGGATCATCAAATTCAAGAACTTTTCCTGGGCGGAGAAGGAGACAGCCATAATATGCACCAATTTTCTTTCCTTTAAGAGGATTTTTAACGGCAGCTTTTACAGCATCCCAACCGATTTCATCACGGAGTACTTCAAGGAAGTGAAGCACCTTTGTTTCACCGTGATATTCAATGTTTTCGCCAGCAAGGTAATTATTTGCCTTGAAAGCTGTTGTCTCATCATTCTGCATGTCATAGTTAACCTGTTTGAGAACATTGTAACAAGCAGAACAGAGAGTTACTAAAGGTTTTTCCTGGTCTTTTGCATAAGCTAAAGCGCGTACTGAAGGAAGCTTTGGAGCAATTTCATTGCCCATAGGATATACACCACCACAGCACTGCCATTCAGGGATTTCTTCCATTGAAAATCCAAGAACCTCTGCACATTTGCGTGCGTATGTATCCAATTCCTTAGCTTTATTTTTCAGCGTACAACCAGGGAAGTAAGAGTAAGATTTTGTTTCACTCATTTCTTAACACCTGCCATCTCTTCAGGATGGAATACTTCGTCGAATTTCTCGGCTGTCAGGAAACCTAACTGAACACATGCGTCTTTGAGAGAAATATTTTCTTCATAAGCTTTATGACTTGTCTTTGCAGCATTTTCATATCCGATGTAAGGATTAAGGGCTGTTACAAGCATCAAAGAATTGTACAAATTGAAGTGCATTTTTTCTTTGTTTGCTGTAATACCAACTGCACAGTTGTTGTTAAAGCTGACCATAACTTCTGCCAGAAGGCGTACAGACTGAAGGAAGTTGTATGCGATAACCGGCATGAAAACGTTTAATTCGAAATTGCCCTGGCTTGCAGCCATTCCAACTGCAGCGTCATTTCCCATAACCTGAACGGCAACCATTGTCATTGCTTCACACTGGGTTGGGTTTACCTTTCCAGGCATGATTGATGAACCAGGTTCATTTTCAGGAATGTGGATTTCGCCGATTCCGCAACGTGGTCCTGAGGCCAGCCAGCGAACGTCATTGGCAATTTTCATAAGATCTGCAGCAAGAGCTTTGAGTGCTCCGTGTGCAAATGTAATTTCATCTTTACTTGTAAGAGCGTGGAATTTATTTGGAGCTGTAATAAAATCTTTTCCGGTAAGCTCAGAAACTTTTTTTGCAACCAGAGTATCAAATCCTTTTGGTGCATTAAGTCCTGTACCTACAGCAGTACCACCAAGAGCCAGCTGTTTCAGATATGGAAGGGTAGAGATGAGCATTTCCTTGTCACGTTCAAGGGAACTTCTCCAGCCACTGATTTCCTGACTGAATGTAATAGGTACGGCGTCCTGAAGGTGTGTGCGTCCTGATTTTACTATTCCTTCATTTGCAGCTTCAAGTTTTTTGAAGGTTTCAACAAGAAGGTCGATGGCAGGAAAAAGCTTGTCTTCAAGTTCTACAACGGCTGCAATGTGCATAGCTGTTGGGAAAGTGTCGTTTGAAGACTGACTCATATTGATGTCATCATTTGGATGACAAAGCTTTGAGCCTGCAATCTGATTTGCACGGTTTGCGATAACTTCGTTTGTGTTCATGTTGCTCTGTGTACCAGAACCAGTCTGCCATACAACCAGAGGGAAGTTATCATTCAACGAACCTGAAATCACTTCATCACAAGCCTGAGAAATTGCCTTTACTTTTTCAGCAGTCATTTTTTCAGGTTTAAGCTCGTTGTTTGCAAGAGCAGCGGCCTTTTTAAGGTATCCGAATGCTTTTGTAATTTCACGAGGCATTGTTTCAATGCCAACACCAATGAGGAAGTTTTCGTGACTGCGTTCTGTCTGAGCGCCCCACAGTTTATCTGCAGGAACTTTAACTTCACCCATTGAGTCGTGTTCAATACGATATTCCATTATATAACTCCAATTAGAATTTTAACTGAGCGATTACATCTTTAAGACACTGAGCAGAGTGGCGGAGTTTTGCAACTTCATCATCTGTAAGTGGAGCTTCAATATGACTCTTAACACCTTTTGAATTTACGAGTACAGGAATAGAAAGACATACGTCGTTAATTCCGTATTCACCGTCAATGTATGTAGAGATAGTCATTACTGAATCATTTTCATAGTTCAGAGCTTCACACAATGTTGCTGTTGTTACACCAATACCGTAGTTTGTGCATTTTTTAGCAGCAATGATGATTCCACCTGATTTGCGGATATAGTCTTCAACATCATCTTTATCAAAAGTTGGACCTTTGATTTCTCTGAGGCTTGAAGCAAATTTTTCTACCGGAATAGATCCGATGTTAGCCAGAGACCAAGGTACAAATGATGAATCTCCGTGTTCACCAAAAACGTAGCCGTGAACATTTTCCTGACCAACCTTGTAAGTTTCAGCAATACGAGCACGGAAACGAGCAGTGTCAAGAAGTGTACCTGTTCCGAATACACGGTTAGCAGGAATTCCAGATGTTTTTACAAACTGGTAAGTAAGAATATCAACTGGGTTAGCAACAAGAACATAATTTGCATTTGGTGCTACCTTTGTGATTTCAGGAATAATTGATTTGAGAATGTCAACGTTGGTCTGTGCCAGTTCAAGACGTGACTGTCCTGGCTTACGAGCAACACCTGAAGTAATAATAACGATGTCAGAGTCTTTAGCGTCATTGTAGTCTCCGTCGTGAACGTAAACTGGTCCAATGAAAGGTGTACCCTGACGAATGTCCATTGCTTCACCCATAGCGCGATCTTTTGCGATATCGATGAGAACAATTTCGCTAGCAAGCTGTTTCAGTGTGAGTGCGTAAGCAATTGTAGATCCAACCTGACCAGCTCCAATAATGGTAATTTTGTTTGCCATAATTTATTCCTCTTTTCTTTCGAAATGAAATTGAAATTCTAGGTCCGCTGAAAAAGATAATTTTACAGCATTTCTATTATAATGGTTTTTGAGAAAAAAGTATATGAAAAAGTGCAGGATGTGTCTGAAAAAACTACTATTCCTTATGGAAAGGTTCCAGCAATTTTATCAGTTCTTCTTTTCTGAAAAGCTTTGCATATTGATAAGCACTCATTCCCATCATATCTTTGATGTCAGGATCAGCACCATTTTCTACAAGAAGTTTAACAATGCCAGGACGGTTTGCACCAACAGCAAGTACAAGGTTTGACTGTCCTTCTTTACAGATTGTATTAAGATCGGCACCTTTGGAAATCATGAATCGGGTGATTTTTTCATTTCCTCGCCATACTGCATCCATTACAGGTGTGTAACCTCGGTCTTCACTTTCTGTATTGATGTCAGCTCCGTTTTCAATAAGCCATTCTGTAAGTTCGTAATTGTCAGATCTAACTGCAATATTCAGCATTGGAGTTCCGTCGTAATCACGGACATTTGTATCCATTCCACCGTCAAGAAACAATTGGCAGATTTCAGTTTTACCTTTATCAATATACTGGCCGAAACAGTCAGGAGTAAAAGGAATTCCTTTGATAAAAAGTGTACGTCGTGCTGAAGTCTGAATGAAAGATTTCTGAAGCTTAGTGAAGTTTTTAGAAATATCTTTTTCAATTGCATTCATGTCTTTAAGACAGTAGAGGTGTTCAGAAGGGAAGATGTTTGATGTTCCAAGTTCAGAAATATTAGTCCACACAGGAAGCTCACGTGCTGCAGCATAGCCTGTAAGATTTGTATAAAATGGAAGAAAATCAGTTGATTGAATAGACGAATAAATAATTATGAAAGAGATCTCATCAATTGTTTTAGAAACTTGTAAAAGCTCTCCTATATCATCTTCCTTACAAAGTTTAAAAGATGCATTTTTGTTTTTTTTAGTAATAAAATCACGGAGAGAAGTTGTGTCTGTATCAGAGATAATAAGCCATTTCATATTGTTGATAGATTATAAAGCAAATAACTGTAGATAACAAGAGATTTTGGACATTTTAAAGTTATGATATTTTTATACCAGCAAAAAAAAAGGAACTCTTTTAAGAGTTCCTTTCTGCCACCGGTTGGAATCGAACCAACGACACATGGATTTTCAGTCCATTGCTCTACCAACTGAGCTACAGCGGCAAGTGATGTATCTATAATATAAAATTGCTTCGTTAGTGTCAATACTGAAATATAAAAAAATTGAATATTTATTCAAAATTTATTTTCTTTTTTTAGATTAATAATCACTTTGTGTTTACCATCTGACGAAATGGCATTGAATATATCATTATCTTTTATGAATATCTGATTAAAACAATTTTTTCTAACAAAAACCTTTTATTTTAATTATATTTAACTTATGAGTGATTTAAACGACGTTCCTGCGCTTAAGGGAGATCTTGTACCAGGTATAGATGATAATTTTTATAAAATGGCATTTCAATTTCAGCAGATTATGATGCTCTATGAAAGTGCCATTAAACAGATAGAAACAAAACTTGATATTTTAAATAAAGAGCATAAAGTAACTGGAAATAGAAATCCTATTGATACAGTTAAATCAAGAATCAAAAGTGCTGACAGCATTGCAAGAAAACTTGAGAAAAAAAATCTTCCTGTTAATTTTGAAAACATGATTAATAATCTCAATGATGTTGCTGGTGTTCGTGTAATCTGTCCTTATATTTCGGACATTTATACTGTAAGAAATATGCTTTTAAAACAGCCGGATTTAAAACTCATAGAGGAAAATGATTATATTGAGTGCCCTAAAGAAAGCGGTTACAGAAGCCTTCATATTGTTGTGGAGACTCCTGTATATCTTTCTAATACGGTTCGTAATGTGAGGGTTGAGATTCAGCTTAGGACTATTGCCATGAATTTCTGGGCTAGCCTTGAACATCAGCTGAAATATAAAAATAAAAGCAAGGTTCCTGAAAGTGTAAAAAGGGAACTGTTCCGGGTTGCTGAAACAATTGCTATGACTGACCGGGAAATGGAAGAAATTTATCATGAACTGGAGGAATTGGAGTAGGTTATGCTTTTTATTTTTGATATGGGTGGAGTTTGTTGCAACACATTTTTACTGCAGAATTTATGTGAAAAGCTTGGTATTACAAAAGAAGAATTTCATAAAATCTGCAGAAATGAAGATGGTACTTCCATTTTTAAGATGCTGAGTACAGGTGAAATTTCGGTGAAAGATTTCTGGTCTGAATGGCAAAAACGAACCGGTAAAAAAGAAAGTGACTGGTTTTATCTATCATTTAAACCTTATCTTCTGGAAGAAACTGTACAGTTTATTAGACAGCTTAAGAAAAATTCACGGGTTGTATGTGGTACAAATACATTAGAAAGTCATTATCTTGTACATATTGAACGTGGTGATTACGCTATTTTTGATAAAACATATGCATCCTTTCTTATGGGGTGTGCAAAACCAGATTTATCATATTATCAGCTGATTTTAAAGGCTGAAGGCGTAAAGGCTGAGGATGCAGTTTTTATTGATGACAGAATTGAAAATGTTGAAGCTGCTGCATCCTTGGGAATTCATGCATTTTTGTTTAGCACAGTAGAAAAGTTGAAACAGGATTTGGAAAACAGTAAAATCTTATAACTATGATTCGAGTATTTTTAAACGCTAAAGAAGAGAAAGAAATTCAGCAGGGATTTCCATGGGTTTTTGATAATGAAATTGCATTTTTGAAATATCAGAATTCTGACGGTAAATGGCAGAATGGTACTTTGAAGGAAGCTCCTGTTGTTAATGGCAGTCTTTGTGAAGTTTGTACTAAGGCCGGTGGATTTTTAGGAACTGGTGTTATCAACAGAAATTCTAAAATTACTGTGCGCATTATTTCTCGTGGAAAAGCTGAAACTATTGAAGCAGACAGAGCTTCTTTTATCGACAAAAAGATTGCCAACTGCGTAAATATCCGAAAGCTTAATTATAAAGAAAATGATTCTTATCGGCTTATTTTTGGTGAAGCAGATTATATTCCAGGACTTATCTGCGAAAAATATGTTGAAGAAAAAGGGGATATTTATCTTGTAATTCAGTTCCTCTCCATGAGTTGTGATATTTTCCGTGATGAAATCCTTTCTTCTTTAAAAAAACTTGTAAAACCAGATTTCATTTACGAACGTTCTGATTCAAATCGTATTAAAGAAGGACTTGAAGAAAAGAATGGATGGATTGGAAAAGCTGGTAAAGAACAGATTATCATTTTAGAAAACGATGTTCGCCTTTGTGTTGATATTGCAAATGGTCAGAAAACCGGATACTTCCTTGATCAGAAATTTAATAGAAAAGAAGCTGCTAAATACTGTCACGGAAAAAAAGTTCTGGATACATTTACTCACACCGGAGCCTTTGGATTAAATGCATGTATGGCTGGTGCCAAAGCTGTTACTTCCGTTGATATTTCAGAAGAAGCTGTTTCCATGGTGAATAATAATATCCGCCTCAACGGTAAAGAAAAAGTAATGAAAGCCATTTGCGCTGATGTATTTGATTTACTCAAACAGTATGAAGAGCAGGGTGAAAAATTTGATGTAATCATACTTGATCCTCCTGCCTTTACAAAATCTGCAAAAATGATTGAAAAAGCCTATGGTGGATACAAAGAAATTAATTTACGCGCCATGCGTCTTTTAAATGACGGTGGAATTCTTGTTACCTGTTCCTGCTCACATTTTTTTAATTCAAATACTTTCTATGATATGCTTATGCATGCTGCAAAAGACAGTCATAAAAGTGTTCAAATCCTTGAAAAGCGTGGTGCTGGACCAGATCATCCTGTTCTTGCAGGTTACCCAAAAAGTGAATACCTAAAGTGTGCGATTACTAGGGTGATTAATAATTAATAATGAATAGTGAATAATGAATAATGTGGATAAAAAAAAAGGGCTGTCCAAAATGAGCGCTACACTCATTACTTATTGAACAGCCCCTTTTTTGCTTTTCTGTTTTTCAGCGGCGCTTCACAGATTTACTAAATGTTGCGCCGGCATGTATTTTTTTAGCAGATTTCTACTACCCATCCTTCAGGACCTTTGATTTTGCCCATCTGGATACCAGTTAATGTGTCGTAGAGCTTCTTTGTGTTTGGACCCATTTCATCTTTTCCTTCGTTGAAGATGATTGATTTTCCGTGGTCATCAATCTGTCCAACTGGAGAGATAACGGCTGCAGTTCCACAAAGACCACATTCTGCAAACTGATCAAGTTCTTTTACTGCAATCTTACGCTGTTCTACTTTAATTTTGAGAATTTCTTCTGCAACAGTAACAAGTGAGCGACGTGTAATTGAAGGAAGAATTGAATCTGATTTTGGAGTAACAAGAGTTCCGTCTTTAGTAAAGAAGATAATGTTAGCTCCACCAGTTTCTTCCATGTATGTGTGTGTAGCAGGATCAGTGTACATGTTTTCTGCATAACCAGCTTTGTGAGCATCAACAATGTTGTGAAGACTCATTGCGTAGTTCAAACCTGCTTTAATGTCACCAGTTCCGTGAGGTGCAGCGCGGTCAAGGTCAGAAATGCGAACTTTAATAGGTTTTGCACCGCCTTTAAAGTAAGGTCCTACTGGAGTTACCAGAATACGGAACTCATATTCATCAGCTGGTTTTACACCGATAACAGCATTCTTTCCGAACATGTATGGACGGATGTAAAGTGTAGCACCGCTTCCAAATGGTGGAACCCAATCTTTATTTGCTTCAACAACCTTTTTTACAGCTTCAACAAATTTATCTTCTGGATAAACAGGCATTTCAAGTCTTTCACAAGAATCTTTCATGCGGGAAGCATTCAGGTCTGGGCGGAAACATACGATTTTTCCGTCTTCTGTTGTATAGGCTTTAAGTCCTTCGAAACATGTCTGAGCATACTGGAGAACACCAGCACATTCGTTCATTGTTATTTCGTGTTTATCTGTAAGTTTACCTTCGTCCCATTTTCCATTTTTAAATTCTGAAACGAAGCTGAAAGATGTTTCCATGTAACTGAATGACAGGTTACCCCAATCTAAATTTTTTGCCATAATTATGCCTCTATAAATTTTAAAGAATTAGTATTTGCTGTCTGCGTAACCAATCCAACCTTCCTTTTCAACAAGTGCTTTTTCAAAGTCATCAAGCTGGAAAGGGTAGCTCTTGGAAAGGCTTCCTGCAATCAGTTTTACTTTTGCTGTTCCGTCATCATTGATAACGATTTTGCATTCTGTATCTTTGTCGGCAAATGTTTTGAACATGTCGGCAATTGATTTTTTGTCGATTTCTACGGCCATCATACCGCAGTTGAACATGTTCTGTCGGAAAATACGTGCGAAGTTTGGAGCAACAACTACGTAAATACCGTTTACTTCCAGTGCCCAAGGAGCATGTTCACGTGATGAACCACAACCAAAGTTTTCACGAGTAATGATTACTTTTTTTCCGGCTACATCAGTTTTTGGGTTAAATCCTTCAAGTTTAAGATCTTCCAAAAGGTAAGGTTTAAGAGCCTGTTTTGAGATTTCTGTCAGGTATTTTGCAGGAATGATTTCATCTGTATTGATATCTGAGCGATCCAAGAAAAGTACTTCGCCACCAAATTGTTTCATAATATTCCCCTTTAATAAATTCCATTGAAGTTTTGGTTATACATTAAATATAACACATGAAACTCCAAAATGGTAACTAATTATTTGTAAATTTCTGAGTTAGTTATTGTTCCGGCAATAGCTGTAGCAGCTGCAGTAGCTGGACTCATAAGGTGAACCATTCCACCTTTTCCCATGCGTCCGTTGAAGTTGCGGTTTGTTGTAGAAGCACAAACTTCACCTTCAGCGAGAATACCGTTACTCATACCAAGACATGCACCACAAGTTGGGTTTGTAACACAGAAACCAGCTTCTATGAATGTAGCAATAATTTCTTCTTCCAAAGCCATTTTGTAGATTTTTGGAGTAGCAGGGCTTACAATACCTCGAACTCCTTCTGCAAGGTGGTGTCCTTTAAGAACTTTAGCTGCAACACGAAGATCAGAAATACGTCCGTTTGTACAAGAGCCAATGTAAACCTGGTTAACTTTTGTACCTGCCATTTCTTTTACAGTTTTTACCTGGTCTGGTTTGTAACCGAATGTACATACTGGCTGAAGGTCAGAAAGGTCAAGGGTGATTACTTTTTCAAAACTTGCGTCATCATCACTTTTCCACTGTGAGTAGTCTGCCAAAGCAGCTTCTTTTGTTTTGTAGTCATCTTTGATGAATTCCCAAAGGTAATCAACTGTTTTGATATCTGGATAACAGATTCCACTTGTAGCACCAGCTTCAACAGCCATGTTACAGATAGTCATACGTTCTTCCATATCAAAGTTGTCTACAACAGGACCAGTGAATTCAACAACACAGTTTGTAGCACCGTTTACACCGATTTTTGAAATAAGGTGAAGAATAACATCTTTTGCGTAAACGCCTTCTTTAAGTTTTCCGTTCAATACAAATTTGATTGTTTTTGGTTCACGGAAAGAGCAAACACCTTTAAGAATTCCAACTTCAAGGTCTGTAGTTCCAACACCGGCAGCAAAGGCCCCGAAAGCACCGTGTGTACAAGTGTGTGAGTCACCCATGATTACAGTGAAACCAGGACGAACAAATCCTTTTTCTGGGAAAATAGCGTGACATACACCGTTTGCACCAATGTCAAAAAAGTCTTTGATCTGATTGCGGTTTGCCCAGTCACGAAGAATTTTTCCCTGTTCAGCTGTTTTTGAATCTTTTGCAGGAGTAACGTGATCAATAACGGCTTTGATTTTTGTATTGTCAAAAACTTTGTCTTTATTTCGTTCCACCAGATCATTGATGGCAATTGGAGTTGTAATTTCATGACAGAACACACGGTCTAGTTTAAGAACATAAGTATTTGGAAATGGTGTGTCCACAAGATGTTTTTCGAAAATTTTCTGAGCGATTGTTTTTCCCATAGCAGGATACCTCTTTAATTGAATTTCTTGACTTTAATTATACTGAAGTTTGTTTAATGTGACAATAGAGAATCTGCATTTGAATTTTCAATTTATTTATATTATATTTGTAACATATTTTTTTGGAGAGTGTTTTTTGTACAAATGAAAAAGAAATTACTTTCAATTTTTATACTTGCTTTCATTGGATACATTCTTTTTGCCCAGAATAAATCAGTTGTTCTTATGGTTGCATCTGAGACTTCCTCCGGTCTTTCTGCTGATGAAATTTCACTAGAACGAATGGCACTTGATAATTTTAAAGTAAATCTTACACGCCATGACGAAGTTCGTCTTCTTTCTACTGATCCAAATCTTCTTCAAATAAAAAAACAGGCTCAGATTGATTACATGAAGGGACTTTTATCTGAAGAAAATGTGTACAGTCTTGATAAAGGTGAAAAAGCATCTTTGCTTCTTACATTTTACATGAAAAAATCCGGCGGTAAATATTCTCTTTACTGCAATATGACAAATATCGAAACAAAAGTGGAAAGATCAGTTAATACTGGAAAAATCACTTCAAGTGAGGTTGATGAAACTGGTGTTGATGCACTTTCCTATGATGTTTTGAAGACTCTTGTAAAAGATGGTTATATTTCTTCCATAAGTTATGAACTAGAAAATCGTCTTTTGCACAAAACTGATTCGGACACAAACTTTACACAGTATATTTCTTCTCTTAATTCTCAGATTTCTTCCCAGGATCGTGAACTGGAAAGACTTCGTGAAGAAGCAGAAAAGGCCAGTCTTTCTTTGGAAGAACAGCGCCGTATGTATGAACTGGAAGCAAAACTGAAAATTCTTGAAAAAGACAGGGAAATTGCCCTGGCAGAACAGAAAAGGCTTCAGGAAATTGCAGAAAAAGATGCACTTCTTCAGGCTGAAAAAGAAAAGATGACTGAAGAAGAACGACGTGAATATGAAAAAGCTGTTCTTGCTCTTAATGCTAAAGCTGATGCCATCAGAAAAGAAAATTATAATATGGTTTCATTAAAGACTCGCATTGAACTTATAGAAAATGACCGTGCAGTTTTAAAGGAACTTGAAGCTTCGGTGAATTCTGCTTCAGTTAAACAGGAAGCTTATTATAAAAAACTCATGGATGATGCAATTGCGGAAATTGATAATCGTCCTTACGCACCTGGTGAACTTTCCAATGGCAAACCAACTGCCAATGCGAAAAAATTCCGTCAAATGGAAAAAGATGAGATTATTGCAAAATATGAAGCAGAACTTAAAGCGGTTCGATCATCTGTTTCAAGTGACAGAATAAAACTGGTAAATGATTATCGGGAACGCATCAAAAAAGAGGAAAAGGAACTTAGTGGTACAAAATTTGGCTTTCGTTCAATTGATCAGAGTCAGAATTATCTGAAATTTTCTGTTGATGCTTATGATGGTCAGGACTGTTCCTGGACTATCCGCAACAGTTTTGATGTAGACGATATAAAATCAATTAAGGCAAAATCAATCAAATTGCCATCTGTCACAATTCCTTATAAAAAAATATCTGGTAAAGAACCAGTAAAAGTTCTCACAAAAGAAAATAAAAAGAACTATGAAGAATATATTAGGGATACAACCCTTGCTGATTCATATTTCAGAACAGGAAGTCCTTATCTTTATTCTGAAATTGTAGTTTCTGTTCAGGTTCTTGATGGAAAGTACAATCTTATTTTTGAAGAATTTTCTATTTATAAGATTACAAATAAAGAGAAGGTGGCCACTTTAAGTAAAAATCAGATGGAAAGTGGTGTTATTTCTTCTGGAACAAATGACGACAGTTCAAACAAAGTGCAGGATGATGATTTTTCTTCCTGGAACGGATGGTCTAAAAATGAAGATTCAGTTATAGATGATAAAGAGTATTCTGAAACTCCAGTTACCTCCAATCTTTTTAATCACCAGAATAGAAACGGTTTGTACTTTGATATTGGTGTTATAGCAATGCCAAACTCTTTTACAGGAACTAATATTGATTTAGGGATATTTGGCGGATCAGGGATTTTTTATGGGGGAGTTGAATTCTCGTTTCCTATTTTCAGCTATAACAATGCAAAAAAATCTAATCATGATTTTAATGGATTTATGTTCTCCTGTCTTTCAGGCGTAAGTTTTAGATTTGGTTTTATAAGACCGTTTGCTCATTTAGGTATTGGAGGGGCTGGAATTTATTCTACCAATGGTGGGGAAGAATATTTTTATAAAAATGTATATTCCGGTTTTATGTTTGAATATGCTGTCGGTTGTGACCTGGTATTTATTGAGGAATCAACCAGTATAGGTTTTATCTATAAACAACGTTATCTTGCAAAAGTTGGATGGACTGATTCTTATTCAATTTCCTGCGGACTAACTTTTTAATATAATTCATTTTTGGAGGAGAAAAAAATGAAAAAATTTACACGTGTTATTGGTTTGCTTTGTGCTTGTGTTGTTCTTGCTTCATGTGCAAGCCGTGAAGTTAAAGGCTCAGGTGTAAAAGGTAAGGAAGCTGATATGGTAAAAAGAACTGTAAAAATTCTTGATTACCAGGGCTCTACTTTTGGTAAAGAAGTTCCTCAGTGGGTAATGCTTGTTGCCGAAGGTCAGTATTCATCTCAAGTTCTTAAAGAAGTTATGCCAGACGTTGCCGGTAAAAAAACTTTTGTTACTATTGGTCGCGGTGATAATCTTGAATTTGTAGAAAACTGGACTGATATGGTTGATGTTGAAGTTCAGGTTGGTGATACAATTCAGCGTGTTGTAGGAAAAGCTGTTGAAGCAACTATGAAAGGTGGAAATAAGGAAGTTGCCGATAAGTCTGAACCTACAGAAATTGAACGTACAATGAATATGTACAAACAGGCTGTTTCTGCTGTTGAGTTGAATGGTCTTGAAAAGAAAGCTTCTTACTGGGTAAAACGTCGTGTTTACGATATTGATGATAGAAATTCTTTCCAGGATGATTATGAATATTATGCAGTCTGGGCAATGGATGAAAAAGTATTCAATCGTCAGCTTGAAGCCGCACTTCAAAGTGTAGAATCAAATACATCAGAAGGGGAAGCTTTGAAACAGATTCTCCGTCAGAAGCTTGAAAGCACAGTAGTTGTATCAAACAACAATTCTGTTAATGATTCTGCTGATGAAATTATCTTTTCATTCTAAGTTCTAGAATTATTTTATAAATATGAAAAAGCCTGCTTTTTTTTCTTTGCTTTTACTGATTGCATTTTTTTCCTATTCCTGTGCTTCTAAACAGGTTCAGGAGCGTCCTTTGTGGGCTGATCTTGATACCATTGGTCAGGTGTATGATCCTTGTGTTTACATAACAGCAATTGGTGAAGGTAAAAGTGAACTGCAGGCTGTTTCTAATTCTGATTTAGAGCTTGCATCTCGTTTTTCAAAAAGTGTTACTGCATTTACAGAAAGTTCTACTCATATGACTGAACTGAACGGAAAATTTACAGGTGCTGAAAAAGATCTTGTTCAGATTGTAAATGTTTATACAGAATATGATATAAGTACAGTAAATCATACAAGACCTTATTTTGATCCACAACGTAAACAGTATATTGTTTGTGCGTACCTTGAAAGGAAAACTGAATTCAAAAAATATGAAACTAAACTTGCTCTGGAAAAAAAGACTTACAACAATCTTTATGAAATGGCTCTTTCTGAAAAAGATCCTTTAAAACGAATTAATCTTCTTAAGCCTCTTTCTGAAGAAGGAGAAAAGGGTGATAAATATCTTTCTAAACTGCTTTTTGCCCGATTTATTTATGAAGAAGGTGCTTTAACTTATCTAAAAGATGTTGAAAAAATGGCAATGATTCCATCACTTCTTTTTCAGGCAAAAAATGAAATTATTTTTCATCTTGTAGAAACTATGGAAAATAAAGAAGCTGTATCTGCACTGTCTAGATGTTTGTCTAAAGCAGGTTATGCATCTTCCAGTAAAAATGGAATTTATCCAGTTCTCATAACTTTTAATAAAAACCGAAAATTAATTGATGAAATGGTTATTTACGAACCAGAAATTTCTGTAGAAGTTATTCTTGGTAATGAGAGCTTTATTTATAATAAAACATTAAAAAAACTTACTTCCTTCATTGAAACAGAATCGCTAATTCAAAAAAACATGAATTCTATGATTCTTGAAGATCTTGAAAATAATTTTATTCCAGAATTTGAAAATACCTTGGAAAAATTATACAATTAGTTTATGAACATGGAAGCTTTTATTCTGGGCTGTGGCGGTATGATGCCACTTCCTTATAGACATCTTACATCTGTACTTTTACGCCGGGACGGTGATCTTTTTTTGTTTGATGGCGGTGAAGGAACCCAGGTAAGCCTAAGAAAGCTAAATCTTAAATGGAAAAAAATAGACGCAATTTTTGTATCCCACACACATGCTGATCACGTAACTGGACTTCCGGGAATTCTTATGCTTTCTGCTCAGGTTGATCGTACTGAACCCTTGTATATTTACGGACCACCAAAAATTAAGGAATATATTGAATCAAGTAGAAAAGTTCTGGATATGTACATAAATTATCCAATCATAATAAAAGAAATTGAAGCACCTTGTGTTGTTCATAGTGGAAAGGATTTTTATATTCGTGCATTTCCTTTGGATCATACTAAAACCTGTGTTGGTTATACTCTGGAAGAATTAGATCGTCCTGGTGAATTCAATACTGAAAAAGCCCGTGAACTTAAAGTGCCTTGTGGACCATTGTGGGGAAAGCTTCAGAAGGGTGAAACTGTTCTAAATGATGAAGGAAAGGAAATAACTCCTGAAATGGTAATGGGAGCTAAACGAAGCGGAAGAAAATTCAGTTTTGTAACAGACACTCTTTACAAAAAATCAATTGCTGATGAAGTGCGGGGTTCAGATCTTCTTGTTTGTGAAGGAATGTTTGAAGAAGCTTTGATTGATCAGGCAAAAGAAAAAAAACATATGACTGCAAGTCAGGCTGCAACAATTGCCCGTGATGCAAATGTAAAAAGAATGTGTTTAATTCATTATAGTCCTCGTTATACAGACCGGGAGCTTCCAGTTCTTCTTGAAGAAGCAAGAGCAATTTTTCCTGCTGCAGAACTTTCTAAAGACCGTATGCAGATTGATATTCCTTATGTTGACTGACGCAATTTAATGAGTTTTATATGAAAAAGTTCTTTATTTTTATTTTAAGCTTTATCTTTAGTTTTCATGCTTTTGCTGGAACTATTTCTGATGTTCAGGTGATTGAAGAAAATAATCCTGTTTACGACAAAATTAACGAACTTAGCCGTGAGTCAAAAATTTTAATGACGGTTAAATCCTATCCTTTGACAGTTGGAGAGATGAAAGTCTTTTTTGAGCAGATTGATTATGAAAAGCTTTCAATTTCCGGAAAAGAAACTTATGCTCAGGTAAAGGATTTTTTATATCAAAAACCTGTTCGATATCAGGACTGGGGTGGTTTTAGACTTACTGGTGATATTGAAATTACTCCAGAAGGATATTTTTGTACTAACGAAAATGTTCCTGTTGCTCACGGACTGAATTTTCAAAACGATATCCTGCGAGGCCCCGTAGATTTTGCTGTTTCTCCTTATGTTGGAATTGGTCTTGTTCCATACATCGGAAAAAAGTCTTTTTACATGCAGAAACCTACAAACATGCATAATCTTCCTTTGAGTGCTTTTGAGTTTGAGTTTGTTATGCCAAAATTTGCTTACGGAAGCCTTGGGTACTTTGGTGAAAACTGGAATTTATGTCTTAGAACTGGAAAAGAAGGTCTCAGTATAGGAAAAACAACTAATGGAAGTATTATTTATAATCAGACTTTTGAAACAGATGCTTATGTCCAGTTTCTGGCCAGTACAAAAAGATTTTCCTATTCAATGGATGCTGTTCAGATTGATCGGGAAAAATATTTATATCTTCATCAACTGGATGTAAGATTCTGGAATAATTTTACAGTTTCCTTGTTGGAAGGGACAATGGCAGTAAATCCATTTGAACTTAGATATTTAAATCCACTTATGATTATGCATTCTTTTGATGGGTGGGATAATTATCGAACTGATGAACAGAAGAAGATTGATGATGAAATGAAAAATAAGTGGCGTTGTCAGAATGAATGGAATTTCTGTGCATATTTTTGTGCAATGTTCGAATACATACCATTTTCTAATTCCCGTATCTATCTTTTATATTCACAGAATGAACTTCGTGCTCCTGGAGAAGGCGAAGATACTAATCCCAACAGCTTTGGTCTTCAGTTTGGTGTTGATTACGATGTTCCTCTTTCAAATAAAGGTCGTATCTATACAAATGGTGAATTTTTTTACGCAACTCCATTTATGTATATAAAACAGCAGAAAAAATCATGTCTTTATCGTGAACAGCGGGATGCAGCTGGTAAAATAACTAATACATGGATTGGTCTTCCTTATGGTCCTGACTGTATGGGTGGAAGTTTAACTTTGGGTTATAAAATTGGTTCAAAGTGGAGTGTAGAATTTGATTACCTTTTCAAAGCCAAAGGACAGATTGATTTTGGTACTTTGGAAGAAACAATGATAGTAGGAGAAGTAGGAGATAGTGAAAATTATGTGGTTTCTTCTTACTATCCAACCTGTACTGAATCTAATAATAAAGATTTAATAAAATCCATGCTTCCAACTGGAATTGTTGAATACACTAACAGATTTGGTTTAAAAGGTGTTTATAATTTAAACAGAAAAATTTCTTTTGCATCACAGGTTGTGTTTACACAGCTTTTGAATGCAGCTCATATAAAAGATAACAGTCAAAGTGGACTTGAAGCAGACATTTCTTGTACATGGAGAATTCATCAGTAGGTTTTTTATGAAAAAGATTTTTATTTTATTGATTTCAATTTTAATTTTTTCATCAGCTGTATTTGCGGATACAAACAATACCGTATCCATTGATGATGAAGTTTATTCGGTAATCATGTCCTGCGAAAATAAGGGACTTTGTTCACCGGTAAGAGCTTCCCGTCCATGGACAGAAAAATATATCCTTTCAAAGCTAAATGAATCACTTGAAGCTCTCACTGATTCAAATGATGACAGAAATTCATTTTCCTATAAGACCATTTTATCTGTTCTTAAATATCAGATTTCCAGATTTGAACGGACAGAAGGCCTTGATATTAAAAATCTTTCTTTCAGATACGAAAATAAGGATGAAGAAGCTCCAATAACTTTCAATTTTAATGATTCCCTTGATGGTAATTTTGGAAGTGGTATTTATGAAAAAGCCAGAACCAATGCATTAAGTTATGAATTTTATAATAACTTCAATTTTTTTGGAAACTTTGGAAAACCCCTTTCTTATGGAGTAAATGCCTTTGTTGGATTTGCAGAAATGCCATTAGAAAATATGGGTGAGTATACCGTTATTGATAAATATGATGATAAAAATGGCGGTATTAACGAAAAAATAACCACCTATAAAAATAATGCTTATACACCTTATTCTTATACAAAAAAATGGGATGGTTCCGCTTATGACCTGGAAGATCTTGGTGCAAATGGCCTTAGAGGTTGGCCTTTTGGAAAAAGTCTTGTTTTTGGAATGAAAGGTGAAATCAGTGCATCTTTACTTAAAGATCATGTTGAAATTGTGTATGGCAGAAACCTTCGTGAATGGGGCGGAATGGATGAAGGTGCTTCACTTTCACTTAATTCCCAGGCCAGACCATTTATGGCAATTGAAACAAAGTTCCATCTTTTTGACTGGCTTTCACTGTCAACACTTACAGGCTCCCTTGAAATGCCAAATCAGGAGTTTATAAACGGAATTGCAGAAGATGGAGATCATTTTCAGAACAATTTTTCACTTTCCTTGGTTGAATTGAATTTCAAGTATGTTCATTTTGATTTTGGGTCAGGAACAATCTGGCCTAAGCGAAGTGAACTTGGATATCTTTTTCCTCTGATTGATAATGTAGTTTATCAGAATAATATTGGAGACAGGGATAATCTTTCTTTCAGTGGAAACCTTAAATTCCGTTATCCTGGAATCGGCTCTGTCTGGCTCAGTGGGTATATTGATGAACTTTCATATTTCAAGCTGAATGTATTTACAAAAATGCGAAATATGACCGCTTATCAGGCTGGTGCAAAATTTGAGCTTCCATTCCTTCCTTTAGGAAATATTTCTTTCCGTTATACAAAAGTAAACTCTTATTGTTACACTCATCCAAGTCTTAATACAGGCTGGTATGCTTATGGAATTTATACTGGAAATACAACAGCACTTTGTACAAGCTATACAAATAATGGTTATTCTTTAGGATATTATCTTCCTCCAAATTCCGATGAATTTCTTATTAAAGCCAGCACATTGGTGAATCAGTGGACTAATGTTTTCCTTCAGTACCAGCTTATTCGTCATGGTGTAGATTTTGGAGAAAAACAGCTTAAAGGCGGTTCCTTGTATTCAGAACTCTGGTATGATTATTCAAACCTTGAAAAACCAAAGAAATTCCTTAAGGATGGCTGTTACGAATGGACAAACGTAGTTTCTGCTGGAACTGACGTAAATTGCTGCCAGTTTTTTGGTGTTCCTGCTACTTTGAATTTCAACGCTTCTGTCCTGTTTACACATTACACAGATACAGGTCTTAATCCAGGAGAGATTGCTTCAAGTTATTCAAAAATTGAGACTGAAGAATACGCAAAATATGCTGGATTTCTTGTTAGCCTTGGCGTAAAGATGTTTGTAAAATAAACCGCTTTAGTTATAAAATCTGAGGTGATGAAGTTAAGCAGATTTTTTATATTCTACATCCCAAGTTCACCGATTTTTTTTATACATTCACGGGCTTTATCATTTATTTTTTTTCCGTACTGAGGGTAAAGCATTTTTGAAAGAATTTCTTTTCCGTTTTTATTGAAGGCAGGTCGTCCCATAAATGCACATACTGAGTAAACGCTGTCACACAAAGCTAGAAGTACAGTTTTATTCTTTTTGTCACTTTTTTCAACAATGGTCTTAAGCTCAAAAAGAATCTTTCCTTCTGGATCCCAGCCTGTGTTTGTAACACCCTTTAATAAAGTAAGCAGATGAACCTGGTTTTTATCAAGACGTAGAAGCCTGGCAGTCATTAAAGCTGATTCGTTAGTCACAAGATATGGAATCTGGGCAAGTACTGCATCTACATTTTTAACATCTTTCTGGAACAGGTTTTTGTCTACCCGAGCCCCGGAATTTGAGGAAAGAAGACTTTGAATATAAGCTTCAGTAAAACCTTTTATTTCACAAGTGTAGTCAGCTTCTTTTTCACCATAATTTCCATTGAAAATTTCTGACTGCCTGTTTTCTGTAAAAAGATCTCCTTCAAAACTTTGAATCCAGCTGGAACTCCATTTTGAGGAATCAGATTTAAGAAGGTTAGAGTAGGTATTCTGTTTTTTATAAGGATTAATTTCAGTCTGAATGATTCTAAATCCATCCATAGCCCAGTTTTTCCTGCACACTACAAGATAACCCTCATTGGAAAACCAGACATAATTCCATTTTGTTTTTCCGTTCTGCAAAGGAAGCTGATCTTTTCTGATTTCAAGTCCATTTAAATTATATAAAAGACAAGAAGTCTGGTCAGTTATCAATAAATTGTTGTTAAAAAGAATACAGTTTGATATTTTTTCGAATTTAATATCGGGAATTTCAAAGGTATGCTTTACATTTCCAGTAGTATTATCAAATTGAGCTGCCGTAATTCCCCTGGGATTTTCGTAAATCATTATTGCTTCATGGCCATTTGTCAGGCTTGGGTAAATAGCAGCTCTTCCGTGCTTTTTATTATTTTCTGAAATGACGAATTTGTTTTCACAGAATTCCTTTCCATCTTCAAGACTGAAAAGACCTGCATTTCCGTCAGAAAAACATACATAAACGCCGTCTTCATTATAGGTTGAATAAGTAATTGCTCCTGCAAAGGTTATTTCTTCATTTACAATACCAAAAGGATTTATTCGTAATGCCTTTGTATTTTCTGAAGTATTTCCATCAAGAAAAAAGACAAAGCTTCCATCCTGTACTTCACAGGGCTGCAGGTCAGTGGAAAGTGATTCTTTTAGTGATAGACTCCATTTTAAAAGACCTGTAATAGAGTAGCATTCAACAGTATTTTTCCCGTAAACAAAAAATCTTCCGTCTCGACCTTCAACTGGTTTTGCAATCACCTTATAGGATAGATTTTTTTCCCAAAGAGGAACCCCTGATGAATTGAACATGGATAATTTTTTTCCACTTGAAGTAACGGATAAAATAAAATCTTTTTCCAAAACCTTTATCATGCATTTTGATGAAAGAGGAAGTTTTTGGCTCCAAAGAAGATTTCCTTTTGACGAAAACGCTTCCAGTGTTCTTCCATCTGTAACAGTTACAAATCCAAAATCAGTTGCTTCAGGAGCACATACCAGTTCTCCACCAGTTACTGTGTTCCATGATGCATTCAGGTAGTCAAGGGTATCTGCAAAAGCAGAAATGAAAAGAGAAAATGTAAAAATGATTATTGCTGCTTTTTTTAAAACTGTCATTTTCTTAAAATAACCAGACTTTCAATATGACTTGTGTTGGGGTAAAAGTCTAAAAGCCAGGTTCCTGTAATTTTATAACCATGTTTTGTTAAAAAAGATACATCACGGGCCTGAGTTGCAGGATCACAGGAAAGACAGGCAAGAACTGGAATGTCTGAAGTTTTAAGATATTCAAGAACTGCTTTTTCCATGCCACTTCTTGGTGGATCAATTACAGCTGCATCAAAAGTTACTTGTGTTGAGCAGGTATTTGCCCAGGTCTCTCCTGAAAGTCCGTAGCTTATATGTTTCTTTCCTGCAAGATTTTTTTCAGCAAAAACAAGTGCGTCACGGTTATGTTCAACAAGAGTAATGTTTTCAAAGGATTTTGAAAGAAATACAGAAATTGAGCCGCAGCCTGCATACATATCTAAAACATTTTTACCGCTTCCAAGCTGTTCTCTAATCAACTGACCTGTCTTTTCAAATACTTCCAGGTTTGACTGGAAAAAACCTCTTACATCAAACCAGATTTTTTCTCCATCAAGTTCAACGCAGGCTGTATTTTCGGGACTTTCAATGGTTCCTGAAAAATAATGATTCTGCTTGATTTTTAATTTTTTATTTTTCTTACCTACAATTGCTGGAGCCGTTTTTCTTTCTTCGTTTGAAGCAATAATGACTTTATCATTTTCAGAAACCAGTTTTTCACTTCCAAAAAGCTGAACACGTCCTTTGGGTCTTGAATTTATTTCGTTTTTTGATAGATATTCATTTACAGGATTTTCTGCACACAGGCATTTTTTTATGTCTACAACTTTATTTCCTTTTTTTTCGCAAAGTCCACCGTTATTCAGCTGAAATCTTGCCCTGTAACCTGTAGATTTTCCGCTTAAAACTTTAACTTCTTCGCCATTTAAAGAGATACCGTTATTTGCAAAAAGTTCAATCAGCATTTCTTTTCTTATTTTTTTCTGTTCATCTTCAGCAATGTGCATCATATTGCAGCCGCCGCAGATTCCATAGTAACGGCATTCTGGAACAACACGTTTATCGCTCTTTTCAACAATATTAACAATTTCTGCTATGTCGTAATCTTTTTTGGAACTTTCGCTGACGATACGAACTTCAAGTTTTTCTCCAGGAACGGCGTAGGGAATAAAAACTGTTTTACCCTCAAATTTGCCTATAGAATTTCCCCCAAAAACCATTTTTTCTGCTATAATTGTAATTAAGTCCATGGGGACAATTTAACATAAATTAGAAGGATTTTGAAGTTATGCAGTTAAAAAGTTTTTTTCAGACAATGAATGATGGTACTGAAATTTGGACTAACAGATGGATACCTGATGAAGATATTAAAATTAAAGGAGTTATTCAACTTCACCACGGACTAGAAGAACATTCTTTGCGTTATGATGCATTTGGTTCTTTTCTTACAGAAAACGGCTATGTTCTGAATGCATATGATATGCGTGGTCATGGAAAAACAGCTGAAAATGCCCAGGAGAAGGGAAGCGGCATGTTTGGAAAAATTGCAGATAAAAAAGGTAGTTTTAAGGTTGTTGAAGATCTTGATCAGGTGATTGAAAATCTGAAAAAAGATTTCCCTGGTGTGCCGGTTATTCTTTTTGGACATTCCTTTGGTTCTTTTGTTAGTCAGGGTTATATCGAAGAACATGGGGAAAAAATTAATGGATGTGTTCTTTGTGGTACTGCCGGACCAATGCTTGCAAAGTCTACTGCAGGAAAGATTTTTGCATCCATTCTTAATGTATTTGAATCTGATAAAAAATCTAAAATCCTTGCTTCTATGGCTTTTGATCCTTTCCTTAAACGAATCGAAAAAGTTGAAACAGGACAAGAATGGGTATGTAAAAATGAGATGGCCCGTTCCATGTATCTTGATGACAAATGGTGTGCTTTTGGACTTACAACCAGTTTCTTTAAGGATCTTTCAACTCTTTTGTGCAGAATTCATAAATCATCTTCTATGAAAAAAATTCCAAAAAATCTTCCTGTAAATATGATTTATGGTTCTGAAGATCCAGTTGGAGCTTATGGTAAATCAATTAACAAGCTCTATAAGATTTATGAAAATAACGGAATGTCAAATCTTTCTATTAAAGTTTATGAAGGGGATCGGCATGAAATCCTTAATGAAGATGACCGCTACACCGTAATGGAAGATGTTGTTTCCTGGATTAACCTTGTTTTAGGCCAGTAAGTTAGATTGTTAAGTTATTGAATTTAATTGAATTTTCCGATAAACTAGACTGTAATTATTTATTTGGAGATAAAAATGGGTACTATTGGTGTTCTTCTTTTAGTTGCATTCATTATCGTATGTGTGCTTTTAGTTCTGCTTGTAATTGTTCAGGATGACGGTGAAAACGGCATGGGTGGACTTCTTGGCGGTCGTGGTACTGCTGCATTCGGTTCACACTCTGCAAGCATTCTTACAAAAACAACAACAGTTCTTGTAATTCTTTTCTTCGTTCTTGTTCTGGCTCTTGCTCTTTTGAACAAAAAACCTAAAGCAGTAGAAAGCCTTGCACCAGTTGCAGCTGAAACTACAATTGAAGAAACAACAGAAACATCTTCTAACTGGTGGGCAGAAGAAGAAACTAAAACTGAAGCAGTTCTTGAAGCAGCAGCCGAATAAAAATGTTTCTTGATTTAATCAGTCTTTCCGATATTGTGTTTCTTGAAAGTCAGGAAAGAGACGAATGTATTTCTGAACTTCTTGAAGTTATTTGTCGAAAAAATCCTGGTTTTGACCGTTCTTCGTGTCTCAATGCACTTATTGAACGGGAAGATAAAATGAGTACTGTAATAAAAGATATTGCAGTACCTCATGCAGTATTGAAAGATGATAAAAAAACTTGCATTGCCTTGGGAATCAGTAAAAAGGGGGTTGATTTTGACGAATCTTCTCCTGATAAATCAAGTGTACATGTAATCATTGAGATTTTATTTGAGCAGAACAATACTGAAGCACATCTTGCTATTCTAAAGGATGTTCTTGAGCTCACAAATACCCCTGATTTCTTTACTACATTGGTTCAGCGCGAAACACCTGCTGATGCTTACAGATATCTGGAGTCATTAAAATAGTTTTTCGGAGCTTTTTATGGCATCAAATGATGAAGTAAGTGTTATTGAACACTTGTTGGAAATCGAAAAACAGGCTTCAATGTTGATTCACGAAGCCAGCATTGAATCAGAAAAACGACTTTCTGCAGCTAGAGCTAATGCGGAAGTTAAATATAAAGAACAGTACAAAGCTATTTCAGAAAAAGCTGAAAAATCCTTCCGTGAAAATGCAGAAATAGTAAAGAAAAATAGAGAAAAAACTATTTCAGAATACAAAGAAAAATTGAGAAATCTTCCTCAGAATAACGATTATTTCAATAAATTTTTGGAAGGTGTTCTGTAATGGACAAATCGGGTGCCCTGGCTTATATTTATGCTAAAGCCTCAGGGTCAATTTCTAAATCATTCGTAGAGTCTCGAACTTCTAAGCTTTTTGAAGCAAAAAGTCTTGGTGATTTATGGACTTTGCTTTTTAAGACACCAGCTCCTCTTATTCCGGAAGTTCTTCTTGCACAGGAAATTGAAAAAGAAGCCTTCCGTCGTTTTATCAACCAATATATTGATTTTATTTCATGTTTTGATCATCCAGATACTTTTCTTTCCGACCAGTTTTTTATTTATGAAGTAGAAAATTTAAAGGAAATTGGGGCTGCCCTTTGTGCCGGTGAAACAGAATGTCCTGAATTAGTTGATCTTAAAGGATTTTCATCATTACATACCGAAAAATGGCCTGATATTAAGGCAATTACTGCTGAAACAGAGTATTCTTGGTACAACAAGGTTCCTGGAAAACATGAACAGCAGGCAATGGAATTAAAGCTTGATCTTCAGGCATACCGCCATATCTGGAATTCTATACATACAGTTCATGATGAAACCAGAGCTGGTCTTATTAATTTCTTTACAGAAGCATTTATTCTAAAAAACTCTATTTGGGCACTTCGTCTTAAACTTTATTACAATCTTCCAAAAGAAGAAATTATTTCCAAATTGATTGTTGTTACAGATGGAAGTCCTTCCATGGATCCAATTGCTGGACCAGTACTTAAGCTTTTGGATAAAGATGTAGACAAATTTGATGACTGGAGTGATTGGAAATACTCAGATTTTCTTAATCCATATGTTCCAGGAAATCTGTGGCAGATTGATCCACTTTGGATAGAGAAAAAATCAAAAATATATCAAAATAAAAAAGCAGTCACACTGTTTCATTTATATCCGCTTACCAGTACATCAATTGTAGCGTGGTATAAAATTAAGCAGTTTGAGTTAGGTTGTATCCGTACGGCTGTTGAAGCTTTGAGACTTAATGTAAGTGCACAGGATGCAATGAACGTTGTAGGAGCAGGAGAAATTCATGGCTAGAACAACACGAATGAATCTTATTGAACTGATGGTTCTTAAACAGGACATTAATTCTGTAATTGAATACCTGGGAAAAAAAGGGTCTTTTCAGTTTCAGACAACTTCGGAAAAAAAGGCAGCTGAAGAAAATTCAGATGATTATTTGAACCTGGATATACAGTTCTATGAAAAGCTTCTTAAAATCAAAACTTTTTTTGGAATTGAAACAAGCAGCATTGATCTGAATAAATGTTCTGTTGTAAC
The DNA here is from genome assembly GCA_016296575.1 of Treponema sp. Taxonomy (GTDB): domain Bacteria; phylum Spirochaetota; class Spirochaetia; order Treponematales; family Treponemataceae; genus Treponema_D. The sequence continues at coordinate 27,783 of JAEDJA010000011.1, forward strand.
TGAAGATGATCGTGATGAAGCTGCTAATATTATTTTATCTTATGAAGATTTTCAGAACCGTCAGAACGTTGCAAAAATTGAACTTGATAAAGTAAAGGATGCTCATAAAGAAGCCCTGGCTTTTTCAAATCTGAAGGTTCCTTATTCTGATCTGGAACATCTTTCTTTCCTTACAATGAAGATTGGTAAAATTCAGCCTTCAAATTTTGAGGATCTTGTGGATGCTGTTGGTTCAAACGCAATTATCATTGCCCTTGGTGATGATAAATCCCACATTATGGCCTGTACTTCAAAAAAAGGTCGCTTTGCTCTTGATACAGAACTTAAGAATTTTGGTTTTGTTGAAATGGAAGTGCCTAAGGATTTTAAAGGTGTTCCTGATGATGTTCTTGAAAGTCTTGAAAAACAGAAGTTTGAAGCTGAAAGAACAATGGATGAGCTTGAAGAAGAAAAAAAGAATTTTGCTCAAACTCATAAGGCTGTTATTGAAAAGCTTCTTGGTTCATTTACACTTACAGTTCAGATAAACGAAGTTAAATCAAAGCTTGAATCAACTGAACTTGTTTATCGAATTACAGGTTGGATTCCATCAAGTGAAAGTGATTCCTACATGACTGAACTTGATTCTGCTACTGAAGGTAGAATTGCTTTCCGAAAATATGAGCCTTTTGAAGTTCCTTCTGTTCTTGCTGGAAAAGAGCAGGTTCCTGTAAAGCTTACTCACGGAAAGCTTGTTTCAAGTTTTGAACGAATGATCTTTTCTTACGGTTCCCCTTTATATGGAACAATTGATCCAACACCATTTGTAGCCTTGTTCTTTACAATTCTCTTTGGCATTATGTTCGGTGATTTGGGACAGGGGCTTGTTTTCCTTATTCTTGGAATTCTTATGGCTTGTAAGGTTATAAAGGTTGGCGGCTGGAATAAGTTTGCTCCTGTTTTCATGTGTATAGGTGTTTCTTCATCAATAATGGGACTTCTTACTGGTGAATTCTTTAGTGATGAAACTCTTCTTGAACCATTCAGTTTGTGGGTAACAGGACTTTTTGGTGAACCTCATGCACCTATTGTAAAAATGATGCCTTCCAGTGATCCATCATCAGTTAAAGCAATGTTTACAGTATTTGGAGTTGCAGTAGCTATTGGTTTCCTTATTAATTCAATTGGACTTGTTATCAATCTTATCAATAATATTATCAGAAAAAAATGGGCTGAGGTTTTCTTTGGAAAAAACGGTCTTGCTGGTACAATTTTCTTCTGGTATGTGGTAGCACTAGTTATTCGAATCATTGTATTCAAACACTCTATTGCAGCTTATGACTGGGTAATTATTGGAGTTTCACTCTTCTTTGCTAGTTTTGGAGAACCATTTGAAAGAATAATTGAAGGAAAACGACCTGTTCTTGAAAATGGACTGTTGACTGCTTTAATTTCAGGAATAGTTGAACTTATTGAAGTAGTTTCCGGTTATCTTTCAAATACAGTAAGCTTTGTTCGTGTAGGTGCATTTGCTCTTGGACATGCTGTTCTAGATTTCCTGTTTTTTACTCTCACAGACATGGTTGGCGGATTTGGAAGTCCACAAGGACTTCTTGTTGCAATTTTAGGAAATGCCCTCATTGTTGTACTTGAAGGTATGATCGTTACCATTCAGGTAATTCGTCTTCAGTACTATGAATTTTTCTCCAAGTTCTTCCACGAAACTGGTAGAGAATTTATTCCGTTTACATTTAGTTGTGAAAACTAATTTTGATAAAAATATTTTAAGAGGTAGAAAAATGAACAAGAAACTTTTGTGTCTGTTTGTTATCTTCGCAGGTCTTTCACTGACCACACTTTATGCACAGGAAAAAGCACCTGCTGCTGAAACTGAAGCTGTTGCAGCTACTGCATCAAACTCAGGTCTTAAATATCTTGCCGCAGCTATTGCCGTAGGTGTTGCTTGTATTGCTGGTGGTATTGCAGTAGGTAAAATCGGGGCTGCTGCTATGGGTGCTATGAGTGAAAATGCAGAACTTTCTGGTAAAGCACTTCCTTTCGTAGGTCTTGCTGAAGGTATTTGTCTTTGGGGAATGCTTGTTGGTGTTCTTATTCTGATTTTGTAGATTTACTCAATTGAAATTTTTTGTAATTGGTGAACGGGAGATTGTTCTAGCCTTCAAACTTGTTGGAGTTGACGGTATTGTTGCTCAGGGAAGAGAAGAAGTGCTGGATGCTTTTAATCGTGTTACTGGTAAAGGTGGACACCTGGGAGTTCCTGTTGATGAACTTCCTCGTGTTCTAATCCTTACGGAAGATGCAGCCGGAACCATTGAAAACGAAGAAATCGCCTGGCAGAAAACAGGAAAATATCCTCTAATAGTTGAAGTACCGTGGTTGAGCGGTCATGTGCAGGGCAGAAAAACTTTGTCTGAAGCAATTCGTGAAGCTGTTGGTGTTCAAGTTTAATTAACAGGTATCAAAAAATGGAAGAATTAAGATCTACTGAAATTCTGGACAAAGAGATTCAGGTTTCAGCACGCAAAAAAGCCGAAAGAATCCTTGCAAAAGCTGATGAAGATTGTAAGGTTTTAGAAAACTCAGTTTTTGAACGAGTTGAGAAGGCTAAAAATGAAGTGGAAGCTCTTTTTGCACATAAGCTTGATGCAATAAAAAAAGACTCTGAAGCTTCTATTCCTTTGGAAAAACAGCGATTACTGGTTTCATTTATTCAGAATGAAATCGTAAAACATATAAATGAATACCTTGTGTCCTTGGGTGAAGATAAACGTATGGAACTGGTTCTTAAAAAATCCGGTGATGTATTTAATCGTCTTGAAGAAGGTACAAAAATTAATGCCTTTGTTTATGGTTTTGATTTAAATAAGACTGAAAAGGTATTGAAAAAACTTTTGGGAGCAAAGCTTTCTAAAGTTGAAGAAACTGTATTTGGAAAAGCTGCTCTTGAAGATAGTGAAATTGACCTTAAAGAAGGAATTATTCTTGTTACAGAAGATTCAAAAATTAAGATTCGATTTACTTTAAGTGAAGTAATAAATGGAATTCTTGATAAATATCGTGAAGAAATGAAAGACGCACTTTTTGGTGATGTTTTTGGGAGTGTAAAATGATTGAAGGAAAAATTACCCGAGTTTCAGGACCAATCGTTTATGCTTCAGGTCTTGATGGAGCAGGTCTTTACGACGTAGTAAATGTTGGAAAATCTAATCTTATTGGTGAGATTATCCGTCAGAATCAAGGAAATGCAACTATTCAGGTTTATGAAGATGACACAGGTATGGAAATTGGTGAAAAGATTGTCTGTACCGAACGTCCTTTGTCTTTAAGATTAGGTCCTGGAGTTGTAGGAAATATTTATGATGGTATTCAGCGTCCACTTCAGACAATGTACGAACAGGGTGGTGCATTTCTTTTGCCTGGACAGCGTGCTGAACCACTTGATACAAAAAAACAGTGGGATTTTGTTACTGCAGAAGGTATTGAAAAAGGATGTGCAATAGCTCCAGGTATGGTTTTGGGTACTGTAAAAGAAACTGAATCAATTACCCAGAGCATTATGGTTCCTCCAACTATCCGTGGTCGTACCTTAAAAACCTTCAAAGGTGATGGTTCATATACTGTTGATGACGTAATTGCAACTACTGAACTTGATGAAGATATTTGTCTTTCTCAGTATTGGCCTGTTCGTAAACCTAGACCATATGCACAAAAACTTTCAGTAAGTGAACCTCTTATTACAGGTCAGCGTGTTATTGATGTTTTCTTTCCTCTTTCTAAGGGTGGTACCGCTGCAATTCCTGGTGGTTTTGGTACAGGAAAAACTATGACTCAGCATGCCGTTGCAAAATGGTGTGATGCTGATCTTATTGTTTACATTGGTTGTGGTGAACGTGGTAATGAAATGACAGAAGTTCTTTCAGAATTTCCTGAGCTTATTGACCCACGTACTGGTCGTTCAATTATGGAAAGAACTATTCTCATTGCCAATACATCAAATATGCCTGTAGCGGCTCGTGAAGTTTCTCTTTATTCTGGAATTACTCTTGCTGAATACTTCCGTGATATGGGAATGCATGTTGCTATCATGGCTGATTCTACATCCCGATGGGCAGAAGCTTTACGTGAACTTTCTGGTCGAATGGAAGAAATGCCTGCTGAAGAAGGATTCCCAGCCTATCTTCCAACTCGTCTTGCATCATTTTATGAACGTGCCGGGCGAATTAGTGCACTTTGTCATAGAGAAGGTTCTGTTTCGATTATTGGTGCTGTTTCGCCTCCAGGTGGAGATTTTTCTGAACCAGTTACTCAGCATACAAAACGATTTATCCGCTGTTTCTGGGCTTTGGACCGTGAACTCGCTAATGCACGACATTATCCAGCTATTGGATGGATTGAATCTTATTCTGAATATGCTGATGAAGTTCGAGACTGGTGGGAAGTTCATAATCCTCTTTGGTCTCAGCTTAGACAGGAAGCACTTGATCTTCTTAAAACAGAACAGCGTCTTGAACAGATTGTTCGCCTTATTGGACCAGATGCACTTCCTGACAGTGAACGTCTTGTTCTTAAAGTTGCAGAAATGATTAAAAACGGTTTCTTGCAGCAGAATGCATACGATGATATTGATAAATACTGTTCTATCGAAAAACAGATTACAATTCTTGAACTTATCATGGAATATTACAAACGTGCCCTGAATGTAATCAAGAATGGTGGTCTTTTAAGCAAGGTTGTTTCACTTCCTGTTTGTGATGAACTGGTACGAATCAAAATGCTGTATAAAAACGAAGATGTTGCCAAACTTGAAGACATCAGAACCAGGTTGGATGTTCAGATTGGTGAACTTGAAGTATTGATGAACTAACTTCATAACTGAAGGATTTATAGAATGAAAGGTATTGAAAGTAAAGGTGTTACATCTGTTGACGGACCAATTGTTGTTCTTAAAAGAACTGAAAAAGTTTTTTACGGAGAAACAGTTTGTGTTCGTGACAGAACCGGTGAAAAACGTATCGGCCGTGTTGTTGATGTAAGTGAAACTGCTGTTGTTGTACAGATCTTTGGTAATACAACCGGTCTTGATATTGATGACACAACCTTTGAATTTTTGGACGAGCCTCTAGAACTTCGTGTAGGTGAAGATTTATTGGGGCGAATTTTCAACGGTCTTGGTGAACCAATTGACGGTTTTCCAAAGATTATCTCTTCCAAAAAATTGAATGTAAACGGAAATCCAATCAATCCTTACGCACGTATTTACCCTCGTGACTTTATTCAGACTGGTATTTCTGCTATTGATGGAATGAACTCTCTTGTTCGCGGACAGAAGCTTCCTATTTTCTCTGGGAATGGTCTTCCTCACAATAAACTTGCAGCTCAGATTATCCGCCAGGCAAAATTGCGTAATTCCGACGAACAGTTTGTTATGGTTTTTGCCGGAATGGGTATTAAATATGACGTTGCAAAATTCTTCGTTGATACCTTTGAAGAGTCTGGTGTTCTTTCAAAAGTAGTTATGTTCCAGTCTCTGGCAGATGCGCCTTCTATTGAACGAATCATTACTCCACGCTGTGCCTTAACTGCAGCTGAATATCTTGCTTTTGAAAAAGGATATCATGTTCTTGTTGTAATGACAGATATGACTAACTACTGTGAAGCGCTTCGTGAAATTTCAACAACTCGGGGTGAAGTTCCAGGTCGTAAAGGCTATCCTGGATATCTTTATTCTGATCTTGCAGAGCTTTACGAAAGAGCTGGAAAAATAAAGGGTAGTGAAGGTTCTATTACACAGATTCCAATTCTTACTATGCCAAACGATGATATTTCACATCCTATTCCTGACCTTACAGGTTATATTACAGAGGGGCAGATTGTACTTGATCGTGGACTTTCACAAAAAGGACTTTATCCTCCTGTAGGTGAGCTTTCATCTCTTTCACGACTTATGAAAGACGGTATTGGTCCTGATATGACTCGTGATGACCATGCTAACGTTTCTGCCCAGCTTTTTGCTTCCTATTCAAAAGTTAAAGCTATTCGAAATCTTGCAGCAATTATTGGTGAAGAAGAGCTTTCTGAACTGGACCGGGAATACCTTAAATTCGGTGAAAGATTTGAAAACGAGTTCCTTTGCCAGGGTGAATACGAAGACCGAACAATTGAAGAAACTCTTGCTATTGGTTGGCGTGTTCTTTCTGAGCTTCCAAGAACTGAACTGTTCCGAATTAAACCGGAATTAATTGATAAATATATGGAATCAGCTGAGTAAGTATGGCTAAGCTAAACATTGCACCAACAAAATCCAATCTTCTCGAAATGAAAAGCCAGCTGGCAGTTTCTACCAATGGTTATGAGCTTCTAGAAGAAAAACGTGAAATCCTTGTGCGTGAACTTATGCATATGGTAGATAAAGTAAAGGTTCTGGAAGGTGACATTGAAAAAGTTATAGGTCGAGCTTATCCTGCATTTAAAAGTATGCTTATGAGCGATGGATCTGACCAAATTGAACGAATCAGTCATGCAGTTCATTATGAATTTGGAATGACTGAAAAAACAGTTACAATTGGTGGTATGCCATTTCAGACCCTTGATGTTGAACTTCCTAAAAAAGAACTTTTCTATTCTTTTGTTGAAACTTATGCAAATACAGACGCCACAATTACTCAGTTTTTTGAATTATTATCTCTGCTTACTCAAATGGCAAGTATTAGAACCATTGTCTGGCGCCTGGCAGATGAAGTAAAAAGAACCCAGCGACGTGTAAATGCCCTGGATAAAATGATTATTCCACAGACTAAAGAAACAGCTTCTTATATTGAAGGTGTACTTGAAGAACGTGAACGTGAAAATGTTTTCGTTCTTAAGGCTCTAAAAAAGAAGAACGGATCAAAATAATTTGATTTTTTAATTTTATCATACTATATTTTAATAAGGGGTGATTTATAAAAGTATGAAAGGTCTGTTCAAAAAAATTGTTGTTGCTGTCAACGGTCATGAAAGCTCGATTCATGCGGCTATGTATGCAATTCTTATGGCAAAAACTTACAACCTTGACCTTAAAGCCGTTTATGTTGTAGATACTGCTACAATTAAATATCTTTCAATGAATCATTTCCTGATTTCTGAGGAAAGTCTTTCTTACGAAGAAAAGCTTAAAGCTGATGGTGAAAAATATCTTAAATATGTTGAACGTCTTGCACAGATCAAAGGCGTAAGGATACAGACTGAACTTAGAAGTGGTGGAATCTTTTCCGAAGTTGTTAAAGTCTGTGAAGAATATAAAGCTGATTTGCTGCTTCTTGGTGGACATGAAAATAAAAATGGTAAAAAGAATATTATTTCCGAAAAAGAAAGTGATATTCTTTCCAATTCAAAGATTCCTGTAATGTTTGTAAAAAACGAAAATATAGAAAAACTGTTCAAATTGTAGGAAATAATGGAAAACTGCTATCAGATTCTTGGTGTATCTGTTCATGCATCTTTAAGTGAAATCAAACACGCCTATAGAGAACTTGCCAAACAATATCATCCTGACTCAAGTGGAAATCAAGATCCAAAACTTGCTGAAAAATTTGACCGAATTACTCAGGCTTACCGTGTTCTTTCTGATCAGCGTCAACGTCAGATTTTTGATGATTCTTTTTTTAATCATTTTAGGCGAAGCTCTGTAAAAGGTGAAAGCTTTGATTACCGAAAATGGCTTATAGAAAGAAATGATGATGAATCCTGGGCAAAATTGATTATTCTTGACCTTATGCGTGGCCGCGAAGATGAAGCCTGTGCAGAATTTAAGAAAATTCAGAGTGAAAGAAATTCATTTAAACTAAAAGATTGGTTTACTCGGGAAGATTTTATGGATTACGGTTATATTTTAAGTGAAGAGCTTGTAATCCGGGGTGAATACTACGATGCATTTTTGCTTTTGGAACAGGTTATTCTTATGGAAAAAAGCTACAGTTATTTCGGGCTTTTCTTTCCTGAAGTAATTTCCTTTGTCCAGAACATTGTTATGCACAATATTTTTACAATTGTAAATGATGAACTTGCCCTTGACGTTTTTGAACGTACCCTGGATCTTGAACTTGGAAATGATATTGATCGTTTCTGTCTGCAAAAAATGGCATTAATCTATCGTCAGATGGGAGATACTTACACAGCAGCAGTTTGTGAGGAAGAAGCTTCAAAAATTTAGATGTTTATAAAACCAGTTCCGCTATTTTATCAAGAAGCTTTTTCATGATAATTGGCTTACTTATATGAAAATTGATTCCTTTTGATTCCGACTGTTCAATATCTTCAGGAAATGCGTTTGCTGAAATTGCGATAATCGGAATATTCCAGTCTGACCTTCCTGAATTTCTGATTTCTGTTGTTGCTTCATAACCATTCATTACAGGCATGGAAATATCCATAAGGATTATGTCAAAATTACCTTCTGGAGAGGCTTTGTAAGAATCAACAGCTTCCTGACCGTTTGTTGCCTCTGTTATATTTGCACCTGTTTTTGACAGCATCAGTTTAATGATATCAAGATTCATTTTATTGTCGTCAACAGCAAGAATTTTTATTTTAGAAAAATCATAGTTTTCTGCTAAAGATTTTTTATTTTCTAATAAAGAGGACGTTTTACTGTTATTTATGGTGTTGCTTTTTGTGTTATTTTTAGTACGATCCTTTTTTTCTTCAGAAGATGAGAAGCAGCTCCAGATTTTTTCGTACAGTTTATCACTTGCAATAGGTTTTGTAATATAGTTGGACATTCCGGCAGCATAAGCTTTCTGCTTGTCTTCTTCGTAAATGTTACCTGTCATTGCAATTACTGGAATGTTTCTTGCATAATCTGAATCAATTTTTCTGATTTCTCCAACAACTTCAATACCGTTCATTAAAGGCATTTCCATATCCATAAGAATCAGATCGTAATAATCTTCACCTTTTTCAAGGAATGTATCCAGTGCTTTACGACCGTTTTCTGCTTTATCGTATACACAGTTTGATTTATCAAGAAAACGTGTTATTACTTCCATGTTAAGATTGTTATCTTCTGCAATAAGTATTCGTCTGTCTGTAAAATCAGGAATTTCTTTTCCATTTGAAAGATCATCTTTTTCCAAAACCTTACGCAAAGGAATTCGGACTGTAAATTCTGAGCCTTTCCCAAGTTCAGATTTTACATTGATTTCACCACCCATTAAGTCCACAAGATTTTTAGTAATGTTCATGCCAAGTCCCGATCCTTCAATGGCACGAGTTTGACTTTCATCCCGGGTAAAGGCCTGGAAAATTTTTGAAAGGAATTCTTCTGACATACCAATTCCAGTGTCTTTAATAATAAATGTAAAATTACAGATATTGTCTGTATTTTCTTCAGTTACTGTAAAATCAATAGATCCATTGTCCGGGGTAAATTTAACGGCATTTCCTAAAATGTTAATTAAAATAAGGTTTATTCGAAGTTCGTCACCAATAACTTTATTTGTTCTGAAACTGCTTTTTGTTGTAAAGGAAATATTTTTAGCTTTAGTCTGAGGTGCAACAATTGTATCGATGGCATTCAACAGGTTTTCCATACGGAAAGGTTCCTGTGCAATGGTGATCTTACCTGATTCGATACGGGAAATATCAAGTACGTTATTTACCAGCGTAAGAAGGTGATTGGAAGCAACTGAAATCTTTTCAATATAATCATCCATCTTTTCTTTATCACCTGTGTATTCTTTTGCAACAGTTGTCAGACCGTAAATTGCATTCATTGGTGTTCGAATATCATGAGAAAGATTTGAAAGAAAGTCAGTTTTTGCTTTGTTGGCAGCTTCAGCAGTTTTAAGGGCTTCGTTCAGCTTGTATTTCTGTGTTTCTTCCTTAAGATGAGCTTGTGTAATATCTTTTATGATTGTAACTGCAGAAATTTCATCAGATTCAGGGTTTTTTGTCATAAGAATCGTATGATTAAGCCATCTGATTTTTTTTCGTAGTGTAACCTCATATTCAACTGTAATTTCCTGCTGTCCAAATCGGAAAAGTTTTCGGAGATTTCGAATATTCAGCATTTTGTGAATTTCATCAATTGCATCAGGCCGCAAATAAGTTTCTGCTTTTTCAATAAGTGCTGTATATGAAACGGGTAGTGTAAGTCCAAGAAGTGGCAGCAAAGGTTTTGGTGAATCATCTATTGTGTAAAAAACCTCTTCACTTACAATGTCTTTAGTTATGTTTGTATTAAAAACAATAATTGCATCAGAAAGAAGTGCCTGGTGGTAATTGTTTGCAAGAAGCTTATGATGTTCGGCTTCAATTTCATTTGTTATATCAGTTTCAGTAATAATCAGAATGTTTCTGTCGGATTCACTTCTTGAAATAGACCAGCGTGAGTATTTTTTTATCAAAGAATTGTCAGTTCTGCGTATAAAAATTTCAGTAATTTCATCAGCTTTTGCTAATTTTTTTCTGATGTTTGAGTAGCTGAAAAACTCGTTAAATTTGTGAAATTCACTTCTTTCACCAAAATGTTTTGCAAATTCAAAAACCATTGTAGATAAATCTGACTGGTTTTTTAAGGTTGGAATTGGTTTTATAAGGTAATTGATTTTCCAGCTTGAAAGATCCAGTTCACCTGCGGTAATAAAGTTTGATTCAAGAAGCCGTCGCCTTGATAAATTTCTAAAATCATCGTTGTAATGTTCTTGATTAAGGGTTTCAAGATCAACGTCATAATCAAGAGCTTTTACCAGAAACAGGGCAAAATATTTTTCTTTCCTGTTTTTGATTGGCATAATTGTCATTTTAAAACGCTTTGGACTGGTTATAAAAATGTCAAAATTAAAGGAAAGAGGTGCAAGTTTTTTAGAAAACTGACTGATCAGAATCTTTGTGTTTAATGTTTCAACCAGGTCAAAGCTGGTTCTCATAATTGATTTTCTTGTATGGAGTGCTTCTGTATAAGAATCACCCTTTTTCATTTCATAACTATCTTTACTAAAAATGGAAATTATTTTGTCATCAGAAAGATTTACCATAAAAACAAGAGGAAAAAGTCTTCCAATTTCTTCAGGCAAATCAGGAAGCTCTTTTGTAGCGGATCTTATGTTTCTTACAGTTGTTAAAAAATCTGACAACATAATCAAAAATCCTTTTTAAAAGATTGAATACATAAATGCACTTGATAATGAAAATAAAACAGCAGCAACTGGAATTGCAGGATTAACAATTTTCTGAGAAAAATTCAGGCGTTTTTCATTTAATAATGTTTTAAAAATAGTAAATGCTGCTATAAATAACGAACCAGCAAAAGCAAAAACACACCAAAGATTTTTTTCATAAATCAGATTAAAAAATGTAACTGAAACTACTGATAAAGAAATTAAATTCAAAACAATATAGCAGAATATTCTTCGAAAGCTTTTAATTTTGGAAAATGCAAGGATAAAAACAATCAGACCTAGAATAAAAAGAGTCACCAGAATTAAAACAGGTTTTGATATGACATAGAAATAATAAACTGGTTTATAAATCAGATAAAGAATTAAATTACTACAAGTCAAAAAAATTGAAGGTATTAAAATCAACTTTTCTGATAAAACAGAATATAGAACTGCAAAAATAGAGTAAAAAATATAAAAAATCAGAAAAAGTAAAGAAAGATATTCACTGTCAGGGTAAAAATTTGAAAGGTATAAATACTCAGCACAGCCTAAAAATGGAAGATGCAATGAATAAGAAATTTTATAGATTATATCTTTTTTGAGAATGGCAAAAACAACATGCAGAATAACAGATACTAAAAACAATGAAAGAAATACATAAATTTTAGAATTCATAATTGTATTATAGTATAAAATCTGTTTATTTCCAAATGCAGAGTGCTTTTTTTACTTCAGATATAAGATAGAAAGAGCCTGTTACCAGCAGAATGGCATTGTCATCTTCACTTTGTTTTACTGCATTAAGTATAAAATGAGAATAATCCTCGGAGCTTGTAAAAGGAATTCCAGCTTTTTTAAATGCATTACATGCTTTTTCGATATTACTGGCTTTTACAATACCTGGTTTTGTAATGAATATTTTGTTGAACTTGTCCTTGCACAGTAAGGCCATATCTTCTACATCTTTATCTGCTGCACATGCAAAAAGAAGATTGATTTTTTTTCCATTGTAAAGCTTTTCCATTGTGGAGATTGTGTGACGTATGGAATTAACTGTATGAGCGCCGTCCAGAACAAGGAGAGGAAGTGAAGGGTATGAAGAAAGGTGTTCCATTCTTTCAAAACGACCAGGAAGTTCAGCTTTGGAAAGACCTTTTTCAATTATATCTTCTGTTATCATCGGATAAAGCTCTTTTACTGCTATTGCTGCCATTGCTGCATTTTGAGCTTGAACATCTCCTATCATATTCAGGCGGGTTTTAATGGGACGGGCAAAAAGGTGACTTTCAAAAGACACTTCCATGCAATTGTTTACATACTTGAAATCAAGATTTTTTATAAAATCGTCTACAAAATAATACGGTGCACCAACTTCCTTACATTTATCTTTAAAAACCTGATTGACGCTTTCATTCTGCTGTTTTGCAATTACAACAGGAGTATTGTGTTTTATAATTCCTGCTTTTTCATAAGCAATTTTTTCCAGAGTATCCCCAAGAAATTCAGTGTGTTCCAGTTCAATTGGCGTAATGCAGCATACTTTTGGAGAAATAATATTAGTACTGTCAAGTCTTCCACCAAGACCTACTTCATAAACTCCATAATCAACATGGGCATTTTTTAAAACGATAAATGAATAAAGAGTAACTAGTTCAAACCATGTAATGGGCCTGTTTCCAGGAAGTGTTCCCGGGATGATTGATTCAATACGTGGCACCATTTCCCGGATAGCTTCTTCATAAATGCTTTCTTCAAAAAATCCACTAGGTGTACAGATTCTTTCGCGGAAATCGGTAATGTGAGGTGAAGAATATAATCCTGTTTTAAAACCTGCTTCTTCAAGAATACAGGCAATCATACGGCAAACAGAACCTTTTCCTTTACTTCCGGCTACATGAACAGTTGTATAATAATTCTGAGGATTTTTAAAACGATGGCACAAATATTTCATTGTATCCAGCCAGAAAATCCCTTTGGACGGAGTCTTCTCAAAATTAAGATAATCATCCAGCCATTTGACAAACACATCTACCGCTTTCATAACTTGATATTTTACTCTCTTTTCTTAATTGTAACAATAATAGAAATCCTTTATAATAATTTACATTATGGAAGAAATTGAATATACAGATATCAACAAAAGTTATGAAGCTGCTGTTGAAAGAAGCAAAAAAATTGAGGCTGATCTCCTTGTTAATCCTAAAAAATACCGTGTTTTAACTGGGGACCGACCAACAGGAAATCTACATATTGGTCACTATTTTGGATCTTTGCAGAACCGAGTTCGTCTTGCAAACCTTGGTGTTCCAACAATGATTCTTATTGCAGATTATCAGGTTCTTACTGACCACGATGCATTTGATAAAATCAGTCAGAATACAAAAGAGCTTGTTATTGATTACCTTGCTGCAGGTCTTAATCCCGAAAAACAGGATGTAATCATTTATCCTCACAGTTACGTTCCAGAATGTAATCAGCTTATGCTGCCTTTCCTTACACTGGTTTCAAATGCTGAACTTTCAAGAAACCCAACTGTAAAAGAAGAAATTGAAAGTGCAGGGCTTAAAAATGTAAATGCAGGTATGTACACATATCCAGTGCATCAGGCCTGTGACATTCTTTTCTGTAAAGGAAACATTGTTCCTGTTGGAAAAGACCAGCTGCCACATCTTGAAATGACTCGTACAATTGCCAGCCGTTTTAACAACAAATTCTGCAAGGGTAAAGCTCCTGTATTCCCAGAACCTCAGGCTCTTCTTGCAAAAACTCCAATGATTCTTGGTCTTGATGGTACTCAGAAAATGAGTAAATCACGAAACAATACAATCATGCTTTGTTGGGATGAAGATCAGACTGCCAAAGCAATTAAAAAGGCTCAGACAGACAGTGACAGAAACATTACTTATGATCCAGTAAATAGACCTGCTGTTGCAAACCTTCTTATGCTTATTTCACTTTGTACTGGTGAAGAACCTTCTGCTATTGCTGCACGAATTGGTGATGGTGGTGGCGGTATGCTTAAATCAACCCTTACAGAAGTAATGAATGAAAAACTCCGTCCATTGCGCGCTGAACGACGCCGTCTTGAACAGGATCCAGAGTACATTCGAAAGATTCTTCTTAAAGGGGCTGGACAGGCTAGAGAAATCGGTATGAAAACTCTGGAAGAAGTACGTCACGTAATGAACATGGAAATCTAATAACTATGGATAAGGGCAGATTAAAGGAACTTCAGGCTTTCTCAAAAAGAACTGGTATTCATATAAAAAATATGGAGCTTTTAAATCATGCCTTTGTCCATCGTTCAAGCACAAATGAAAGCCACTGCCAGAATAATGAACGCCTTGAATTTCTTGGTGATTCTGTTCTTGGAGTGGTTTGTGCATCTTATCTTTATAAAGCTCTTCCTGATTTTGCAGAAGGTGATCTTGCTAAGATAAAATCAGTAGTTGTTTCCGAAAAAGCATTGGCTCCTGTTGCTATTGAACTTGGAATTGATAAACTTCTTATTCTTGGTCATGGTGAAGAAATGAGTGGGGGCCGTAAAAAAGACGCCATCCTTGCAGACTGTATGGAAGCTGTTATTGCTGCAATATATCTTGATCAGGGATACAAAACTGCCGAAGCATACATACTTTCTTTTTTAACTAAATCAGTAGACGAAGTTTTGTCAAAGGGGCTTAAAGATTACAAAACTTTGCTTCAAGAATATCTTCAGAAAAAAGATAAAATCTGTCCAAAATATGAAGTAATTGGTTCCAGTGGTCCTGAGCATGCAAAAGTATTTGAAGTGGTTGTTGTACTTGGCGATAAAAAAATTGGTCCTGCTGAAGGAAAAAATAAAAAAGAAGCGGAACAGAATGCTGCTAAAATGGCACTAGACAGTCTGAAATAATTTTTATATAATTATCTAAATATATATATATTTCGTTTTGTGACTGCGTTTTGAGTTTTCTCCGCGCTGTCGGGCAAAACAACAGGGGATTAAAATGAAAAAAGGAATTCATCCAGACTACAAACTTACAAAAATCACTTGTGTATGTGGTAATGTAATTGAAACACGTTCAACAGTTGAAAACATCAACGTGGAAATTTGTTCTGCATGTCACCCATTCTACACAGGAAAACAGAAGCTTGTTGATACTGCCGGTCGTATCGATCGTTTCAACAAACGCTACGGTATCAAGGCTGAGTAGTCAAAAAAATCATTTTGATTTAAGAGAGCACTTTCCACTCAGGAAGGTGCTTTTTTTTTTGTTGCTAAATCTAACAAAGTGATATAAATTTATACAACAAGGAAACATACAATGACAAAAACAATTAATCTTTATAACGAAACTAAAGTTAATATTTCTAAAGGAATGACAGGTCTTTTTTTTGAAGATATTAATTATTCTGCTGACGGCGGCCTGTATGCAGAAATGCTTGAAAACAGAAATTTTGAATTTTACAGAAGTCATCAGGGAAATAAAAACGGAGATTTTTTTACTGAATATGAAGGACTTTACGGCTGGAATAATGAAGGCCGGGGAACAATGAAGATTGTAAGTGGAAGTCCTGTTTCCGAAGTGAACAGTCATTATCTTAGATTTACATCAACTGGATGCGGAGAAGGTTTTTCCAATAAGGCTTATGACGGAATCTGTATGAAAAAGGACCAGAAGTATAAGGTCAGTTTTTATGCAAGAAATGTCACTCTTCTAGATGAAGTTTATATCAGAGTGCTTGGACAGGATGGAATTTCCTGCGGTGGAACTACATTCAGTCTTTATAAAAATGAAGAAAATACTCTTTGTCCATGGAAAAAATATGAAGGAATTATTACCGCAGAAAAAGATATTCGTTTTGGAAAATTTCATGTTACTGTGAGTGGAGAAGGAATTATAGAATTTGATTTTTTTAGCATGATTCCTTGTGATGCTGTCTGCGGTATTTTTAGAAAGGATCTGTATGATCTTATTGATGCCATTCACCCGGGTTTTATTCGTTTCCCTGGAGGATGTATTATCGAAGGTGCAACTCTTTCAAACCGATACGATTTTAAAAAGACTATTACTCGTCTTGAAGACCGCAAAAGTAACTGGAGCCGCTGGGCTGTACATAAATCGTGGCATAATCTAAAGGATAATCATGGTCCTGTATGTTATCCATATTACAACCAGACTTACGGAATTGGTTATTACGAGTTTTTCCTTTTATGTGAAAGTCTTGGATGTAAGGCTCTTCCTGTTCTTAATGTTGGTCTTTCATGTCAGTTCCAGAATTATGAAATGGTTATGCCAGGAACTGCTGAATTTGATCAGTATGTTCAGGATGCACTTGATCTTATTGAATTTTCCAACGGACCTGTAACATCAAAATATGGAAAAATGAGAGCTGAGCTTGGTCACAAAGAAAGCTTTAATCTGGAAATGATGGGAATTGGAAACGAACAGTGGGAAACAAAAGATAACCGCTTCTATGACCGATATGTTGCATTTGAAAAGGCAATTCACAAGGTTTATCCGGATATGAAACTGATTGCAAGTGCCGGTCCAAATGTAGAATGGCCTGAGTTTGGTGAAGCCTGGGATTTTATTTACAAAAACTCAAAACAGAATCCTGATTTTGCATATGCTGTAGATGAACATTATTATATGCCTCCACAGTGGTTTTATAGTCATATGGATTTTTATGATAATTATGACCGCAGTGTTAAAGTTTTTGCCGGTGAATATGCAACACATAATGAAGGTGGTGGAAGCTTTAATAAACCTGAACTTAATGATCTTGGTGGTGCTCTTGCCGAAGCTTCTTTCCTTACCGGTGTTGAACGTAATGCTGATGTAGTTGCTCTTACAAGTTATGCTCCTCTTTTTGCACGCCTTGGTTATACTCAATGGTCACCTGATCTTATCTGGTTCAATGATGAAAAGTCTTTTGGAACTCCAAGTTATTTTGTCCAGCTTATGTATTCAAATTTTACAGGAGACAAAACTCTTGATACAAAAGGTGAGCATGCTGATTTATATAAAGAAGGAATATATTACAATCCTTCAGTCGACTCAAAAACTGGAACAGTATATCTGAAAATTGCCAATTCAAACGACGAGGATGTAAAAATCAATTTAAGTGCTGATTCATTTGGTTTCAAAAAAATGAAGAAAGTCTGGATTGGTGGAAAAGAGAAGTCTGCAAGCAACAGCATTGATAATATCAGTGCCGTTACCATGGAGACATCTGGGGAAGAAAAATATACAGATGAAATCATTCTGAAAAAGAATTCATTTACGGTATTAATTCTTAATTAGATATTTTTTCTGCACGCTTTTTTTTAAGATTGTTAAAGTTCTTTTTGGCTTCGTAGTCAATAATGGCTCCTAAAATCATGCCTATAGACATGCCAATTGCCATACCAATAGGCATGTTACCACGGGCTTGTCCTATACTTATACCGCAGCTCATACCTAAAAGCCAGTATACAGTAAAGATTGGTGCAGGAAGCTTTTCATGAACAAGATAATTGTGATCTGTCTCGTCTTCCTTGAATTTACGTGCAATAAGTGCTTCTTCAAGCTCTTTTGACAGATTGCTTTTAAGAATCTGAATAAAGCATACGTTATCTATGTAACTTAATGTTGATCCAACAGCAAAAATCATTTCACTAAGTTCATGTTTTGACATATCTTTAGTAAGTTTGATTTTCATCTGTGTAGTTTTAGTATCATCTGGATTTGTAAAACTGATTTCAGCCATTGGTTCATCTTCAAATTTTTTACCCGTAATTTTAATTTCTTCTTTGGATAAACGCTTGAAAACTTTCCATGGTTCTTCAAAAGGGGATGTGCTGGTAGTACCGTTATAATCCACTTTAAAGAATTTACTTTTAATAGATTTAATTTTTGTCTTTTTTTCTTTGCTCATATCATCTTATTATACAAGGATATATACAGATTTCAATCTAATTTTCCCTGAAGTCCAGTTTTGGACAGTTTTTAGTTTTTAATATAATAAATAAAAAAAAAGACATCCTCGAAAGAAGATGTCTTTTAGAGCGGCAGAAGGGAGTCGAACCCTCGTCTCCAGCTTGGAAGGCTGGGATAATGAGCCGTTATATGACTGCCGCATTGATGTTTATATATTATAAAGTTGCGTATTTTTTGTCAATAACCTTTGTAAAAAAAAATAATAATTTTGATTTTTTATGATATAAGTTTTATAATAGAAGCTACCTTTTTTCATTAATAAGGAGAAAAAAATGGAAAAATTATTCAAACTCAAGGAACATGGTACCAGCGTTAGCCGTGAAATCGTAGCTGGTATTACAACCTTCCTTGCTATGGCTTACATTCTTGCTGTAAACCCTGGAATGCTAGGTGAAACTGGTATGGGATTCGGTCCTGTATTTACTGCTACTGCTATTGCATCTGCAATTGCTACATTGGTAATGGCCTTCTGGGCAAATCTTCCTGTAGCTCTTGCTCCTGGAATGGGATTGAACGCCTTCTTTACATACACTGTATGTTTTGGTATGGGTTGTTCATGGCAGCTTGCTCTTACTGCTGTATTCGTTGAAGGTATTATTTTCATCGTGCTTTCACTTTTTGGAATCCGTGAAAAAATCATTAACGCAATTCCACAAGGAATGAAAAAAGCAGTTGCCGTTGGTATTGGTCTTTTTATTGCCCTTATCGGTCTTGCAAATGCAGGAATCGTTGCATCTGATACAGGTACAATTATTGGATTTGTAAACTTCAATATGAAGAGTGCAGCTGCAATTGTTTGTATTATTGGTCTTGTTCTTACAATTGTTCTTTACATTCTTAAAGTTCCTGGTGCAATTCTTCTTGCCATTATTATTACAACAATCATTGGTATTCCTTTTGGTGTTACAACAGTTCCAGCTGGATGGAAACCATTCAGTCTTCCAGAAGCACCACATCTGTTCAAATTTGAATGGGGTGGAGTATTCACTGTAAAATTCTTTGTAATCATGTTTACATTCCTCTTTACAGATCTTTTCGATACTATCGGAACACTTATGGGTGTAACACAGCAGGCTGGTCTTGTTGATTCAAAGGGAAATATTCCAAAAGCAAAACAGGCTCTTATGGCTGACTCAATCGGTACAGTAGCAGGTGCTTGTCTTGGTACATCTACAGTTACTTCATTTGTTGAATCATCTTCTGGTGTTGCTGCCGGTGGACGCACAGGTCTTACTTCTGTAACAACTGGTGTTCTTTTCCTTCTGGCTCTCTTTATGACACCACTTTTCGCACTTATTCCTAGTGCAGCTACAGCTCCTGCTCTTATCTTCGTAGGTTACCTTATGATGCAGCAGGTTGTAGATATTGACTTCAAAGATCCAACAGAAGGTGTTCCAGCATTTATCGCAATTATTGTTATGCCATTTGCATACTCAATTTCAAAAGGTATTGCATTCGGTATGATTGCTTACGTAATTGCCAAAGTAGCAGGAAAGAAAACAAAAGATATTCCTGTAGCTACTTGGGTACTTGCTGTTATTTTCGTTGCTGATATTATTTTTGAAGCAGTAAAATAATCTTATATATAGCTTTTTGCAACGGCCATGAGCTTTTCGTGGTCGTTCATCTGGGGATCTTCAAGAACGGATTCAAAAAGTTCGTTCAGAATGATCCCGATTTTTTTGCCCTGAACACCAAGGCTAAGTAAGTCTTTTCCATTAATTTTAAGATCTTTTAGTGAAAGAGCATCATCCTTTAAGAGAACATCCTTGATTCTGTCAGAAAATTCAACAAAAAGATCTGTAGAAAGACTTTGTGGACTAACTTTTTTATTGTGCATACCATAAATATCAGAAAGTCTTAAATCAAATAAATCTTCTATATTCTCTTTTCCAACTCTTACAATAAATCTTCTTACAGCACCGTTACTCCAGTTTGTTTCATAGTGGTACATATGATTTTTAATAAGGTGACAAACATGTTCAATTTCCTTATTAGAAAATTTAAGGCGTGTCATGATTTCAAAAGCAATTTCAGCACCAATAAAATCATGGTTATAAAAACTGATTTTTTCAAAACCGTCTTCCATTGAAACACGTTTTGCTTTGGGTTTACCAATATCATGAAGGAGGGCTGCTAATCTAATCAAAGGTTTTTCTTTTGGAGCACCGTCGCAGGCATAAAAAAGATGATCCAATACGTCAAATTCATGATAACCACGTTTGTCGCTTTGAACACATCCTCGGCAAATAGTAAATTCTGGAATAAAAAGATTTAGAATGCCTGTTTCTTCCATCAGTTTAAGACCAACTGAAGGGTATTGGCTTTTCATCATCTTCATAAATTCATCACGAAAACGTTCTATGCTTATTGAAAGCGATTTTTTTTGTATATCTTCTTTAAAAATCTCTAAATATGTCTTTTTTTCTATACTAAAATTCAGCTGACTTGCAAACCGTAAGGCTCTTACAGGACGAAGCCCATCTTCCATAAAACGCTCGTGTGCATTGCCTACCGTTCGTATAATCTTTTTCTTTATATCTTTTCTTCCTCCAAATGGATCAACAATACTTCCATCCTTTAAATCAACAGCAATGGCATTCATTGTAAAATCACGTCTGGAAAGATCTTCTTGGATTGTAGCAGCATATTCTATTTTATCCGGGTGACGGCCGTCTGAATAATCACTTTCTGTTCGGAAGGTGGTAACTTCAATTTCTTGCTTCATGAAATGTACTGTAACTGTTCCATGGGCAATTCCTGTAGGAACTACAAATTTGAACATTTTCATTACATCTTCAGGTTTTGCATTAGTTGCAACATCCCAATCTGAACAGGGTTTATTTAAGAAAATATCTCGGACTGCACCACCAACAAGATATGCCTTAAATCCATAGTCTTCAAAAACCATGTTAAATTTTCTGAGAATTTCATCTATTTTGATTTTTTTTGAAAACAATTTATAGCCCCGCTGAAATAACAATCATCATATTTGAAAAGAACAGGAGGCTCAATCCAACTCCTGCACAAAGAATCATTAATATCATCTGAATAATACCAGTGATGATTTTTTTCTGATTTGTAAAGAAACGTAATATATGGGAAATAAAATTTATTACAGAAAAACAGATAAGCAGGGATGAAAATACTGAAATTGTTTCTAAAATCATTGACTGACTGCTGTCTGAAAAAATCTGATAATTTCCCATCAAAAAAACTAAAAAAAGCAGCAAATCAACAACAAGGAATATAATTTCTGCATAAAGTGAAAGACGCTGGAAAAAAGAGAATCCTGTATTGTTTTCCGAATGTTTTTTGTTTCTCAAGATTGATTTATTATATCTGAAAATGTATGATTATTCTATTATGAAAAGATTTCTGGCATTTTTATTACTGCTTGCCCTTGCTTCAGGTGTAGTTGTCTATTTAGGTTGGACAACTTTAAAAGTGCCTGCAGGGAAATGTGGAGTACTCATTACCAAAACCCATGGAATTGATGAAAATCCTCTTGAGAATGGAAAATTCGTCTGGAAATGGCAGACTCTTCTTCCTACAAATACTACAGTTAAAATCTTTTCGATTAGTCCTCATTTTTCCACTCATACCATCACAGGTTCTTTGCCTTCTGCTGATATTTACGCTTTGAATACAGGCGTTTCTTCCGCATTTTCCTGGCGTTTTACTTTTGATATAACTATTTACACCAGCTCACAAAATATAGTTGAGCTTTTAAGAGAAGAAAAAATTTCAAGTGATGAAGATCTTAAGGCCTATCTTGATGATGCTGCACAAACAATTTCCCAGCTTGCTTCTTCGTATATATTACAAAAAGTAAAAACCGACCGGCATTTTAATCCGGAAAGTATTCGAATGAGCGATCTTTTTAAATATATTTCTTATGGCAATGAGTATCCTCTTGTTGAAGTTGAACATTTTGCCATTACAGAATCAGTTGTTCCGGATTACGAGTTGTATGAACAAACCAGAAACTCGGTTTTAAATCCATCAGTAGAAAATGTAAGTGAGGTGACACTTTGAACATATGGATTGCCAGTATGGAATGTGCAGGAATTGCAGAGGCGGGCGGTGTAAAAAACGTAACACAGAGTCTTTGTAAAACATTGCAATCCTTTTCACATAATACAACTTTATTCATTCCTTTTTATAAATGTACAAATGCTGATAATGTGCTTTTTGAAGATGAAATGCCTCTTGCATCTTCGGTTAGAATCTGTGATCAGGAAGCTGCGTTCATTTATAAACGTGCTATTTCTCTTGATGGAAACTATAATATTGTCTTTATCATGCATGAAGCTTTTTCTGAAAAGGAAGCTGTTTATACTTATACTTCCAATGAAGAAGCTCAGAATCCTTTACATAAGAAAGGAACCGGGCATAAAGATACTCTTTTCATGAATACTCTTTTTGCTAAAGCTGTTGCAAAATATGTAAATTATCTTACGCCGGAAAAAAAGCCTAAAATTATTCACTGTCAGGATGCATCTACAGCCATGATTCCATTGTTTCTTGAAAATAAGAACATCCGTACAGTGGTTTCAATTCATAATGCTGGTCCTGCTTATCATCATTATTATGCAAATTCCGGTGAAGCTAGCTGGTACTGCCACATTATTTCCGAAGCTTTTGACGGATGTTTGAATTATGATAAGGTTGAACCATTCCTTGTTGCTTACAAATACGGTGCTAAGCTTGCAACTGTAAGTGAAGTTTATGCAGAAGAACTTTCAAATCCTTTTTTTGATAAACTGACAGAAAATCTTTCTTCAATCTTTTTTTCAAAAGGCATTAAGATTACTGGAATTACAAATGGTATTGATTTTGACCGCTATGATCCTCGTGATACAAATGTTTCAGGTCTTCCTTACTCGTTTAATCCCAAAATAATGGATCTTAAAGGGAAAATTAAATGCCGTGAATATTTTCTTGATAAAGTGAATACTCCGATTCAGGGTGAAAATGGTCTTATAAAAGTATTTGGCAGCATTGAAAAAGAACTTCCTCCAAATGCCATCTTTATTGGATACCACGGAAGATTTGCAAGTCAAAAGGGAATTGATGTTCTTATTTCTTCCATTTCACCAATCCTTCAAACTTTTGACAATGTATATTTTATCTCCATGGGGCAGGGCGAAACTGAACTTGAAGAAAAAATGATTGATAAGTGTCGTGAACATCCTGGAAAGGTGCTTTTCTTGAACGGGTATGAAAAAACTCTTGCTCGTCTTACCACAGTTTCTTCAGATTTTATGGCTTTCCCAAGCTTTTATGAACCTTGTGGTCTTGAAGATTTTATTGCAAATATTTATGCCAGTCTTCCTGTTGCTCATAGAACTGGTGGACTTAATAAAATCATCAATAAAAAAACTGGTTATACTTACGCACCTAATACAAGTGAAAATCTTGTTGCGGCACTTACTCTTGCTATTACAACCAAAATGGAAAATCCGTCTAAAATTTCTAAAATGATTGTTAATGGTTTTGATAATGTAGGTATAAATTATCAGTGGAATAATGTTATAAAAAACAAATATCTTCCGCTGTATGAAGAAAAATAAAATATTTTTACAAAAAAGGTGTATAACCTGTTGACACTAACAGCGTAAAAGTATATTATAAACATCGTTCAGCACAAATGAACACTTGCTGCTTTAGCTCAGCTGGTAGAGCACGTGATTTGTAATCTCGGGGTCGTGGGTCCAAATCCTACAAGCAGCTTACATGGGGAGTTTCTAGAGTGGTCAAATAGGACAGACTGTAAATCTGTTGCCTCCGGCTTCCAAGGTTCGAATCCTTGACTCCCCAATAAACTGAGTCAGATAATACTGACTCTTTTTTTTTGTCTTTTTTATATCAATCCTTTTTTTCTTGAATATTTTGATTTTTTATCCTATGATAATTAGGATTTAAGTATTTCAAGAGGGAAAGATGAAAATTCAGTTTTGGGGAGTTAGAGGTTCTATTCCAGCACCACTTACACCTCAGCAGATTCAATCCAAGATTATTGCCGCTGTTCAAAGAATTACTCCAAAGGATATTGAAAATTCTGATTCAAGAGAACGTTTTATTTCCAGTCTTCCTTCCTGGATTTTTGGAACTACCGGCGGAAATACTCCATGTACTGTTATAACTGATGGTCCAACAAAAATCATCCTTGATATGGGCTCTGGTCTCCGTGCTTATGGTAAGTCACAGGGCTGTCTTGAAGGACTTAGAAGGTATCACATATTTTCATCTCATTTCCATTGGGATCATATTCATGGACTTCCTTTTTTTGATCCTGCTTTTATGAAAGATTCTGAAATTCATTTTTATTCACCATTTCCAAAGGCAAAACAGATTCTTCAAAATCAAATGAAACGTCCTTATTTTCCAGTTCCATTTGAAGCTTTTACCGAGAATTTTAATTTTCATTTATTAAAACCACGCAAGTCCATTGAGCTGGAAGGCTTTACAGTAAACTGGTGTACAATGGCACATCCAGGAAATTCCTTTGCTTATTCCTTCGAAAAAGATGGAAAGAAATTTGTTTATGCAACAGATGTTGAACTTCGTACGGTAGATTTTGTTAAAGATGAAAGAACTGTGCCTGTTTTTGAAAACGCTGACTGCATTGTTGTTGACAGTCAGTACACTGTAGAAGAAGCCTGCCGCAAAGTTAACTGGGGACATTCTGCATTCTGTTATGCCATAGATTTTGCTGTTTTCTGGAATATTAAACACGTTTATTTGTATCATCACGAACCAACTTACGACGATAAAAAACTTCATTCAATTCTTCAGGCAGCACGCTGGTATGCTCAGTATATCAACCGCTCAGATATTAAAATTCACCTGGCCAAAGAATCCAGAGAGATCATTTTATGAAAAAACGAACATTGATTATTCCTCTCATTTTACTTGCACTTATTGCAGGTGTTGCTGTCTATCTTTTCTCACTGCTTAAACCTGTTTCCGTTTCTGGAGAAGAGCTTGAGGATGTGAGAATTGAGGTGCCAAAAGGAAAATCTATCAGAACTATTGGTGATGAACTTGAAGAAAAAGGTGTAATCCGCTCAAGTAAAGCTTTTTACTTTATTGTACGTTTTCCAAACATTTCTAAGATTATTTATAAATCTGACAAGGCTTCTACATTTGTATTAAAAAGTGGAATTTATTTCTTAAATCCTTCAATGAACTATGTTCAGATTCTTGAAGAGCTTTCATCTGGTAAACAGGAATATGTTAAGGTTTCTATTCCAGAAGGTCTTACAATTTCCAAAGTTGCAGAATTGCTTTCTGAAAGTAATATTGTTTCTAAAGATGATTTTATTTCTGCTGCAAAGGATGAAGCGTTTGTTCGTTCTCTTGGTATAGATAGTTCTACTGCGGAAGGATATCTTTTCCCTGATACATACTACCTTACACCAGATATTTCTAGTGGTGAAGTGATTAAAATCATGGTTGAGAATTTCTTTGAAAAAATTAAATCAATTTCAAATCTTTCAGAGAAAAGTTCTGCAGAAATCAATGAAATTGTAAAGCTTGCTTCTATTGTTGAAAGAGAATACCGTGTTACAGAAGAGGCACCGCTTATTGCTTCAGTATTTAAAAATCGACTGAGATACAATATTGGTCTTTATTCATGTGCAACTGTTGAATATATTGTTACAGAAATTCAGGGGCTTCCTCATCCAGAACGAATTCTTTATGAACATACTCATATCGATAATCCATACAATACTTATATTTACGCAGGACTTCCACCAACTGCAATTTCCAATCCTGGACTTGTTTCGCTGGAAGCCAGTACAAACACTCCAAAGACCGACTATTACTTTTTCCAGGTAAATAACCCTGAAAAAGGTACTCACGTGTTTACAAAAACTTTGGAAGAACATAACGAAAATCACTAAGAGGAATTTTTCAGGATAATGGCCGGTTTAATTTCCAAAGAAACCATCGACAATGTAAACAATCTCACAGATATTGTTTCGCTGGTAGGGGAATATACTAAGCTTACGCGAAAAAGTGGTAATGATTACTGGGGTTGTTGTCCTTTTCATCACGAAAAAACCAGTTCTTTTCATGTTGATGGAGATTCTAAATTCTATCATTGTTTTGGTTGCGGGGTATCTGGTGGTGCAACTAAATTTCTAATGGAAATTGAAAAGGTTTCCTTTGTTGATGCTGTAACAACTCTTGCAAAACGGTCAAACATTGAAATCAAATATGATGGTAATGGTGTCAGAAAAGAAGAACCTTACGATAATACCAAAGATCTTATTCTTGATTTATATGAAAGAGTAACTTCAATGTTTCATTATTTCCTCATGGAAACTGATCAGGGAAAAGAAGCACTGGAATACCTTTTGAATCGCGGATTGACTATTGAAACCATTGAAAAATTCCGTCTTGGATATGCTCCGGCAGACCGTTACTGGCTAAAAAAGTTTTTAAAATCTAAGAATTATTCAGATGCATTTCTTGCTAAATCCGGATTATTTTCCCAGAATTACCCAGATATTTCTTTTTTTAATGACAGAATCATGTATCCGATTTTTAACAGGAAAGATCAGACTGTAGCTTATTCGGGAAGAATTCTTCATTCAAAAGGACCAGATGATAGAAAATATATGAACACCGGCGAAATGGTTCAGTATAAAAAGAAAGAAACTCTTTATGCCTTCAATTTTGCAAAGGAAACTGTCCGCCGTGAAAAATCCATAATTATCTGTGAAGGAAATATGGATGTAATTTCCTATCATCAGGCTGGTATTGATTATGCGGTAGCTACCTGTGGAACTGCTCTTACTGAAGAACATATGAAGATTATCCGTGGTTTTGCAGAAACAGTTTATCTTGCTTTTGATTCAGATGAGGCAGGGCAGAAAGCAACATTTAAATCCATTTTGTTGTGTCGAAGTTATGGTTTTACCGTAAAGATTATTCGTCTTAAAGGTGGTAAAGATGCTTCAGAAATATTACAGAAATACGGTAAAGAAAACTTGACGAATCAAGTAAATCATAGTATATTAGATTCCGACTATCTTTTGAATATACTAGGGGAAAAGTATCAAATTGATACACCCGAGGGTAAAACAAAGGCTGCATTGGCCTTTTTCCCTTATATTGATTCGCTTCAATCAGATATTCATAAAGAATCGTGCTTGGAACAACTGAGCCAGTCATTAAATTTGAAACCGGAGGCTGTTAAGAGAGATTTTCTAAATCGTAATTTGGCCAAAGAACGTGTTCAAAATCAGACAAACCGGCAGGAAAACAAGATAAATCAGACTGCACCTTTGAAACTGGACGCAGAATTAAGAGGAATCCTGGCCGTAACACGAAACATAGACCTGTTTAAGGTATTGCGTTCTAAAATATCCGAATCAGATTTACAGAATCCCGCTGCAGTTAAACTTTTCAAGACCATGTCCCAATGTGACGATGATGGAATTTATTCCGTTCCGAACATTATGGATCGCTTGGGTGATGAGAATCTTTGTAATCTTGTTGCAAATGCAATTTCTTCAGGTGCATATAGCGAAGAGAATACCGAAGACATTGTAACAGATACAATTAATTTTATTACCAGAAGCAAACTGGAAAGAAAGCGAGATGAGCTTATGAGAATCATCAAAAACTTTATTCCGGTAACAGAGGAAGACAAGGAAACTTTACAAGATTTCCTTTCCGAAAAAATGGAGCTGGACAAAAAGCTCAATCATTAAAATAGTAGGGTATTAAACAGTATGGACTTAACTACAATTCCAAATGTAGAAAAACTGCTGGAAGTTGCCAAAAGCAAAAATAATGAAATTACCTGGGATGAACTTACATCCTTCTTTGGACAGGATTATGTGAATTCACCAGATATGGAACAGACACTTAAGTTTCTTGAAGAACAGGGTGTAAGAATCCATGAATCAGCTTTGGATGAGCTGGAAGACGAAGAAGAACAGGATCCTGAAGTAGATCTTGACGACGAAGAAATGGAAGAAGACGACGTTATGCTTGAAAGCGATGACGACGATGATATTCCTGCCGAAGATGATGAAGCAAAAGAAATTGAAAAGGCTGAAAAAAAGAACGCTTCAAAAAATCGTCTTGTAAATAATGATAAAGAATCAAATGTTGATGATCCAATCCGCCTTTATCTGCGTGAAATTGGACGTGAAAATCTTCTTACAGCTGAACAGGAAGTAATTCTTTCTAAAAAAATGGAAGATGGAAAAAACATTATTAAAGATGTTATCCGTAATTCCGGTATTATGATTCCTGAATTCTATTCAGTTGCACTAAAAGCATTTACACGCATTGATATTCATGAACCTGGAAAAGCCCGTAAAGAACTTAATGAAGAAATGACAGAAAAACGCCGCCTTAAGAGTTGTTACGGTGAATTCATTAAGCCTGTACTTCCAGAAATGAAACAGTACATGTCGCTTAAAAAACAGCTTTATGAATCAGAACAGTCTACAAAGATTTTTGAAGATCCTCAGATTGTTTCACTGAAAAATAAGATTCAGCCAAAGCTTGCAGAAATTGATATTCAGACAGAAGAGCTTGATCGTCTTACTGCAAAGTTCCGTGATGCAACTCAGAAAATTGAAGAATATCACCAGAAGCAGGAAAAGAAGATGAAGGAACTGCGCATCACAAATGCTACAGAACTTCGTAATCTTGGACGTAAAATTTCAATTCGTTCACAGGCTGCAAAACTTGAAGCTGATCTTAATATGAGTGCTGATGAAATCCGTGAAGTTTATACCCAGATTCAGAAAATTGACCGTAAGCTTCACCGCCTTGAATATGAATTTGAAAACAGCGTAAATGACATTCTTGTAATGGCAAAGGAAATTGAAGACGGTCGACTTATGATGGAACGTGCCAAAAACAAGCTTATCAATGCCAACCTTCGTCTTGTTGTTTCTATTGCAAAAAAATATACAAACAGAGGTCTTCAGTTCTTTGATCTTGTTCAGGAAGGAAACATCGGTCTTATAAAGGCTGTAGAAAAATTTGAATACCGTAAAGGCTTTAAGTTTTCAACCTATGCTACATGGTGGATTCGACAGGCTATTACACGATCAATTTCAGATCAGGCCCGCACAATTCGTGTTCCAGTTCACATGATTGAACAGATAAATAAGGTTGTACGTGAAAGCCGTCAGCTTATGCAGAAGCTTGGTCGTGAACCAACCGACGATGAAATTGCTCAGCAGCTTGGATGGCCTGTAAGTCGTGTAAAACAGGTTAAAAATGTTGCTAAGGAACCAATTTCTTTGGAAACACCAATTGGTGAAGAAGAAGATTCACTTTTGGGAGATTTTATCGAAGATAAGGATGTTGAAAATCCAGCAAACCTTACAGCTTACACTCTGCTTCAGGAACAGCTTCGTTCAGTACTTGGAACTTTACCTCCACGTGAGCAGGAGGTTCTTAAGATGCGATTCGGACTTGAAGACGGATATTCACTTACACTTGAAGAAGTAGGACTTTACTTTGATGTTACACGTGAACGAATCCGACAGATTGAAGCTAAGGCTCTTCGCCGACTTCGACACCCACGCCGTGCAAACTGGCTTAAAGACTATCTGTAGACAATAGTTTCTATTTAAGATAAGATAAAAAAAATATACAGAGGATTAAATCTAATGGCTGCAAACGAAATTTACGATAACCTTAAAAATCTTCAGGAAATTCTTGTTCAGAAATACGAACTTGAGGAAAAAATTGAAGAAGCACCAAAGCGAATTGGAACACAGGAAGAAGCACTTTCTCGTGATCAGAAAGAATTTATTGCAAAAAATGCAGATTATGAATCAAAAAAAGCAGTAGTTCTTCAGTTAAGAGCAGAGCTTGAAGCTGCAATGAAATCTCGTGAAGACGGTGAAAAAGCAATGGATAACATTTCTACACACCGTGAATATGAAGCTTTGGAAAAACAGATTTCTGAAGCTAAAGAACGAGAAGAAGAAATCCGTAAAAACCTTCAGAAAGAAGAAAAAGACCTGGCCATTATTGACGAAACTCTTAAAGGTCTTGAAGGACGCATTGAAGCTTCAAAACAGTTTCTTCAGGATAGTAAAACATCTATTGATAATGAACTTGCACAGTACAATGCACAGATTGCCGAACTTAAAGCAAAAGAAGACGAAATTACACCTAATCTTGATCAGGAAATCCTCTTTAAATTCCAGAGAATTATCCAGCGCAACGATGAAGGTATTGTATCTGTAAAAAATGGTGTATGTACCGGTTGTCATATGATTCTTCCAGCACAGTTTGCTAATACTGTTCGTGACAGTGAAAGCATTTTGTTCTGCCCATACTGTTCACGTATCCTTTTTTACGAAGAAGCAGATGCAGATTCAACAGAAAGCTTCTTCAAACTGGAAGATGCAGGATCACTTGCTGACCTTGACGACGACTGGGGTGAAGATGATGATGACGATGATAAAGAAGGAGATCTCTTTGATAAAGCTTCTGAATTTGCACGCAACACAATGTCTGTAGATGAAGAAGATGAAATCCCTGAGGACGATTCTGATTCTGACTCAGATGACTAAGTTAATAAAATGACAGGATATATAATCGCGTGACTATTTTCTGATGATAGAAATTAGTCATGAGGTAAAGTCCGGGCTCCGATGGACAGGATGCCGGGTAATAACCGGGCGGCAATGGCAGTTGTTTTTCAGGTAACTTTAAAACATAACCCTTTGCCGACAGATAGTGCAGCAGAAATATTACCGCCCTCAAGGGTAAGGGTGAAAAGGCGGTGTAAGAGACCACCGTGTTCCTGGTAACAGGAGCAGCTTGTAAACCTCATCCGGAGCAAGTTCAAGTAGCAGTCGGTTGTCCATGCTATGGCTGCGGGTAGAATGCTGAAGGCATCTGGCAACAGGTGTTTCGGATAGATGATTATGGGTCAGTTTTCTGATCACAGAACCCGGCTTACTTCCTGTCTTTTTTTTGAGAACAATTATGAAGGCAATTCATTCAATAGAGAACGGTGATTACCAGAAAAAGAAAAGTAATTTACTTCGCAATCTTTCTGTGGTAGGAGCCGTTCTAATTATTTTAGCAGCTATCACATTGATTACCATTGCAATTGTTAAACGGTGGCAGGAAACTCATATAACTGTAGGTACACTGGAAAAGCATTGGGTTAATAAAGATTATAAAGCTGTTTACGACGATGGAAAGCTTTTTTTAGATTATAAACCTTTTAATAATTCCGCATTAATTTACTATGGTTATGCTGCATTTTATCTTGCAGTAGGGCAGACGGATTCTTCAGTTGCTCAAAATTATATAGATGATTCAATTAATGCATTACGCCGATCTTTAACTGAAGCCCGTGAAAATATTAAACCACAGATTTATTACATGCTGGGGCGAGCTTATTTTTACAAAAATACAAATCCATCTCATTATTATTCTGACCTTGCTATTAAATATTTAAATCTTGCTAAAGAATGTGGCTATGAACCAGATCCAAATGATATTCCTGAATTACTTGGTATGAGTTATGCGGCTCTTGGTATGACCATGGAAAGTATTTCTAGTTTTACAGAGGCACTTTTGGTTCGTGAAACTGATAATCTTCTTCTTTCTATTGCTGAGCAGTATTACAAATCTGGTGAAAAAAATGCTGCAAAGATGTATCTGACTCGAATCGTTTCCAGCACAGAAGATGATGAATTAATTTTGAAAAGCAGATGTCTTCTTGGAAATATTTACTTGGAAGATGGGGATTTTGAAGAAGCTGAAGCCGAATTTACAAAAATCCTTGAGATTAATGAAAATTATGCGGATGCCATTTACGGATTAGGACTTATTTATGAAGCACAGGATAAAATGGTATTGGCAAGGGCACAGTGGAGAAAAGTATTAAAAATTGCAGTAAATCACGCTGGTGCCTTAAAAAAGATGGCAGAAAAATAGTTAATATGATATAATAATTTATTGAAAATTCAAAAAAGGGGAAATTGATGGGATTTTTTGACAGGTTTTCGACAGATATTGGTATTGACCTTGGTACCTGTAATACACTTATTTATGTACGCGGAAAAGGTATAGTTATTGATGAACCTTCCGTTGTTGCCGTAGAAAAAGGTACAAAAAAAATTGTAGCAGTTGGTGCAGAAGCCAAACGAATGCTGGACAAAACTCCTGGAAACATTATAGCTATCCGTCCACTTGCTGACGGTGTTATTTCTGATATTGACAGCACAGAAAAGATGATTAAATACTTCATCTCAAAAATTGTGCCACGTCATAAAATTGCAAACAATCTTCGTATGAAAATCGGTATTCCTTCCTGCGTAACAGACGTAGAAAAACGAGCGGTTATTGAAGCTGCTCTCAAAGCCGGTGCAAAAGAAGTTGAAGTAATTGCAGAAAGTCTTGCTGCTGCAATCGGTGCAAAGATTCCTATTTATGAACCAGCTGGTCATATGATCTGTGATATTGGTGGTGGAACTACTGAGGTTTCCGTTATTTCTTTGAGCGGAATGGTTGTTACACATTCAATTCGTGTTGGTGGTGACAAGTTTGATGAATCTATTGTAAATCACGTTCGCACTGTTCATAACCTTCGAATTGGTCTTCCAATGGCAGAACGACTTAAGATTCAGATTGGTAATGCCGCTCCAGAAAAAACTATTGAAAAAATGGAGCTTCGTGGTACTGACGGAATTACAGGTTTGCCAAGACGTCTGGAAATTGACTCTGTTGAAGTTCGTGAAGCCCTTAAAGAACCTGTTACAAAAATTGTTGAAGAAATTAAATCGGTACTTGGACTTACACCTCCTGAACTTGCCGCTGATATTATTGAACGAGGCATTGTTATGACTGGAGGTGGATCTATGCTCCGTGAACTTCCAAGACTTATTTCCAAAGAAACTGGTGTTCCGGTAATTCTTGTTGAAAATCCAAAAGAATGTGTTGCACTTGGTGCAGGTGAAGCTTTTGAACTTTTCAAAGATATGTCTTCAGACCGCGCTATTTACGACAGTCTTAATGATTAGAATCCCGTTTTTTCAGGAAAACTCCAATGAAAAAGAATCAGGGTTCTTTTAAGTTTAAATTATCAGAATTAGTTCTTATTATTCTCGTTTTAATATCAGGAACATTGCTGGCTTTTAAATCTGGTAAATTTGTTTTGAATTTTAAACAGATTGGATTTTCGGTGGTGTCTTCTGTTGAAAAAGGTGTAAGTACAGTGTGGGGTGGTATTACCGGTACTTTTACCAGTGCAAAACAGCTTCGTACACTTAAAAAGGATTACAACGACCTTGTTTTAAAACTTGAAAATTATGAACAGATGCAAAGATCCAATGTTGATATCCGAAAGGAAAATGAACGTTTAAAAGAACAGCTTGGATTTTCACAGTCTCTTGAAGAAAAAAATATTCCAGCCCAGATTATTTCCCGTGATCTTGATAACCTTTATAGTTATATAACAATCAATAAAGGGGCACATCATGGTGTAAAGAAAAATATGCCTGTTGTAGCTTATCAAAACGGCATCCAGGGACTTGTTGGTAAAGTTGTAGAAGTTGGACTTGTAACCAGCCAGATTATGCCTGTTTATAATCTTGAATGTTCTGTTTCAGCACGTGTTCAAAATACTCGTAATATTGGTCTAGTTTCGGGGCAAGGTGATCCTGATTTTTACCTTAACATGGAATATATAAAAAAGCGTGTAAAAGATGAACTTCATTATGGTGATATTGTTGTAACCTCCGGCGAGAATGATAACTATATGAGGGACATTCCAATCGGAACAATTGCTGAAATTACTGATATCAACTACAACTCTTCTTTGAATATTATGCTTCAGCCCATTATTGATTTTTCACGGCTTGAAATTGTTTTAGTAGTAAATCAGAAAGAACTTAATGACAAAAAGGAGAGCACCAATGATTAAAAAATATTTTCGTGCATTGCTGATTCTCTTTGGTACTGTAATTGTTGAATCTTCAATCCTTTCAAATATTTATGTTCTTCCTTGTGTACCGGATATTCTTTTAATTTTTACTGTTTATCTTGCAATTCTTAACGGAAAAACTTTTGGTGAATTGTCTGGTTTTGGTTCTGGCTTAATTCTGGACTTTTTTACTGGCTGCCCAATGGGTTTCAACACTCTTTTAAGAACTTTAATTGGATATATTTTTGGTAATTTCCACAAAAAAGTAATTATCGGAAGAATGTTCATTCCAATGGTTAGTATTGGTTTTGCAACTTTATTAAAAGCTTTTTTAACATGGCTGATTACAATCTTCTTTCCTTTGACAATTAATCAGCTGAATATTTTTTCACAGAAGTTTATTTTTGAATTTTGTGCAAACATTATTCTTGCTCCAATTTTTTTCCGTTTTATCGGTTATTTTCATGATGCACTTTCTACCGAAAACATTCAGGATTTAAAAGACAATGTATAAAAAAGCAGAAGATCAAATTGGAAAACAGGGAAGAATCACAATCCTCGTTATTATTGCAGTTTTTATTTTTGCTGTTTATATTTTTCGCCTTTTTTCCATGCAGATTATCAACGGAGAGATTTACAAGACTCAGTCAAAAAACATTTCTTCCCAGGTAAAGACTATTCCTGCACAGCGTGGAGAGATTTATGACAGAAATGCAAATCTTCCTCTAGTTATTAATACTGAATCTTTTGCTGTTGAAATGACTCCTGGTGAAATTCCAAAAGACCGTTATGACAATGTAACTGCACGTCTGGCACAGCTTCTGGGAATCAAAAAAAATGATATTGATGAAAAAGTTCCGAAAAGTGTAAGACGCTCTTATAAGAGTTATGTTATAAAGACTAATGTTCCTTTTACAACCATATCAAATATTGCAGAAAATATCACAGATCTTCCTGGTGTTTCATGGTACTCAAAACCAACACGAAACTACGTTGAAACTGGTTCTTTGTCCCATATTATTGGATATGTAGGTGATATTTCGGACGATGAAGTTACCCTTATGTATAACCAGGGGTATAATAAAAACAGTATTGTTGGTAAAGCTGGAATTGAAAAACAGTATGATTCTTTGCTTCAGGGGGTTCCTGGGCGTGAAAGTAAAACTGTTGATGTTCGTGGTCGAATCCTTAATGATACTCCTGTTATTGAAGAACCTCAGATGGGTAAAAATCTTGTACTTACAATAGATACACGAATTCAGACTTTGGCAGAACAGGCTTTGGGTGAACGAGTAGGGTCAGTGGTTGTTTTAAAACCTTACACCGGTGAAGTTCTTGCCATGGTTTCTTTCCCATATTTTGATTCAAATATTTTTAATTCTGATGAAGGAAGACGGGAATATGCAAAACTGCTTCAGAATGATACAAAACCATTTTTGAATCGTGCAGTTCAGACAGCTTATCCACCGGCATCCACATTCAAAGTTGTTATGTCTACAGCTATGATTGCGGAAGATGCATTTCCTACTGACAAAAAAATTGATTGTACGGGAAGAATCTTTTATGGTGGACGAACCTTTCATTGCCATGTTCACAGCGGACACGGAAAACTTGATTTGAAAAACGGACTTGCCCAGTCTTGTAACGTTTATTACTGGACAATTGGTAGGGATTTCCTTCAGATTGATAAAATTGGTCAATATGCAAGACTTTTTGGATTTGGTCAGAGTGCTCAAATTGACCTTCCTAATCAGTCATCAGGATTCGTGCCAACTCCAGAATGGAAGGAACGTCGTTATCACGAAAGATGGCTTGGCGGTGATACAATGTCTGTTTCAATTGGTCAGTCATACCTTGAAGCAACTCCACTGCAGCTGGCAGATATGGTGGCAATGGTTTCAAATAAAGGAAAAATTTATAAGCCACATCTTTTAAAAGAAGTTCGTGATCCTGTAACAAATGAAGTAATTTCTGAAGTAGAACCAGAAGTACTTTTTGAAAATGATATTCCTGAAAGTGTATGGGATGAAGTCCAGCAAGCCATGAGATATACTTGTACAGACGGTACACCTCAATATGTAATGAAAAATAAGAGGGTACAGATTGCTTGTAAGACAGGAACCGCTGAAGTTGCCCAATATAAGGACAGCTGGCACTCATGGATGGTAGCTTATGCTCCATATGATGCTCCACCTGAAGACAGAATTGCCATTGCAACAATTGTTGAAGCTCGTAATAAGTGGGAATGGTGGGCTCCTTATTGTACAAATATTGTTATTCAGGGAATTTTTGCAGATCAAACTTTTGATGAAGCTGTAGATGAACTTGGATTCAATTATCTGCCGGCAGTACGTGGAAGACAGGAGTAAAAATGAAAGCAAAAATTTATGAATATTTTGATTATATAGTTCTCCTTTCTATCCTTGTACTGATTACTTTTGGGGTTCTTTTTATTTATAGTTCGGGTATTAACTCTGATGGCGTTAACGTTTCTAATGAATATATAAAACAGATTATCTGGGCATGTGTAGGGCTGGTTTTTCTTACAGTATTTACACTTTATGATTACAGGAAGATTGAACGTCTTGCTCCATGGCTTTACATTACTCTTATTGTTTTACTTGTTATTACAAGACTTTTTGGACGTGAAGTAAACGGTGCTGTCAGCTGGATTGGTTTTGGTGGACTTGGAGTTCAGCCTTCTGAATTTGGTAAGGTGTTTTTTATTCTTTATTTTGCAAAATTTCTTGATGATAGTAAAAACGATGAAGAATTAGGACGATTTATTAAGGCACTTGCACTTTTAATGATTCCTGTTGGTCTTATTTTGATTCAGCCAGATATGGGGACTGGTTCAGTTTATATTCCTGTCTTTTTGGTTATGTGTTTTATGGCAGGAATTCCATTAAGATTTATTCTTTTTGTTCTGTTTTTTGGACTTACTACCATCTTTATTGCGATTTTACCAGTTTGGAACAGTCAGATTGCGGATAATCCACTTACTATTATTTCCATCCTTACAACAACAAAGCTTCGAATCATTCTGATAGGAACTACTTCTATTATTTCACTTATTTCCGTATATGTTAGAAGATATTTGAAAGGTCCAAAATATTTTTACTGGATTGCCTATTTTTCTATAATTCTTACACTTGGTCTTGTTTTTTCTCTTGGACTTTCTAAATTTCTTAAAGATTACCAGATTAAGCGCCTTATTATTTTTATGAATCCACAGGTTGATCCACTTGGTGCCGGATGGAACATTATTCAGTCAAAAACTGCAATTGGTGCCGGAGGTTTATGGGGTAGAGGTTTCTTAGGCGGAACTCAAAGCCATTATCGATTCCTTCCACAGCAGTCAACTGACTTTATTTTTTCTATTCTTTCGGAAGAATCTGGTTTTGTTGGTGGACTTGTGATTTATGGTCTTTATCTTACAATCCTTTTGCGAATGGCTCATTCAATGCGAAAAATCCCAAATAAATACGGACTTTATATTGTTTCGGGAGTTTTTGCAATGTTCAGTTTCCACTTTATGATTAATGTAGGAATGGTTATGGGAATGATGCCGATTACTGGTATTCCGCTTTTGTTCTTATCTTACGGAGGATCTTCTTTACTTACAGCCATGTCTTGTTCTGGACTGTATATGAGTATAAATTTCCGTAAAAAAGATCTTCAGTAATTTATTTTTCGAAGATGTGGATTATTACTCCGCCTTCCTGTCCTTCAATAGTACCGTAAAGATCTGCTTTTTCCAGGAAAGCAAGATTTGGATTATCAGTTAAAATTAAAGGTTTTGTTTTCAGTGATCCATCTGCTTCCCAAGAACCGTTGTTTTCGATAAAAATTTTTGTTTCTTTTCCGTCTTTATCTTTTCCTTTAAGAATATAGCGGGCAGACAGATATCTTTTGCTGTTGTATACCTGATTCTGAGTGTCCACACCACCAGGTAATATATCACCTTTGAATCCAGAACCTTCTGCAGTGCCATCGAATAAAATCATACAGGCTTCTGCTTCTGAACCTTTTACTGTTTCTGCGCTGATAATATGTACGTTAACTGTTAAAACTTCTTTATCCATAAATAAACTCTAGAATGAATATTCTTATATGTTCTATTAGAAAATAATTAGCCGAGTGCCACATCCAGCATCATCATAAGAGAAAAACCAATCATAAACATTATTGTTCCAGCGTTTGAATGCTTTTCTCCTTCATCTTCTGCCATTTCTGGTACAAGTTCTTCTACAACAACGTAAATCATAGCACCGGCGGCAAAGCTTAAAAGATATGGAAGTACAGGCACAATAAATCTTGCAAGAAGAATTGTAGCAAAGCCTGCAACTGGTTCTACAATTCCTGTTAGAACTCCGTATACAAATGCCTTATTTTTGGAGACACCTTTACTGTGAAGGGGCATGGAAATAATAGCTCCCTCTGGGAAATTCTGAATTGCAATACCAATTGCAAGTGCAAGGGCTGCTGAGGCTGAAACGTTTACAGCCCCTGTGTACCATCCGGCATACAAAACTCCAACTGCCATTCCTTCCGGGATATTGTGGAGGGTAACGGCAAGCACCATCATTGTAGATTTGGAAAAACTGCTTTTGGGACCTTCAACGGTTTCATTTAAATGCATGTGAGGAGTAATTACATCAAGTAAAAGCAGAAAAAGCATTCCAAGACAAAAGCCAATTACAGCTGGAATAAAGCCAATCTTGCCCATGCCTTGTTCTGTGGCCTGATCCATGGCTGGAATTAAAAGACTCCACACTGAAGCTGCAATCATAACACCTGCTGCAAATCCTGAAAGAGATTTTTGCAGGTTTGCGCTAAGATCCTTTTTCATAAAAAGAACGCAGGCAGAACCAAGGGAAGTTCCAAGAAATGGAATAAGTAAACCTTTTACAATTATAGAATTCATATAGCCTCCAGAAAATTCTTTATAGTTTAATTATCGTTTTTGTGTTTCATCATCGCTTTCGTTGTTGATTTTAGCATAACATAAGTATACTTGACATGTTAGGAAAAACTAACTACATTATAATAGATTATTATTAAAAGTACAACATGATTCAATTTTAATTCACGGCTTTTTTCAAAATTAACTTATATGATTGACAGGAGAAAAAGATGGGAACATTAATTGTAAGCGTAATTTTAATTGGTATTGTAGCTTTAATTATAAAATCTCTTTACAAAAAACATATTGATGCAAAAAAATCCGGCGGCTGTTGTTGCGGTTGCTCGGGATGCAGTGGTGGAAACTGTAATAAAGTATTAAGGAAACCATATGAAAATCAGTGAATCAGCAGAAATGTATCTTGAAACAATACTGGTACTTTCAAAAAAAGGTGATGTTCATGCAATTGATATTGTTCGCGCCATGAACTTTTCCCGTCCTACAGTCAGTGTTGCAATCCACAATCTTGAAAAAGAAAATCTGGTTAAAATCAGTGATGAAGATCATATTACTCTGGAACCAGGGGGTAGGGAAATTGCAGAAAAAATCTATGAGCGCCATACGGTTCTTACTTCTTTACTTGTAAAATTGGGTGTTTCTGAAAAAGTTGCTGCTGAAGATGCATGTAAAATAGAACACGATATTAGTGAAGAAACATTTGACTGCATAAAAAGACACATCTTATAAAAATAAATCTTTCTATATGGATTTTCTGGATGAATGGTTTCAAAATCTGTGGTAAAACAAAATCAGATGGGGCTGTCCTAAAAGTAATGAATGTTGCGCTCGAGACTGTGAAGTCCTTTCTGTAAATTCAGTAGGCTGCGATAAAAAATATTAA
>JAEDJA010000034.1 GCA_016296575.1 Treponema sp.
TAATATTTTTTATCGCAGCCTACTGAATTTACAGAAAGGACTTCACAGTCTCCTTTATTACTGATTATAAGGACAGTTTCTTGTTTCTATAATTACATTAAGACAACTGAAAAAGCACCGCTGATAACCAATCTTTTTCGTTCAGAGGCTTTTGTACTTCCTTAAAATCTTCTCCATACCAGCTACATTGTCTCCAGTTTCTTAAAAAGTTCTGATTTCAGATAATTATATCTCTGATGTTTTTCTTCCTTCTTCCAGTGCACTTCTCGGA
Organism: Treponema sp.; assembly: GCA_016296575.1. GTDB lineage: Bacteria > Spirochaetota > Spirochaetia > Treponematales > Treponemataceae > Treponema_D. The sequence continues at coordinate 272 of JAEDJA010000034.1, forward strand.
ACTGTTCAGGATTATTCTCATAACAAAGCTTCTCTTCCCCAAACTGCTCGCTGGTAAGGTCAAAAATGCACTCACCACTATCAGGAAGAGCAACTACATTATAACAGTGAAAGTTCTTTCCCTCTTCCCGAGGGATTCCATACACCTTCCCTCCAAAAATATCCTGAGCAAGAAATGCTGTAATCGAACACTGCCCTAAAGTCCGATTTTCCCGACTCCACTTTTCCCTCATTCGTGGAGCACAGGTATCCGCACACCAGATTTGGCTCAAAATGTCATAAAGCTTCCGAGGATTTTCTATCTTTTCATAAACTGAATCAGCAGGCTTACAATCAGCCGTCTGCCAGCCGTAAAATTTATATTTCTTCATCACTTTAATTCCCCCATTTCCAGCATCATCGTCACAGCCGCAGCCCATCTGTTTCCTCTTCTTTCAAAAATCGTGATATTATCCACCGGGAAATCTTCCACTAGCTTCAGTTCATTCATCACCTGCAGAGCCTCTGTCATCACACCTGCCGGAATATCACGGTTGGCAACAGTTCCATGGGGCTGAAATGGTCTCTGGTCCTTCTTTGTACATCCCGGACAGGCATTCAAAATTGCCTTTACAGTTTCATCCCTCAGTCTTGTCCACTCATCTCCGGCCACAACATTTGCAAAAAGAGTTCTGTCCCCAAAAGCGTTAAAATTATCGATATGAGCATTAAAACCCAAACCTTTAGGTAATACATTCTTCTCAATTGCTCGCACCAGGTCTTCTGTTGAATATTCTTCCTGCAGCCTAAATGGTGGAACCAAAGTAACGTGAACAGGAGTTCCATGACCGCTTTTGCAGCCATAAGCCTCTCTCATATAACGGCGGCAGTCTTCCAGAGTAAGCGTAATATCCTCTGGAAGCAGCACCCCAATAAAATGTGTTTGCTGTGTAAAATTGTTTTTTTTCATCATTTCTATAATAACATTTATTTACATTATAAACACCACGTTAGCGGCCTTGCATGGATGTAATTTTTTATCATTCATTTTTATATATATCACCAAGTTGCCAGGTATGACCAAAATGCTCAGTGAAGCGCTTTAAATCTTCAAAGCTTATGCTGATTGATGCCGTATTCCTCAGCGGATGGATTATAACTTTCTTTCCTTCAAAGTTCTGGTCATACAGGACTTTTACTTTTTTTTCTGTATCAAACATAATGCAAAGCGGCGTTACAGAACCCGGAGTAATATTAAGATACTGCATAAGCTCATCGGGATTACAAAAACTAAGCCGTCCAAAACCAAACTGCTTCGCAATCTTCTTAAGGTCAGCTCTTTTATGCAAATCCATGCTCACAAGCCCGTAATTCTTGTTCTTATCTTTTACAAACAGATTTTTTACGTCCGTTCCTTCCAGGGTAATAACAACATCTTTTGAATCTTCTTCGGAAAAAATTGCCTTATGTTCCTGCTTTTCATAAGGAATATTCAAATCCTTTAAAACCTGAAAAATATCTACCGTTTCACTCATTATTCAAAATCTCCAGAGTCTTTTTATCTTTTTCCCCTCCAAAGAACTTTTCCAGAACCTTGGTAAAAGACTCTATTTCAGGTGCAACTTCTGAAAAAAGAGTCATACAGGACTTTAATTTAAGATCATCCGGATAGCCCATTACTTCCGTTGCATTAGAACTTTTTAACCTCAAAAGGGCTTCTGAAATCTCTACAAGCCTTGCCCTCAAAATTTCATCCTCTATATAAGCCTTTGCTTCAGCCCTTCCGTCAATTCCATAGAACTTAGATATTTCACTATACCCAAGTTCTTTTAATTGAGGAAAGATATACCACATCCAGTGACTTTCCTTGTAGCCATTCTTTATTTCTTCTAGGGCACGAGAATAATCTTTTTCCTGTGCTTTTTTGAATCTTTCTAAATTAAAGTCCATTTAATCCTCTATATTGATTATATGCTATCAGAGTTTTCTTGCAATTGCTTTTTCCTCAAAGTCCTTCATCACTTCATGCATATCATCCGTCGTAAGCTCATAAACCCACTTTTTAAACTGCTCAGGAAGTCCAAAAAAGGCTTCTCCCATACCTGCTGCAATATCAGTTAAAGTATCACAGTCGCCGCCAAGACTTACAGCCGTCCTGATTACATCTTCAAAGTCCTCTCCTTCCAGAAATGCCGTAATTGCCTCAGGGCATGTCTCCTGACAGCTTTCTACATGACGGTATTCTGGACGAATTTCATCACAAGTACGGCTCAAATCATAACAAAACTCGTTCTGAACATATTCCTTAATTTCAGCCTTCGTTTTACCGTTTCGTGCCATCCAGATTACTGAAGCAATAGATTCAGCCCCTTTCACACCCTCCGGATGATTATGCGTAACCTCTGCACTCCAGCGGGCTACTTCACGAGTCCTGTCCAGAGTATTAAAAAGCCAGCCCACAGAACTTACACGCATGGCAGACCCGTTGCCGTAACTTCCGTAAGGCTTTGTATCCTCACAGGCAAGCCAAATATAAAACTTTCTTCCGTAGCCTGCATGAGGATATTTGTGTCCCCAAAGCTGCATACTGGTTATCATTGCAGTTTTCATTGTGTTCTCATCTGCATCAAGGCCTGCCTTCAAAACTCCGTCACAGATTGCGATTGTCATTACCGTATCATCCGTAAAACGAGGATTCTTACAGAATAACGGAAACTTCTTTGTCTTTGGGCTTCTGTTGAACTCATAAGGCTGCCCGATTATATCTCCTAAAATTGCTCCAAACATAACGTCCTCCATTAAAAGTCAAGAAGATTGTTTCAACAATCGATTGACTTTTTACGCTGTTCCGTAATGTAATGAGGAACAGCAGTTCAATAATAAGTTTGCAACGCAAACTTTAGGTAAGATAAAGCCGCGCTATTTTAGCGGTTTTATCTTACACTCCTCCTATTTTCTATTTTTCTTCTGATAGTGATCTGTAATTTCCCTGCTCCAGTCTGCAGCAACTGCTACGCAGCAACGAAGTTTTCCTACAGTTTCACTTAAAACTGAATAGTTTAATAAAGTTCCTGCTCCATCACATTCATAACGAACAGCCCTGTCAGCTCTGATACCAAGCTTTCCGGCTTCCCCTATGGCATCCATATTTGCACCAAGAAAGATGAATTCCCAGCCGTATTTTTCCTGCTGTCTTGTAATCATTTTCTTAATCTTCTCATAGGAATACTCTCTGCTGGAGTTTTCTTCACCGTCTGTCGTAATCACAAAGATTGTATGCTCAGGCCTGTCTTCATCACGGGCATATTTATGAACATTCCCAATATGATGAACAGCTCCACCAATAGCATCCAGCAATGCTGTACATCCACCAACTGAATACTGCTGCTCGTTCATCGGTTCGACTTTTTCAATTAGTACCCTGTCGTGTACTACTTCATTTCTGTCACTAAAAAGAACTGTAGAAACAAATGCCTCACCTTCTACCTTTTTCTGCTTTTCAAGAAATGAGTTATATCCACCGATTGTATCAGCCTCAAGTCCACTCATTGACCCGCTTTTGTCCAGAATAAATACGATTTCTGTTAATCCCTTCTTCATACGCCATTCTCCTTGCCGCATCAGCGGTCTTGTCGTTTATGGCTTTATAATAAGAAAAAAAAGGCCTCACCGGGTCGCCTTTTTGGCGAAATCTTTATTAATGAATGGTAGACCTAAAAATTGCTTTCGGAATTTTCTTTACGGTCTGCTATTGAACATCGGTTGCCAGCGACCTTACACAGGCGCAAAACATTCTTCGCCGTGGTCATCCAGAATTACATCAACATTGATAAGGTTATAAATCTGATTCATTACGCAAAACTTCACAATCATGTCAAACTTACTCGATGGCATAAAAGCATATCCTGCACTTGCAAGAAAACTTTCATATTCCTCAAGCGGGAGCTCTAATGCAAGTCCAAGTGCCATTACCGTATGCTTTTTGGGAACATAATCTTTATTGCTGATGATTTTTGAAAAAAACTTTTTATCAATGCAGGCCTTTTTATAAACTGTTACATTATCCAGTTTTCTGTCTGCTATCAGCTGCATAAGTGTGTTTTGAAAATTGAGATTGTCCTTTGAGCTTCTGATAAAGGCATCAACATCAATCGGCGTAATCTCTTTTTCTGCACAATGAACTGGTTCAAGATTAACAGCACCAGCAGCTTTCAGTGAGTTGTTAAGTTCTCTTTCCGCAAATAGCCTTTCTGGTGGAGTACCGGTTATTGCAGTAGATGCAAAGAATCCTAAGTTCCTGTCATCCTCTCCTTCATACCCGTCAAGGTTATCAAAAAGGAAGTCCTCTACATCATCAAAAAGCTTTTCTGAGATTTTATAAGATTCTTTGTCATAAACAACAAGCAGAACATCAACTTCATTCCCTAATAAAAAACGGCTGATTTCTTCAACGGCAATCTGCAGTGCCAGTTCTTTTGGAAACCTATAAAAACCACTTGCCAATAGAGGAATGGCAACAGATTTACAGTTCAGTTCTGCAGCTGTTTTTAGGGCTGTTTGATAACAAGTCCGGAGCATTTCTTTTTCTCCATGATTTCCATCCTGATAGAATACTCCAATAGTATGAATGATGTATTTTACGCCATGTTTTTTAAGATTAAAGGCCGGTGTCCAGGCAGACTGCCCCCTCTCTATAACTCCAATTTCCTTTCTGGCAGCAAGAAGTTTATCACGTCCCGCTGCCTCATACACAGCAGTATCCGTTCCCCTTCCTACAACCGGCATAGGATTTGCTGTATTTACAATTGCATCTGCGCGAACCTTTGTAATGTCGTTTCTTAAAATCTTGAATGCCATATTTTATTTATACCACTTTATGCAAAGCGTTTTGAATCTCTGCAAAGCTGAAATAAAGTTCTTATTTAATCTTAATACAAGAACTATCTATCAAAATAAGAACCCTAATTGAAAATTTCATTCTTAAAAATTTACTCCTTCAATCCAATCACATTCTTCAACTGCTCAAAGCTGTCAACATGGTCATACTTTACGCCGCTTGTAGAAACAACATTAAACAGCTTCTTTGCACATTCAATCTTGTTAGATTCAATCTTATTAAGCTGCATATCTTCCATAGTTCCTTTGGTTTCAGCAATAAAGAAAACATGTTTTACTTTGTCTTTATCAAATGCAATAGCCCAGTCAGGAGCGTAATTTCCTACAGGAGTTGGAATCTGGAATGAACGTGGGAGTCTTGCATAAACAACAACTTCCGAAGCTCCATCCAACTTCTCAACAAACTTCCATTCAATATTACTGTCAGTAAATACCAAATCCTGAATACATTTCTTGGCAATGAAAGGTTCTTTATCCGGCAGTTTTGGAGAAGTAAAAATACTTGAATCATAAGTATCCTCAAGTTCGTGATATTCAATATGCTCAACAATCTTGGTAGATTTCTGAGCATTGATGATATTTATTACATCACGAATAAACTTCTCAGGATTAAATCCAAACTGTTCCATTTCTTTTATAGTAAGTTTACTCAAAATAGTAGCAACAGTTTTGCGGGTCAGTTTACAGCCCTTAGCAATATCACCAACCAGATCATATTTTACAGAACTTGCAACAGCACGGCTCAAAGATTTTGATTCAGAATTTGCATTGCCAAAAGCAGTTCCAGAGCGAATCTGACTTTCATCAATCTTATCTTTCTGCTTACCAATTTCCAGAGTGTAGCGCATAGGTACAACTTTCAAATCGCTCTTAATAGCCTGAACTGCATTTGTAATCAATTCTTCGCTATTAAAGTGACAGCTGTAAGTATACTTATGATTAATCTTCTTCCAGAGTTCCTGGAAAATATCTTTCTCAAAGTTCTTATTAAGTGGATTTCCATTTTCCCACTGAGGCTTCTGACCATTATCAATCATGCCAGTAAGAACAGAAGGATTGTAAACTGCCTGAATCAACTTCTGAACCTGTTCAAACATTTCAACACGTGCTTCTGCATTATCTTTTAGTTCGTCTGGTAATGTGTTCTCAAGATTTCCTGTAAAGCCTTGCAGGTTTCCTAGTTCAACAGCATTCTTGTAAATTTCTGTTGGTCTGTCTTCATCATCAATGTAATCATTTTTCAAAAGATACTGATAAATGATTTTTGCCTGTTTTGTATCAAGTTCAATTTCCTGACCGCAAACAGTAATTGTTTTACCTTCAAAATAATCCATGCTTGCAATCTTAGGCCTAGAATCACTAAGTTCAGCAGTAATATCTTTCTGAAGTCCATCAACAAAATCACTGTAGCTTTCACTTGCAATTACAGTCAGTGTGTTTACATCATGAATAGCATCTGCCAGAACTTCTTTATCCTGCCGCACACCATCTTCATTTACACAAAGGCGCATACCTCGTCCAACTTCCTGTCGGCGGCTGATGTTGTTATCAGAATGTTTCAAAGTACAAATCTGGAATACATTCGGATTATCCCAACCTTCCCGCAAAGCAGAGTGTGAGAAGATAAAACGAATAGGCATGGCAAAATCCAAAAGTAAATCTTTCCGTTTTAAAATTAAATCGTATGTTGAAATATCCTCATCGCTGTCACCAGATGAATCAGTCAGCTTTCCTTTTTTATCACGACTAAAATAACCTTCATGACATGTACTGATTTCGGCAGAAGCTGGAAGCAGAACTTTTTGATAATAACTGTTAGGATTAATATCCACAAAGTCATTCAAAACGGTTTTGCATTCCTGTTCAAACATCTCACCATATTCACCAAGAATTTCATTTCCGTCTTCATCATAAGCACGGTATTTTGCAACTTCATCAATAAAGAACAAAGACAAAACTTTTATTCTAAGACCTGAATCATAAAATTCTTTTTCTTTCTTAAAATGGCTGCGGATTGTTTCGCGAATCTGAACACGGCGAATATCTTTTTCTGCAACGTTTCCAGTCATTTCTCCAACTTTAAGAACTGTAGAATCAGAGTTATCACTAACAGCTTTATTAAAGCGAATCAGGTTTTCCTGTGGCAAAATTTCAGCAATGTAAAGTCCTTTATATTCAGGAAGTCCTTTACTTGCTTCATCCAGCTTGTCACCCTGATTAAGTTTTACATATTGCCGTTTAATACCGTTTCCTTGTTTTACTTCAATCTCAAGCTTTACCATAGGAGCAGCATTTTTTGAAAGAATAATAGAATCTGCGTAGATATAAGTATTTGTTCCGGCAATGTTTTCAAGCTTAAAGCCTTTTACTTCAATCTTCTTTACAAGCTTCTGATTATATGCATCCAAAGCATCCAGACGGTAAACAAGATTATGCTGAATTTTATGAGTAGCAGAATAGTTAATTACAAATAAAGGCTTAAACTGAGTTAAAGCTTTCTGTGTAGCTGACTTTTCATCTCCCATTCTCTGAGGTTCATCAAGAATCAAAATAGGTCTGTTGGCTGCAATTACATCAATTGGGCGGCGGCTTGCAAACTCATCACGCTTTGTGTAAATAATGCGGGCAGCCTCGTTTCCTTTACGGCCTTCAACATTCTTTTCTTTATTCAAAGAAGTATTAAAAGCCTGAGTGTTAATAATCATTACATTTATATCGCTACTGGCAGAAAACTGGTCAATCATATTCAATCGCTTTGAATTGTAGATGAAGAATCTGATTTTCTTTCCATACTGCTGCATAAAATGTTCTTGTGTATATTCAAGACTTTTGTAAATTCCTTCACGGATTGCAACAGAAGGAACAACAATCATAAACTTACTCCAGCCATAAGCCTTGTTTAATTCATACATTGTTTTAGTATAAACGTAAGTCTTACCGGTTCCGGTTTCCATTTCAATATCAAAGCTTGGAACTCCTGCAGTACGTTTTACTTCATTTGTGCGGATAATGAAATTTGAGTCCTGAATCTTATGAATGTTTTCCAGAAGTTCCTTTTCGCCAAGAATCAAATCAGCATTGCGGTAGCCGCTATCTGCATGTTCAAGTTCTTCGTCAAAATTGTCACACGGATTAGAGGCGACTAACGCCGCCTCATCAAACAAAGCGTTCTGTGCTATCTCAATTTTTTGAACCTGCGGCATAATTCCTTTGTCGCGTAAATACTGAACTTTATCTGCAAACTGCTGACCTTCAAAACATTTTACAAGAGAGTCTACAGCTTCTGTCTGATATTTTTGTATCTTAAAAGTAAACTTCATGAATTACCTCTTTTACAGCATTTACAGTTTCTTGATATGTTATGTCTTTTGCATACGGAAATTTCTTCTGGTACTTTGCCCATTGCGATTGCAATTCCGAACTGTTTTCTATAACAGCAAGGCGATTGTTTGTTTCTGCTTCCATGATTGCTTTTGTTCCGCGATGTTCCGCTGTTGCAAAAATAGCTTTACGCAAAGTTTCTGCATTGTATTCTTGAGTTTTTGTCAGAATATATACATCGTAAAAATCACGAGGTCGAGTATTCAAAATGCCGCGTGTGATTATTGTTTCAATTTTTTCGGCAAGCACTGTTTCTAGCGGATAAGAACGTAAGGGAATGACGTTCTCGCTATTAAAAAGCTTTTTATAGCCGTAGTTCATCGGTTCAGGTGTTATTACATCTCCCGTTGAAATATCTATTGAAAGCGGAGTTTCTATACTCTCGTATTTTGCATCAAGCCTAAGGCAGAAACCGCCGTAAACATCATCTTTTCTAATAGGTTCAACAGAAACGAAATTAAAAACGATTCCATCATCGGCAGGAACGGCGATAATGGCATTCATGGCTTCCTTTATCTTTTCTTCGGTAAGGGAAAGATGAACAAGAGTTGTGTCCATATCCATGGTAGAGCGCACATCAAGACCTACAAGAGAGCTGACAAGGATTCCGCCCTTGATTACAAAATTATCCACATACTTTGAGCGTGAGATTCTATCCAAAAGGCACTCAAACATATAATTCTGCAAAACGACCTGTGCAAGGATTCCATGCTCTTTTGCGTAATTGTTTATCTTTGCACGAAGGCTCATTGCATTTGCCGTTGTTTGTTTCATACAAGCACCTCCATGTATTTTCTGACCTGCTCAGAAATCTTGAACCTCTGCGCATATTCATAAAGGCGAAAAAAATCTTTGTCTTTTGACAGCACATAGTTTTTTACAGCGGAAACAACAGTCTCTTCGTCCATGCGGGAACGGCTCCGCAAAATGTCACAGACTGTTCTTTCTGCATTATAGCAGCGGACAGAATTTCCGAATGTCGTCTTTCGTTCTTCAAGTCCAAGTTCATATAAATCCGGCTGAATGTAAAAACAAGTACATTCACTTTTTATATCAGCAGAAACAGCCGCATTGGAAGGGATAGTTACCGTTGCAGAAAAAGGTGTCCTGTCCGAGATGCCATTAAGAAAAAGCGCACTTTCATGGGAAAATACAATTTTCTGACTTCTGAGGTTCAAAACGTACATATCATCTATTACACTATCAGGCAAAGCGTAAATTCCATGACACACACGGATTAAAGAGCCAGAGCCCACATATTTTGACAGCATGGTATTAGACAGTCCGATGGTACGAACTTGTGCCGTGGTTATGAGATTTCCGTTCTGTTTTGCAGTCGCAATAATTTTCTCGTCCATGTCGCTACCTTTCAAAGTTTAGGTTCATATTGATATTATCCCATACTTCGATATAAAAATAAACCTGTTTACAGTATTTTGCGTACTGTTTCAGGACTGTATGTTGTAAATATCTGTTCAAAGTTAGTGATAAGGCTGTCACCATCTTTTGAATTTGCTGGGTCTCGCATTACAAAGTAATAAGGCTTTTCTTTTGCAATTTCTGTGATTGTCGCCTCATCTACGGAATCATCAAAGCAAGCCATAAGGTAGTTGCCTTCTACACAGAATACTTCTTTGCTGTTAATCTTCTTTGTTTCGATTTTGCTACTAAGCATAATTCCAAGGTCAAGCATTGTCTGGAAAAGAAGATCTTCACCTGTTCTATCTGATTTTATGTTATTTTTGAAGAGAGCATTTGTGTCGATATGGTCTGGTGTGTAGTAAACATCTTCCATATTTGATGAATCAATTTTGAGAACACGGAAACCAATGTCGAGTTTATCTTTACAATCTGTGTGTCCTTCTATTAGTTTATTTCCTGCACGTCGAATTCGTTCTTTTGCAATTTCAGTAAGTAAATGTGGCTTTTTTATTTTATCCAAAAAATTAATTGCACATTTTATTGTTTTTCTGGCATTTATTCCTGCAGTCTTAATTGTTTCATCAAAATTTTCGGGAATTTGAACCATAATAAATTTACATTTTGTTTTCTTTAAATAATTATAATTGTAAAGAGCTTGTGCTGAAGAACTAGAGCCCGAGAAAAAATCCATAAAAATATCATTTTCTTTTAACAATCCGTATTTTAATAATCTTAGAATTAATGTAGTAGGTTTTGGATAATCAAAAACTTTTTCTCCATCAAATAAATTCATAATCTCAGTAGTTCCAGTTTTTGTTGTACCAGCATCCAATAAAAGTGAACTTGGTGTTTTAACATCACCTTTTTCTAATCTTTCATTTAAGAATAATTTTCTTTTTGGAGATGAATCATCTGTTAAACCAAACTTAATTCGTCCATCATCCATTAATTCTTTCATAGTTTGAGGGTTATAACACCAACATCTTCCATTTGGCGGTAAATATTCAATTCCTGTTTTTGGATTTTTAATAGGATATAATGTATCTCCTCCAACATGGTTTGCATCAATAGGCACCAATTTCCATGGGCCTCGTGGGTCATTATCAGGATTAATATACTCATCACTATCGATATCTTCACCACCAAAAATTAATAATTCTCTATTTTTGGAATACACAAAAGTATGATTATGGTTAGTAGATATTTCATCATCATTCGATATTGAAGTTCTAGATTGCCAGATTATATTTCCTACAAAATTGCTTTCTCCAAATATTTCATTACATAACTTATGTAAGTTTTCTTCTTCTTTATCATCAATACTTATAAATATTACACCATCATCGCTCAGCAAATCCCTTGCCAGTTTCAATCTTGGATAAATCATATTGAGCCAGTCAGTATGGAATCTTCCGTTGCTTTCAGTATTGGCTACAAGACGGTTGCCCTCTTCGTCAGTCTGCCCGCTGTTTGACATATAATCATCTGCATCCTGTGAAAAGTCATCGTTGTATACAAAATCGTTTCCTGTGTTATATGGCGGGTCAATGTAAATCATCTTGATTTTGCCAAGATATGTTTCCTGCAAAAGTTTGAGGACTTCAAGATTATCGCCTTCAATGTAAAGGTTTTCTGTTTCATCAAAGTTCACACTTTCTTCACGGCAAGGACGGAGAGTTTTATTTATAGGAGCATTTGCTGTAAGAATAGCCTGCTTTTTGTCTGGCCAAGTAAACTGATAGCGTTCTTCACGACCTTCAACCAGGGAGTGCGAAAGTTCCTGCTTGAGCATGTCAAAATCTATCTTGTGGGTAATCTCGCCGTTTTCGTCTTTTGCTTCTGTAACACAGTTTGGGAAAAGATTTGCGATTTTGCTTATGTTTTCATCAATTTTGTTTAGTGAATGCATTTTCAAGTGGTTCATTTATTTATCCTCCGCAATATCTTTGCTTTCTGCATTATCAAGTAAAGCTGTGATTCTTTTCTGCAATAATTTTTTGTCGGGCAAATGAAGCTTGTATTCGGCTATCATTGCAGGAGAAAGACTTCTGCTTAATGCGTATTCTACCACATCGTCATCTTTATCACGGCACAAAAGAATACCTATACTTGGATTTTCTTTTTCTTTTTTAACATCTCTGTCCAACGCTTCAAGATAAAAATTAAGCTGCCCCAAATGTTCTGGCTCAAATTTTCCGGTTTTAAGCTCAAAGGCTACAAGACACTGTAATTCCCTATGGTAAAAAAGCAAGTCTATAAAAAAATCAGAATTTCCAACTTGTACGCGATATTCTTCATCAATGAATATAAAATCCTTTCCCAGCTCAAGAATAAACTGCTTCATGTGGCTTACCAGAGCTTTTCTCAAATCTTTTTCATCATGCTTTGCAGGAAGTCCTAAAAATTCAAGCGTATAGTTGTCCCTAAAAATATCACTTGCATTTGGGGCAACTGCTTTTACCGCTGTAGAAACAATCAGATTATTTTGTTTTGATGATTCATAAAGCCCTGAATCTATTTGCCTGTTGAGTTCGCGAACACTGTAATGCTCTTTCAATGTCTTTTTGATATAAAATACTCGTTCTTCAATTGATTTACATCGAGAAAATATCTGAAGATTCTGTGACCATGACAATTCTCTCAACACCGTTGAGAGTTTTTCATCATCCTTGTAGGATTCATAAAATTGTTTCATTCGCCATAGATTTTTGTCTGAAAAACCTTTTAAGTCAGGATTTGTCTTTTCTATATAATCAGCAAGTTCTTTTACAATGCCTTTTCCCCATTTCGAATGTTCAACTTTTTGACTGATGTATTTTCCAAGATTATAATATAAATCTATAAGCTCATGATTTACAGAAGAATACGCCTTTATCTGAGACTGCTTTATCATCAATACAATGTTCTCAAAATCTGAGTTATGAACAATATTGTCGTGCTCACCAATTTTATTCATCGAATGCATTTTTAAGTGGTCTGTCATTTTATGGTCTCCTGTAGGTTTCTTAATTCCTTAAAACAATCTCTAATATTTTCGTATTGCTCCCACGGAACTGATTTAAAAATTGCATCTCCCTGGCTAAATTGTTTTTTACTTGGTTCAATGCAAATAGCAAAATATGCATAAAAAACAGCTTTTATTTTAAAACTTCTGGCATCAATATGCCTTTTTTCTGGATCTGCATGTTCTACAAAATCATAAGACTTTTTAATTATCTGTGATTCATATTCATCTTGCTTTGCAATGGAACTCAGCAAAAAAGTTTCTAATGCTCCATTTTCATCAAAAGGAATAATAAGAAGTAAAAGCTCAGAATTAAACTGATTCTGTGTGGCATCTGTAAAAGATAAATCTGTCCAGCTATTGTTTTGTATTTGTGCAGAATTTCCTGATACAGCATTCAATTCAGAAACAATTTTTACTTCTATTCCTGTTTCATCATTGTCAGTAAGAATAACAATTTTTGAATATCTTTCTTCATCAAGAATTTCATTCTGATTCTTTCTAATAACTTCTTCAAACACAGTCTTTATATTTCCGCAACCACCACAAGAAATGATAGTAAGCATATCTGCATTCTTGATAAAATCACGACTGCGAGAATTATCCACACTTGATATAAAAGAAGGATTTGGCCTCACATTTGAATTCGACAAATCGTTCCAACCATTTACTTTTTCCATATAATGCTGAAGAAACACAAAATCAGTTTCGCCTTCACAAATAATAATTGACTTCATTATCTAAGCTCCTGATTAAAATTTTCATCAGCTTCTATTGCTCGTTCCGCACTAAGTTTTCTTGCAATATTTTTTCCATCTCTTCTATATAAAGTAAACAGAGTAATTTCGTCTTTTAATTCTGGATCAGAATCCAATGCAATAACTTTCTGCAAGGCTTCTTTGCTATGAGTTGTCATAAAAAGCTGAACATTGAGTTTTTTACAGGTTTTAAGAATCCAGGCAAATATTTTATCCATTGCAGATGTATGAATTGCAGTTTCAAATTCATCGATAAGAAGAACGCCGTTTTTTGCAGCAACTACAGCAGTAACAAGCCATAAAGCTTTTTTTATGCCATCACCATATACGCTCAATGGAACAGCCTTTCCATATTTTTCCGAAAGAATCTGAAAACTGTTTTTCATCGGAAAAGGAATATCATATTCACGAACAGTCGGGGTTATCGTAATAATATCTTCATCAAAAATTCTTAATATTTCTACTAAATCTTTAAATACGGTTGTGTTATCAAAAACTTCCTTAATCATAGGACACTCAGCCTGATAAACTGTTGGAGAAATATATAAAGCTTCATATTTTTTATAAGGCTTTACTACATTTTCAACAAAACCATCAAACCTTGTAACATTAAAAACCTCAAATCTATCTTCAACAAGTTTTCCGTTATAGTAAATATCAGACTTCAATTTTATCATTTCAGCTTCGGAATACTCTTGCCCTTTTTCACATTCAACATGAGCTTCCTTACAGTATTCAAGTCTTGATGTTTTTATTTTCTCTATATTTCCTTTGATTTCAACTTCGGAAAATCCATTCAAGTCATCTGTTATTGAATATGCAATTCTTAATTTTGGAGAGGTAAAATCATATAAATCTCGGATCTTTTCAAAAACAGTTCTTGTAGGATTAGGATATTTTTCAGTCCTTCCAAGACTGCTCCAAACAATAGGAGATGCTGGATCTCCAGAAACTTGTAACAACTCCAAAACACTCGTTTTTCCGCAGTTGTTATCTCCAGTTAGAATATTTATTCCTGTAAAACCATCAAGTTTGAGATTCTTAATTCCTCTGTATGTTTCAATATTCAATGAATTAATGTGAATGTTTCCCATATTTTTCCTCAATTTATTTATCGGTTATAACCTGTTTAATTCTTCTTCCAATTTTCTTTTTTGATTCACAAGCTCAAACTTCTTTTTAGGTTGAACTTCTTTTCTGGCAAGTTTTTCAAGCCGTTCAATTTCTTTTTGCAGTTTTTCCTGCTTTTCCTTAATCTCTATATTTTCTTCAAGACTAAGGTCACTGTTCCATTCACCACCTTCTATTTTTTTGATAATATTTTCCCAAACATCATCAAAGTTTAATCCTGTAAGCTGGATGGAAGCTTTTGTTTCCGGCATCCATTTTGTAGAGAATAGCTTTTCACAAAACACTGCCAGCTGAATCTCTTCTTCAAACTGTAATGCAAAAATAAGATTCTGTGGAATCAATTTTGCAATTCGTTCAATATTCTTTGGCTCATAATCTTTTGTCTTAAGAGTAACGCTCAAAAGATAAAAGCTTTTTACTTTCTGTCCTTCCTGAATTGCAGGAATAGTTCTGCCACTAACTTCGTTTACAATATCAATGCGGCTTATGTCAGCATCAAACTTTGTTTGCTGAGCATTTGTTAAATCAAACTTTCTGTAAATCTGGGCTTTAGGTAAAGCTTTCCGTAATTCAGTAACTTCCGGGAGATTAAGCATTCTTGGCCTCTTTAATTACTAAGAAACAAATAAGTTCAAAGTCATCAAGGCCTTTTATCTGTCCATGCTTAAAATCTACTGAGTCACCGCTAAGGAATGAATCCATATCACTTTCATCTTTTACTTCAATAATAGAAGAAATAGAATCACACAAAAGCTGATTATATGCCTTCATGTTTCTTCCATCTTTTGTTTCTGAATTAAATTGATGATAAACTTCTGGTAAAGGTTCATTAAATCCTTTACACATTAAACGCATTTTATCCAGCATGTTCTTTGGATTCAGATGATTACAAACTACATTACCATCTTCACCAATATAGACCATATAGAAAGGATGAAGTCTGTTCTGGTTATCTATATTCACGTTATTGTTTCTATTTTTCAAAACATAGATTACCCCAGGAGGGCAGTCCTCTTTTGACATGGTTACAGCATGTAATCCAAACGGTGTATTATCTAAGTCTCCGTGTTCTTTTACATATTCAAGTAAGTCCAGACGGAATTCATTAAGTCCTAAATCCATAATATTAATTCCGCTGTTCATTTCTTCAATATCAATTACTTCATCTTTCAGTTTTTGAAGTTGTTCTTTTCGATAATCCAGGTCTTTTTGCTCTTCTTCAAGAATGTTGTCATCGGCGGTAGCTGCCATATCAACAATCTTCATTCTTGTTTCAACTCGACCTTTAAGATTAATGTACTCATCAAGAGTCAAATCTGGCCAGAAGTTTACAAGCTGAATCTGTGTATTCTTACTTCCTATACGGTCAATTCGTCCAAAGCGCTGAATAATACGAACAGGGTTCCAGTGAATATCATAATTTATAAGATAATCACAATCCTGTAAGTTCTGACCTTCAGAAATACAGTCAGTAGCAATAAGAAGATCAATACTTCTTGGATCATCAGGGAAGATAACATTCTTATCTTTTGAAAGTGGAGAGAAATATGTAAGAACCGCATTTAAATCACAATGGAACTTTTCAAGTGTACTTTTACCTTCTGTAGTTCCACTTACCATTGCAGAGTTTAGACCATATTTTTCTTTAATCAAAACATTAAGATTGTCATACAGATAATCTGCTGTATCTGCAAATGCAGAGAATACGATTACCTTCTTATTATCACCATTTATTGGATGTTCAATTTTGTTACAAATAACTTCAATAAGTTTCTGAAGTTTTGAATCTTTCTCTGGAGTAATGTCTGCGGTTAGGCTTTCAAGTCCTGCAAGAATCGCTTCATCAAGTCTTAAATCTGCAAGCCATGAAACATAATCCATATCATTTAAATCAATCTTAACTTTCTTACCAATTGCAAACATGTCGCTTGCATTCTGGTCATCAAAGTCATAATCGTCATCCATTGATATCTCTGTAAGATTGATATTTGGATTGTTTTTATTTTCAGTAAAATCTTCTACAAGTTTTATTGTATGATTAATATAAGAGCGCACACGCTGAGTTGTGAGTCTGAATGAATATACAGAACTTTCAAGACGTTTCAAAAGGTTAATCGCCATAAGTCTGCGAATACCACTTTCACGTCCCATCTGGTCAAATCCACCTGAACCTGTTTCTTCATCTACATTCAAATCATACTTTGAACGTTTACTTGGCAAAATAAAATGAGAAGGTACATAAACTGAAAGTTTGAGTTTATTTAATTCTTCAAAAATTAAATTGAATGTTGTTTCATTATCATCGTCAGTAAGCGGAGTCGAATATGAAATTGGATGAAGTCTTTTTGGGAAAGTTCCAATGTCTTTTGTATCATAATATTTTTGGATATGCTTTCGGCTTCGTGCAATAGTTACGCTATCCAAAACTTCAAAGAAGTCAAAACTTAGCATACTCAAAAGATTTTCAGTAGTTCGTTCTTCTTTATCAAAACGACTCCACTTATTAAATGCAATCTGAGCTTGTCTGAATATATCTTCAATTGAACTTTTAGTTTTAAGGTTCTGATCCAAATTCCCTGCAGAACCTTCGTATGCAAGAGCCAGCTGGTTTCTTAAATCAATAAAGCGGTTATTAACAGGCGTAGCACTAAGCATTAAGACTTTTGTCTTTACTCCTTGTTTAATAACTTTTTCCATCAGCTGCATATAACGGTTTTCTTTAGTATTCGCGTGGGTTCCTATACCGTTACGAAAGTTATGAGATTCATCAATAACAACAAGGTCATAGTTTCCCCAGTTAATGTAAGCAAGGTCATTTCCATTAGACTGGCCGTGTTTTCGGTTTAAGTCTGTATGGAATAAAACATCATATCGGAGACGGTCATCTGCTATTGGATTGTTCTTATAATTTCCTTTATATATATTCCAGTTATTAGCAAGTTTTTTAGGACAAAGAACAAGAACTCTGCTATTTCTGCTTTCAAAATATTTAATAACAGAAAGAGCAGTAAATGTTTTACCAAGACCGACACTATCTGCAAGAATACAACCATTATATTTTTCAAGTTTATTAATGATTGCAAGACAAGCATCTTGCTGGAAGTTATAAAGTTTATTCCAAATTGCACTCTGCTTAAATCCAGTTGCTTCTTTTGGTAAAACATCCTCATCTATATCATCTAAGAATTCTTTGAAAATATTATAGAGTGTAACAAAGTATATGAATTCAGGGGCATTTTCATTATATGCAGAAGTTATACTTTCTATTACCTGGTCAGTAACATCCTGCATTATATCTTTATTCTGCCAGAATTGTTCAAACATTTGCAAAAAGCTGGTACTCATAGGAGACTGCATTTTTGTTATAGCAAATGCCGCATTATTTCCTTTTTCAACACCAAGCTCAACAGCAGTAAATTCTCTAACCGGGTTGTATGCAGTTTCGTCAACATTCATAAAGCTTGGCATATTCTGCTGAGTAGAGTTAGACTTGAAAACAGCCTTTTGTTTAATCCATTCAGCACATTCTTTCGCAATAGCTTTCTGATTAAGCTCATTGCGTAGCTTTACTTCAAACTCAGTTCCATAAAGACTTCGTTCTCTGTTTAATCTAGGTATATAAAATTCTCTTTTTTCTTTTTTGGCTTTATCTGCGACAAATGTTGGTGAAGTAAAAATGAATCGTAATTCATCAATGTTTTTTAATTCATTCTGTAGTTCCTGATAAGCATAAATAGAGAAACAGGCCGCCGCCACAGAAATCTTACTTCCAGGCTTAATTTCATTTTTCAAGCTTTGACTAAGAGTTTTATGTACATTATCAATGAATTCAGGTGCTATAATTTCCAATGTTAATCTCCTACTCTAATATTACCTGGCTTTTTTTGCTTCTTTAGTCCGTCCATCCAGTGGTTTTTCAGTGTCTTTAGGAATTACCCAGCTATTTCCAAATTTTTTTGCACCTGGTAATTTTCCTTCGGTACACATTAGAGTAACCATCCGTACAGTAACTCCCCATTTTTCGGCAAGTTCTTTAGTTGTACATAAATTATCCATCGTATCCATATACAGACTATTATATTTCCGTTATCGGAAATATACAAGAAAATATTTATATGTAATATAATAATATGATTAAATACCTAAGAATATTGATATAAAGGCAGAATCTCATGAATCAATAAATTATCTCTCCCATTCCATCCCTCTCTTCAGATTCCTTTCTGTCTCACGTCCCAGTTCAAACTCTCTGTACCAAGGACTCCTCTGCATCCATTCCTTTACATCTTTGCAACCATGTTCTGCGATAACTTCGGCAATCTTACGAAGCAGTTCTGGAGTTGCACTTTCGAACATCTGGCATATCTCTGCAGCTCCGAAGAAATGCTTTTTACCGTTGGTTGTCTCTTTTGTGTAGCCGTTCAGCTGATGGTCATACTCTTTTATCTGACTGTCATATCCGTCTTTGATTGCCTTATTTGAGTTTGCGAAAGCGGCAACAAACATATCAACTATCGGATTCAGTTGCTCATCACGATAAGTTCTCTGGGCATCCTTGCAACGTTCTTTTGTCCATTCCTTGAAATTTTGAATACTCGGCATAAGTTCATCCCATTTGGAAATCTCTTCAAGAACATCGATATTCTTTTCGGTCAGCGCAGAAAGAAGTGTGAAAACCAGATTGCGCTGCTTGTCTTTATCTTTCTGAAATTCCTCAAGCGTTTTTCCGACTTCATCTCTTGGCTTTGGCGTATCCTCAATTTCAAGTCCATGTGAACGTGCTATGAAAATCCACTTTTCCCGGCACATTTTGTCAAAGGTCATTTTGGGATTATTCTTCTTGCTGATTTTCTTTTCAGGATCTGGAGGCAGGATTCCGGCTTTGAGCAAAGCCTGAGTCTGGTTACTTGTGTTAAGTCCTGTTTCTTCGTCCTTACAAGGCCATGCACGACGCAGGTGAAAATGAGGAGCTCCTATTTCATCCTGATGCATTGCCCAGTTTAGAATGAAAAAGGGCTTTCCGTGTTCTTCGTTCCACTTGTTCAGCCACGTTAAATATTCCTCAAAGCAGGAGAGTGAAACTTCTACTTCAGGATACTGTTCCATGCGGACAATCTGGAGAATCTGTTCTTCCGGAGCATGCATGGCTTTCTTTCGCCATTCGTCCATGGTTACCACACGTTCCTTGTGATGGCTTTTGATGTAGTTCTGATTTGTCTGTTCAAGCTGGGCGCCGAAGGTTTCTTCATAGTATTTGAGTTCGCCTTTATCAAAGCTGATGTCAGTACCGCACCAGGACCAGATGACATTTTTGTCTGATTTATCTTTTGCAATATGTTCAGGATTTGAATCAAAATCTCGGTCATTGTGTCTTGAAGAAAAAGCCTTTTTGTCAGTTTTTCGCTTACGGCCTGAGTTCAGCGTACAGCGCATCTTTCCCTGGGGATTTGTCTTGTAATCGGGATTAAAGCCATAGTCTCCGCCAAGTTCTTTCAGCTGATTCATAATGTTCCTTAAGGCTTTCACATCATCTTTTGCATGATAGACTTTATGTGAATCAAAAAGATGATTATCCCGCTCAGAATCGTTTTTTAATTATGTCCTGATACGGGATCTTTCCAGGCTGGCTCGGATATGCCGGCCGGCGGATTTTGTGTTGTTGTTTTGTAAGTTGTATAAGTCATAGTGCTCCTCTTGTTGTAAAAAATAACTTCGTTTTTGATAGTGCCATTTGGCACTCTTTTCATCCGCCGGCCGGCAGATAAGTTCGCGTGTGTGCATTTTGTTTTTTTTAGGGGCCCCAGGTGTTGAGGCTTTGCGTCAACACATATGGGGTTATGCACACGCATTAAAGTCTCTCCAGAGACTTCTCTCCGTCACGTGACGGAGATTAACATCATCAACTTAAGAATTAAAAACTGTTTTTTTGATTTGCAGAGTACTTATTTGCTTTCCTGAATGTCCTTTTTTGAGAAATTGATAATCGTTTGGGAAGCAGATATTTCTGCATGTCTTTTTCTTCCATTCTCTTCCAAAAGAATCTTTATAAAATCCTGTGCCAAAAAATCCTGTTCTACATAAATACTAGCCTGACCGCTTACGCTTTCA
>JAEDJA010000062.1 GCA_016296575.1 Treponema sp.
AGAAACGTATGCGTGATGATAATGACGCAAAGTATGAGAAGCATATCAGCGATATCGAAGCTCGAATTAAAAAGATGAATACAGAGAAATTCAAGAGAGCAGAACAGCGCATGACAAAGGAGCAGGAGCGTCAGACATGGATAAGAAAACTCATTGGAGATACTTCAACATGGAATGATAAGAGTCTGGGGTTGTCATACCGGATTAATACGATGAGAAGAAATCTCCGCGATATTGTCCGTGGTGCAGATGGAAAACGTGATATTGCAAAGGCAGATGCTATTTATGATGCAATGCCCGGAAGATATAACCATCAGGAAGCACAGCTTAACAAAGAAGAAAACGAGATAAAGTCTCCGATTGCAGAACTGGATATTAATAAGTATGAGAGTGCTTACGTTCAGATGCTGGGAGAATACAGAGATAATCCTGATACAACCATTAGTGCGGAAACCATGCAGAAGTATTATGATAAACACAAGGAAAAGATTGATACGGACAAGGTGGAGAAAGCCATTCAGATAGCAAGAAAGGTGTATGATGAGCTGTTTAACAGGGTAAATAAAGTGCTTGTGGAAAATGGTTTTAAACCATTGGCTTACCGGGAAGGGTATTTCCCGCATTTCAAAAAGCAACAGCAAGGAACTATGTCAAAGTTGTTAAACTGGAAGGTTCAGGACAATACGATTCCAACAGATATCGCAGGATTGACGGAAATGTTCCAGCCGGAGAGAAGCTGGCAGTCCTTCGATAAACATCGAAGAGGGGATAAAACGGATTACGACTTCCTGACAGGGTTTGACACATATGTGCATGGTGCACTGGACTGGATATATCATATTGAGGATATCCAAAACTTAAGGGCTTTGGAAAGGGAAATCCGATACCAGCACAGTGAAAAAGGTGTACAGGAACAGATTGATGCGGTTCTTGCCAATGAAGAATATGATGCTGACATGGTGCAGAATGAGTTGGATAAGATATATGAAGAAGACGATGAAAAGAGGCAGCAGATTGACCAAATTATAAATGTGGCAAAGAACCCATTGAATAACTTTGTACAGGAGTTACGGAGATACACTAACAATTTGGCAGGAAAGAAGGATTCTTCTGACAGAGGAACGGAGTCGGCTACAAACCGAAAGATATATTCCGTCATGACCAATATTTCAAACCGTGTCAGTGCCAATATGGTAGCAGGAAGCTTCTCATCAGCTTTGACAAACTTCATTCCTATTACACAGTCATGGGGTGAGG
Source organism: Treponema sp. (assembly GCA_016296575.1). Classification (GTDB taxonomy): domain Bacteria; phylum Spirochaetota; class Spirochaetia; order Treponematales; family Treponemataceae; genus Treponema_D. Next base: position 1,258 of record JAEDJA010000062.1, read on the forward strand.
TCAGCCCGATATCAACACTTAAGGCAATGAAGGAGACGGTCAGCTCTATAATAAGGGATGACGGAATGATTGATAAATCAGACTTTATGACCAATCGATTGCGTCCGGCAGAAAATCTCAATAAGACGACCTGGGATAAGATTGGAGAAAAGGTCGGATTTTTCATGGAAGCGGTTGACTCCTTCACGACACAGACGGTATGGCGTTCAAAATACAATGAGAACATCAAAAACGGAATGTCAGAGTCGGAAGCTATTAAAAATGCGGATTATTTTGCGGAAGGGCTTATGGCAGGCAGAAGCCGCGGAAATATGCCGACGGCTTTCAATGCAAAGAATCCTATGACAAAGCTATTAACAGCATTTCAGCTGGAAGTCGCCAATCAGTATGGATATATGTTCAAAGATATGCCGCAGAATATTGGAGAGAACGCAAAAGGAAAGCTTGTAAAAGGATATCTGGCAATGTTTGTCGGAGCCTATGCTTACAATATACTATATTCAAATATTACCGGAAGGGATGCTGCATTAGACCCGATAGGAATGATTCTGGAATTTCTGGATGATTTATTCGGAGATGATGAAGAGGAAGGAGATGCACTAAAAGCGATAGAAGGGCTTGGAATGAACGTTGCACAGGAAGTGCCATTTGTTGGCGGACTTCTTGGTGGAGGACGTGTTCCAATCAGTAATGCGCTTCCTTTTGACGGCAGTTTTTCGGACCTGATGAGTGCCGTTGGAGAAGGAGATTTTTCTAAAATATTTAAAGAAATGATGAATCCTCTGTATTATATGGCCATGCCTATGGGCGGCGGACAACTTAGGAAAACTGTGCAGGGTCTATCAATGTTTGACGATGACCTTCCGGTTGCTGGTTCTTATACGGATTCCGGTAATCTGAGATTCCCGGTAGAGGATAATCTAACCAATAGACTGCAGGCTGGATTATTTGGCCAGTGGGCTAATAAGAATGCACAGGACTATATTGAAAACGAGCGGAGTCCTTTACAGGAAAAGCAGATTCAGGAGTATGCAGATGTGGATATTCCTATTGCAGATTACTGGAAATACAGAGAAGGTCTGAAGGAACAAAGTACACTGGAAGAGAAATTTGACTATATTGCAGGACTGGATTTGCCTGTGGAAAAGAAAAATATACTTATCAATAACATCGTGGACAGAAAAGAAAAGGTGGACATGAAAGATTATGATAAGTTTGCAGATTTTGAGGAGTTTGATTTTGCTACAAAGAACCCTGAAAAGTATGACTTCCTGCAGAACAACAATATACCTTATACGGAGTATAAAGCCAGTGAAGCAAGTAAAAAAGCTTATAGCTGGGCTTATAATAATCCGGAGAAATACATTGTATCGAAAGCGGTAACGGATGATATTGTGAAGTACAGAATATATGCAAAGGAAATCTCTGAAATAAAAGCGGATAAGGATAAAGACGGTAATGCCATAAGCGGTTCAGCAAAGAACAAGGTAATCAAACATCTTAATACTCTGGATATCGATTATGGAGCAAAGCTGATTTTGTTTAAGCAAAAGTATAATGCAGATGATACCTATAATTATGAAATTGTAGAGTACCTGAACAACCGTGATGATATTTCACGACAGGAGATGGAAATAATTTTAAAGGAATTAGGGTTCACGGTGGATGCAGAAGGAAACGTAACATGGTAGGGGCGGTAACGCCCCTTTTTGAATGGAAAGGAGAGTAATTATGGTATCAAAACAAGACCGGACACATGTCAGAACGCCAACGGATTTAGAAAGAAAATATAACATAGGGAAGGCTCTGGAAGATAACGAAAAATATCAAAAAAATCAGGATAAGGAAATCAGCCAGTTAAGCAGTAACATTAATATACACAAAAAGATCATTGATAAACATGGTGAAGCCATAGAAAATATCAATGAAACAGTTAAGGAACACAGTGTTGCTGTAGAGGAATTGAACAAAACGATTGATACATATAAGAAAGAATTAGATTCACATACCGGCGACAGTGATATTCACGTTACACCAGAGAATAAGGATAATTGGAATTCTGCCAAGGACCATGCAGATTCTACTCATGCTCCTTCAGATGCACAGGCTAATGCAATTGAAACCGTAAAGGTGAATGGTACGGCTCTCACACCAGAATCTAAAGCTGTTGATATTATAGTACCAACCAAGGTATCAGAATTAGAAAATGATAAAAACTATTTATCTTCTGTTCCTGATGAATATGTCACGAATGCAGAGCTTGAGGCAAAAGGATACCTGACAGAGCATCAAGATATAAGTGGTAAAATGGATACTTCCTTAAAAGGTGCACCAAATGGTGTAGCTGAGCTAGACACAGCTGGTAAAGTCCCTTCATCTCAACTGCCTTCTTATGTAATTGAGGGATATCTTTACAATAGTAAGTTTTATACGGACTCTGCTTATACAACAGAAATAACAGGAGAATCTGGTAAGATTTACATAGATTTATTAAGCGAAAAAACATACCGTTGGTCTGGTAATACTTTTGCTGTAGTAAGTGAAACACTAGCTCTTGGAGAAACCTCTTCTACTGCTTATCGTGGAGATAGGGGTAAAGTAGCGTATGACCATTCACAAACTGTACATGCTCCGAGTGATGCTGAAGTAAATCAGAATGCATTTAGTACCATTATGGTTGATTCTACTACTATTGCTGCTGATTCTAAAACAGCCACTTTAATACTTGTAGCAGGTGATAATGTAACAATTACTTCAGATGCAACAAATAATAAGATTACTATTTCATTTAATGGAAAAGCAGATATTGCGACTAAAGCCATTCAAGACGGTAATGG
>JAEDJA010000012.1 GCA_016296575.1 Treponema sp.
TGTTCCGGCACTTTTTCTATAGCATTGCAGCTTATATGATTAACCGCAATCTGGACTTTTATCAAAACTTTTTCAGATTACGGTTAATTTAGAAAACTCGAATTTCGGGCTAATTAAATACTTCGGGAATGTGTTATCCTATCCACTATGAAAAACTCGTTAAATTTCAAATTGAAATCATAATTTTTCAACAATATACTATAAATCAGCTAGCTAAAAAAAATACCGGTAGGAAAAATTATGAAAGAATTTTATTCAATTAATGAATTAGCAGTGATGACAGGATTTACAACTAGAAGTTTAAGAAATTTTATTCAAATGGTTTTTTAAAAGGTGAAAAAGATTTTTAAAAAATTTGTTGAATCAAATATAAACTTTTACACTTCTGAATTCAAAAATCTACGAACTCCATTTCCACGGCGGAATGATTTTATAATAATCTGGGCGTTCCCTTCCGCTCCTTTCAGTCGCTACAGGTCGGGTGTTCCGCACTTCCGCTTTCGCTCCATTCGTGAAAGTTCCTCGCTTAGCTCAAAACTTTCACGAACGCCTTCGGCGGTGCTCCATACCCTAACGCAAAAAAAACTAGAATTATTTGAACAAATCGGGCGCAATGGGTGTTTTCCAATATTGAAATTATATCGTAATAAATGTATAGTATAAACTGTAAGAATACTAGTTGTTATAATAGAAAAAAAATGACAGGAGATTTGTTATGGAAAAATTAAACACAACAACAGAAAATATTTTAATTGAACGTTTTGAAAAAGACAGCATTATTGCCCTTGCAACTGCTGACGGGAATAAACCTTTTGTGCGAAATGTCGATGCATTTTATGAGGATGGGGCGTTTTATGTTTTAACTTACGCACTTTCAGGCAAAATGAAACAAATTCAAAAAAATCCTGATGTTGCAATTTCTGGAGATTGGTTTACTGCAAGCGGAAAAGGAATTAATTTGGGATTTTTTGGAAAAAAAGAAAATGAACAAATTGCAAACAAAATGAAACAGATTTTTGCAGCCTGGTTAGATAACGGCCACAGCAATTTGGAAGACGAAAATACATGCATTCTAAAAATAGAACTTGCACAAGGCGTTTTATTTTCTCATGGTACAAAATACGAAATCGATTTTACAAAATAAAATAATCAAAGAGCGAATGAAAGATTTGCAACAAAAAATTGATGCAATAATTGAAATACAAAAATTTTCGGAATATTTTCTATCAATTTGCAACTAAAACATACAAAAAATCTTCAATATTGTAAACTTTAGTTGGTTGATTATCATGCAACCAAAGATTACAATTTTCTTACAAATCATATATATTCAATTTTTAGGAGAAATTGTAATTATGGAACAAATTATAAACAAAGACTCTGTTCAACTTTCAGACCGCAAAAAGTGGATTGATAATCTCCGTTGGATTACCATTCTTACAGTTGTGGTTTTCCATGTTTTCTATTATTACAACAACATTGGACAGGATGCAATGTTCAGCCGCCTGCCTGTAAATCCAGCTGTAGAAGGTGGTAAAGCCACAATCACTTTTGCAGGAATTATTCAATATTTTGTTTACCAGTGGTTTATGCTTCTGCTTTTTGTAGTCAGCGGAATGTGTGCAAAATATACATTACAGAAAAAAACTCTCCGCCAGTTTATGAAAGCCCGGGTTCGCAAAATCCTTGTACCAAGTACCTTAGGAATTTTTACAATTCAATGGATTGGTGGCTGGATTATTACAAGCAGATTTTTAGTTGGCCCAGAAGCCGAAAAAATTCCAGGATTTATAAAATATTTCATTTCAGTTGCCTCTGGAACAGGAGCCTTGTGGTTCTGTCATGTTCTGTTTGTTGCCTGTTTAGTTCTGGCTCTTATTAAACTTATTGATAAAAAATGCAGACTTGAAGCTCTCGGTGAAAAATCAAACATTTTTGTAGCAGCTGCCCTTGTAATCATAATGATTGGCGTAGCTCAGATTTTAAACATCAAAATGATTCCAACTTATCGTTTTGGTTACGACACTATGGCCTTCCTTTTTGGTTATTACGTTTTTAGCAGTGAAAAACTTTTGGCTCAGCTTAAAAAATATGGCTGGATTTGTCTGATTATAGGGCTGGGTTTTTGGGTATGGCATTTTGTAAAGTTCTACGGCCAGCTTTATTCCGATGCAGTGGTTCAGAACAGCTGGATTTCAATTGTACATGCCTGGTTTACAGTAATGGGAATTCTGGGAGTTGCACAAAATCTTGAATTCGAAAATAAATTCTCTGCATATATGAATAAAACAAACTGGGGAATCTACGTTAATCACATTCTGATTATGATTATCTTGAATACATTACTGGAACCAATAGCACCTGGCCTTCCAATTGCTGTAATATATTTAATTGAACTGGTAGTTACTTTATCAGTAAGCATTGGTTTGTGGGAATTATTAAAACGCATTCCAGTTATCAAATATGTTCTTTACGGATTATAATATAAATGCTATCAGTCAGCCAAAGTCTGCCAAAACCGGTAGCGAGCGTTGCTAAACTCCCAGGACCATAAGGACACAAAAATGCTTCAGGAAAACATTATTAATTTTAGAAATGCATACAATTACAGTCAGGAAGAAGTAGCCGAAAAAATCGGGATTTCCCGACAGGCCTACGCAAAATGGGAAAAAGGCGAAACAATTCCCGATATAGAAAAATGTGCCCTGCTTGCAAAATTATACAATATCACCATTGATCAGCTGTATGCCGATGTAGAACAAATTGAAGGTGTACCTGAAGCAGAAAAACTTCCACCAGCCCCAAAAGGAAAACATATTTTTGGCACTGTTACCATAAATGATAAAGGACAGATTGTTATACCCAAAAAGGCCCGGGAAATCATGGACTACAAACCGGGAGACAGTCTTTTAGTTCTGGGAGATGAAAGCAATGGTCTTGCCCTAATGAAAACCTCAGATTTTATAAAAGGAGCTTTTGCTGCAATTCGACAGGCCCGCAAAAAAGGTGATAGCATGGATCTGGATTCTTAAATTTTTGGGCGGACAGGGTTCAATCAACGTAAATTTTTGATCTTGTGACAGCAGTTTTCAATCTTTCCATACCTTCTTTTACTCGTTCCAAAGGACAGGCTATATTCAAGCGGATAAAGTTTTTCCCGGCTTCACCGTATTCGTTGCCTTCGCAGATGTAAAGTCCAGTGCTTTTCCTGATAAAATCACGGGCTTCAATTCCATCATTGAAAACACGACTTATATCAATCCACACAAGATAGGTGGCATCGGCGGAAACGGTAGTAAGCTCAGGAATATTTTTTTCTATAAAAGATTCAACGTAATGGCGGTTTTTAAAAAGGTAGTCATTAAGTTCATTAAGCCAGGTCTCCCCTTTTTCGAAGGCAGTAACAGCTGCAAGTGTAGCAAAGGAGTTTGGTTCTGCCACTTCGTCAGTGTTCAGGCCTCTCCAAACTTTATGACGGAGAAATTGTTCTGGAACAATCACTGCTGCAGACTGAAGTCCAGCAATATTAAAGGCCTTTGTTGGAGCCACACAGGAAATGCTAATGTCCCGGCAGGTTTCAGTAACGGAAGCAAAAGGTGTGTATTCTTTACCAGGGCGCACAATGTCACAATGGATTTCATCAGAAATAACCTTAACACCGTACTTTTTACAAAGCTCCCCTACTTTTGCCATGGTATCAGAATCCCAGATTTTTCCAACTGGATTATGTGGATTGCACCAGATTAATAGTGAAGTTTGCGGATTTGAAAGTTTATTTTCAAAATCTTCCCAGTTAATGCTGTATTCACCCTTTTCGTAAACAAGTGGACATTCAAGAACTCTGGCACCGTTATTTACAATGCTGTTAAAAAAAATATTGTATACCGGGGTAAGAATCACAACATTTTCATTTGGCGTAGTAAGCTTTCGCACAATACTTGAAATGGCAGGAACAACTCCCGTACAGAAAATAAGCCAGTCCTTTTCAATCTTAAAATGATGTCGCTTTTCCCACCAGTTTCCATAAGCTTGGTACCATGCATCAGGTACAATTGAATAGCCGAAAACACCGTGCTCTATTCGTCTGGAAAAAGCTTCCCGGATTTCAGGAGCTGTTTCAAAATCCATGTCGGCCACCCACATAGGAAGTTCATTTTCCTTTACATCCCATTTGTAAGAGTCAGTGTTTCGTCGGTCTGGAGCATGATCAAAGTTGTATTTCATCTGTTGTTTTCCTAGAATTTTTCTTTTGGTCGTTCCCATTCAGCACGGTCAGATTTTTTGCTGATTTTGGGACAGTCAATCTTAGTCTGATCAATTACAATACGTCTTTCATCCATAATCAGTTCGCCAATTACATCTGCCTTAATAGTTCCACCTTTCGGATTGAATACGCTTTCCACTTTTCCCTTGATTTCCACATCACCTTCAGAATATTCAAAGGCCAGTGTTGTATTTACAAGGCGGCAGTTTTTCATGGTAAGATTCTGAATATAGCACATTCCCTGAAGACTTTCGATCGTACAGTTCACCAGAGTAATGTTTTTGGAATTCCAGCCAAGATATTCACCGGAAATAAATGAATCGTATACTGTAACATTTTCGGCATTCCAGAAAGCATCTTTTGAAAGAAGCCGGGAATTGCGTACAACAATATTTTTTCCGCCATCAAAACTGTAATTACCACTAAGAGTCAGGTTTTCAATTTCCAGATCAGTTGAATTCATGGCAAAATAATCACCTTTTGCCGTAACATTCTGCAGCTTAACATTTTTGCACTGCCACAATGTTTCAGCGGCATTTGGAAGATTTACATTTTTGAGTACAAGTCCATTCACCCTTCTGAAATTTTTTGGAGCTTCCACCACAGTATCTTCCATAGTAAAATCTTCTACATACCAGATACCGGCACGAGCCATATCAAATAAAGCGGAATTAGTAACTTTTACGTGCTGTGTATACCAGAAAGGATACTTCCATTTAAAAAGACAATTATCTACTTCAAGATTGCTGCTTTCCTTAAGCGGTGATTCCCCATTTTCAAATGTACAGTAGGTGATTTTTGCATCGTGTGTTTCGTAAAGGGCACGCTCGCCTGTGAGAATCTGCTGGGTTATTTCTTTCATATTTAAAGGATACCAAAATTTTCATATATTTCAAATAGAATCCTAGTAAATTTATAGGATAAACCTATTTCAATTTTGTATATTTTTTACTTCAGGTTTACTTTTATATAAAATTGACTGCTTTTTTTAGGTGTTCACATGCTTCAGTTCCAGTAGATGAGCCACTCCGCCACAAAGTTCATTGGTGGACATTGAACCGCCCTTGGTGGTATCATCGTTGACGGTGGTAAGGAGGTATAAGATAAAATGACATTAGAAGAACTTGAAACACTGACATCAGGCTCACAGGAGCTTGTGGCCATTCTTGAAAAATACAACTGCTTAACAGGACCTGAGTTTAATATAGATCAGATTAAGGCCGCCATTACCGAAATGGCAGGAGCCTGCATCCAGAATAACGAAGAATGTGCCGTTTTTCTTCAATGGATGGAAGAACACGAATTCTATACTTCCCCTGCTTCCACAAAATTCCACGGAAATTTCAAAGGTGGACTTGCAGTTCATTCCCTTATGGTAACCTACCAGGCATTGAAACTAGCACCTGCAATTTTTGCTGACTGGATTAAATCAAAAACAGGGAATAAATTTACGTTCACTGCTGAAGACATTTTTGTATCCTGCATTTCTCATGATTTCTGCAAAGCCGGTTTTTATTCCACCAGCTATAAGAACACCAAAGATGTTTTTGGAAACTGGACAAAAACTCCCTACTACACCGTTAAGACTGATGTAAGAAACCTTGGCCACGGAAATGAATCTATGCTTCTTCTGCTGGAAGCCATGCCAAGCTATATAAAAAAACGCCCAGTTCTGGAAGCTGTAAGCCGCCACATGGGATTTTCAGATCTTACTGACACAGAAAAAATGAATTACTCAAACTTCCTGTCCAATCCTCTGGTGCTTTTGATTCAGCTTGCCGATCAGAGCGCATCCGGCTGGTATGATTATTGATTTTGATTATTTTAGCAGAGCAATATCGTCGCCCATGACATTCAAAGGGCCTAAAGTGTATTTCCCCTTTGAATAATTGATTACACTGACGGCCCCATTTCCAAGCTTCATTGGTTCCAGATTTCCAAGAGCGTCTTTTACAGTGCGAAGAATTGCACCGTGAGCAACAACCACAATCCGAAGATTTTTTTCATCTGCTTCTTGTGCATATTTATTAAGAACGGAAAAAATTCGCTGTGTCACCTTTTCCAGCGGTTCTGCTTCATCATCACCTTCAAAACCTGCAAAAACATTACGACCTTTATAGCACAATCCAGAAAGCTTTCCAAAATCCCTTTCAATAAGATTCTCTTCAATAATGATTTTGGGATTGTTTGTATATGAAGCGATGATTTTTGCTGTATTAAATGCACGACTCAAGGGACTTGAAAGAATAAGATCCACGTGGATATTGGAAAGAGCCTTTCCTGTTACGTGAGCCTGGGCAATTCCATCTTCATTCAAAGGAATATCTTCCCTTCCCTGAAGAAGAAACTGCTTGTTCCAGTCGGTTTCGCCGTGTCTTATAAGAAAGAACTGCATTTTTACTACAAATTTGATTGCTGTGTATCCGTCATCAACTGCAATATTGATGATACGTCCATAAACTGATCGTCAGTAATACCAACAGCTGGAGCAACTGCAACCTGTCCTGTAAGATCAAAATATTTTTTCATTTGACACCTTATTTTGCACCGTATTCGGCGTAATATGCATCAATTCGGGCTTTAATTTCATCTGTAATAACCTGTTTGTCACCATTTGTGTACAGTGCATCAATTACTTCTGCCATTGTAACAATAGCACAGGTTTTGAATCCGTATTTTTCGGTAATCATATCCAAAGCACTTTTTTCTGAATCAAGAGCTTTTTCCATACGGTTAAGACTGATGATCTCACCAACAATGTTCACTTTGCCCTGAGCAGCAATAATAGGATATGTTTCATCGATAGATTTACCGGAAGTAGTTACATCTTCAATGATTACAACACGATCTCCATCCTTAATCTTGCTTCCAAGAAGAATTCCTGCATCACCGTGATCTTTGGCTTCTTTACGGTTTGAGCAGTAACGAATTTCTTTTCCGAACATCTGGCTGTAAGCGATTACAGTTGCAGTTGAAAGAGGAATACCTTTGTATGCAGGTCCAAAAAGCACATCAAAATCATCACCGAAGTTGTCGTGAATGGCCTGTGCGTAATATTTTCCAAGTCGGGCAAGCTGACTTCCTGTTACGTAAGCTCCAGCATTCATAAAAAATGGGGATTTGCGTCCGCTTTTCAATGTAAAGTCACCGAATTTAAGTACCTGACATTCCAGCATAAAATTGATGAATTCTTTTTTATAATCTTCCATAAAAATGGCTCCTTACTGATTTATTTTCAAGAATGGAGTATACACGAAATCTCCATAATATTCAAAATCTTCTTTAATAATGCTGTCCAGTACGGAAACTCCATCATCAACATAGTGACCTTTTACTTTGTCGCCCAAAACAGGTTTTCTGTATTCAAGACTGGATTCTTCGCAGGTTCCTGTAAAAGGCTGGTCATCAGTAATATCAGGAGAAATGTAGTCATAATTTCCACTGTTATTCCAGTACATATAACCCTGGTTGATGGAATCTCTTACACCAAAAACCTGTTTCTGAACATAATCTTTATCATAATACTGACGGTCATAGCGAACATTCAGATAGAAGGCCTGGATCCACGGACGGATGATTGCCCGGTTTCGGGTAATAACACTGTTGCGGAAAGAACCATAGTAATAAATGCGGTAAGTTCGATCGGCAGCAGGCGCATATTCCAGGAAGTTCTGTTCAAAGTGACTTGGATAGAACATAGGTCCTATTACATCAACATATTCACTCATAAGTTCTGCATCCTGACCGGTTCTAGTTCCAGATCTGTACCAGCCGTTTGCACCGTAAATATCAATTCCTATTGGAGCATCAATGTTTTCACGGGCGTAGGAAAGGAATGAAATAAGGGCAGATTCTTTGTCCATACCTTTTTCCTGGTAACGGTATTTTGTGCTTGAAAGATTTTCACCGTCGGTAGGAAAGCGGATATAATCAAACTGAATTTCATCAAAACCACGGCGAACCAGTTCCTGAGCAATCGCAACATTGTATTCCCAAACATATTCACAGTATGGATCAACCCACTTTTCGTCATAATAAACAGCCTGTTTTCCACCACTTGAGCCGTCTTCATTGACTATATCGTCATAACCTTTAATTCCAAGCCAGGATTTATTTGTTGTTCTATCCCAAACTGAATATTTTTCTTTCCCATAAGAGGCAAGATTTTTATCCTTGAAAACAACCAGTCGGGCAATCAGATAGACGCCTTCTTTCTTAAATGTATCAACAAAATTTTCCAGATCGATGGCATAACCGCTTTCCTTAGCTTTTTCAGCAACAAATGGATCAGTTGTGTGGTAGCGCAAAAGTCCATAATCATCTTTCATGTCGATTACAAGACTGTTCAGATTATTGTCTTTAATGATCTTTTTAAATTTATCAATACCTTCCTGATTGCGGCACTGATAGGCACTTACATAAATTGATTTTTTACCATCGGCAGTACTGGCAAAACGGGTATTTACAGTTCCAGGATAAAGCTGCCAAAGCTCAGAAAGAAGAACACCTTCCGAAAATCCGCTGCGGCTTGAAGGAATCCAGGCTGTATTTACCATGCCAGGAACATTTGCAAAAGCCTTGTCCCAGTTTGCAGCTTCGCTTGGTTTTCCAGGACTTGACATAAGATTTAAATCAACTGCAGCAAAACCTTCCATGGTAGTCCACAAAAGGGCACCGTCTACATAAGTAAGGCCATCTGTGGATTCAAGAGGTTCTTTCCCTTTGTAAATAAGATTTACTTTCTTTTCTTCCCAGGAAAGCTCGTAGATATTTGGCAAAAATGACTGTGAAAAATAAACATCGGTTCTAACTGTTCCATCCATGTCTTTTTTTGCAACGCACAGAATATCAGAAACTTCGTCCGTATTGGAAAGGGTCTTCATTATTTCAAAACCAGTTTTAAGATCTGTCCATTTAGATTTTGGATCGTCAGGGAAAATGTATGCAACACCGTAAAGAGGATGACTCATAAATACAACACACTGGCCATTAATTGTAGCAACGGCGCAGGCTTTTACACCAGGTGTAGTAACGCTTCTGGATCCAAGACTTGTCCAGGTTTTTCCATAATCTCTTGAAAGGAAAACTGCATCTTTTGTTGCTGTTACCATTTCTGCATTGTTCAACGGATTTACCGCAATATCTTTAAGAGGGTGAATCTGTTCTTCAAGTGTTGTTGTTTCTCCGTCGTATTTTTTTATAACAAAGGTTGGGAGTCCTTCACTTCTAAGTTCAAAATTTTTCAGACCATTGGTATAGTAAATTCCCATTGAAGTTCGGATAATATATTTTTCAGATACCTTTCCTTCCACTGGATTTGCATCCGTAATAGGAATAATCTGATCTACCCGTCCATCAGTCCACAAAGGAAAACAGGCGTTATTTGAAGTAAGACGATAAAGTCCTTCATCAGATCCTACTACAAAAGTCTGGGATGAATCTGTATCTTTACTGCTCTGAGTATTTGGAAGCTGATAGAGAGGGTTAATCTCTCGGGCAAAAAGACTTGCCGACAGTAATACTGTACAAAATAAAAAAACCGGTTTTTTCATACCTCATCTATCGGCAGAAAAAACCGGTTATTTTAGACAATTCTAAATGATTTGTTCCAGAATATTTACAACATCCGGATCATAGAACTGTGGCTGCTCACGAAGCTTTTCAAGAGCAGTTTCCTTATCCATGATTTCGCGGTAATCACGTTTACTGCTCATGGAAATAAAGGATTCACAAACACGAATCAAACGGGCAATCTGAGGGATTTCGTCACCCTTCAGACCTTTTGGATAACCCGATCCGTCCATGTTCTCATGGTGAAAACGGGATGCTCCGTCAAATACTTCCCAGTACTTTTTAGGAACAAAGTCCAGACGATTTTCTGCCTGATTAACGTGATTCTGCATTTCTTTACGCTGTTCAGGTGTGAGCTGTTCAGCAGAAAGCAGTTCTTCCGGCAGTTCAAGGAATCCTGCATCGTATATCATTGCAGCACAGAAATAAAGCATACTTTCACCCTGTGGAAGACCCAGCTGGATGGCAATTTTGTATACCATTTCTGATACGTTTTTACTGTTATTTTTGCGACCAGTAACCTGGTCAATTTTTGAACCAATTTCTTCACATTTTACTGCAAGGGTTCTAAGTTCTTCCTGCTGTTCTGGTGTCTGTTCAACATCCGGAAGAGCAGTTGGTGTCCATCGTGAACTACCTGCAAGTTTAAGCTGTCCAGGTCCACCAGCACCACCGTACATATCTACAACACTTCCAAGCATAAGGCGGTTTGTTGCATTCTGAGAGGCTGCCAGCTGACGGAATGCCTGAACATACTGTTCCTGCTGAATCTGCTGGTTCTTAAAGCCGCGGCGAGCAATAAGAATAATAACAAGAACAATCAGGAGGATAAGAACTACAATTCCTACAATAAGGAAAAGAATTGTCTTTGTTGACTTCTGGTTGTTTTCGTTACCTTTTTTAAGCTCTTCTACCATTTCTCGGTTTGAATCAAGGGCTTCTTTCTGAGCTTTTGCCATTTCCTGACTGGCCTTGGCTGCTTCTTTCTGAGCAACGGCACTTTCTTCAAAACCTTTTTGAAGTTCATTCATAAGTTCTTCGTTGCGACGAGAATTTTCTTCACTCTGATTCAAAAGAATTTCACTCTGCTCACGCATAGCATTCAACTGGTCCTGGTTCATCTTATCCTGAGCCTTTCTTTGAGCAGCAAGTTCATCTTCTTTTTTCTGTTCCTGAATTGACTTAACCTGCTTTACAAGCTTCTGAAGATCAGTATTGTCTACAGTAGGAAATTTCTCCAGATTCTGGACAATATCGATGTAAAACTGTTCGTCATACTCTGATTTAAGATTTGTAAGACACTGTTTATAAATCTGACGTGCAAAGATTACAATATTCATGTCAGGGTTTTCTGATTTATTCAATGTCAAAGCCTGGTTGATGTACTTGTAAGCATCAGTCAGATTTCCTTCTTCATAAGCTGCATCTGCTTTATCCAAAAATCTTGTAGCCAGATCATTTGTTGCAGCAAATGTGCCCGCCGTAAAAATGGCAAACATAGCAATGTAAAAAATTTTTTTAATCTTAGCGGATAACATTTTCAGCTCCTATCGCAATTATGATTTTTGCTCTATTTTCAATTCCATTGTTTTTTATAAACAGATAATCTTTTAGACCAAAGTTGAAAGTAAGTTTAAGTCTGTCCATTTCAGCATAAGGAATACAGATATTTGCTCCAAATCCCATAGCTGCATTCAAATCTTTATAGAAGAAATGTCCAGGATAGTAGTCAGCATTAAGACTGAACTGTGCAGAACCAATAGCTGCATTTCCAATTCCAATACCTACCGCAGGTGTAATAAAGGTTCCGAAAAGATCAGCACTGACTGCATTGGTGTTTCTTACTACAGGAAGTGCAACAAATCCTGCGCGAACAAAGAATCTATCCCAGAATCCATTAAATGAAATCTTTGGCATAAGCTCCAGGTTCAAAAGCATAGTGTTATCCAATTCCGGTCTTGCAAACGAAAGATGGAAGGCACTGTATGCATCAAAGCCCAGGTTTACAGATTCTTTCTGATGTTCGAAATCAAAAGCGGCCGAAATACCGTACTTAAAGTCCATGAACTTATCGCTCTGATTTGTAACCAAGTCCCCATCAACAATACCAAAACGGAACTGCCAGATATTGGAAGACATTTTCTGATCTTTCTTCTGGAAGACTTTCTGTCCATCGGCAGCGTTTACTGTTTCGTAGGATTTTTCTACGGTAGAACGCTGTTCCTCTTTTGATGCTGCCAGTTTTGCCTGGAGTCTTTCTTCTTCAAGAAGAGCCTGTTTTTCGGCAGCACGCTGTTCTTCAAAAGCCTCAGAAATAAGTGCATACATTTCAACAGCGTCTGTATTATCAAGGTTGTTGTCGATGATAACCAGAATTGCATTCATGGCAAACTCGTAGTCATTGGTAATAATCAGACGACGTACTTTTTTGGTGGCGTAATTTTCCATCAAATAGTAATACTTGTCGCCCTGATTTTCCTGAAGAACTACATTAAGTCCTGTTTCCGATTTCTGTTGGAAGGCAGTATCAATTTCATGATAAACATCGCTGACATAGTCTTCCAGTGCAAATACATGACCTGCACAAAGCAGCATTATTGAAGCAACAAGTAAACGTTTCAATCGTTTCATAACTATGATATCCTCCACTGCCCTAGAAAATACTTAAACGGAAACCAACAGAGAACGTTGGCAGAATACGACGGATGTCATCTGATGTAACGTCTGATGGAATAAACCAAACTGAACCTTCAGTGTACATTGATATTGTACTGAAAGCCTTTACTTCAGCAAAGTGAACTCGTGGAAATTCCAGCTGTCCAATAAGGGCTGAAAGAATCTGTCCCTGATCTGAGAAGTATGAGAAGTTGGCACCAATTGCAACGCTTGCATAGAGCCATTCCCAGTCGTGTCCCAAAAAGTATGCAAACGGAATTGTGGAAACGTTTGCAAGAATCTTAAGTCCAAGAATATTAGAACCACCGTATCGTGATTCTGTAAGGTCGCGCTTAAGCAGTGCTGAAACTGTATCACGCTGAGCCTGTGTAAACTGTCCCCAATGAACCTGAAGTTTTACGTTTTCATCAAAGAAGGTAAGACCAGCACCTACATCAAAGAGAGTTGCACCCCAGAAGTTTACATCAACATAAAGTCCCTGGATGAATGAAGGAACTTCGTAAGATGCCTTGTCACCTTTTCGGAGTTTTATTTCAACTTCTTCAAGACCAATGTCATCACCAGAAAGTCCTGAGAATTCAAGCTCCTGGTTGTAACGTCCACCCATTGTAGGTGAAATAAGCTTTACACTTGGTTTTGTATTATCAATCTGAATAACAATGCGGTCAATAGCAGTTTCACCGTTTTTCATTGTGGCACGAATTACCATGAAGTGTGCACCTTCTGCCATATCTTCATTTTCAATACGGTAGGCCCATTTTCCAGATTCACTGAGAAGTTCAAAGGTTTTACCATTGTTGAAGCTGATTTCAACCTTTTCTACAGTTTTTGCAGCAATTGCAGCCTTGAATTCTTTTGTAGCTTCTTTTGTTTTTGCCATCAAAAGGTCATCTTCGGCAATGGAATAACCGGCTTCACCGCGGAGGTAAGGTCGTTTTGTAGCAAAGTCACCGTATGCAAAATTGTCTACAGTAATCCATGGACCAAACGGACTGTAAGTGAGAGTCTGTGGTCTTGATTTTACTTTAACACCAGTATCAAGAGTTGCTTCAACAAAATATTCGTGAACTCCTTCCTTGATTTCAGAATCTGGTCCCAGTTCAAACTTGAAGTAACCGCTCTTTGTAAGATGTGTATCCTGGATAAGTTTTCCATCAATATAAAGGTGGAGAGCCTGAATTTCATTTTCAGAAGCAGCCTGACCATAAATATTGAACTTACCGGTTTTATGTTCACCGTTCAAAGGATACAGAAGATCGATTGTAGCGGCATCCTTGTTCTTTTCAAGGTGGATGTTACGAGAAACGTTTGTCTTGTTTCCAGCCTTATCTTCGGCAGAAAGTTCAACGTTGTAAAATCCGTCAGGAAGGTCTGTAATATCCATGATGTCACCAATAACGCGGTCAATTTTGAAGTCACGTCTAATGGCTTTTCCAGTCTGATCCATGTTGCGGATTGTAACATACATGCTTGTAATTTCCAGATTATCATATGAGTAACCTGAGAAGAACAGATTTCCTGTTGTAGTTGAATCATCCTTTGGAAGCTCAAGGTGAAGCACTGGAGCTTCGTTATCAATATTAATCAAAGATGAGTAAAGTCCCTGAATGTCGTAGTTATCAAAAATCTTGAGGAATACTACCTGAGTTCCACCTGGAATTGCACGGGAATCAACAGTGTAAGACCATTCTTCAGTTCCAACTGCATCGTTGTAAGTGTTTCCGTTATCCAGAGAAATCTGAACCTTCTGAATACCGTTTTTATCGCTTGCAACACCCTTAATAGTAATAAGTTCACGAACTGAAGTGTCGATAGTTGGTGTTACAACTGCACCTTTTGGTTCTTCAAGAGAGATTCGGAACTTACGTGTTGTTTCAAGACCTTTAACACCGTTGATATCAACAGCGTAAACTGTTACTGAATGTTCGTTATCAGTCATTGATGAAAGTGGTATATCCAGAGAGAAGCTGGTTCCAACTTCAGGAATCTGTTTGTAAGGACCGTCATCAATTTTATAGAAGATAGTAGAAGGACCATCATCATCGTAAATAACCCCGGAAATTGTAAAGTCACGGGTAATTACCTGGTTTTCTTCAGGAACGTGGATTTCTGAAACAGGAAGGTCACTTTCATTATCAATAAGGAACTTCCATGCAATCATTTCATTTTTGTTTCCGGCTTCATCTGTAAATACAAAGCTCATTGTATCATCGATAGGTTTTTCTTCTGTACCGATCATTACTGAAACAAGATTTGATTCAATTGGAAGTTCTGATTTTGATTTTTCACCAGGAGCAACGTATTCAGCCTTCGAAAGCATTCCATTGTCTTTTACTTCAAATACGATAAGGTTTTCACCGTTTACAATGTCGTCATCCAAAGGTTCAACAACTGTTACGTCTGGAGGAGTTATATCTTTGTATGCAGCTTTATAGGCTGTAACACTGTTTCCGCACACGTCTGTGGCACGAACAATGATTGAAACAAGGCCATCAGGAATATGAGAGATTTCAAGATCCTTAGAGAATGTAACACCACGGGCATCGCCTTTTGCTGTTGTAAAGGAAATGTTGTTCCATGTTTCACCATTATCCAGTGAGTATTCAACTTTTGCAACACCGATTGTATCAGCAACAGTACCTGACAGTTTTACATTATTGTTGAGCCACTGCTGCATTTCCGGAGTTTCAATCTTAAGGTCCGGTGCACCAGAATCTTTTGTAAGGTTGAATGCTGCACTCTCGTAAACATCGCCAAGTCCGTCTGTTACACGAAGCTTTACATTGTTATAAACTCCGTCTGAGTTTGCATGGAGAGTTATCAGTCTTCCGTTTGTGTCGATTGAAAGATCGCCTGTTGAAGCAACCAGTTCAGCAGTTATTGGAAGAGGCAGGTTTGCGTAATAACAGAATTCTCCATCAGCAGGAAGTATATATGAGTTTGAAACAGAATCAAATTTAACTCCTGTTCCTGCCATTGTATAAACTTTTTCTTCATCGTCTTTTGCAAGATCATCTACTGTGCGAACTACACGGATAGTTCCCCAGATTGACTGTTCAAGACCACCGGCTTTTACGTTCATGCGAACTTTTGTAACACGGGAAGAAAGGTTCTTCAAAGGAATTTCTGCAATCCATCTTGTAGGATTATCCCCCTTAGGATTCGGTTTAATGAGTTTTGCTGAACCAGTCTGTTTTACATCCCCACCTGCAACTGAATCACCTGAAATTTCGTATGTAACACCAGTTACTGCAGCGCCTGTATCAATGTAAGCAACGATTTTTCCAGCATCACTGGCCTGATTTGCAACAACTGTCATACCTGAAAGATATTCTTCGTCGTTTACAGAAACAAAGTTTGCACTAAGTGTTGGCTTTTTCATAGCGGCGAATTTTGCAGCTGTGATTTTTCCGTTTGCATCTACTGCAGACCAGGCAAGATTGTTTGTACCTTCAATCATGTTTTCACGAGAGAAATGTTCAAAAGCTTCTTCGCCTGGAACCTGAGAAATACTGCGTGCATAAACGTCAATTCCATCGAACCAGGAAACTACTGGTACTTTTGGAACAGGCATTTTTCCTTTTTCATTTTCTGTAAGCTCAGGAATCTTGTCCACTGCAACAATGGCAGTTTTCTTCATGCCGGCATTACTTTCAGCTACAATTTCAACAAGGTAGGCCCCGTTTCCAAGAGAATCTGATTCAATGTGGAATTCAAAGCTTCCTTTATCGTCGATTTCAACATCTGTAAAGCCTTCTGGAACTGTAGTACCTTTTACAGCAGAAATAATTCCAGCTTTCATTTCGATAGATGCCGAAAGGAGTCTGTACTGAACACGCATAAGACCTGTACTGCATGCAGCTTTACCCTTGATTTTTACATCCTGGAGATTAAGGTCATAAGCTTTTTTTGAAATATATTCACCATCCTGGAAAATATCATCCAGCTCCAGTGTTGGGATTTCAGTATCATTTACAAAAATCAGAGGACGGCTTTCAATAACATCATTTTTGGCTGTAGTTACTTTAATTACAACTGGTTCTGATGTTCCCTTTTCTTCTGTAGCAATAAGACGAATCTGATTTCCGCTGGTTTCAATCGAGGCAAATTTTGTTGCTGGAGAAATTTCTGCTTTCTTAATATCTCCACCGATTACATAACCTGTTGCAGGAAAGTTCAGATCATTTACAATTCGTCCTTCTTCATCAACACGGCTGTCATCGAAAACTACCATAGGCACATCAGATTTGATTTCAGAAGTATTGGTAATATAAACCATTGTTTTGTATTCTGTTGTGCGGTCAAAAATATCTGTGGCAGTAATTGTAAGCTTTGAAAGACCCTTTGGAAGATCATTTGTAACAGGAATAACCAGTGAATAGTTCATTACATTTTTAAGTGCAAGGTCTGAATCAATGGCTTCTTCTTTTCGCCAGGACCAGTTTGTATGAATATTTTTAAGTCCTGTTGTTGATGTAATATCGAACTTTAATGAAGAACCACTTTCCGGATGAATTTCGGTAGCGTTTTTCCAGTCCTGACTGTCTTTTCCTGATGAAAGGCTAACTTTATCGAATTTTGGAGCTTCACCCTGGCACATAAACTCAACTGATACAGGATTTCCATCTATACCGTTGATATCGGTAGCAATTACTGTAACCTTGTGTTTTCCAGTAGAAAGCTCTGAGTTTTTAGGAAGCTCAAAGAAGAAAGAACCTCGTGTTTCAAGAGCCTGGTAATCAGATCCATCAAGTGCCATTCGTACAGATTTAACACCGTCGTCATCAACTGCAAGTCCACGAACATAAATTGGTTCATCATTATAATAAGAACGAGCTGCAACAGGATTTTCGATTGTTACAACCGGTTTGTCATTTTCAGTATTGATTTTAATATTCTGAGATACTTCTACAATGTTTCCAGCAACGTCCTGGGCTTTGATTGTAAATTTCTGTGTTTTTTCTTTGGCGTTTGTGGCATCGAAATTGAGACACCAGTAAGGGTTACCTGGAATCAGTTCAATATCACCTTTTTCGTTACCGTATGTCCATGAAAGAGATGTAATTCCCATAATATCTTTTGCATAACCGGCAATTGAGAATTTTCCATTTACTTCACGGTCTGGAGTTGGAGAAACGATTTTAACATCTGGCTTTGTATTGTCTATAAAATAAAGGAATGAATAAATACCTGTAGATGTGGCATTATCAGTTGCCTTAAACCAGATAACCGCTGGTCCGTCTTTAAATTCTTTTGTATTAACTACAATGTCAAAAGTTGCATAACGGCCTTTTACATTATTGTTGATTTTTACAGGAATAAAATTCTGTCCGTTGTCGATGGAATAAAGAAGATCATGAATACCGTTACCATCTTCTACACGTCCAACAAAGTGAGTATTTCCAGAAACAAGAACACCCATTTTTTTATCGTTGATTGATGTAACAGGCTGACGTCGGTCCAACTGCCATGTAAGTTCAGTTGTTTTTCCTCTAAGGCCATTAATATCATAACCAACTACTTTTATAGTATGAGGACCTTCTTCAAGATCCCGTGTATCAAGATAGTAAGACCAGAATTCAGCACCTTCTGCACGAATTGGATTTGCTTCATCACCGTCAAGAATCAGATCAATGTGATCTACACCATCATCATCAATACAGGTTCCTACAATATTCAAGTTACCTACAACTCGCATATTAGGATAAGGGTTGGTGATACCAGGGATACAAAGATCAGAGTCAGGGTCGACATAAATATTGTGTGGTCCTTCAACATAAGTATTACCACCCTTATCTTTGGCCGTAATCATGATGTTGTATTTACCCTTTTTCTTTCCCTCGAGATCAAAAGTCTCAGTCCAGCTGTTCATATTCTGAACATCTTTTGCCTCGGTATCTTTCTTACCGTGAGCAAAAACCATTGAAGTACAAAGAGTAAGTAAAATAATAGCTAAAACCTGTCTCTTAAATATCATAAAAAACCCCTAAAATTGAACATTTAAAAATACATTGCCACTTATGTTTATCGGCACAAAACACAGCTTTCTTTAGTATAATTGCAAAATTCAAAAAAAAAAACTAATATTATAGAAGAATTTGAATTTTTACAGGATTTCCATGAAAAAAATATACTCCTACAGATTTTTTATCCCCCTTTTTCTTCTTGCTTTTCTCCTGTTTCCGTCCTGTTCAAATAAAAAAGATGGAGCTGCAAAAGGTCTTCATATAGTTGCGGCAAATTTTGTATCCTATGATTTTGCCCGTGCCATCTGCAAAGATAAAGCAAACCTTAAGCTTCTTATAAAACCTGGTATGGAAATTCACTCTTTTGACCCTTCCCCAATGGATATCATCAGTCTTGAAAATGCTGATCTTTTTATTTTTACAGGTGGCGAAAGTGATGAATGGGCCGAAAAAATACTTGCATCCATGAAAAACCCACCAAAACAACTGTTTCTTCTGGTAGAAAATGCTGAAATTCTGGAAGAAGAGCTTGTGGAAGGCATGGAAACGGATGAAAAAGATGGTGGGGCTGCTACTTCAGATGAAAATTTATCAGATTTTGAAATTGATGAGCACGTTTGGACATCCCCAGAAAACGCTTGCCGCATCTTAAAAAGCCTGGAAAAGACAATTTCCGCTATGGATCTGGAGAACAGCGATTTTTATAAAGAAAATACAGAAAATTATATTGAAAAGATTCATTCAGTCCAGAAAAAAATTAAGGCCGCTGTTCTTGAAAAAGAAAATCCTTTTATTGTAATGGGTGATCGATTTCCCCTCCGTTACTTTACTGAAGAATTCGGCATCACATACCGTGCAGCTTTTCCAGGATGCAGTTCCGCAGTTGAGGCAAGTCCACAAACCATTGCATACCTGATTGATACAGTAAAAAAACAACAGCTTCCTGCGGTTTTTACAATAGAACTATCAAATCAAAAAATAGCCGGGACAATTGCCGAAGCCACCGGTACAAAAGTCATTGAACTGAATGCCTGCCACAATCTTACAAAACAGCAGTTTGATCAGGGATTCACTTATCTTGATGCTTTGGAACAGAATCTCCGCGCCTTGGAAGAAGGACTTAGATAAAAAATCTTTCTTTTAAAAAGTCTTACTTTTAGAACAAATCCGTGTGACATACAATACTTTCAAGACACATTTGTCAGAACAAGTTTTTTTCTGATATAATCTACTTATGGCTCTTGTTTCATGCAAAAATGTAACTGTAAAATACGGCTCTTACACTGCTGTTTCCGGCGTTTCCTTTGATCTTCATGAGGGGGAATACCTTTGTATTGTTGGAGCAAACGGATCGGGTAAATCTACTCTTGTAAAATCCATTCTGGGACTGGAAAAACCTTCTGAAGGAGAAATTCTGTGTCAGAAAAAAGGTACCGGATATTTAAGCCAGCAAAGTTCCGTTCATAGAGACTTTCCTGCTACAGTGGAAGAAGTGGTTCTTTCTGGCGTTCTTGCAGCCCGAAAAGGTCTTTCAAAGTACAATCCTTTTTACACAAAAAGTGAAAGACAGCTTGCATCAAAAAAGATCAGTGAACTTGGCATAGAAAAAATCAGGAGCAAATCTTTTCAGGAATTATCAGGGGGACAGATGCAGAGGGTTCTTCTTGCACGTGCTCTCTGCGCTTCCGACAATCTGCTTGTTCTGGATGAACCTGTAAACGGTCTAGATCCAGTTGTAACCGACGAGCTTTACGCCCTGGTTAGAAAATTAAATCGGGAAGATAAAGTTGCCATCATTATGGTTAGCCACGATATTCACCGAGCAGTACTAAATGCCACCCATATTCTTCACATGGACGGCTCTCCACTTTTTTACGGCACTTCCCAAGATTACCAGCAAACTCCATATTTCAACACCATGAGTGAAGTTGAAACCTGTTCTACCCACGCCTGTAATCACTGTGGATCCGACTGCAAGGCTTCTCATATTTACAAATCTCGCATTGTTTTTAAGGCCTCAAATCCTCTATTAAAAGAAACAGTTTATATCGAAAAATATCCTGATTCCTATGATCCGGAAACTGATACCGGTGATATTACAGCAACAGAAGGAGACAGATAATGGCATCACTTTTTGCATACGATTTTATTGTCCGTGCCCTTGTGGCAGGAAGTCTTGTTTCCCTTTGTGCAGCACTTCTTGGAGTAACTCTGGTTTTAAAACGCTATTCCATGATTGGCGACGGATTAAGTCACGTTGGATTTGGAACACTGGCGATTGCAATGGCTTTGAACTTAAGCCCGCTTCTTGTAAGTCTTCCAGTTTCAATTCTGGCAGCCTTTTTTCTTCTGCGTCTTTCCTCATCTGAAAAAGGCCTTAAAGGTGATTCTGCAATTGCCCTGATTTCCTCCAGTGCTCTTGCCATAGGAATTCTTGTAAGCAGTGCTGTAAGCGGACTTAACACCGACGTTACAGCCTATCTTTTTGGTTCAATTCTTGCACTCGGAAAAAATGATGTTATCATCTCGGTAATTTTAAGCATTGTGGTTCTTCTGCTTTTCATCCTTTGTTACAGAAATATATTCATGGTAACCTTTGATCCAAATTTCGCCACCTCGGCAGGAATCAAATCTGCAAATTACGACAGACTCATTGCCCTTCTTACTGCCCTTACCGTAGTAATCGGTATGCGTCTTATGGGTGCCATGATGATTTCAAGTCTTATCATCTTTCCAGCCCTAACTTCCATGAGAGTTTGCAAAAGCTTCTTTGCAGTAACCCTTTTGTCGGCAGCTCTCAGCGTAATCTGCTTTTTTGCCGGTATCGCATTTTCATTCTTTTTCAGTCTGCCTGCCGGTGCCAGCATTGTTGTAGTAAATCTTGTGGCCTTCCTGATTGCCGCCTTAATTGGAAAAATCAGGGGATAATTCAAAAACAGCGGGATATTAGTATGGATTTTTTTGATGAAAACGGCACTCTTGTAATCAAAAATGGAAGTGCAAAAACAATTATCAGTGCATGGGGAAAGGATTCAATCCGTGTACAGCATTCGGAAGAATATAATTTTGACAAAAGCCCATGGGCACTGGAAGAAAATACCGGCATCACCAAAGGCAAGGTTGAAATCAAGGAAATTGAAATAACTGAGCCTTGGCATGTACATTATGAAAATCCTGAGTCCCATGTTCAGAACGCAAAAACCGCAAGTCTTACCAACGGAAAGCTTACAGCCCGCGTTAATTTTGAAGGATGGATCAGCTTCTGGGAAGGCGACAAGGAACTCCTGTCTGAAGCATGGAGAAACCGATGGCGAATTGACCGTTACTGCGCACCACTTAATACAGCCGGGCGTGAACTGAAGGCAAATCCTCTTACCGGTGATTTTAAAGCAACTGCTCGTTTTGAAGCCTATGACGGCGAAGTGATTTACGGTATGGGACAGTATCAGGACAGTCATCTGGATAAAAAAGGCTGTGTTCTGGAGCTTGCCCACCGAAATTCCCAGGCCAGTGTCCCATTTCTTGTTTCCAGCAGAGGCTACGGGTTTTTATGGAACAATCCTGCTGTAGGAACTGCTTCTTTTGGGAAAAACGGTACTACCTGGAACGCAGAACGTACACGAAAAATAGATTACTGGGTTACCTGCGGAACACCAGCTCAGATTCATGAAAATTACACCGCCGTAACAGGCCGCACTCCAATGATGGAAGATTTTGCTATGGGATTCTGGCAATGTAAACTGCGCTACCAGAATCAGGAGGAAGTATTAAGTGTAGCCCGTGAATACAAAAAACGTGGTCTGCCTTTGGACGTAATTGTCATCGACTTCTTCCACTGGACCATGCAGGGAGATTTCAAATTTGATCCTGAAGACTGGCCGGATCCAGAAAAAATGGTAAAGGAACTTGGAGAAATGGGCGTAAAAGTCATGGTTTCCGTGTGGCCTACCATTGATGAACGCAGCGAAAACTTTAACCAGATGGCTGAACAGGGACTTCTCATTGGTTTTGATAAAGGCAAAGGCTTTAATATGGACTGGATGGGAAACACCGTTTTTTACGATACAACAAATCCTGCTGCTCAAAAATTTGTATGGGAAAAATGCAAGGAAAATTACTTCAAAAAAGGAATCAGTTTATTCTGGCTTGATGAAGCTGAACCTGAATACGGCATCTACGACTTTGAAAAATACAGCTACTATGCTGGTCCTGCCATGACAGTTTCAAATATTTATCCCAAAACTTACGCAAAAGGTTTTTATGACGGACTTATTTCACAGGGCGTAAAAAATCCATTAAGTCTTGTAAGATGTGCCTGGGCCGGAAGTCAGAAATACGGTACTGTTGTGTGGAGTGGAGACATTCACTCGGATTTCCGTTCCCTCCGTGACCAGATTCAGGCCGGTCTCTCCATGGGCATGGCTGGCATTCCGTGGTGGACAACTGACATCGGCGGTTTTTTGGGCGGCGACATTCACGACAAAGATTTTCAGCAGCTGATAGTCCGATGGTTTGCATGGGGCGTATTCTGTCCTGTAATGCGTCTCCACGGTGAACGTCCACCTTTCAAAACGCTGGAAAAACCTTACCACACTGTAGGTGGATATCAGGTAAAACAAATGGAAAGCGGTCAGGATAATGAAATCTGGAGCTTTGGTGAGGAAGCCTACAAGCTTATGGTACCTCTCCTTAAACTTCGTGCTGCACTTAAACCATACATTTCTTCCCTGATGAAAGCTGCTCACGAAAAAGGTGAACCAGTTATGCGTCCTTTGTGGTTTGATTTTTTTAATGACAGTGAAACTTTAAAAATTGAAGATCAGTACATGTTCGGACCGGAGCTTCTGGTAGCACCTGTTTACGAAAAAAACGTTCACAGCCGAAAAACTTATCTTCCAGTTCGCAGTGACGGTAAAAAATGGATTGAAGCTGTATCTGGAAAGGAATTTGATGGCGGACAATATATTGATGCCAGTGCTCCTTTAGGAAAGATTCCTGTATTCTACACCAGCGGAAGTACAGCCGGTCTTACTGTAAGGAAAGCATTTTAAGGGCACGTTCTGACATTTTTTCTTCACCGCCTGAACAAAGGGCCGTGAGGAAAGGACGTGCTGCAATCACCTTGTCTGCACCAAGTGCAAGAGCAGTCTGAATATCTTCTTTTGTACGGATTCCTCCATCTACCCAAATCTGGCTGCAATATTTTTTCAGTTCCTGTGCATTTTCATAAAGAAAATCTGCCGTAGAACCAACTCTTGTTTCAACTCGTCCACCGTGATTTGAAATGTACACAACATCAGGATGTACTTCCTTTACAAGCTTCACGTCCTCCTTTGTAAAAACCCCCTTGATTACAAAAGGAACTTCAAAATGAGAACGGAATTCAGTAATTGATTCAGCGTTTTTCTTTTCCAGATTAACAAGATTTCGCATGGTTAAAATGTTGTAGGAATCAATATCCATGCCAATATAGGCTGCGTAAGGGCGGACAATTTCCACCCGGCGTGCAAGCACCTGATTTGGGTAAGGTTTTAAAAAGAATGCAGCCTTTGTTCCCAGTTTTTTTACAGCTTCAACACCCATTTCAAGCTTTTCGTCAGGGCAGCCGTCACCAACACAAATGCCAATTCCAGCTTTTGTGCATGCAGTAAAATATGGAAGATAGAAATCACCTTCCTTTTCAAAGCCTATATTCTGAACAGCCCCGGTAACCGGTCCGCAACGAAGCACTTCTTTTGGCAAAGGTCCTTCATCAAAAACAAAACCTTCTTTTATAAGGCGGTCATAATGTTCTTTCCATGCAGCACAATTTAATTGAAAATTTCTACTTTCAAAAACGCCTCCAAGACCAGGAAGTTCACCAACACAACCAAAGCCGTTACAAGAGGCACAGAATTTGCATTTAAAGGATGAAGAGTTAGTCACCGAAGCACACACCCAAATCACGTTCTGCCTGAAGCAAAGGATCATCCATCGGAATCGGTTTGATTTTTCCTGCAACTTCAGAAAGGGGAGTCACATCAATTTTACCATTTTTCCATGCCACCAGATTTCCGAATTTTTTCTGAGCAGCAAATTCCACTGCTGCAGCACCAAACTGGGAAGAAAGAATAATATCATAGGCTGAAGGCTCTGCACCACGCTGAGTATAACCCAAAACAGAACAACGGGTTTCTTTTCCCGAGGCTTCTTCCAGTTCATGGGCAATTCTTACACCCATACTTTCGGTAGCCTTAGCCCGCAATTTCTTGAAGGCTTTTTTATCAAGTTTACCTTCTTCTGTATCCATGGCACCTTCAGCAGCAACTACAACTGCATAATTCTGACCGGCTGCCATTTTTTTCTGAAGGAATTTTGACAGCTTGTTGATGTCGTATGGAATTTCCGGTAAAAGAATTGCATCAGCACCTGCAGCAGCACCAGCGTAAAGTGCAAGCCAGCCTGCTTTGTGTCCCATAACTTCCACAACCATAATTCGGCCATGACTTTTTGCAGTAGTACGAATCTGATTGATGCCGGCTGTTGCTACATCAATTGCTGTGTGAAAACCAAAGGTAAGATCAGTGCCATAAATGTCATTGTCGATTGTTTTTGGAAGCCCGATTACAGGAAATCCTGCGTCAGAAAGAAGACTGGCTGTAGTATTGGTACCGTTTCCACCAAGGCAGAAAAGACAGTCCAGCTTGTTCTTTTTGAAAGTTTCTTTGATTGAATCAACCGGCATAAGTCCTGTTTTTTCATCTGGTTCAGTAGCTTTAAAAGGTTTTTCCCGGGAAGTTCCAAGAACTGTTCCTCCGCTGGCAAGAAGCTGGTCCCAGTTCAAATCTGTCATTTTGATAAAATCGTTCTGAACAAGTCCTTTGTATCCGTTTTTAAAACCAATTACCTTTGCTCCATATTTTTCTGTTGCAGTAATGCAAATAGCACGAATGGCAGCATTTAAGCCTGGAGCATCACCGCCGGAAGTTAGAATTCCAATATTTTTGATAGAAGCTTTCATGTTTTTGATTATAATGGAAAAGGCTGATTTATTGTACAGTTTTTTTATTATTTATTGAAATTAGGCCAAATTTTTAGTATGTTTAAAGTACTATTTTTATTTTTTTCCAATGGAGAAATGATGATTACTTTCGAAGACGAAGAAAAAAAAGCAAAACCAGCAGAAATGCCTGATCCACTTACAGAAAAATTTTTGAAGACAAGACAGATTATTCTTTCAGGCGAAATAAACAAAGATCTTGCTGACAAAATCGTACGCCAGCTTCTGGTACTTGAAGCAGACGATGATAAAAAAACTATTTATATGTACATTGATTCACCTGGTGGTGATGTTGATGCTGGATTCGCCATTTTTGACATGATCCGTTTCATTAAAGCACCAGTTGTACTTGTTGGCATGGGGTTGATTGCCAGCGCTGCAACTTTAGTTCTTCTTGCCGTTCCAAAAGATAAACGTGTTGGACTTCCAAACAGCCGCTATCTTATCCACCAGCCAATGAGTGGAATGCGGGGTGTTGCAACAGACATTGAAATCCACGCTAAAGAACTGGAAAAAACAAGAGCAAAACTGAACAAGCTTATTGCCGATGAAACAGGAACAAGTCTTGAACAGGTAACAAAAGACACAGACCGTGACTACTGGCTGGACAGTGAAGAAGCCGTTAAATACGGACTTATCAGTTCCATCGTAGAAACACGGGCTAATCTGCCTAAATAATATGACTTTTACTCTTACTGAAAGCCTGCGCGATTCAATCTCTGGAGCAATGGAGAATCAGGATTGTGTTTTCCTGGTTGATGCTGCCAGAGGTATTCTTGTTGCTGCAGAAGAGCTTTCGGAAGATATTGCAGATACAGATAATTATTATGCACTGCCCCGTTGGGAATCCTCAGACGGTTATTCTATGATGGAAGACTTTACCAGTCAGCTTCATCAGCCTTTGGCACAGGAAAGACTGCTGGAAACACTCCACGGTGGAAGGGGGGTATTTCGGAACTTTAAAACTGTATTAAAAGATTATCCGGAAGTGGAAAAAAAATGGCACGTGTTTAAAAACAGCCGCATCCAGTCTTATATTTCCGATTGGTACAATGGACTTCGCGAGATATGGGGACTTGAAAAACTGGATTTCCTTGGGGAAGCAGAGGCGAACCTGGTACACGATGATTTTACATTCAGACAGATTGATTTTTCACGGGACAAAGAATCAATTCTGGAACAGACCACTATTTTACCGGAAGATGACATTACTGAGTCGGTTCAAGCTGCATTGAATTTTTTATGGAGAAAACAGTTTGAATCTTTTGACACAGCAAATCAGAGAGGCTTTATTTGTCATTCACTTTCTGAAGATTTTGCAGGTTGTATTACATCAGCCAAAGCTTCAGATACAAGTGACGTTGCAATTTTGACAAACCTGTTTGTACCCGAATCATTCCGTGGCCTTGGCATAGGATCAGAGCTTCTTGATATGTGTAAGGCAGATTTGAAAAATAACGGAATAAAATGGCTGATTCTGCCAAATATTATTATGCCGGAAACAATGGAACCTTTATTTTTGAAAGCTGGTTTCAGAAAAATGGCATCTGGCTATGTTGCAGATTTACAGCAAAACTAATTTTTATTTTATTGAGGTATTAAAATGTATCACAACAATTACAGAAAAAATGAATTCAAAGTAAACAAAAATCAGACAGAAGCATTTCTTGCAAATGCAGTTGACCGCGTAAACAGTGATTCTGATGTTGAATCACTTGTAGAACTGGCAAAAGAATTTAAAAAGAATGTACCACTTACACGCAGAAAGTATGTTACAGCACTTCTGCTTCGGGAAGCACTCAAACATGACAAAAGCTTCCTTCGCAACGAAAAATCATCACGCAAATCTGAAAACGAAGGCCGCAGAGAACGTGCCGAAAAAACAGAACACAACAACAAATCAGAAAGAATAGAAAGTGCCGAAAAGAAAATTGAAGCCGTTGAAAATACAGAAGAAAAAACACCACACATCAGAGTAGAAATTCCAGAAGAAGACGCTACAACTATTTTCATCAGTGTAGGACGCAACCGCCGTGTATTCCCACGTGACCTTGTAAGCCTTCTTATCAACGTAGCTGGCCTTGACCGTGAACGCATTGGAAACATTAAAGTTCTTGCAAACTACTCTTTTGTACAGCTTTATACAGAAGATACAGAAAAAGCTATTGCTGCTTTGAACGAATATGAATACCGTGGTCGAAAACTGATGGTAAACCTTTCAAAACAGAAAGATTCAGCTGCCGAAACCACAGACGAAACAGCTGAAAATCAGAGCAACGATATTTCTATTGATGAAGAAATGAGTGCCGAAGATGCCGCAGCTTATGCAGCAGCAGAAAAAGCAAGCAGCAACGAAGGATTCGGTAACTAATTTACAGAGGACTGCAAGGTACTGGGCAACTGGGCAAGACCGCTTCACTCAGTGCCTTGATAAACACACAGAATCACCAATGGACATCAAAGTTTTTCAGACAGGAATTCTCTCAGTAAACACCTACGTGGTTCCTTTATGTGATAACTACGTATTTGTAGTTGATCCTGCCGGCTGTTCCCTTTCTGGTGACTCTTATACCGTGGTTGAATACCTTAGAAAAAACAATCTGATTTGTGTAGCAGTAGTTTTAACTCACGGTCACTTTGATCATATTTCTGGAATCAGCCACATTATTGAAGCCTTCCCTCGTGCAAGAATAGCCATCCATGCAAAAGATGCACAGGAACTCCTTAATCCACCTGGAGACATGAACCTGTTCACACTGCAGAATTTTGGCATTCCAGACATGGCAGAAGTACTTCAAAATCAGCCTGCACCTACAGACCTTTTATCTGGAACAGAAACTCTTGGCGTACTTGCCCAGGGTACACAGCCCATTGGATTAAAAGACGCCCTTTCACAGTGGCAGGTACTTCCAACTCCAGGCCATTCACCAGGTTCCATATGTCTTTACAACGAAACAGAAAAGGTTCTTATTTCCGGAGATACACTTTTTGCTGACGGCTACGGCCGAACAGATCTTCCTGGTGGTAACGAAAACCTTATTGGCCGTAGCCTTGCCTTACTGGAACAAGATATTCCTACAGGAACGTACTTGTGTCCAGGTCATGGAAGACGAATTGTGAAATAAGAAAAAAATATTAGTAAAAATCGTGTATTCTACCTCTTCAGGAACAAAAGAAGTGTTAGTTAATAGAATTTACAAGAACTCCATAACCATCTTTCTGTGTTGCCTGTGGCCGATATTCTGCATGTTTCAGCTGATATCCATAACCTCCAGTACTATAGATATCTACAGGATCCATTGTAAAGCTTGTACCCGGTCTCAGGTAATACAAATGCTTTCTACCTACCCAGCTGCAGGATGCCCAGCACCAGTTTAACGGACCGTTTGCCATAGTATCATCATCATTCAAACCTGTATTACCTCTTAAGAAACCATAATAAAGGTTTACAGAAACATTCCAGCTTACATAATACCAGTAGCCATCTTCATGGGTCATCATCTTTGTTTTTTCATAATCACCGGAGTTCCATGACAATGGGAAGCCAAGTGTAGTAGAGTTACCACTTTCCGAATCTCCACCACGAATATAAACCTTATTCATATTGCTTGCTTCGCTGAAATTACCAGCGTCACCACTTGCACTAGGAGCTCCTGCTTTTAATCTAACTACAGAGCGGTATGCAATTTCTTTGGCGTGTACATCTGTACCATCAGGATTTGCATCAATGGTAATTTTGTAACCGCTGCTCTTATTGTTATCATTTCCAATATAAAGCGGAGTACTAGAACTATATTCTCCAGAAGTTATTACTGGAGCCTTAGCTGCATTTGGTTCAACAGCAGTAGTCTTATCCTTTGGCAATGAGGTACTATCAATGTTTTTAGTTTCTGTTTCAACAGTAGAAATAGAATATTTGATTGTTTTTCCCGGTGTCTGGCAGTCTATCTTTACCTGAGCTTTGAGTGGCTGTTTTGCTGTTTTGTTATTGATTGTACATTCAGACTTATCAACACGGATTGAAGGCTTTTCACATCCGTTTAATGTAAATGTCTGCTGGTAAGAATAGTCTTTTCCCGAAGCAGAAGGGTTTACATGGCCCTGATTATCAACTGCAATATCAGCAGGAACAGTAATTGTGTACTCAGCACCCTTAACAGGAAGCTTGTATGCATCAGAAAGTGTTACAAGCATTTCTGTTTTATCAGATGAATTAATTACAACCTTACTTGATGCAATTGGAATATTTACATCAAGCATAGTTCCGTTATTTGCCGCATCAATAACTGTATCCCTAAAGAACTGGCGTACAGCGTTAGTAGTTCCGTCATAATTAAATTTAAGGACATACTTTTCGCTTAAATCTGGAGTAACATCATCAGCCTTTAATCCGTTAACACCTTTTTCGTAGTATGTGTCAACCATATTTGATACAGCCTTAAAGTTATTGTATTGCGCCTTTGTTAATACAGCAGGAGCGTTGTAAACTACCTTCCCAGCCTTTTCATAAGTCTGAGAGATCTTGATGTACTTACCAGCCTTCTTTGATACAGGATTTGAGAACTTGATTTTCATTACAGGATTTGTTCCTGTCTGATCAACAGTTATTCCTGTGATTACAGGAGCTCCTGTAATTACTTTGATAGTTCTGTTATTTGCAAGATTATTATTATCTGGTAATTCACAACGGGATGTAACATCCGTATTCCAGTCTATATGTCCTGCATTTGTATCAGTTTTAACCGAAGAGAAAAAATCTTTTACAGTCAATCCATTTGCAACATCACATCTATCACCTTCCTGGATTGTATACTCAAATTTTAATTCGGTAGTACCAGATCCACTAAGATAATATGCTTTTTGTTCTGGAGAAGTATTCAATGTTAAATAAGCATTACTTACTCCACCAGTTTTTGTTGTATCAACTGTAAGCGGTTCATTACAGAGAAGTTTAATAATAATTCTATCCCTGGTTGTATAAATTCCGTCTGCTTCTTCTGCTGTGATATAAGAAATAAATTTATTCTTATTAAGCTTTCGTGTTACCAAAACTGAAGTATCAGATTTATTTCCTGCTGCATCAACCTGATAAGCTCCGATATTGTAAGTTCCGTTCTGAGAAACTGTTACATCACCTTTATAATCAAGCCAGGTAGAACCATCAAGAGTATATTTCTTTTCTACAGCACCTGCTTCATTAAAATCAATTGTAAATGTAAACTCATCAGCATACACAGTATTTGAACCTGTTACTTCAGGCAAATTCTTTATAGTTGGTACAGATGGTTTATTAACATCAATTTTAATAACATCAGAACCAGAAACAGGTAAATTATTTGGCAGTGTAGTAATTGTAGTTAATTTATTACCTGCAATATCTGTAATGTTATAACCTGAAGACTGAACAGAAACAATTTGAAGTTTATCTGTATCCTTGTCTGTTGATTTTACAACATACTTAAAAAGAACAGTTCTAGGTCCAGTCTTAGTTGCAGTATCAGTCACAGCTCCGTTATTAAATTTTAACTTAAGATCTTTTAAGTCTTCTGGAGTAATTGCAATATCTTCACTGAATGTAGCCTGTATGAAAATTGACTTACCTGCATTATTCCATCCTGCTCCACTGATTGCTGTCAAGCTATTAAGAGCTGGTGGTTTTGTATCAATTACAATGGAGCGGCCTCCTCCAAGAGAAAGTCCTCCTGTTACCGGAACTGTAAGATTTTCAATATAGGCAGGAGCATCGTCGTGCCATTTTATTCCATCTTTTTCAATACCGATTACATTAAGCTTTTCAGCATTCTCTTTAGAGTTTACTGTATATTTAAATATATGTTTAGATGTTCCATTTGAAGAGCCATCATATATTGCTTTACGATTATCACCGTTTTCATTTTTTACATTCAAAATTAAAGCTGGAGTTCCACCTTCAAGTTTTACAGCTTTATTAAATTCCATTGTAATAAGAATTTCTTTTCCTTCCTTATATGAACCGTCAGCAGTTTCAGCTCCTATACGAGAAAGAACCGGTGTACTGCTGTTTACATAGTAGCTTCTGCTTATACTTGCAATATTACCTGCCCAGTCATTAATACTTGCAGAAATTACAGATACTGATGAATCTACAGGAGTAAAATAATTGGTCTCCCATGTACCTTCTTTATTATTAACTGTAATAGTTGCATTAATAAAGCCAGCTTTTTCAACTTCAGACTTGGTATTATATTCTGCTTCAGGAATCAAAGTACGGTCAGCAATTTTTATAACAAGCTTTCCGTGTTTTGATTTCTCACTCCATATGTCTGTAGAATTATCTTTCCAAGTACCAGACAATTTTATCTTATCTGTAATTTGTAATTTATCATCACGAGTAAATGGCTTTGGTAACTCGATAGGTTCGTCCTCGAGAGTATAAGCCGTTGAATCGTTATTAAGATAAATTTTATCAATTGTAAGAACAGGAGGTTCAATATCACCCTGAAGTGTATAAGCCTCTATGTTTCCAGAGTTACCTATATCCTGTGCGAGAATGATAAAACGCTGATTTGTTAATTTTTCTGTTCCATCAATTCCAAAGTCATCAAAGATATTAAATGTTTTTTTCCAGGTGCGGACTTTTCTGTTTTCTCCATTTGTAGATTCTTCACTTAATGGAAGCATCCATACTTTGTTGCCGTTGTCGTCAGTATAAGGGGCATCAGTTGATGTACAGTTTTTCCATCCGTTATAATCTTTATCAAAATAAAGCATCTGGTCTGCATCGTTTCCACTTTTAATTCTTACAATCTTTACAAATTCAATACTACCATCATCATCAACAGTTCCGCTAAATTCAAAATTACCTTTTTCGTCTCCAATAACGGCGCTTCCGTTTGCAGGAGAAAGATTTGAAATATTTGGAGGGTTTACATCCGAAATTGTAAGATATCTTACAACTTCTTCACCGACAATTCCATTTTTATCAGTACAGTTGATTTTTACAACAATACTCTTAGTTTCTGAAAGGGCATTAAATGACCAGGCTTTGTAAGTTGGATAACCATCTGCTTTAAGCTGATCTTCTTTAATAGAATAATCAGCAATTTTTGTTATACCATCTTCTTCAAAAATTTTAATAGAAATTTCTTTTAATCCATCATCATCGTATGCCTGTCCCTGCAAAGAACAGCGAGGATATACATGTTTATCAACTTCTTTAGATTCATCCAGTGTATTTTCACCAAATGTTGCAGAAACCCAAGGAATATCAGCACCATTGTTAAACTTAAACCAGCCGTGAGACTTAATCTCTACGTTTCCTGCCTCATCATGACTTTCTGTTACAAGGCGAAGAATATGTCCTTTATTTTTATCTTCTTCAGTTGCATTTCGGTCAAAGGCAAGAATACTCTTATCTGTAAAATCTTCTGCTGTAATTGTTGTTGACCAGTTTCTTAGATTTTCTCCGGTTATAATTTTCTTTACCAGCGGATTTGCAACAGGATAAGTTGAAATTCGTGACAAATGTGAAATTTCTGAAGTTTCTTTATCAAGATAAACAATAAGGTAATCAAGCTTTGTATCTTCTTTTTGAGAACCACTTATTGTAAATGTTCCGTTTTTAATCTTTGGAAGAATACTATTATTTTTTAATACATAAGTCTCAAACTGATGATCATCTGCACTTTTGAGACGAACTGGTTCTATAATTGATACTACAGGTTCTGTTGTATCAATTATTACATTACGTTCATCTTTTGTTTTTCCGCCTTCATTGCTGTAAAGGTCAGAAACTTTTGAAGTAATAGTATATTCATGTCCAGAAACTGCAGCAGAAGCATTAATAGGAATACTGAACTCAAGTTTTTTTGCATTCCCATTATATGTTGCAGAATCATAATCTACCCAAAGATCATTTACTAAACGCTGCCAGGATGAACCCTTCCACTGAAATTTTTCATTAAGTCCATCACCTGCAATATCTACAGTAACTTCCTTAAGGCCAAAGTCATCAGAAGCAACTCCAGTAATAACAAATTGTTTTGAGACAGACTGTGAGACTGCTGGAGAAATAATTTTAATTTCTGGAGCTGTAATATCAATTGCTTCTCCAAGACCTATTTCACAGGAGAAAGACAAAAGGCTTATAAATAAAGATGTTAAAATAATTATTCCCGATCTTAACTTTTTCATTTTCTTCCTCCTTATTTAACACTATCAGCTGTTACTTCAGTATAAGTATTTTCCAGGTTCGTTGCATCACTAGATGCACTATAGAACCGAGGATTATAAATATGGTTTGCATAACCATATCCTGCCCAGTAATACTGGCTTGTATAATTTCCGTTATATGGAAGAATCCACCAGGTACTTACAATATCATAGGTTTGCCAAACGAATTGTCTGTTTTTTTCGTTTTCTACATAGGTATAGGCACATTTATCATGGCCTTTTCCTTCTTCCGCATCTCGTACAGGAAATCCACCGTAGGCCGGCATACCGCCCGCTCCACTACCGCCCTGGATTTCAAGAAATTTTGCATCAACATCTCTATTCCAATCGTTCTTACAGTTTTCGTCTACATAACAGGTTACGAGGGTTTTAAATACACCTTCATAGCTATCATCAGATGATATAAAGCCAGTTTTTGTTGCCTGTGCTTTTACAAAATCTCGGCGAGCTGTAAGTAATTCTCCATCACCAACAACAAAGTATCCGTTGTAAGTTTTATTTGCTGTAATGCCACTCGGATCAAGATCAGTAAGAGTTGTTGTAGCTGACCAAAGGTTAGACTGTGTACTATTAGCTACAGAGGTTCCTGTAACTTTTCCATTCCAGCCATAATTGATTACTGAACCTGGAGTTTCACAGTCAATCCTTACACGGGCATAACCTGAAGGAACAGTATTTGCTCCGTTTGGGTTCTTTGAACTCTTTGATGTACCATACGAAGTAATGATTTTTACTCCACTGTAAGTTGCATTTGCGCCGCTTCCATTAACAGTTGGCTCAATGGCAGCATAACCATGACTGTATCTGTCTACACGGATCCAAGGTTTTGCAACCTTGTTGGACCAGAAAGAGTGTGTGGAATTTGCATCCATTGTTGCTGTCTCACCTGATACTGTATATCCAAGTCCAGCAAAAAGGTTTCCTGTTTCATCACGGAATGCACCAGGAGCAATAAAGAGTTCCCATTCGCGGCCATCTGCAAGTGCCTTAGGGAATGTGATTGTGACCTTTTTTTTATTTTCACTATTGATTACTACTGAAGCATCTGTTACTTCAACTTCCTGCTTGTGATAGCCGGCTTTTTCAAACACCCCACGAAGGTCACTTACATTAACTTTTGTTCCATCGGCAAGATATCCAAATCCGTCTTTTATTCCAATATTAAAATCAAGAACGAATTTTGTAGATGTGTCAGGAACTGTTGAAGATCCGTTACCACCTATAAGACCATGAGTAATTCGCTTGTATGGACCTAATGGCTGACCGTTTTTCTCAAACATTTTTGGAGCACCACCGTCCATCTTAATCAATTTATCTTTATATTCGTCATCAAGTTCATTATAAACAGAGTTAAATTCTTCTTCTGTCATTACCGGAGGAATTCTCCAAGGTTCTTCTGATGTAGACTTTCTTCTCAATGTAATAAGTCCAGATTCCTTTTCTACATTTTCTGAGAATGTAAGTGTCACCACGTTTCCGTCTGCAACAACTGCATTTAAGGCTGGAACATAGCCTGTAATTTCAGGAGCCTTACCGTCAAGAGTAATTCCAACGCGTTTTGAGGCAGCAAATAC
The DNA here is from genome assembly GCA_016296575.1 of Treponema sp. Taxonomy (GTDB): domain Bacteria; phylum Spirochaetota; class Spirochaetia; order Treponematales; family Treponemataceae; genus Treponema_D. Next base: position 35,302 of record JAEDJA010000012.1, read on the forward strand.
TCCCGTATTTGAAACTGCAACTGAGTTTGCAGAAGGGCTGTTTCCATAAAGGTCAACAGGCTTCTTACCTGAAACTGAACTGTAATCAATATTGGTAACGGTAATTCCCTGTCCTTCATCCGTATTGCCTACGGTATATTCAAATTCTAACCTGTCGCTGCCAGCATCTGCTGTTACAGGCTTTACGTTTACGGTTCTTGTTACTGCTCCAGAATCAGGACCCAAATTGAATGAAAGAGTTATGCTTGTTGCATCAGGGGCCTTTATTTTGTCTGCATATGTAAGTACAAATTTTACAGTATCTCCTGCAGGATATTTTCCGTCAGCCTTTGAAATTACAAGGCTTGTTATACCAGGGAAAGTGTTATTGATAGTAAAATGTGATTTATCAGATTCTTCAGACATGTTTCCGGCTTTATCTGTCTGACGTGCCATTACTGTATATTCACCGCCAGAAACAGTTACGTTTTCCTTCTTGTTAGTAAAGCCAGTTGCGTTAAATGTAACTTCTCCGTCATAAATCCACCAGCTTATTCCACCATTATGAGAATATTCGATTGTTGCACCATCTTCTCCTGTTAAAGTCAGAATTTGTGCAGCATTGTATTTTTTATTTTCACCACCTGTAATATTTACCTTAATTGCAGAAGGAGTAGTTGTATCAATTACAAGATTTTTATCACCTTTAGTTGTTTTAACAAGCTTAAGAGGGTTTCCGGCTTCATCAGTAATTTCTGTTACATATCCAGCATTTGAACCTGTTGTTGCTTTAGTAAAGGCTTTTTCAAAGTCATACTTAAGGACACCTTCAGGAGTTGATTTTGCAGGAGTTTCTCCTTTTACAATTTTGTGAATAAATGTAATTGTATCTTTATCAATGCTCTGTAGTACAAAATCTATTTTATCTGTACCTGCAGCTCCACCAAACAGATGAAGAACAGGACTTCCGTTAATATTTACTTTTTCTGTAAACTTAACAACAGCTTTGATTGTTTCATTTGCCTTAAGGTAATAGTTACCGTCAGCATTTACTTTAATATTTTCATCTTCAGGACCAACAGTAATACTTTCAATTTCCGGGAGCTTTCCATCAAGCTTAAATTCTTTTCCAGGAAGAGTATTTTCTTCTTTAAGTGTTGTTAAATATGCATTTCCTTCACCCTTTGATGCAGTCTTGATTGATATTTCTGTAATGGCATCGCCTTCTTGTACTACGATTGGATTTTCGTTATCAACAATCAGTTTGTCACATTCTGCATCTTCTGGAACTACAAATGTAAATACAAGGGTATCAGTTCTGTTACCAGTTCCAGAATAATCTGCATATTTAGGATTTTGATCTCCTTCAGAATACTTGAGAACAAGTTTTGGAGTACCAGCAACTTTTACAGCATCAGAGAATACAGCCTGAAAGTTAATTACATCCCCTTTCTTAAATGTTCCGTTCATGTTTCCAGAAAGAAGTGACTTTAACTGTGGAAGAGGACTCAATACAACATTTCGTCTTTCAACACCTTTGTTACCAAGAACGTCGTAAGCTTCAAACTCAATCTTTGGCTGAAGGTTAACATCTTTTTTAGATGCAATTTCGCTCTTTGGAATTTTTACAGTTGCAACGCCACCTGAAACAGTAAGGTTAGATTTTGCCTTTGTGTATTCATCAATAGAATTATCAGTCCATACAACTGTAACTTTATATTTATCTTCATCAACACCAAGACCTGATGTTTTGTCTGCACTGAACTTAATTTCAAAATATTCTTCACCCATTACATAGTCATATACCGACATATCTGTTGCAGGAGAAGTAATTGCAATTTTTGGAGCTGTCTTATCACCTAAAAGAACAAGCTGTTTGTAAACCTGGTTATTATCAAGGTCAGTAAGACACATTTCAAAGAACTTGTCTTCAGATGCATATGATACATCTCCATTTTTAAAGTCCTTCAATAAGTCAAACTCAAATTCAAATGTCTGCTTTTTCCATCCATTATCATCTGTCTGAGTATCAAGAGTATAAGCTTTTACAAATTCTCCGTTTTCTGCAGTTACAGTTCCTTTTATAAGAGCCTTTCCTCTTTCTTCTGCCTGATAACCTGTTTTACCTGGAACATAAGCAATCTTAAGTTCGCGGCATCCAGATGTATCAAGTGCATAACCTGCAATCTTAATTGTAGAAGCTGTATCTTCTTCAATATTTGGAATTGTATTTTCTTCTGGAGTTTCAACAAAAAGCAAAGGTTTTGATGCATCAGTTATTTCAACTGGACATATTTTTACTGCTACATTTCCGCTTGTATCTTTTGCATATGTAACAAGCTGTCTCTGGCAAGGTAGGTTTGGAGCATAAACCTGTACAGGAAGATCTCGCTTAGATTGACCATCGATTCCTGACTGAGCATATTCCCATATAATTGACGATGGATTTGATTTGATTGCGTTTACATCAACATTTCCATTATACAATGTTGCTTTAACTTCACTTAAAAGGTCATCATCAAAAAAGTGAACAGGAATTGCACTTCCGATATTAACGCGCATTGTTCCGTTTTTAACATCCGAAAGCTGGATTCTTGGCTGGTCACTTTCTGGCCACCAGATCATATATGGTAATTCCCGAGTTTTTTCGTTTCCGTGTTCATCATTCGATGTATATTCAAGTCTTAAATAATGCTTTCCGGTTGAATATCCCGAAAGTTCAGAAGCATCAAATTCAAAGCAAGGTGAATAGATAGAACTTCCAGGTTCAATTGTTGATGCAGTTACAGTTTTTTCGGCAACCTTTCTTTCATCTTCATACAATGTCAATGTGATTGTATTGATGCTCATTGCATCATAGAAGCGGCCATAAATACTGAACTTTTCATTTTGTGGTACATCAATATTTGTAAAGTCGTCATAATCCATTGTCTGGAGTGTTTCAAGATCCATCAATGGTGTCTGAACATTATTTCCCCGGTCTACATACCATGAAAGACCTTCAGGAGCTGTTTCGTCAACGAGGTAAATTACTGTTTTACTTGATTTTGCAGACTGATTACCTGCAGCATCACGGGCAATACACATAAGTGTTTTTTCGCCTTCTTCAAGTTCAATAGTTGTAGTCCAGGTATTTCCTGTAATAGTAGATCCTTGATAAATCTGACCTGTCTGTTTATCCTGCACATCAATTCTTACAACACCAATATTGTCTTTACATGTTCCTGTAATAGTAACACACTTATGAACATTGGAAAGAGTAACAGGACTGGTAACTGTAATTTCCGGAGCTTCCAGGTCTAATGCAGAACCAAGACCAGTTTCACAACCAGCAAATAATGAGATTGCAAGCAAGCTTACAGCAAACTTTAAGAATTTGAAACACTTTTTCATATATTACCTCAATATATAGTTAGCCCTTTAGTGTATAGTCTAACACTTCAATATCGGCAGAAAACCCAATTCTTGCTACTATTATTCTACCTCCAAAATTTCAAATTTGGTATCTTTTTTATTTGGCTTTTGTAAAATTTGTATAGAAAAATGACAGTTTTTTACGAAAAAAAGGGGAAAATGATAAAAAAAAAGGAACAGAGTGCATTGAAAAAGCACTCTGTTCCTTTTTTTATCTCGGGTAACCCGGATTTGAACCGGGGGCCTCTACGTCCCGAACGTAGCGCGCTACCAGCTGCGCCATTACCCGTGGCGAACCAATGTACTGTTCTTGGTAGTACATTGATTCCGTGTTCGCCCGATTGTTTTCTAACTCGCATCGCTCGTTTTAACGAAAACAACGCACGGTACCTGCATGGTTAAACCAATGTACTGTATTTGGTATTACATTGGTCTCATGTTCGCCCAGTTGTTTTCTAACTTGCACCGCTCGTTTTAACGAAAACAACGCATGGTACCTGCACGTCTAAACCAATGTACTGTATTTGGTATTACATTGGTCTCATGTTCGCCCGATTGTTTTCTAACTCGCATGGCTCGTTTTAACGAAAACAACGCACGGTACCTGCATGTCTAAACCAATGTACTGTTCTCGGTAGTACACTGGTCTCATGTTCGCCCAGTTCTCGGGATTGCAATGAGATCTTGTTTGTACCAGTTTATTTTGGGCATAAAAAAAGCCTTCCAGGTAAGTGGAAGGCTTTAGGCGCGAGTGACGGGGCTCGAACCCGTGATCTCCGGCGTGACAGGCCAGCGCGATAACCAGCTTCGCTACACCCGCGTGATGAAATATATACTATAAGAAATCATAATTTATGTCAATATGCTAATAATCTTTTTTAAGATTTTTTTATAAATTATTCATCCTTAAAATATTCACTGTATTTTTCACGAATTGCTTTTTCATCAAGGGAAAGTCGTTCAAGATGTGCCTTCTGCAGTTTAATCAGATTATCATAATCTTTGTTGCGGAAGTATTCTAAAAGCTGCTCGTGCTCCTTAATAACACTTTTCTGATTTCCAGAATGGAGTGACAGTTCTCGCATACGGTCAAAATGCACATTCATCTCGTGGATAACATTGTAACACTGCATGCGGTCGGCAATCTGATACATCTTTTTATGGAACTTATTATCCAATTCCATGATCATTTCGAGGTTTCCGCTTTTCTCGTAGAAATCCTGCAATTTTACATTTTCGTCAAGCCATTGATAATCAAGAACAGTAGCCATTTCGCAAGCTTCCCTTACCACAGCAAGCTCAAGTGTTTTACGGAGGAACATTGCTTCATTTACCATCTTCATGTCGATTTTGCAAACCTGACTTCCGCGCTGAGGAAAAACTTCTACAATCTTTGTACGAACCAGTTCCTGTAAGGCTTCGTGCACTGGGGTTCGCGACAGATTCAGTTCATCTGCAATATCTTGTTCGGAAATCATCAGGCCAGGTTTAAGTTCAAGATTTACTATATTTTCGCGTATCACTCTTAAAGCAAAATCTCTGTTAGTTTCACCGTTTAACTTTTCTTTATTTTTCATCTTAAACACTAGTATACCACAAAAAATTAGTTTTTTACATTAGGATTTTATTGATGTATAATATTTCCCATGGAAAAATTCATTCTGGCACTGGATCAAGGAACAACTTCCAGTAGAGCCGTTATTTTTGATAGAAATGTAAACAAAATTTCCACCGCACAGCAGGAATTCACACAGATTTACCCAACTCCAGGATGGGTTGAACATGATCCTGAAGAACTTTTTCACTGTCAGCTGGCAGTCTTAAAAAAAGTTGTGGCAAATGCAAAGCTTAAACCTGAACAGATAGAAGCGGTAGGTATTACAAATCAGCGTGAAACAATCATTATCTGGGATAAAAAAACAGGGAAACCAGTTTACAACGCTATTGTATGGCAGTGCCGTCGTACAGCTGCTATGGCCGACGATCTTATTGCCCGGGGACTTTCCGAAACCATCCGCAAAAAAACAGGACTGATTCCAGATCCTTATTTTTCGGGAACAAAAATCAAATGGATTTTGGATAATGTAGACGGAGTACGACAGCGTGCTGAACGTGGAGAGCTCCTTGCTGGAACTGTAGATACATGGCTCACCTGGCGTCTTTCAGGAGGAACAGCTCATGTCACTGATTTTACCAATGCCAGCCGTACTATGCTTTTCAACATCCACACATTGGAATGGGACAAGGAGCTTCTGGAACTGCTGGACATTCCTCAATCAATTCTTCCGGAAGTAAAAGATTCTTCCTGCATCTATGCTTACACCGACGAAACAATCTGCGGTTTTAAAGCTCCAATTGCCAGCCTTATTGGAGATCAGCAGGCCGCTCTTTTTGGACAGGCATGTTTTAACAAAGGAGAAACTAAGGTTACTTATGGTACAGGCTGCTTTCTCCTTATGAACACAGGTGCTAATCCTGTTGATTCAAAACACAAACTGCTTACAACCATTGCTCTTGGTCTTGATGGAAAGATTGAATACGCTCTTGAAGGTTCAGTCTTCATTGGTGGTGCTCTTATAAAATGGCTGCGTGATGAACTTGAACTGATTGAAACTGCCAACGACGTAAACATTCAGGCTGAGCGTGTAAAAGACAGTGGGGGAGTAATGATTGTGCCAGCTTTTACAGGACTTGGTGCCCCTTATTGGGATCCTTATGCCAGGGGAACAATTGTAGGTCTTACAAGAGGAACGGGAAAAGCCAATATCTGCCGTGCTGCCCTTGAAGCCATTGCTTTTCAGGTAAAAGATGAACTTGAATGCATGAAAGATGATGCCGGTCTTGAAATCCCAAGTCTTAAAGTTGATGGCGGAGCCTGTGTTTCCAATGTAATGATGCAATTCCAGGCAGATATTCTGAACACAAATGTATATCGTCCTGAAAATGTTGAAACTACTGTAACAGGAGCAGCTTTTCTTGCCGGACTCGCCACTGGATTCTGGAAGACCCGTGACGAAATCACACAACGCTGGCAGGTTGAACGGATTTTCATCAGCGACATGGAAAATGATGTTCGTGAAAAACGTTACTCAGAATGGAAACGGGCCATTGAACGTGCTCAAGGATGGATAAAAAAATAATGGATTACACTGAACTGATTCGAAAAGCTTTTGATATGCTGAATTATTCCTACGTTCCCTACTCTCACTTTACTGTAGGAGCTGCTCTACTTTGTGAAGACGGCACTATCATTGGTGGATGCAATATTGAAAACGCTGCTTATGGTCCAAGTAATTGTGCTGAACGTACCGCTATTTTCAAAGCCGTTAGTGAAGGCCGAAAAGATTTTAAGGCAATTTGCGTTGTTGGTGGAAAGGATAAAAATGTAACAGATTTCTGCCCGCCTTGTGGGGTTTGCCGCCAGGTTATGGCTGAATTTTGTAAAGAAAATTTTCAAATCATTTTGGCAAAAGATGAAAAAAACTATAAGATATACACATTGGATCAGCTGCTTCCGGAACGTTTCGGACTGGATTCATAATCATATTGCTTACATCATTTAGGAGTATAAAAAATGAAAATTGAAACAAAAGTTCTACACTCAGGCTACTCTCCAAAAAACGGAGAACCTTGCACTATCCCAATCGTACAGAGTACAACATACCGCTACGAATCCTGTGACGCTGTTGCCGCCATTTTTGACGATCCTACACTTGGAGCCATCTACTCACGCTTTTACAACCCAACCTGTGACTGCGTAGAAAAGAAAATTGCCGATTTGGAAGGTGGAGTTGGATGTATGCTTACCACATCAGGACAGGCAGCATCTCTTCTTTCAGTACTGAACCTTTGTCAGGCCGGAGACAGCTTTATTGCATCTTCTTCAATTTACGGTGGAACAATCAACCTGTTTGGATTCACTTTGAAAAAGCTTGGTATTGAATGTATCTGGGTAGATGTAGATGCATCTTACGACGAAATCTGCAAAGCATTTAAACCAAACACAAAATGTGTATTCGGTGAAACAATTGCCAACCCTGCCCTGACAGTTTTTGATTTTGAAAAATGGTCTAAAGCAGCCCACGATAACAATGTTCCTCTTATTATCGACAACACTTTTGCAACTCCAGTACTTTGTCGTCCATTTGAATTTGGAGCAGACATTGTAGTTCACTCAACAACAAAATACATGGACGGTCACGCAATTCAGGGTGGTGGTGCCATTGTTGATTCAGGAAATTTTGACTGGGAAGCTGCCTACAAAAAAACCGGTAAATTTGCCGACATGGTAGAACCAGATGAAAGCTACCATGGACTTAAATATGTAGAAAAATATGGAAAGATGGCTTATATACTTAAAGCACGCTGTCAGCTTATGCGTGACTTTGGATGTTTCCCAAGTGCACAGAATGCCTTCTATTTGAATCTGGGTCTTGAAACTCTTCCAATCCGCATGGAACGCTACAGTTCAAATGCAATGAAAGTTGCAGAATATTTCACAAAGAGCGATAAAATTGAACACGTTACTTACCCAGGACTTCCAGGAGACAAGTACCACGAACTGGCAAAAAAATATTTGCCAAAAGGATGCTGTGGTGTAATTTCCATCAGTATTAAAGGCGGACGTCCTGCAGCAGTAAGATTCATGGACGCTCTTAAACTTGCCACCGATGAAGTTCACGTTGCCGATATCCGCACATGTGTCCTCCACCCAGCAAGTGCCACACACCGCCAGCTTACAGACGAACAGCTTGTAGCAGCCGGAATTGACGGTGGTCTTGTAAGATTCAGCGTAGGTCTTGAAAACGTAGACGACATCATCGCCGATATCGAACAGGCCCTTAAAGCTATCTAATACCAACCCCAGCAGCAAAAAGTGCATCCAGGAAGGTCCCTCTCCATGTAAAATACGGGAAGGAAGGCAGGGACAACCCTAACTAATATTATGCGTGCATTCAAAAGTGGGACGCAGCAAGGCCTCTTTCCATGAAAAATACGGAAAGGAAGACAGGGGCAACCCTAACTAATATTATGCGTGCATTCAAAAGTGGGACGCAGCAAAAAAGTGCACCTGCGACCGTGTTTACTGGGAGCAGAGTGTACTTTTTTTGCGTCGCTGGGACCCACTTTTTAATGCACCGCGGAAGTAAAGCGTCGACAGTCCCCTGACTGACTGGTAGTATTTTTCATGCGCGGTGGTTCTATTCATGGTCCCGCTTTTTAATGCACCGCGGAAGTAAAAAGTGGGACGCAGCAAAAAAGTGCACCTGCGACCGTGTTTACTGGGAGCAGAGTGTACTTTTTTTGCGTCGCTGGGACCCACTTTTTAATGCACCGCGGAAGTAAAGCGTCGACAGTCCCCTGACTGACTGGTAGTATTTTTCATGCGCGGTGGTTCTATTCATAATCCCACTTTTTAATGCACCGCGGAAGTAAAGCGTCGACAGATCCCTGACTGACTGGCAGTATTTTTCATGCGCGGTGGTTCTATTCATGGTCCCGCTTTTTAATGCACCGCGGCTTTGATGTTTGAATTTTTCTGGCTTTCATCATATAATTATTATATGTCTTACGAAGTAACCGCCACTCGGCGCCGTCCACAAAGATTTGAAGATCTTATTGGACAGGAATTTGTTGCCGAAACTCTTAAAAACTCCATCAAATCGGGAAAAATCGCCCACGCTTATCTTTTTACAGGTCCTCGTGGATGTGGAAAAACTTCCTCTGCCCGTATTCTTGCTAAAGCCTTAAACTGTGAACATGGACCATCAGAAACTCCATGCGGCCAGTGTTCAAACTGTCAGGAAATTACAAAAGGTACCAGCCTTGATGTAATCGAAATTGACGGTGCTTCCAATAACAACGTAGACAATATCCGACAGATTAAGGAGGAAGTAATGTTTCCTCCAACAAACTGCCGTTACAAAATTTACATTATCGATGAAGTCCACATGCTTTCTACCAGTGCCTTCAATGCCCTTCTTAAGACTATTGAAGAACCACCAGAGCACGTAATCTTTATTTTTGCCACAACCGAACTTCAGAAAGTGCCTGCCACTATCAAAAGCCGCTGTCAGCAGTTCAATTTCCGCCTGGTTCCAATAGAAAAGGTAAAAAACTGTCTTGCCGAAGCTGCAGCCGAACTGAACATAACTGCCGACGATGAAGCACTTTTCTGGATTGCCCGGGAATCAACAGGTTCAATGCGAGATGCTTACACTCTTTTTGATCAGGTTGTTGCCTTTAGTGGTGATCACATTACCTATGAAAAAATCAGGGATAAGCTTGGTCTTGTTGGCATTGACCGCCTTAACACTATTTTTGAACTTGCCGCATCAAAACAGACAGAACAGGTAATTGAAAAGCTGGATGAATTCCTTCAAAACGGGATTTCCATTGAACAACTCATTTCAAACTGTGCTGATTATATCAGAAGCCTCCTTCTGCTTAAAAACGGTATTTCCCGGGAATCACTTTTGGGAAACGCTCCTGAACGATATTCAAAACAGGTTCTTGCTGCCTGGAATTCTGTTCAGCTGGAACGGGGGCTTTCACTTTTCCTGAATCTTTACCGTGATATACGTTATTCTCTTTCTCCACGCTACGAACTGGATCTTCTGTTCAGCCGTATGTGCTGGCTTTGTGATTACGTTAGTCCGGCAGAAGTAAAAAAAGCTATTGATGCAGCCCAGTCTTTACTTGCAGGAGCACCAGCTTCGGCACCCCAGCAGACACAGACCACCACACAAAAATCAGTCGAAAATTTTACAACCGCTTCTTCATCAATTCCAGGTGGAAATGGAAATCCAGCAGCACCTGAAAGCCAGGCTTCAAATGTAAATATTACTGGCGCTTCAAATACCTCTGCCACAAACACCATTGGCACTCCGGTAGATCAGCTTCCTGATTATATGAAATTTTCAGCACTTCAAGGTGCTTCCTTTGATACGATGGAACAGGTTCCGCCAGTTCAAGCAGAACCTCCGGTGGAGAACGACAACCCTTTTAGCGATGGCGGAGCTGAGCCGCCTGAACAAACAGCGGCTTCCAACAACACACCGGTTTTCTCATCAAATTTTTCTCAGGCAACTGATTTAAATCAGGATCCAACGGTAAATCCTTTTGAACAGACCGATGAAAACATCGAAAATATTCCGGATCAAAGTGGTGACATGATTACCACAGCCCAGGGACAGTCCATGTCTATTTCAGAACTGCGTCGCCTTGTTACAAACCAGCTTTCTCTTTCAGAGGGCTTTGCCGCCAGCGGACTAAAAAAAACCGGTTTCTGGAAGATAAACGAAAACGGGGTACGCACCTCTGTAAAAACCGACTACGATCTGGACATTATCCGTAAAAAAAACAAAATCATTTCAGAATGCCTTTCATCAATTTACGGAAAACCAATGAGCTTCTTCGCTGAACTTCAGGAAGTAAAACAGAATGCTGCCGAAAATGCACCCAAACCACTCCAAGTTGAAATTCTTTGTAAAGCATTCAGCGGTCACCTTTAGACAATATCAGGAGTTTTTATGATCATTCTTGAAACAATCCTCCCTGTATTTATTTTAATTGCACTTGGAAAATTCCTTACCGTAAAAGGGATCCTTACAGAAGGCGGTATTTCCTGCATTAAAAATCTTTCAGTTACAGTCCTGCTGCCGGTAATGGCCTTTGATGCGCTTATTCACGGTACTTTTTCGTCAGACTCACTGATTCTAATCGGTCTTGAATTCTTTGCACTTTTCGGGGCCTTTTTTGCAGGTTTCCTCTTTAAACGATGTTTTGATGCTTCTATTTCTGATTATATTCCTTATGCCATGACCACTTATGAAGGCGGTCTTTTTGGCTGGGCACTGATTTCAATTCTTGTTGGACAGAACAATATGTTCTATATTGTCAGCATGGATATTTTTTCAGGAGTTTTTGGATTCACCGTAATGGCCACAGGTCTTAAAATGATTAATGGTGAAAAGCTTACAAAAAAAGAAATCACCCTCTCCATAGTGAAAAACCCTCTGATTATTGCCACTGTTCTTGGTTTTACAGGAGCTGCCTTTGGGCTTGGAAAAATAATTGACGAATCTGCCGTTTCTGGACTTTACGAAAAAATCACATCCTTCTTTATTGCCCCTCTTTCCCCACTGATTCTTATTTCCATTGGTTCCGGTCTTGTTTTTGATAAGGAAGTTCTAAAAAAAGGATTAAAACTGGTTTCCATAAGATATCTGGTGCAGATTGTTATTGCTCTTATAGCTTTTGCCATCATCCACTTTACCATCGGCATTAACGGAGTTCTTTTCTTTACCCTTGCAATGTACTTTGCCTGCCCAACTTCTTTTCTTATTTCCATGTATTCCCAGAAAAAAGATGCAGTTGAATTTACATCAGCACTTTTAAGTCTTCAAATTCTGGTAGCCCTGGTTGTTTTCTGTCTTCTTTCCGTTTTGCAGATGTACCAGTAAGCAAATCTTTTTTATGAATCACTGAAAAGGACTTTTCTCCAGTTCCCTGCTACAGGATTGTAAACGGCAAGGTTTGTATAAATCAGAATGGGTTTATATTTAAATCGAAATTCATTAAAATATAGGAAATCTGCTTCAATAGCGAAGGATGGAACTAATATGGATGTACCTGCAATTTTTGGTAGTTCGGTTTTTAACGAAAAAGCAATGATGGAATTTCTTCCGGAAAAAGCTTTCAATCAGTTAAAAGAAACCATGAGAAACGGCACTGCCCTGGACCTGGAGCTTGCAAATGTTGTTGCAAAAGGCATGAAGGAATGGGCTATCAAACAAGGAGCCACCCATTACACACACTGGTTCCAGCCTTTAACTGGTGTTACTGCTGAAAAACACGACAGTTTCATTTCACCAGACGGAAACGGCGGAGTCCTTATGGAATTCTCCGGAAAAGAACTGGTAAAAGGTGAACCTGATGCATCGTCTTTTCCAAACGGCGGAATCCGTGCCACTTTTGAAGCCCGTGGTTATACTGCCTGGGATCCTTCATCTTATGCTTTTGTAAAAGATCACTCACTTTGTATTCCTACAGCTTTCTGTTCTTATAATGGAGAAGCTCTGGATAAAAAAACACCTCTTCTGCGTTCCATGGAAGCTCTGAATCAGCAGAGTCTCCGAATTCTTAAGCTTTTTGGTAACAACGCAACTCATGTTTATTCCACAATGGGTGCCGAACAGGAATACTTCCTTGTAGATGAAAAGCTTTTTAATCAGCGCAAAGACCTTATTATGACTGGCCGCACTCTTTTTGGTGCACCTCCTGTAAAAGGTCAGGAAATGGATGACCAGTATTTTGCCGCCATCAAACCACGTGTTGTTAATTACATGGAAGAACTTAACACGGAATTGTGGAAGCTTGGAATTCTTGCAAAAACTGAACACAACGAAGCTGCTCCTGCCCAGCACGAAGTAGCTCCTGTTTTTACAACTTCGAATCTGGCTGCCGATCAGAACCAGCTGACCATGGAAATTATGAAAAAAGTGGCCCGCAAACACGGCATGGTATGTCTTCTTCACGAAAAACCTTTTGAAGGCGTAAACGGAAGCGGAAAACACAACAACTGGTCACTTTCAACAAACGAAGGTGAAAACATTTTCAGTCCAGGCACTTCTCCTCGGGAAAATGCACAGTTCCTTCTTTTCCTGGCCGCCGTTATTAAAGCTGTTGATGACAATCAGGATCTTTTGCGCATATGTGTTGCCAGTGCCGGAAATGACCACCGCCTTGGAGGATGTGAAGCTCCTCCTGCCATTATGTCAATCTACATGGGTGATGAACTTACTGCCGTTCTTGAAAGTATCAAGGAAGGAAAAACTTACGATGGAACTGGTAAAAAAAGCATGAAGATTGGTGCCGATGTTCTTCCATCAATTCCAAAAGATTCTACCGACCGAAACCGAACAAGTCCTTTTGCCTTTACAGGTAACCGTTTTGAATTCCGTTCAGTTGGTTCAAATCTTTCTATCTCGGGTCCAAATACCACATTGAATGCTATTCTTGCAGATACTCTTAAAAAATTTGCAGATGAACTTGAAAAATCCACAAATTTTGACGAAGATCTTGAAAAACTCATTAAGCGGGAAATTACCGAACACTATCGTATTCTTTTCAACGGAAACGGTTATGCCAGCGAATGGGTAAAAGAAGCTGAAAAACGTGGATTAAAAAATTACCCTACCCTGCCTGACGCAGTAGCACATTATCTGGATGAAAAGAACATTAAGCTTTTCACAGACATGAACATCTACTCCAAAGGTGAAATGGAAAGCCACTACGAGGTTAAGCTTGAAAAATACTGTAAGATGCTGAATATCGAAGTGCTTACTATGAAAGACATGATTTTCAAGGATATTATTCCTTCCAGCATGAAATATCAGCGGGATCTTTCAAAAACAATAAATCATTCCAGTCTTGCACATCTCTTCGCTTCTGATGCTTTTGCCAAAATTTCAAAACAGCTGCGAAAACTTACAGATGAACTTTATAAAAAAGTAAACGAACTGGATAAACTTCACACTGAAGCAAAAAACAAGGAAAATCTTATGGATACAGCCCGCATGTACGCAAACAGCATTCTTCCTTGCATGGCTGAAGTTCGAAAAATTGCCGACAAAATGGAAGTACTTTTTGGTGCAGAATATATGCCTTATCCAAATTACAGCCAGCTTTTGTTCAGCACCGGCGGAAAAGTTCCGGAAATTAAATAGCAGAAACTGAAAATGGAATTAAAAGAAGTAAAATCAGCAATTGAAGCTCATCTTTATAAACATATTTTGCCATATTGGGAAAAGTATGCCAGAGATCCTGTAAACAAAGGGTTTTACGGAAAGATTGACAGCAACAATAAACAGTACGGAGGTGAAAGTCGATCCATTGTAATGACTGCCCGTTTTTTGTGGAGTTTTTCTGCAGCAGCCCGTATTTCCAAAAACAGTGCTTACCTTGAAATGGCCGACTATGCCTACGATGTTATCTGCAATCAGTTCTGGGACAAGGAAAATGAAGGCGTTTACTGGTCAGTTACTTTTGATGGAAAACCTTGTGTTACAAAAAAGCAGGTTTACGGAGAAGCTTTCTGCTGTTACGGACTTTCTGAATATGCCGCAGCCGTAAGTGAACTTCGCAATGACAGTGAAGCTTCAAAAAATGCACTTTCCAAAGCAGTAAAACTCTTTGAACTTATGGATAGATTTGCTTTGGATAAAGAGCTTGGCGGTTATGTTGAAGCCCGTGCCGTAAACTGGGAAATTACCGACGATTGGATTCTTTCTCCTGTTGATATGAACTGTCCTAAATCCATGAACACGAACCTTCACGTTATGGAAGCCTGGACTACTCTTCTTCGCCAGCTTAAAATATTCTGTCCAAACGACGAAATTACAGCTTTGGTGAGGGATTCCCTTAAAAACCTGATTGTTGTTACGGTAGAACGCATTTTCCAAAAAGATAATCACCTGGCACTTTTCTTCGACATGGAATGGAACCGCCTTGACTTTGAAATTTCTTATGGTCATGATATTGAAGCCAGCTGGCTTTTGTGGGAAGCTTTGGAAGTTCTTGGCGATAAAAAGCTTTCAAAAAAATACCGCCAGCTTGTAATCGATGTTGCACACACAGCACTTATCGAAGGTTTTGATCAGAAAAACGGTTGCATGGAAAATAAACTGGATGGCGAAAAACGTGACCGCACAAGAGTATGGTGGAACCAGGCTGAATCACTGGTAGGATTTTTCAACGCCTATGAGCTTACAGGAAGTGCAGTTTTCCTTACAGCCTGCCACAAAGAATGGTCATGGATCATTGAACATCAGATGGACAAAACCGGCGGTGACTGGTGGAATGAAATTGATGCAGAGGGAAATCCAATTATGTCTGCCGACAAAGGCGGAAACTGGAAGACCAGTTACCATAACGGACGAGCCTGCATGGAATTAATAAGCCGCCTGAAATAAGCTTTCCAGCTGGCGGTGGTTGAGTTTGCGGTCCCTGAGCCATGTCGAAGGGTGGTATCCTGAGCCTGTCGAAGGGTTGAAACCACCACAAATATTACAACAGTCTATTTAGTTTCTCGTTCGATTTTCTTTGCTTCGTCCCAGAATTCGTCCATTTTCTCAAGATTATCCTGAGTCATTTCAATACCGGCCTCTTTCATCTTTTTTTCCACGTAGGTAAAGCGGCGGTAGAATTTTTTATTGGCACGGTTCATGGCAAGACTAGCATCCACACCAAGTTTCCGGGCGTAGTTTACCAGAATGAACAGAAGATCACCAAATTCTTCCTCCATGTGATCAAGGTCACCTTCGGCAACTGCTTCGTGAAGTTCATCCCACTCTTCTTTTACTTTTGCTTTAGCTCCTTCATTGTCTCGCCAGTCAAAACCTTTTTTTACAGCCTTTTTCTGGATTTTTAAAGAATACAAAAGCGGCGGAAAACTTTTTGGCACTGTGTCTAAAACAGATTCTTCCTTGCGGCCTTCCACATTTTCCTTAATGCGGTCCCATTGAGAAAGCACTTTATCGGCGGTATCTGCATTTTCTTTTACCTGACTGGCACCTTCACTTTGTGGAAACACATGAGGATGACGACGTATCAGTTTTTCGGCAAGCTCGTTGTACATGCGTGCAATTTCAAAATCACCATTCTGCTGGTACATAAGAGAAACCATATTTGCATTTAAAACCACATCGCCAAGCTCTTCACAGGCGTGATCAGGATTTTCCTCGGTGATTGCGTCAACTGCTTCGTAAGACTCTTCAATAATATCCTTACGCATGGTAAGCGGGGTCTGGGCAAGATCCCAAGGACATCCACCAGGGGCACGGAGAGTTTTTATTACAGTAAGAAAATGATCAAAAGCTTTAAGTTCTTCAGTGTTGTCAAAACTGGTCATATATATATCTCAAAAAAATTATTGGAAAGAGGCTGTCCAATAAGTTTGCATTACGGTGGTTGAGTTTATCGAAACCACCAAATTTAGTGTAGCAGTCATTTCGACAGGCTCAATGAGCGCTACACTCATTACTTTTAGGGCAGCCCCTTTAATCAGCTCATAGATGTTAATACGGCACCACCGGCGGCGGCACTTTTGTCGGCGGCTTCCACTTCATTTTGACCGCGGCCTTTTTCTTCTGTCTTGGCAAAAACTGCACGCCATGTTCTGGCAGGAAGTTTTGTTTCGCCGTACAGGTTAATTGGAGAAGGACAGTCGTTCCAAAGGTAGCGAAGTTCTGCAACAGAAGCTGTATCTGTGCATTTTACCTGAACTTCGTTGCTGCCGCTAAGAACTGCATCTGCAAGAGCGGTAGTACCGTCCTTGAACAGGAAGCTGAAACCTGCAACTTCTGTAGTTTTTTTTGTAAAATCGGTGTAGCGGTCTGTAAAAAGGCCAGCATCAACAGTTTTATTCAGTTCCCATGCAGTCAGATTTTTGTTATAGCAGATTTTCCATCCTTCTTTATTTTCTTCAAAAGCTTCAACCTTTGGTTCAGTTTCGAATTTAAGTCCATATGCCAGACGCATTGCCTGTTCTGCGGCACGAGTTCCACAGGTAAGCTTTTTTTCCGGATGAAGATCATTCCATTCGCCACCATCCACATAAACTGCAACACTGGCATTTACAAGACTGTCACATCCGTCATTCTGACTTTCACGGAGAGCTGCCCATTCACTTCGAACACTCATATTTGATGGTGGAATAAGCTCGTTGCAGCACCAGCCAGGAAGTTCAATTGCTACAAAGGGCATATAATCTTCGGGGCAGAATGTAAATCGTTTTCGCCACAGTTTTACCATATTCTGCAAAAGTCCTGAGTATTCATCAAAACGACCTGCATCACTTTCACCCTGATACCACACGGCACCACGGATTGCATGGAAGAAACATGGAGCAAGCATTCCATTGAAAAGTGCTGTTGGTTCCCATTCCAAAAAGAGTGAGGCCCCGCCTTTATTCACTTTACATCCTACTTTTGCTTTCCACTCTCCTTCGAGGTTCACAACTACGGCAGTTTCTGGAATAACACTTTCCTTCTGTTCACAGTTTCGCAGTGCTACAGGAACGATTTTTGCATCGTCGGTAAAAATCTTGTAGTTTTTTTCAAGGAAGAAATGGAGAGGAAGCGGTCCGTTCTGGCGTGCACGGATTGTTACAGTGTTTTTACCGGCTTTAAGAGTTCCACTTGGAATTACATAACGGCGTGGAGGATAAATATAAGGTGTACCTCCCACATGAACACCGTTCACGTAAGTTTCATCAGCATCACGGAAGGTTCCAAGCCAAAGGTGGGTTTTCTTTTCATCAAAGGCCTTTACCTGTTCAGCGGTCAATTCAACTTCTTTTTTTAGCCACACTGTTCCTGCAAAATCCAGCATACGGATAGTGCCTGGAATTGTTACGGTCTGCCATGAATCATCATTTTTGATTTCTTCAAAAGAAAGTGACTGCCAGTTTTCCTTATAACCAGCATCCTTTTGGAAAAGTGATTCAACTTCCCCATTTACCAGGTCCACCCGCTTTTGTTCACTTTCAATTTTTCCAGGAACTTCCCAGCGATTGGCATTTGGTATGTAATCAATATATTTTTTGAAATTTGCAAGGCTCTTTTTGTCCATCCATGAAGCGATTGGACTTCCGCCCTGACTTGCGTTGATAATACCCACGGCACACCCAAGCTCTGCCTGAATGCGCTTGGCAAAAAAGTATGCAGTTCCAGAAAATCCACCCAAGGTTTCAGGTGAAGCCGAAAGCCATGTTGGATTATCAACAAACTCCTGTTCAAAACCAAAGGTATATCGGATTGGAACTGTACACATGCGGATAAGAGGATTTTCTGGAAGTGCCATGTCTTCGCGGTAAGTGTACTTCAGTCGTTCCATTGGAAGCTGAGCGTTAGACTGACCGCAGTTTAGCCACACTTCTCCAACATAAAGGTCTTTCAAAACAACAGCACTTCCATCAGAACAGGTGATTTCCATTGTTTCAGGACCGCAGGCAGCTCCCGCAGTAAAAACTACATCCCAGTTTCCTTCCCAGTCGGCACGTACAGAATAAGTACCGCCAAGGAATTTTACGGTTACAGTTGATTTTGGCTCTGCTGTTCCGGCAATACAGTTTTTTGCATTGCGAAGGAAAACCATGCCATCAGCAAAAAGACCTTTAAGCTTCATATAATCCTCATTTTACATTTCAAAGTATTTGAATTTGGCTTCGCAGCCTGATCCTACAGCAAACATTCCGATTACTGTACCAACAAATCCGCCTGCTTTTTCAACAGAAAGGAATGTGGCATCAGCATTTTCAAAAAGAAGTTCACCGTTGCAGTAGAAGTTCAGGTTCTGAAGATTCTGTTTTACACAAAGACTGAAGCCTTCAACTGACAGTGGATTTGCAAGATCTTTAGTAGCTTCAGGAAGAGCCTTTTCTACAAGCACTTCATCTTTTCCATCCTTACGCATCATAACCTGAACAAAAAGCTTTCCACCTTTGTTTACAACCTGAAGATTGTAGTGGAAGTTTTCATTCTGGAAACAGCTGAGACCACAGGCATTTCCATCATTTGGAAGATCAGCACTCATTACTGTTGTTGCATCGTAAGAAAAGTCAATCTGGCGGCGTGCAACAAAGCTTGTTTCCTGAAGACTTCCAAGAGGATTTGCACCTTTGAGTACCAGGTTTCCGTCCTTTGCAAAGATATTGTCTGTGTTGCGTGAATGAAGCGAAATCCATTCGTAGGCAAGCTTTTCACTTTCGAAAGTATTTTTGCGGGCAGGCAGTTTCTTTTCTTCTTTTGCATTATAGCGGCGAAGAACATTTCCATCGGTGTCGTATTCTTTTTCAACAAGACCAGTCTGCCAGCTTGCCCATGGCCAGTCATCTTCCCACATAACAGGAGCCATGAAGGTTTCGCGTCCCATGTTACAGTAGCGAGGTCGATTTCCATCATTTGAGTAAGGTCGGCTTGCAAGAAGAACCAGCCACCATTTTCCGTTTTTGTCCTGGAAAAGATCAGCGTGTCCTACATAAACAATGTCAGCCCCCATACCAAGGTGACGGTGGGTAAGAATTGGGTTTGCAGGTTTTCCAACAAATTCTTCGTCCAAAGATCTTGTTCTGGCCACCATTACAGCGTGTTCAGGACCAGTGCCTCCTTCTGCATGAAGAAGATAGTACCAGCCGTTGATTTTGTAGATATGTGGTCCTTCCGGCCAGATACAGTTTTTAAGTGCACCGCGCCAGATTCCCTTTGGTTCGCCCAACAGGTCACCGGTAGAAAGATCAACTTTCTGAATGTAGATTTCCCAGTTTCCGTTCCATTTTACGCCTTCTGGAGCTGGATGTGTTCCAACGTACCAGCAGGTTCCATCATCATCAAAGAAGAAAGATGGATCAATACCGTCGGCTTTTGGCATGAAAACAGGCTTTGACCATGGACCTGCAGGATCTTTTGCAGTTACAAAGAAGTTTCCGCCGTCATCAACATTTGTACAGATTACGTAGAAAGTGCCGTTACTGTAGCGGATACAAGGTGCAAAAAGTCCACGGGAAACACTGGCGCCAAGGAAAGTCATCTGTTCTGGGCGATCAATTACGTTTCCAATCTGTTCCCAGTTACAAAGATCAGTGCTTTTGAAGATTGGAAGACCAGGAAAATAAACGAAAGAAGAGTTTACAACGTAATAAACTCCATCAACACAACAAGCAGTTGGATCCGGATAAAAACCCGGAAGTATAGGATTCAAGATTGTCTTATTCATGGTGTTATTATAAATCCATAAAATAGAAAATTCTATAAGGAAATTGTATGAAAATTGGACATAATGATAGTTTTAAAAGGGCGGACCTTTCACAAGGACCTTTCACACGTCATTTTTGATATTGAAATTCACTTAAGTCACAACTACAATGGAGATTATGAAAAAGTTATTTATTTTGATTGCAATGCTTGTGTGCAGTTTTGCCTGTTTTGCCCAGTCAAAAATGTACGTTAAAAATGACGGAAACTCGGCCCTTTCTCTTCGAAGCGAACCTAAAATGTTTGCAAAATCCAAAGTTAAAGTTGCAGTTGGAACAGAGGTAAATATTCTTGAAACCTCTGCCGACGGAAAATGGGTTTATGTTGAAGTAGCTGCCCGAAAAAACCAGAAAGGCTGGACTCAGAAAAATCTTCTTTCACAGCGAAAACCTTCCACCAAAAGTTCTGCTTCAGCAAAAGAGCTTGCCCTTGCCGGTAAAGGATTTAATTCCGAGGTGGAAGCTCTTTACGCCCAAAGTGGAAACGGAAATTTTGATTCGGTAGACCTGATTGAATCCTTTTCGGTTGATGAAGATTCTGTTTTCATCTTCCTTTCAGACGGAAAATTGAAAGGAGGTCAGTAATGAAAAAACTAATTAAGCTTTGCGCCCCAGCTTGCACTGCCGTTTTAATTTTCATCACCATGACTCTTTCTTCCTGTACTACAATGGGTGGACTCCTTACAAATCTGGCCACCGAAATTGCCGTAACTGAAGGAGTAATTTCACGGGATACAGCCACCCGCGTTCAGTCTGCCGTAGAAAAATCGGAAACTGCCTCACAAGGTTTTACAGTTGAGCAGGAATACAGCATTGGTCGTGGTGTTGCCTCTTCAATTCTGACTTCCTATCCACTTTACCAAAAGGAAGAGCTTACCCTTTATGTAAATCTTGTGCTTCAATCTCTGGTAGCAAACTCGGAAACTCTTGAAATGATCAACGGATACCACGCTGCCGTTCTGGATACAAATGAAATAAACGCCTTTGCTACAAGCGGTGGTCACATTCTGATTACAAAAGGACTTCTTAAATGTGCTCAGTCAGAAGATGAACTTGCCTGTATTCTTGCCCACGAGCTTGCCCATATACAGCTTCAGCATAACATCAATGCAATTACAGCAGAACGAAAAAAAGATGCCGGAAAAGCCTGGGGTGAAGCCCTTGTTTCCGTTGCAGCCGACAATGTTGACGCTATGAAAGAACTTCAGAAAGATTTTGAAACAGTTATCAACACTGGTGCAGTGCTTTTTGAATCAGGTTACCCTCAGAGTCAGGAATTTGCAGCCGATAAAAAGGCTTTGGAATATGCAGCTGCAGCTGGCTACAACGTAAAAGCTATGGAATCAGTTTTGGATATGCTTGATAAAAATACAAAACCAGGACAGACAGGATTTGGTAAAAACCACCCCACTCCAACAAGCCGTCTGAAAAGCCTTAAAGACCAGTACAATCTTTATCCTTCTTTCAATACAGAAAAAGTTCGCACAGACAGGTTTAATCAGGCAATAAAAAGCCTGTAATTCAATATTTTTTTTGATGCTTATGAAAAAACTGACTTCACGCCACTATATTTTTGCAGTCATTCTTTTTACGGTGATTGCAGGTCTTCTTCTGGACAAGGCTGGTGCCTTTCATTTTCTGGAACTCAAGAGCTATGATACCCGTGTAAACTTCTGCTCATCATCCAAAAGTGTAAGTGATGATATCGTTTTTATAATGGTGGACCAGTCTTCCATTGATGAAGCATCTCAGCGCTACGGATGGTCCTGGCCATGGCCACGAAAAACTTACGGCCGCATTCTTGAATACCTGGATCAGGGAAATGCTGCCACCTGCATATACGATATTCTTTTTACAGAACCATCAGTTTACGGACCAGAAGATGATGCATCCTTTGCAAAAAGTCTTGCCACCTGTCTTAATACAAAACCAGTCATAGCCCAGTTCTGGAATGGTGATGAAACTGATCCTGTAATAACAAAACCTCTGGATATTTTTGCAGATTCAGCAGTATTTGTAGCAAACACAACCAGCATCAAAGATTCCGATGATATTATCCGAAGAACCCGCATTACAGACATTGTTAATGGCGAAAAACTAACCTTCATGGGCTTTGTACCTCCTTTCCTTAATGGTGACAGTCTTGAAAATCTTCCTTATCAGAAAGACGGAACTCTCAAACTGAATTACAAAGGCAGTATTGATGATTATGTTCACTACACTGCCATGGACGTTCTTAAAAGCATTGAAGCTGTGGAAAATGGCCAGGAACCTGAACTTGAAAGCAGCAATTTCCAGGATGCCCACGTTTTTATTGTTTACTATGCTCCAGGTCTTTTTGATATCTGTTCCACCCCGGTGAACAAAGTTTATCCAGGTTCAGGTGTTTCCATGACTGCTTTGGATAATTACCTTACAGACTCCTTTATTGTAACTGCCGGCGATTTTGTAAATCTTCTTCTGCTGATTTTATTTGCCGCTCTTGGAGCTTTGGGTTCATTCTGGTGCGGAAAGCAAAAATCAACGCTAAAAACCACGGTTTCACTTCTTGTTTTTTATATTCTGGGATTTGGTTTGATTATGGCACTTGTTTACGGACTTTTCTTTCTCCGCGTAGACATTAAGTTCATTAATCTGCTGTTTGGTTTTGCAGTATCTTCAATTGCCATGGATTCAATCACCTTTGTTCTGGAAGGAAAACAAAAACGATTTATAAAAGTTGCCTTCAGTCAGTATTTAAGTCCTGCCGTTATTAACCAGTTGATTGAAAATCCTGATGGATTAAAGCTTGGTGGTGAAAAACGAAATATCTCCATTTTCTTCAGCGATGTTCAAAGTTTTACCACTTTAAGTGAAGGCCTCAGTCCTGAAAGTCTTACTGATCTTCTTAATGTTTATTTGAGCGCCATGAGTTCAATCATTCTAAAAAGCGGAGGCACCATCGATAAATATGAAGGTGATGCAATCATTGCTTTTTGGAATGCCCCTGTTGATATTCCAGAACACAGTCTTAAAGCCCTTCTTGCCGCTGTTGAATGTCAGGAAACCCTTTCAAAAATGGAGGATTTCTTTGTAAAAAAGGTGGGGCGTCCAATGTGGACAAGAATTGGTCTGAATACTGGAGATGCAGTTGTTGGCAACATGGGAAGTGAAAATCGTTTTGATTATACCATGTTCGGTGACAGCGTAAATCTTGCAAGCCGTCTGGAAGGATTAAACAAACAGTTCGGCACTTACCTTATGTGCAGCGAATCTACCATGCTTCAGGCTCTGAATGGAACACCTGGCACCCAGACACTAGCCTTTGGTGAAAAAGCTTCTTCCCAAGCTCCCACATACATCGTGCCAGACACCTTCCCGCTGTACTTCCGTCCCCTTGGCCGTGTTCAGGTTGTGGGAAAAACCGAAGCCGTTTCAATCTTCGAACCTATGACAAAAAGCACATACAATGAAAAGAAAGCTGTCCTTGAAATATTTAACAAGGGACTTGAACTGTTCTACCAGGGCCGCCTCCAGGAGGCTATGTCCATTTTCCAGAACAACACCACCGATGCCCCAAGTCAAAAGTATGCCCAGAAATGTGCCTCCATTCTTAAAACCAACGGCTGGCAAGAAAACTGGCAAGGCATCTGGATAGCCGACGGAAAATAAGCTTTTCAATTTCCCAAATCCTAAATATGGTCCTAAATATAAAAATTTCTAGGGAATTATAAAATTCTCTGCTATAATAGAAGTATTATGGAAAATAGTGAGAACATAAAAAAACGGAATCCCTTTGTTGTTTTTTTGAAAGTGCTGCTTATTATACTGGCAGTGCTGGTACTTTTGGTTGGCGGATGGATTGGCTTTTGTTTCTTCAATAAAACCGATAGCCTTAAGCACCTGCCGGACAACTTCTTCATTTCTGTTCATGCCGATTCAGTGTGGGATGCCGTTGAACCTGTTCTTGATCTTCAGGCCGCTGATCTTTTCCTTACAAACCAGGAAAGTGCTGGTACCCGAAAACTTCTTATGGAGCTTCGTGGAAGTGACCTTCGAAACAATAAATGGATTAAACTGGCTGCTTCAAGAGAAGTAAGCGGTGCCATCTACAATAACGATATCAACGGTTTTGATTTTGCTGCTGTAGTAGATTTTAAGTGGTTGTCTGCAGTTACTCGCCTGGCTCCTGTTATTCTACCTCATATCAACATTAAGGGACTTGAATACAATCCAAAATCCCTGTTTTTTGAATACACCAATAAAGATTCAAAATATTTCATCAAAACAAAAAAGAACCTGGTAATTGTTGCATCAAACGAATTTCTTCTTGCCCAGGCCGCAAAAGGAAACACCCAATATTCAGAGGCCAACCGCCAAATCATGACCGGCAAATCCCACATTCCAATCCGCATAACTGCCAATTCAAAAAAACTGGCCGCCTTAGCACTTGGAACTGAAGGCATTTCAGCTGAACTTACAAAATACATTTCATCCACCGACCTTACATCTTTAGACCTTTCCATTACCAACGAAAACATTAACGTAAAGGCCAACTTCCCTTTGAGCAAAGAAATGCTTGAAAATGGAGATAAAAGCCTTACTTCACTTATCACAAACAAATCTTCTGTACCGGCCTTTATTTCTCGCCTTGATTCTGCAGTACAATATTACACTCTTTTGAACGCCGGCACTTTGGAAGAACTGAAAAATGCTGTTTTTCCGCTGCTTGATTCCAATATTGATACAAAAGCTTTGTGGGATAAATCTAACAGCCTTTGTAAATCATTTTTGTCCCTTACCCTTGAAGAGCTGCTTTTTTCATGGACTGGAAAAGAATTTGCAGTCTTTGGCCTTGAAAATAAAAATGATCCTGTTTTTGCAATCCAAATCAATGATGAAAACCAGCGCCAGTACGTTTTTGACAAGCTTGTTTCTTCAATTATTATCAAAGACAACTCAAGTCTTATTCTGGATGGAATTCGTCTTTCGCGTCTAGAACTGCCTAAATTCCTTCAGGATCTTCTGGCATTGTTCAAACTTTCTCTCCCATATCCATATTTTGCCATTCGGGACGGATTCATTTATTTTTCAGAATCGGCCGAAAATCTTTCTGCAGTTTACATGGGACTAAAAAAAGACGGTCGCCTTACTCAGACAGAAAACTGGAAGGCCGTTTCTTCAAATCAGAGTGCCTTTAATACACTGAGTCTTTATTACAATCTTGAAAGAAGCATTCCTTTTTTCCTCAGACAGAATGCAAGTCTTTCCAATATTCTTGAACTGTACTCTCTGGGCCGATTTGATCTCCGTTTTAATGATTCAACTCTTGAAATTCAGCTTCAGGCCATCTCCAATTCCGAATCTACTACCAATGTGGTGCGTGGTTTTCCTATGGAGCTTACGGGCAGAAATGATGGAAAGCTTTACGGTACCGAAAAATCAATTTTCTGGGTTGAAAACGGAAAAACAGCCATAAAATTGGATTATCCTTCAACAAAAATGTATCAGAAAACCTTCAACGATAAAATCTACATTGTTCCCCATAAAAACGGTTCAGAAAAGCTTTGGATTGTAAACGATCTTGGCGACGTATTTGTTCTTGATAAAGATTTCCAGATGGATTCTGTTTTCCCAATTTATACCGGAGAAAAACCATGTGCAAATCCTGTTTGTGCAAAAGATAATACTCTGATTTTCACAACCGAAAGCAAAAATCTTGTTTTCGTAAATACCGACGGTTCTTTTGAAAAACTGGAGCTGCCTCTTAGCGGTGGAATCAAAGCACCAGTATCAATTGAATACCTTGGTGATGATGAAATTCTTGCTATGTACGACAAAAGCTTTCTGGGCAAGATTCTTACTGTAAAAAACAGGGCGCTGGTTCCGGAAGAAGACCTGAATCTTATGGAGATTTCCTTTGGTTCCCCTGCTCTTAAGGCTTTGGACGGTGATTTGTACAAAGCTTTTATTACCCAGCGTGGCAATTTTTATCTTTGGAAGAACAATGAGCTGATGGAAAATTTCCCTGTTAAAATTGACGGCGTATTCAATGAAAATGCAGTTGCCGCTGACGACTGTTTTTACGTTATGTCAAATGACTGCACCCTTTCAAAAATCTCTTTGGACGGCCAGCTGCTCAGCGTTAAGTTCAGCTATACCACCGCGGAAAATCCTTTCATCAGGATTATTGATGACATTATTTACGCCTGTGGTGATGGAAATACCCTTTACGCCTTCAACGAGAATCTTGAACTTCTGCCTGACTTCCCTGTAGCAGGATGGGGATTCCCTGTTCTTGGTGATGTAAACGGCGACAACAAAAAAGATCTGTTTGTTCTTTCAATCGATAAAAAACTTAATGTTTATGATCTAAAATAATCTGGAGAAAATATGCGAAAATTACTGATTCTTATCGTTGCAATCTGTCTTACATCCTGTGCTTCCCTTCAAAAAGACATGATTATTTCTTCTGACCTTTTTGCACAGACTGAAGATATTATTGAACTGGAAAAACAACTTTCTGCTTTAGATGCAAAGACCATGCAGGAAAAAAATGTTTATCTTCAAAAAGATTTTTCCTCCAGCTGTTCATCACTTCTTTCCAGCATAAACGAACAGCTTCAGATTAACGGTGTTCAAAAAGAAACTGCTGCCCGTCTTTATGCCCTTGCCGGTCGTGTTTATCTTCTCCAAAACAAAAAATCCAAAGCCCAGGATTATTATAAGCTTTCTCACGGTGCTTCTAAAGGAGACTCCCAGGGAATCATTCTTGGAAGCCGGCTTGGTATTGTGGAAAATCTGAATGATGAAAATCTTATTTCCGGTGCCAGTGAAAACAGTCTGATTATTCTGGAACGGGGCCTTTATCAATATCAGATGGGAAATTTCACAGAATGTGTTGCCTTGTTAGATACAGCCTTCATTACTCTTCCAGATTTTTATCGGGAAAATTACGGTCCTATTCGGGAGAATGCATGGCGTCTAAAAAGTATTGATGATTCATCCCAGGACAACAAGATTATTTCATTGCTGCAGAAAAATCAGATTACCATTGGCCAGATGCTGTTGATTACCCAGGATTCAGGTGATTATCTGTTCCGCCAGAACGCAGGAAAAAAGCTTTCCGAAAATGAGTTGTATTCAAGAGTTGTAAAGGACGGCCTTTTGATGCCTGTTTCCAGCCAAGAACCGGTTTCCATAAAAACCGACGTACCTCAAAAAAATCAGGTAGTAACCCGTGTACTCACTGCCAGATTCTTATGGAATCTTTACATACTTGAAAAATCTTTAGGTGACAAAGCAAATCTTTATTCAAAGATGATGCGCCTTGGAGGTGAATCTCCTATTCAGGACGTGCCGTTGGATTCCAAGGATTTTGACGCTATTTTAGGGTGTGTCGAAAACGAAATCATTTCTCTATCCGACGGAGTAAACTTCAGTCCCGAAGAAATTCCAACTGCCGCCCAGTTCCTTGAATTCCTTCGCCGGTTGTAAGAAATCGGTCATTTACAGGCTTGCACTGATTTTTCAGATTAAAACTGCTTTGCTACGACTTCTTTAATCTTTATGATTTCTGGATGTGATGAAACTAAAACAAGATCGTTTACGATTGCAGTTGCACATAGCCAGATAAATGCAGAATTAAGCTCATTGTACTTTGTGCTTAATTCTGCATATTTTTCGGCTATAGCTTCATTTACAGGAAGAACATTCAATAACTGGCAGAAATCTTTGCTTATCTCTAATTTTTCATCAGGATTATCTGCTTTCAAAACTTTCTCATACAGGATGCCTACAGACATTGCTGAAATGAAAACATTTTCAGTGTCATCAAATAGATGAAAGAGCTCTGTTTTTCCCTTAAAAAAATCAATAACGTTTTCACTGTCTACAAGAAATTTCATTTGCTTTTCTTATTTATTGAAAGAATTAAAAAATCTGGCGGCACTTTTACCGGTGGCGTCGTTTATCAGTTTCTCGGCACGAGTTTCCCGGTCTTCGTTCAGCATCTGTACTACTTCTTCTACTGATAGTTTTTGGAAAGGTTCGTCAATTTTTTGTGCGTAATCATACAATTCAAAAAGAGGCGAAGCCGTGATGTTGCTGTTTTTTACCGGAGTTACAATAAACTGAGAGCCGTCAGCGCGATTAATCAGAGCCTGCCCATCTACTTTTGCCCGGTCTAAAAAAGACGAAAGATTTTGTCTGGCCTGGGAATAAGTCATTACAAACATACAACACCTCTCTTCACCGCAATTTCAAAAGGTAGGCATTTTGAAGACAGTAAAAGCGTGTTTTTTGTTTTTTCCAAGATGCCCACAGCTTCATTTTCTTTTAAGAGAATCGCCAGAATAGCAGAAGCATCAATAAGTATGGTGTTTTGTCTCACTCTTCATTGTACAATTGCACATGTAATTTTCTCAATTGCTTTTTTGGTTGTCGAAGACGAACGTGACTGGAAGGTGTTGCAAAAAATGGAGAAATATTAAGTGCAACAGTTTCACCGGCAAAACAAACTACACAGTGAAAAGTCCTACCTGATCTTTTATCTGATCCATGGCGCTGTTTACCTGCTGAACAATTTCCTGAAGTCCGGATGCAGTTTCGTTGATTTTCTGAGCACCTAAAGTCATTTCATCCATACTTTCTTTCATTACAAGAGAAGCACTCTGAAGGTGATTCATTTCATCAATAATTGAACGTGAACCAACTGTCATTTCGGAAGAAGCCTGTCGAACTTCGGAAGTACTGTCATTCATGGAGTTAAGAGCTTCACCAATCTGCTTTGAACCTTCCTGCTGTTCTGCCATGGCACTCTTGATATGCTGAACCAGCTGATCCGTTTCCGCAATACGATTTGTTACGGAATTAAACATCTGACGAGATTCTTCTGAAACTTCTACTACTTTCTGAATGGATTTCATAATTACATTCAACTGCTGACCGATTGTTCCTGACTGTGCAGATGAAGTCTCAGAAAGTTTACGGATTTCATCTGCAACAACAGAAAATCCTTTACCAGCTTCTCCAGCATGAGCAGCTTCAATGGCAGCGTTCATAGCCAGGAGATTTGTTTGTTCGGCAATAGCGGCAATTGAGGCATTGGCTTCTTCCAGTGCAATTGACTGCTGCTGGATTTCGGAAATCTGCTGGTTTACATCATCCTGTTTTCGAATACCAGCCTGTGTATCGGCCATAAGACTGTCAAAGGAATCTGCCATTTTAGAAACTGAATTGTCTACCGAGCTGATATTTCCAATCATCTGTTCAACTGCAGCACTGGCCTGAGTTACGCTTGCCACCTGATTTTCAATCATTCGTTCAAGACTTTCAATATTTGAAGTAATTTCTACCATTGTACCGCTGGTTTCCTGAATTCCAGTAACCTGATTTGTGATTTGATTTCCTACACTGCTGATGTTTGCAAGAATCTGTGAAACTGAGCTGGTTGTGTCCAAAGCTGAAGCTGTAAGATTTTCACCAGTCTGTCCAAGCTTATCCTGAGACACTTTTACTTCAAAAATGATTTTCTGAAGCTTCTGCACAAACAGATTGAACCCATTTGCAACAGAACCAATTTCATCTTTTGCTTTAAGTGAAAGTCTCTGTGTAAGATCGGCATTACCAGTAGCAATTTCGTTGATTGCAGCATCAATAATCTGAAGATTTTTTGTCATAACACGGGTAACAACTATTGCAAGTAAAAGTCCGGCAATCAGACAAATCAAAAGAATCACAGCTGCATCAATTTTCATTTTCTCAACGCCATTAAAGAAAGCCGAGTATGGAGCAGGACAAATAATTGCCCAGTTTGTTCCATCGATTGGCATATAACCTGTAATAAATCTTTTTCCAGAATCCTTATCTTTATAAATAACAATATCACGTTCACCTGCTGCAGCTTTTTTTACAATTTCGCCAAATTCACCTTCTGCTGTATTCTTGTAAATCAAACATTCTCTTGTTTTTTCGGCGGATGCATCACCAATAACCTGGGTTGTAGCTCGTGAAATGATTTCCGGATAATAATCTTCCGAAATAACAATGTCTGAAACAATCTTACAGATAGATTCGCCGTCCACAACAGCAACCAACACACCAATGCCTTCACCAGTATATTTACTGTAAACAGGAACTGAATAAATAATCGAAAGTTGACCAGTAACAGAATTATAAAAAGGATCCATGAGATTTGAGCGGCCCTGGGAAGAGATTTCAAAATACTCTTTTCCAACTCCACTAATTACAGTGTCCATCTCTGAAAGGGAATTACCGTCTTTATCAAAAAAGGCAATATTCTGATAATGATTATCATTTTCAAAAAGTGGTCTAAGGAAAATACATTTGTCTTCAAAAGAAATATTTGGATCCTTAATGTAATCAAGCTTTGAAAGCTGAGAAAGAATTGTAAATTCCTTGACATTTCTGGCAGAAACTTCTTTCTGAGCTTCAAGCATAACCTCGTCAAAATAATTGTTGATAGGAACAGTAATTTTCTTTTTTCCCTGATCCAGCATACAAAATGCCATAAAACCTAGGGATACTACCATAATGCAGAAAATAAGAAATGTAAGTTTTACTTTAATAGATTGAAAAGATTTCATTAGAAGCTCCCCAAAAAAAAGTAGTGTATTTATTATACACTACTTTTCCAAAATCTCCAATATATTAAATTTCTTTAAGCAATTGGTAACTAAGATTTAAGATTACTGTCTATTTAGTTGCTAATATTGCAATTCCTGGGAGAGTTTTTCCTTCGAGGAATTCGAGGGATGCACCACCACCAGTTGAAACGTGGCTCATTTTGTCTGCAAGCTGGAATTTGTTTACAGCAGCAACAGAGTCACCACCACCAACTACTGTCATAGCACCTTTACCTGTAGCTTCAGCTACCAGGCGAGCAACAGCCTCTGTACCTTTTGCAAAGTTTTCGAATTCGAATACTCCAACAGGTCCGTTCCATACGATTGATTTAGAAGCAAGAATTGCATCTTTGTAAAGAGCAACTGTTTTTGGACCAACATCAAGACCCATAAGATCTGAAGGAAGATCAACTGCATCTACTGCAACTGGATCTTTATCTGCAAATTCTTTAGCCCCTACATGGTCAACTGGAAGAAGGATTTTTACGTTCTTTTCTGCAGCTTTAGCCAGAAGGTCTTTAGCTGTGTCGAGGAAGTCATCTTCAACAAGTGAGCGACCAACTTCATGTCCCTGTGCTTTAAGGAATGTGTAAGCCATACCACCACCAACGATGAGTGTTGAAGCGTTTTTCATAAGGCTTTCAAGAACAGCGATTTTTGATGATA
>JAEDJA010000063.1 GCA_016296575.1 Treponema sp.
TTTACATGATTAACCGAATCTCTTTGGGTTAGATTTTTACGTGATTCAATACGTACTATAGCATATCTCTTCCAAAATTCTCAAACCTTCTTCAAAATCTTGACCAAGGATTTCCTGAGTTTTTGTAAATTCATACTTTTCATGAAATTTTTCCTGCATCTTAAGGAATTCTTTTTTTCCGTATTTTCCTACAAACAATGCCTGAGCTTTAGCTGCATTTGCACCGTCACATTCAGGAGTGTAAAAACCTTTTTTGCAGCTTTTTATTTCTGAACATTCCCAGCAACCGTCAAAACCTTTTTCCTTGCAGCATTTTGCGTTAGGGCATACTCCGTCTGGGGAACAGGTTGCAAAAGAACAAGTGTTATATTCCGTTCTGCAGGAACCACACCATTCGCCTAAAAAACAGTGGTTGCATGAAAATCCGCAGTAAGCAACTGGATCTACACCTTTTCGTGCCATTTTACAGAGCTTATTTTTGATTTTTCGCATTGCTTCAATATGCATAATCCAGTGACGGCTGAAAGGCATTTTCAAAAGTCCTGCTACATCCTTTGTGCACCAGTAATCAATGAGCCACCAGGCTTTTTCATCAGAACTGACTCCACCACAAGATTCAATCCGTTGTCTGTCTGAATCAGAAAACTTCTTTTTAAGCGAAACATAATCCAGACCTTTCAAATATTCGTCGGTAGATTCTTTTACTGCCTTTGCATATTCATATAAAGCTTTTACATTAAGGGTTTTTGAAAATTCTGCAATCTGCTGACCTGAAAGTTCGTTACCGGTTGTAATAATTTCCGCTCCGATTTTCTTCTGCCACTCCCCTCTTTCTAAAACTTGAGAATTATTCAAAATCAAAGTATGAAGGACAATATCTTCAATTCTAAAGACGTGCCAGATAGAATAAGCCAAAGTCTTACTGTGATATCCCTCAGCTTTCGCAAAAGGCATTTTCCAAAAAGCATCTTTTGGATAACTGTTTACAATCTGAGTAATCTGTTCAAAAAGTGAATCCCGCAGATCCAGCAGCACTTTTATTCCATCCTTAATAGTTACTTCTTTTGTAATCAATTTTTGAAACTCTTTGTTTTTATCTGACCAGTCTTTATCCATGTAAGTCTCCTTAAAAATTCCGCTTTTTATTTTGATTTTACAGGAATCCAGATTTCTGTGTAAGTTCTCCCCTCATTTTCGGTGATTATTTGTCCTTTTTATTCCGCAACTTCAAGTTGCACTGTTCTGTGAAAAAGCAATTGCGGGTTGTTAGTCATACTTTTATTTGTATGTTATATTCATTATATCAACGCGTTGCAAACAAAACCACATTAAAAGGAGTTTAATTTTATGAGTTTTGGAAAAAATCTTCAGTATTTACGAAGATTATATAGAAATCTAACACAAGAAGGTCTGTCAGAAAAATTGAATGTGAGCCGTCAGACTGTTTCTAAATGGGAAACTGATGATGCAATGCCAGAAATGGATAAAGCTCTTGAACTTTGCAAAATCTTCAACTGTACGCTGGATAATCTTTTTAGAGATGAAATGTCTGTTCCAGATGAAAAATATTCAAATCTTAGAATAGAAATGGTAAAAGGATTCCGTTATATTTCCCATACAGTTTTGAGCACAACTCCAGAAGATGATGCTTTGGACAGAGTTTTTAAATATGCAAAGGAATGGGAAATTGAAAATCCTAAGATTATAGGCTGGGACTTTCCGTTTCTTTCTCCAGAGCAGATTAATATTTACCACATGCACGGTTACACAGCCGCCCTTATTTTGCCAGAAGGAATTGTACCTGCAAACAAAGAACTGGAAATCCGTCAGCAGGGCGACCATAATTACGCGGCAATCCACATTGAGCGTCCTTTTGAAAATCCTTTTGTTACAATTCCCGGTGCTTACCGAACTTTAATGGATTACATGAAAGTAAACGGTTGGGAACATGAAGAAAAGGATGTTATTCCATGTTTCGAAACATACGGCGATACTATGGATGTTTATATTGCTTGTAAATAAATCTATGTGATAATGGGGAGCTCCATCGGAATCTAGATTTCTGTGTAAGTTCTCCCGACATTTTCGGTGATTATTTGTCCTTTTTAACAGGATGCCGGATTACTGTTTTCTGTTTATCAGGAGTGGTTTTTCTTGGATCAGATAAATAGATTTCATGGTGCAAACGAGTATCACTAAAGTCTTTCTCATAACCATTTTCTTCAAGATATTTATCCATTTTTTCTAGTGATGCCGGTTCATCATCAAAAGAACCGATATGCATAATCTGAACACAAAGACCTTCTTCAATAGTTAAAAACTCAGCAGATGAACAATCTATCTTTTTCTTTTCAGATGCAGTTTTTACAGCCCAGTCAAAATTTTCACGGGTAATAAAATCTGGAAGACGAATAATTGAAATCCAGTTGAATTCATCTTTCTTTGAATAATCCACCCCACAAATTCCATCCTGCCACCAGAAGCCTTCTAATGGAGGAACAACATATTCAAAAAATCCATCAATTTTATAGTCTGTTTTGTAACTCATTTTAAGTGTGTAAGCTACTGCATACAAAATCCCAATTGCCTGTTTGTAATCACCACCTTCTTCATTAGGATTTCCCTGTCCTCTGATTGCAATGTAGTTTGCTTTTGGGACATTTACAATTTGAGGTTTATTCTTTGGAAGATAAAATTCCTTATATTTCTTTTTAAAATCAAATGGCATTTTAAATTCTCCTTATTCAATCGGTAACTGAATTTCTGTAAGCCAGTCTTCTATAGATTCCTTATTCCAGATTCCGTCAATGTAACATTCTCTGGAAAGTCCTGCAATTTTGTAACCGTTTTCTTCTGCATATTTCATGATGAATGCATAAGCTTCGCCAATTTCGTCATAAGCACCTTTGTGGAAAATGCTTAAAACTTTACTTGCCGGGAGTTTTTTGAATTTGATGTTTTCACTTTCAACACCAACTTTTTCAACAGCTTCAACATGTCGGACAAGCACATCACTTTCCTTATATTCACCGTCAGGATATTCGCAGAATTCATAAGGCGGTTCACTGCATTTAAGGTCTGGATTGTATTTTCTTACTTCCTCACCTATTTCAGGAATTACCTGCATCATGTCCGAATATTTTGCCAGCCGCTTTTCCCAATAATAAACTGTCATCTCTGGAATTTCTTTAATTGTTACCTGATACTTCATACTGTCTTTCTCCAAAATATGATTGATTATAGAAAGACGAACATCAATTTCTTTCTGCTGATTTACAAGAGCTTTGGCT
This sequence comes from Treponema sp., assembly GCA_016296575.1. GTDB lineage: Bacteria > Spirochaetota > Spirochaetia > Treponematales > Treponemataceae > Treponema_D. Next base: position 3,291 of record JAEDJA010000063.1, read on the forward strand.
TTTTCTTCAAGAATTTTTCGCGGGTTCTTTCCCTTGAAGATTGCCTTGATTTCTTCTATTGATAAGTCCAGCTGACGGTATGATTTTATTCTTGCCGCAGTTGTAAGCTGATCAGTTGCGTAAAAGCGGTATCCTGTCCATTCGTCAACAGAAGCAGGAATCAGAAGGCCTTCTTTTTCATAGAATCTAAGAGCCTTTACAGTCATCTGACTCAGTTTTGAAAACTCACCAATCTTCAGCATTTTGTTCGTCTCCTTACAATATGAAGTCTAGTCTATGCCCTAAGGGGAGAGTCAAGAAAAGATTAAAATCTGATACATAATTAAAATAATCTTTACGATTATAACTGATTTTCCCAGTTCCCATCAATTATATATGTAATTGTTAGCGATTTAAGAGGGTATATTTGCAGATAAATACAATTTTTACCCCTTTAACTTGCAAATAACTCAATTGTTTTATAAAATATACAGAAAAGGTGTAAATATGAAATATTTCAAAAGAGAATCTTATCTACAGAAAATCCGCGGTTTTTACAATGACACAGAAATCATAAAAGTAATCACAGGAGTTCGCCGCTGCGGAAAATCCAGCCTTATGCATACTATTGCTCAGGAAATTCAGGAAAAAGGCGTTTTTGCAGAAAATATAATCTTTTTTGATTTAGACAAACGAGGCTACAGAAGTATAAAAACACCAGCTCAGCTTGAAAAACTCATTGAGGATTCTTCAACTGCAAAAGGACTGAAATATCTTTTTATTGATGAAGTGCAGAATG
>JAEDJA010000064.1 GCA_016296575.1 Treponema sp.
AATCTGTCTTTTCCTTCTGCGATTGTGTCGCAGACTGAGCCGTAAGATTCGCAGATAGAACGAGCATCAGCATTAGAAATACGCTCAATCGCTTCTTCACGTTTTGCCGCAGCTTTTGCATTTATCTCCTCATTGTCATCAGAGGTGGTTGAGCAAGTCGAAACCACCTTGTCTCTCTGTTCCTTCACAAAGAGCACTGTAAAAATTGCAACGAATATCGTTCCAATCCATATCAAAACTTTTTTAATCACTTCCCAAACTTTCTTCATCCGTCTCCTTCTTAGGAATCTTGAAGTCCTTAAACTTCTGAACCTCACGTCCAGCAATCACAGCCATAGTTACGGTAAGCCATTCAGCTCCGCCAATAACTCCAAAGCATTTAAGCACTGTTGCAATTACGAAGATGACAAACTTCACGCTAAGCAATTTTTCAATCAATCTCTGAAAACGAAAACTTATCATCAGCGAGCCTCATTCATTGCAGTGCGTATCTGCTCAAACTCATAGTCGGGTCCGAACAAATCAACGTTGTCATCAGAGGCCTTCTGCAAAGCTTCACGGTCCAGACCACGAACAATCACGCGGTAATCATTCGCCTGGTAATAAGGCTTCATATCAGAAAGAGAACGAAGCTCAGATACAGGCTCCACACAGTTCAGAACAACATCGCGGCCACAAAGTCCGGCCACGTGGCAGACTTCATTTTCTTTATACAAACGAGCACCAAGCTTTCTGTCATAAAGAGTTATAAAGAATGCTGCCTGAATATCGTTCTTGTCCGGATTCTTTTTTGTGAAGTATTTCTTAAACAAGGCATCAGCTGTAACACGAATGCTGCAACCAGTAGCAAGTAAAAGTGCCAGGCATACAGAACCTGAGCAATCACTTCGCAAAAGATTTTCTTTACCGCTTTCATATTTCAGAAACTGCATCCGTCCAAGAAAGTAGCGGTACTTTTCAGACTCACTAAGACCTTCAACAATTTCTTTTTCTGCTTCCAGCATAAGCCGGAACCTCAAATCAGTTTTATCTCCCATTTTTAAATCCCCTTAATAATCAGAGTTATCAAAGTGATACCTACATTGAAGCAGGAAATTACACAGGCAATTACAGCCATAGTCTTTCCGGCTTTTCCGTTATCACTTTTAATATGTTCTTCAAGTCTGCGAGCTGTAGCACAAACCTGTGGATTAAACTGACAGGCTGTACTGCGAGAATCCAAAGAGTCAATTTTTTTCTCAACAGTCTTTTTGAATTCTTTCATCTCTGACCTGAAACCACTAAGCTCAACTTTCAGTCCGTTTATAGATTCAATGAGACTTCGAGTTTCGCTTTCCTTTTTCTTTTCTTCCATGTTCCTCCCTTAAACACGAGTTACCCAGATTTCACTGGAGAACGCATCATCCTTTTTGTATCTGAATGTAAGTTCATCAATACGAACTTTTTTAAATCCACTTTGAGCATTTAGTCTGATATCCATAAATGCACCAACACGTGCATGAATCAGAGGAATATAAGTTGTAAGGTAGTAGCCGCCTTTACAGTTAATACATTCCTGCAGAAAGTCTTTTGCTCGTCTCTGACAGAATGGTTCACCTTCGAATAAATCATCAGACAAATATTTCGAGGTAACGTTTTTTACAATCTGACCTTTTGCCGCAATCTCATTTTCATCTTTCACAAAAATGCTGTAGTTGGTTTCAGAAATAATCGCACGTCCAGAGATAAAAGCTTTACGAAGTCCAATGAGTTTTCCATCGCGGCAAAGCTGTACGATTGCGCGGTCCTTAAAAGTTGTAGTGTCGTACTGAATCACAACAGGCTTTTCTTCGCCAGTAACTTCCATTGCCTCAATGAAGTCTTCTTCAGAATCCAGCTGGTCAGCAAATACAACATTTCGTGTTTTTCCTTCTTCATTCTTTGCTGTGTAAATTGCCTCGTAGTCGTTATCTTTAATGATGGCTCTGTTGTCGTCTGTAAACGGATAGTATGGCTGCATATCTTCGTCATACCACACAGGAGCATCTGAATAGTTCCAAAGTTCCTGTCGTTCAGTCTGAACATAATGAGTATATTTAAGTCGTACATTGTTTGCGTACTTATCATTGTTATTAAAAAATCTGTAATGAGTAATTTCGTTTTCAGTTAAACAAAAGCCACTATCATCATTAAATTCTTTTTCACCATCATAAGGGCTTTCGATAAAGCTAATAGTCAAATCTTTACCACATTCCACAATAGCGTCATAAGCTTTAGCTAGAGCGCAAAGTTCTTTCCAGGCAGAGCCCGCAATCACAACATAAGGAACATCAAACAACAAAGTTCCACAGTTAATTTCCAAAGGAGTAATGCCGCCACGTGCAGCAATAATATGAACAAGAGATTCATGCGGATCCAATTTTGAACAAACACAAGCATGAACCACAGTCTGAGCATCAGTCCAGTTGCGCTGCAGTTTTGTGTCATCAAGCTTCGAGCTTAAATCTATCAATTTGATTTTTGTAGTTTTAGTGAGGTAGCCTGTTTCCTGAATCTGAAATCCATTGTCATCTACAAAAAGATGGAAGCGATAAAATGTATTTTCTCTGTTTCCAAAACAATACCAGATTTGAACACCAAGACTTGGAGCATACTCAGAATTATTCTCAATATCGTAAATGCCTTTAAGAAGAAGTTCTCCGCAGTTTACAATTCCGCCGGCCTCAGTCTTATAGCTTGTAGTAACGCATTCAAGAATATCTGAATCAGGAAGATAGACATCGCCGCTACTCAGTTCAAGTACAACACGAACAAAAGGACGTGCATCTACATCGCGAATCTTAGTTTCAACTTCAGGTGGTAACTCGTAAAATCTCATAGCACCACCGTTGTATTCTGTTCCCGATTACGAATATTAAAGACAACAATTCCGCATACTTCAAACTTCTGGAAGCAGAGTACAGTATCCGCGCAGTTGATGTCAGCCATATCATCAAGAGGCTTCAAGTCATAAAGATCAAGACTCACGCCATTTTTCAAATCAAGAGTAATAGAGAGTTTTTCAATTCTGTTCTGATTTGGATAATGATTTTCACTAAGAGGAAAATAAAGAGTAATCTGGTATTTTGCTTTTTCTGTAAACTTTCCAATAAGTTCAAAGCGGTACACCAGAGGAAGCTTTTTCAAATCTGCAATAACAGAATGTCCGTCAAAATAAAAAGTCCGGCATGGCTCCCAGGAAAGAGACGGAGTGTTTATATCCCAGCCGGTAACAAATGAGTCATTATTTTCTTTGACATCAAGACGAAGGTATAAAGAATTTTTGTTTTCACCACGTAGCTGAAATTCTTTTACATTTACATTTTTATAAATCAGCTTTTCACAAACGCGGTCTACAAGAATATCAAACTTTTCATTGGAATAAAAAAGCAAAAGGAACAGAGCAAGAATATTATTATATTCCAGACGAGTAACCACACAGCCAGTAATTGACTTGCCGGTTTCTACGATTTTCTCTCTATTCCTTATGCCGATGCAGCCAGGTAGAGCGTAGCCTTTCGACGCTTGTCTTACAGTTTCCTCGCTGTATGGTAATGGATAATATTCATTGTCTTTTAAAAGAGTCAGTGTGCAATCTCTACCTTGAACTTTCATAGTTCAAGTGTAAGACAATAATTTATTTTCTAGTGTTCATATTTTGGAACGTGGTGTTCATATTTATGAACGTACGGTTCAGATTTTGTATCAACACATTGGAGTTATTGTTCTGTAAAGTAGTAATGATTTTATGGAGAAATCAGATTATTTATTTAGTCCGAATTTCGAGTTTCATTGAGAATTTACAAAAAAAGCGTAAATCTTTAAA
>JAEDJA010000065.1 GCA_016296575.1 Treponema sp.
GCTTCGATTTAAAATCAAAAAAATCCATTGCAGGTGAAAAAAAATATTATCTTTCTGATCTGGGCTTTTACTACGCAACAAACACCGACAACAGAATAAATTACGGCCCTGTAATGGAAAATGTTGCTTTTGTTTACGCCCATGCAAATAATTATTCTGTTAGTATAGGCCGCATTGGAAAACTGGAATGTGATTTTATCCTTCGCAAAGATTTAGATTACAGTTACCTTCAGATTTGTATGACAATTATGTCCAGTAAAGAAACGGAAGAACGAGAATACAGACCATTGGAAACAATAAAAGACAACTACCCAAAATATGTTTTAACACGAAGTGATCCTATCCAGCATAGAAATGGAATTATTCACAAAAATATGCCGGACCTGATGAAAAATGGTGAGAAGTTTTAGTATCACTATTATTCCAGTACCCTCTAAAAAAATCAAATTCCGAAGGAGATTATATTTACTCATAATGGCTGTCTCCCTCCAGATTTTTTGATTAAATGTCCTTCTTGTACAGTTTGTCCTTTTTTTTCAGAGTCATACATCTGTCTGCTGCAATGCAACCTGCTATAATAAAAATATACACGGCAGATAAAATTACATAAAATAAAATATCAACTTTCAAAAAGCAGTAAAGAAAGTTAAAGCAAAAATGAATCACAATACCATAAAAAAGATTGTTGTATCGGTTCATCACAAGATTCATCATAAAACAAAGTCCTGTCATTACAACAACATTGGAAATGATGTAAGGTATCAGCTGCAATCCGCCAAAGTCAGAATCCACAAACCACAGAACCGTATGCCAGAAAGCCCAGATTACTCCCTGAACCACACAAGATTTTATATATCCGTATTTCTCATTAATAAGAGGACGTAAAAATCCACGCCAGCCTGCTTCTTCTCCTGTAGGTCCAGTCATTATAGAAAAAATCAGCGAGGCCAGAAAGGACCAGTTTCCAAGCTGCCAGTAAGAAGAAAAGTTCCTGTGCTGAACGGCCCCTGTAATCATCACTGTTATGACTGTAGCCATGATAGTAACTGCTGCAGTTCCAGAAAGCCAGCCCAATTTTATTTTTCCAGAAAATGCCTTTCTGAAAAATTCCTTCAAAGACTGCCCCTTGCACCAGTACCTGAATCCCAGCAGCAGCACAAGAGTCGGAGACCATGCACAGATGTTTGAAAGTGTTCTCATAACAAAGGGACTGCAATGAAAAACCATGCTTGCAGTTCCGCAAATTCCAAGCACCATTACCCAGAACACAAGATACGATGCAATTACATATTTCCTGATTTTAGATATCATAAAATTAAACTACCCCCCTGAGGTTTTCCAAAGCGCCCCTGTTGTTCCCGATAATCATTTTTACTTTATCACAAGACATCAGTTCTCCGCAACTGCCACAGGTTTCAAATTTCTTTGACAAACCGCACTGTCTAATTTGACAGAGAGAATCACAGAAAGGAGTTTTTACGCCATCCGTACGGCAACCTTCACAATTAATCATTTCAGGCAAAATTCCCACCTGATTCAATTTTGACCATTTAGCAGCAACTTTTTTACGAAGTTCGTTGTCATTGTTTACAGTTGCAAGACGAGCTTCGCAGGTTTCGCAGTTTAATCCGCAGTAAGCAGTAAATTTGTTCATTTTTTTATTTCCTTAATCATTCCTTCTAAAAGTTGTTTCATAAAATCAGCATTTTCAAATTCAGAAACCAAAAACATTGGTGATTTACTTCCCTCATAAGGCAGTTCCAAAGGACATTCAGCAAGCAGTTTCTTTGAAGTTTCTGTCTGTTTTACAAGAAAACGGTTGTCATAAATTCCACCGAACAAAGTTCCCTTGCAATAAAGACAATACTCTCCCATCATTTTCTTTGAGGTAACTTGCCCAGCTTTGTTCAGGCATTCAATTATGTAATCGTGATATTCTTTTGTTGTTGCCATAATTTCCTCATCTTCAATAATGATTTTCTGCTCAAGTCTCTATAAATTTTATAATTTTCCGCATAATTATTTTTTACCCAACTCGCAAAGATAATCCTCTACATTTCTGTAAATAATCCCATGCTCTGATTCCGCATCTTCTCCTCGATATAAAACTACTTTTTCAAGAATTGTTCCATATCTGAATTCTGTCTGTTTGCAGTTTTCTTCATTTATAAGATGGCGATACTGGAGCGGGTCTTTTTCCTTGCTTTGTTTTACTTCATAAATCTTGCAGCATACATTAACTGGATCATAAACAACCATATCAAATTCACCAACTGCAAATTGCAATTTGAAAACTTCTAAATCAGGATTAGCCTTCTTAGTTTCCAGCTGAACGATTTCTTCCAGCATCCTGCCCTTCACTTCATCAAGGATTCTTTCTGTTATCCGTTTTCTTTCTGGAGCAGATACTTCTTTAAAAGTTTCATCCATCAGCAATGTTTTTACAAGTGATTCTGCTTGTGAATATCGAAGGCCCGGCTGACTGAAAACCGTGATATAATTTTTATCATTTAAATCATTCATATCCACAATTGGAATGTCGCAGGTTAAATCAAGCAAATCAAAATATTCTTTAATTTCGATGCGATGTATATCGTCTATATCTACTGTCTGGTTTTCTTTATTTAGAATTTCCAGAAGTTTCATAAGATTTTCTGTAAGCGTTTTACTATCAATATTGTACGTCGGGTCAAGGGACGCTTCGCTCAAGCCCTTGACTCCGCCGTTTAGAGGGTTTGTAATAAACCCTCTATCAAAAACATCAGTAGGATTTTCAGAATCAATATGTGTAAGAACTTTGATTGTGAATTCGTGATTAATGTCTTCTACTATTCTGTTGATTGCATTTGTAAGTTCATTCTTTTCATACAGATCTTTTAAGTGACGGAAGTGACCTTCGTATTGATAGTTTTTAAGTGAATGCTGGATGTTTCTTGCAATGGCTGTGTTTACATATTCATCTGTTGCTTTTTTGGAACCGAAAATTGCCTTGTTGTAGTTTTCTCCGCTCTGGCTCATTGTTCCGCCGAACTTCATATATTCATCAATGTCTTTAATTCCAAGGACATTTTCAAATTCGCGGAAAGGAATAAATGTTGTATGAAGAAGAACGCAACGGTCATAAAGCTGTTCATCCTCAGAAAAAACAAATCCAAGAGAATCTGTACCGGAAAGCACAATCTTCATTCCGCTTGCAGCATATACATCAGAGAATAAAGCAGCTCCTTCAATGAAATCATCCATCAAAGTAACCTCATCTATGAATACATATTTATATCCCATAGACTCCAGCTTTTTGAGATCTTTGTTTATATCACCAAGGGAATTGTCAGAATTAACCTGAATAAAAACAGCTTTGTTTCTATCTGCCTCATTCATATTATAAATAATCTGACGGATTAAAGTTGTTTTACCTGTTCTTCTGAGTCCATAAAGAATGAATACTTTATCATGACTGTCACCATAAACATAATTTTCGATGGCCGAATATAGTTCACGCTTTTTATAATTTCTAATCGACGATGAAAAATCAAGAAGCTGCTTCCCTATTCTGACATCAGTTTTAAATGAAACCGATTCTGCAAAAGATGAGTTTTTTGACCCCTGGATTTCAATATCCATTTTTCGAAGCTGTTCCTGAAGAGATTTACGTTCTTCAATCTGACTTCTTAATGTTTCAACTTCGTCATCTTTCACAATCCGTGAATGTTGTTTTCCCTTGAGTTATACTCAAAAGTTGTGGATGAGCTAGTTTAAAATAGAAAAAGAGATTG
>JAEDJA010000035.1 GCA_016296575.1 Treponema sp.
TGGTTGGTGGTATATTAAAAGAAAGGAAATGCCCGATTCTGTCGGTCGTCTCCACAGTGTTGTAAATAAAGCCGCCACTGTTTCGCGAAAGGGCGGCTTTACTTTTTAACTCTTTCTATTTTTTAAGTAAGAAAGGGCTGTCAGAATGAGAATGGCTAAATCAATAGCCAACGAAAGAATTTCGTATAAAGTCATTCCGCAAAGCCTCCCTAAAATCAAATTCTGGCAAAACCAGTTGAGTTCGGGAGCCGCCGCCATAGAATCAGGCACTTCCAAAAATCATTATAGTATATACCTTTTATTTTGTATAGGTGTATGTAAAAATGTCACAGTTTCAGTCTTTTTTTTATAAGTGCGGCTGGAATTGCGGAATTCAAATCCTTGTTGAGTATAAGGATGTTCAGCAGTCAGGAGAAAAAACGGGCACCAAAAAATTGATTGGCGTGCAAACCTTGCAACAGATGAGCATCGTGAATTTTTTGACAAACTTAAGGATTTTGCCGAAGAATTATTCAGTGAATATCAAAAAATCTTAAACGAAAAAAAATCCGCAGAAGCACAAAACGCCACAGATAAAGAGTTTCAGAATGAAGCGGACAGCATCCCTTTTTAGTCAGATTGAAGCCAGAAGGCTATGTGTGCTACATGGATGATATGGTGATTTTTGACGATTCAATTAAAGAATTAAAAAGATCTTTTGACGAAGTGGAGCGTTTTTGTCTTGAAAAACCATTTGAAAGAAATCCAGAAAGCCTTTGAAAATGGTAAAATCACCGAAGAAAAAGCTGTGGAAAGGACAAAATCCCTTACGAATAGTTTTTATAAAGGAGTCGAAAATGGCTCCTTTTATTTTGGGGGTGGGTTATGAAGTTTTATCACATTACAGATGATTATATTTCTTTCTTGCGACAATTTGATTCTAAAGTATCTGAAAATGAAAAACGGGAAAGGTTTCAGAAAAATTAACAATGGAATCTATGGAGCAATAAATTTTAATAATATGATTCCTGTATTGGATGAAGTTCTTATTGAAATTGATATTGCTAATATACCCGATATAAAATATAGACGTTTGCTCCAGAATCAATACAATTTTATAAAAGCAGATGAAAAAGGAATTTTGAAGACAGCAGAAACATTAAAAATCTTGATTATGCAAGATGAAAGAAATATTTCTGAACATGATAAAATCACAAAACAGAGATGCTGTAATTTAAAAGTTCTTGAAGAAAAGTTTAGAGAATACAAAATATAATAGTAAATTACGCCGCAATTTACCTATGGTTGGAGCGTTGGTCCCACCGATGACAGCTTTAATGTAGTTAACATGAATGTGGATGAGATAACGATATTTGAGGGGTATACGAAAACTATTTCCGGCCGGCGACTATGCCCCGAATAACCAGAGTCTGTTCCTGTATGTAAAGGAAACTGGCATCATGCCCCAGTGGTTGTAGATACAATCTACAGCCACGAGGAATTCTTAATTTTCTTGATTATTTGAGGGACTTGCAATCTGATAGATTTCTTCCTCCGAAGAAACATCAGCGCCTTTCCAACCAATGCTCTCTACGTTATATAGTCTGATACTATACCAAGTTTGGTTAGTAGTATCCATGTACGTAAATTCAGTAAAGGAAAGATAGAATTTATCGGCATCCTTTTCGATATCTGGTCCCTGGCTACCACAGTTATCGTTAATTTTAGAGAAGTAACTGCTGACGTTATTATTCAATTCGGAAAATTCTGCAACATAGGTAACATTACGAACCATTTCATTGAGATTGTTTTTAAATTCAACTGGCAGTACTTTTCCTGAAGTATCAACATTTGCATATACGTTTTCAAGTGTGCCAAAAGGGGCAATGTAATCAGGATATTCATGTACAGTCTCATGAGTGTAAATATTGATTCCTTTCTCCAGGTCAACGGTCATATCGGCTGATAACAGCACGGATTTTGCATACCAGGAACCTGTTTTGGCGTCTGCTAAAAAATTACCATCAAATACACGGATTTCTTTTGCAACGATTTCGTTTGTTGCTACATTTCTGTAATGGGCAATTTCAACATATTTCTGTTTTGGATTGAAGGTTAATTCCGGGTATCCATGATGCATCATTGCATTTTTTTCTCCGTTTTCTACGTATTCAGCAATATAGTTGCCGAAATCGTCATAGATGCTGTTGAATTCACCTACAGTAGACTGAAATGAAACCTGCTTATTACCAAAAAAGTTCTCAATAATCTGGCCATTAATATAACGGGCTGATCCGAAATACAACCTATTCAAGTCACCAATTTTGTGTGCTGTTGCTAAAAATTCTGAATCATCCTGTTCAGCCGGGCTTTTGGACAGATTACCCAAGTCACAGGCTGCCAGTACCATAACCAGCAGAATACTTACTGCTAAAAAAGAACATTTTTTCATATTAATCCTCTTGTTCTATATATGTAATCAATAAATTGTAATATAGAAACAGGTAAAGTGCAATAAAATACTTAAGTAAAACTACAGCTGCCGGCGGTAAAGGAAATTGATTCTGTTGAACATTTCAAAAAAGAATTGATTGAATACTTGTCTTGGTACAACGAAAAGAGAATTAAGGTTAAATCAAAAGGACTGATCCCTTTACAATTTAGGAATCAGTCCTTAAAATCAGCCTGATTAAAGTGTCCAATAATTGGGGCACTTCAAAGAGCCTTCCAAAAAAAAGAATGATGAATAATTATTCGCTATTCATCATTTATTAATCATTTTATTCCGATTATACCAATCCCTGAGCGAGTCGCAGGCTTTCGCCTGCTCTCCTCGAATCAGCATCGCTGATTCGAGCTCATTAATTATACTAAGCCCTGTGCGACCATTGCTTCAGCTACTTTTACGAAGCCCGCAATGTTTGCACCAGCCTGGTAGTTAACGTATTCACCGTCAACAAGGCCGAAGCGTTTTGCTGTGTTGAGACAGTTGTCATGGATGTTACACATGATGCTGTCAAGTTTAGCGTCAACTTCTGCAGCAGACCAGGAAAGGCGTTCTGAGTTCTGTGACATTTCAAGACCAGATGTTGCAACACCACCAGCGTTTGAAGCTTTTCCTGGTGCATACATGATTTTTGCAGCCTGGAATTTAGCAACAGCAGCGTTGTCAGAAGGCATGTTAGCACCTTCAGCAACAAGTTTAACACCGTTCTTCAAGAGCATTTCTGCATCTGCTTCAAGAAGTTCGTTCTGTGTAGCACATGGGAATGCACAATCACATTTAACTTCCCAAACTTTTTTGCCTTCAAAATATTTTGCAGATGGGAACTGTTTTGCATATTCAGAAATACGACCGCGTTTAACACATTTAAGTTCTTTAACCCAGTCAAGTTTTTCCTGTGTAATACCGTCAGCATCGTAGATGTATCCGTTTGAGTCAGACAAAGTAACAACTTTTGCACCGAGCTGGATAAGTTTTTCTGCAGCATACTGAGCAACGTTTCCAGATCCTGAAACTACACAAGTTTTTCCTTTGAAATCCTGTCCTTTAACTTTGAGCATTTCGCGAGCAAAGTAGATAAGACCATAACCAGTAGCTTCTGTACGAATCAAAGAACCACCGAATGTAAGACCTTTACCTGTCAAAACTCCAGTGTATTCATCACGGATGCGTTTGTACTGGCCAAAGAGATAACCAATTTCCCGTCCACCAACGTTTTTATCACCAGCTGGAACGTCAACGTCAGCACCAATGTGACGATAAAGTTCTGTCATGAATGACTGGCAGAAGCGCATAACTTCTTTGTCTGATTTTCCGTGTGGATCGAAATCTGAACCACCTTTACCACCACCCATTGGGAGAGTTGTAAGAGAGTTCTTGAGAACCTGTTCGAATCCGAGGAATTTCAAAACTGAAAGGTTTACTTCTTTAGAGAAACGAAGTCCTCCTTTGTAAGGTCCAATTGCACTGTTGAACTGAACACGGTATCCGCGGTTAACGTGGTAGTTACCTGCATCATCCATCCAAGGTACGCGGAACATGATAACACGTTCTGGTTCAACCATTCTTTCAAGAATAGCGTTTGGTTCAAGTTCTGGCATCTGATCAACTGCTGGTTCAAGAGTTGTCAAAACTTCTTCAACTGCCTGTAAGAACTCTGGTTCATTGGCATTCTTTGCTTTTACTTCTTCCCAAATACGGTTTACGTAAGCATTTTTCATATTAGACCTCTAATACTGGCGTAGCGCCGAGTGTAAAACTAAAATTGCGGAATAAAAAGCAACGCTTAAGCTCCACAATTTGAGAAAAATTGCCTTTCCAACTTTTCTTCCATTACTATACACAATAACACAAAGTTCAGTTTTTTTCTATATATTTAAGTGTCATTGAACTGAATTTTTATTTTTTTTGTGATATGATGATTCCGTTATGGCAACAGCAAAAAAATCCAGAAAGAAAAAATCAAAAATTAAAAAAGGAAAGATGATGGTTCCTGCAGACAGAATTATTATTTTCTGCCTTATAGTGATTATTGTCTGTGTTGCCCTTCTTTTTGTTCTAACTTATCGTACGGACGGAAATGTTGATGAAATTGCCGTAACAGAAAGAGAAACATCAACAGAATTGATTGCCGAAAAATCCGAAAAAGACAAAAGTGATTCGGTAATTGAACAAAAAGCATCAAAAGAGAATAAGGTTTCAAAATCAGAACCTAAAGCAGCCGAAAAGCTTCCATCAACAACAGAAGAAAAAAATACTGAAGAAGCAAAAGCTACTGAAAAAAAGGTTGATGTAAAGGTAACCGTGAATTCGACAAAAACGGAAACTGAAAAAACAGAATCAGCAAAAACACAGACTAATACAAAAACAACTGCAAAAACCGAGACTAAGACTGAAGCAAAAACTCAAAAAACTACAACTCAGCCTAAAACAGAAACAAAAACTGCCGCAAAAACCGAAACTACAGCTCAATCAAAACCTTCGGCCACGGTTAAAACAGAAAAATTCAATTTTCCAAAAGCTGTAAATAATGCTCAGCTGGTTTTCCTGTTTGACGACGGTGGTCAGAGCATAAAAAATCTTGAAGAATTTCTTAAACTGCCTTTCCCGATTACTGTAGCGGTTCTTCCAGATCTTGCTTATTCTACGGAAAGTGCAAAAAAAATTGTGGCCAGCGGAAATGAACTTATGCTCCATCAGCCAATGCAAGCCCAGAATCTTTCTGTAAATCCTGGAAAAGGAGCAATTACTCCAAACATGAGTTACAGCGAAATTGTTGAGACTATCAAGAAAAATCTTGATCAGCTTCCTGGTGTAAAAGGCATGAACAATCACGAAGGTTCTTTAATTACCTCGGATGAACTTAAAATGCAGGCTGTTCTTGATGCTGCGGGTCAGAAAAATGTTTTCTTCCTGGATTCACGAACCACGGTGGATACAAAAGTTCCTTCCGTAAGTATGTCCATGGGACGTGTCTGGTATGAAAGAAACGGAATGTTTTTGGATAACAAGAAAACCCGGGAAGAATTCCTGACCCAACTTAGAAAAAACCTTGATATTGCCAATAAAACCGGATGCGTTATAATGATAGCACATATCTGGTCGGCCGATTATCTGCCGGCACTGATTAAGGAAGTGTATCCTGAACTTAAGGCCCAGGGCTACGTTTTCAAAACAGTTTCTACATCAAGAGGAAAAAAGGAATAAAAATGAAAGTTTTAGGTATTGAATCATCCTGCGACGAAACCGCCTGCGCCATTGTTGAAGACGGACGAAAAATTATTTCAAATGTAGTTGCAACTCAAATTCCTTTTCACAAGATTTATAAAGGTGTTGTACCAGAAATTGCCAGCCGCAAACATGCTGAATGGATTCTTCCTGTTGTAAATCAGGCTCTTAAAGAAGGCAATATGCCTCTTGATGAAATTGATGCAATCGCTGCAACAAATCGACCTGGCCTTATGGGAAGTCTACTTGTTGGACTTACCTTTGGAAAAACACTGGCCTGGGCAAAAAACAAACCTTTTATTGCTGTAAACCATATGCTTGGTCATCTTTATGCAGCTCATCTTGAAAATGACATTCCTTATCCATATCTTGGACTTCTTGTAAGCGGCGGCCATTCAATAATTTGTGTTGTCCGCGGTTTTGATGATATTGAAGTGCTTGGAACTACTGTAGATGATTCTGTTGGTGAAGCCTTTGACAAGGTAAGCAAGTTCTACGGGCTTGGTTATCCTGGAGGAGTTGTAATCGACAATCTGGCTAAAAAAGGGGATCCAAAAGCTGCCACATTCCCAATTCCAAAGCTGGAAGGAAAGGAACATCGTTATGATATGAGTTTTTCGGGACTTAAAACTGCCGTAATTCATCAGTGCGATATGTTTTGGAATGAAGGCTATGAACATTCGGTGGAAAATATGTGTGCCGCCTTCCAGGAAACAGCCTGTAAAACATTAACAAGCCGTCTTTTCCGCGCCGTGGAAGATACTGGTCTTAAAACAATTGTTGCAGGTGGTGGTGTAGCTGCAAACTCCAGACTCCGTGCCATTCTTGCAGAACGTACTGATTTGAATTGCATTTTCCCTCCGCTTAAACTATGTGGCGATAATGGTGCTATGATTGCTGGTGTTGCTTATCATTTTTTGGAACGAGGGGATCGAAGCGGACTGGACACAACAGCAAGTGCCCGTATTCCTCAGTTCAAACGCGGCCTTAAAGGTTAATTATGAATATTGCACTTTTTGAAAAGGACGAAATTGGAAAACCTCTTTCCATAAAAGATGAACGGGGTGAACATCTGGTAAAGGTACTTCATAAAAAGCCTGGTGATACTTTTACCTGCGGTGTTGAAGGTGGTAAGGCTGGAAAAGCAACTATCACAAAAATTGAAGACGGTTTTATCAGTTTTGATTTTAAGGCTGAATCAGAGGGAAAACCACTTTATCCACTTATTATGATTATTGGATTTCCACGTCCAATCCAGCTTAAACGTCTTCTCCGTGATGTTGCTGCTTTGGGTGTTTGTCAGGTGCATCTTACGGGAACAGAACTGGGTGAAAAATCTTACATGAAATCAAATCTTTTGGAGAGGGGAAGTGCCAGAAAAATGCTTTGGGACGGAACAGTTCAGGCAGGCAGTACTCATCTTCCAGAACTTTTCATGCACGAAACTTTACCACAGTGCCTTAAAGAACTGGAAGAAAATTTTTTTGAATCAAAAAAATATGCATTGGATAATATAAGACCAGTGGGCAGCCTGAAAAATGTTTTGCGAAAGGATACTGCCGCCGGAATGTCCATTGCAGCTATAGGATCGGAACGGGGATGGACAAATAAAGAAAGAGATCTTCTTGAAAAATCAGGATTTGTTCTTTGTGGAATGGGCTGTCGTATTATGCGAACTGAAACCGCCGCAACTGTAGCAGCCTCAATTATTTTGAACGAAAAAGGTTTTCTTGAATAGTATTTTCATGAGATAAAGGTCTGTTTTGTAAGTGGTGAGAATCTGTAGAAAATCCACCATGCATCTGTTATAATCACCTTTATGGAAAACGAAAAAATCAAAGAAATGCTTCTGGATATTCACAGTACAGGACTTGAATTTACCGTTACACAGACTGGAAAAGAAAGCAACCGGGTAAACGGTCTTTACATGCCTGATACACATGAAATCCTGCTTCACAATAAGAATTTCAAGACAGAATATGAACTGGTTTATACTGCCGTTCACGAATATACACATCATCTTATTACCGAAGAATCACTGGAATACAATCCTGCTGGCGGAATTCCAAAGGCCAAGGTTCATACTCAGGCTTTCTGGGCAAAATTCAATCAGCTTCTGGAAATTGCTGAACAGAAAGGTTATTACAAAATCGATCTTGATTCTTCACCAGAGCTTAAGGCCCTTACCGACGAAATCCGCACAAACTATATCGAAAAAAACGGTCAGCTTATGATTGAGTTTGGAAAGCTTTTGGTAAAGGCTCATGATCTTTGTAAGGCAGCCAATATTCGTTATGAAGATTATCTGGACCGCGTTCTTTGCCTGCCACGAAACACAGCAAAAGATATGCGAAAAGTTGCCAGCGTTTCTGTAAATCCTTCAATCGGATTTGATAATATGAAAATAGTTGCAGCCATAAAGAAACCAGATGACCGTCATGAAGTGGAAGAAAATTTCATGAGCGGAAAAAGTCCTGCCACAGTAAAGGAACTTTTAAAACAGAAAGCCCAGGCTTCTAAACACGAAGATCCAAAAACAAAACTGGAACGGGAAAGAAACCGCCTGGAAAAAACAATCCACCAGCTGCAGCAGCGTCTTGAAATGATTGACGAACAGCTGAACATCATTTAGGTTTTAATCAGATTTCTGTATGAAAAAACTTTTGGTTCTTTTTGCAGTTTGTTTTCCTCTTTATGCCCAAAGTATTTCCATGCCGGAAATGCCTTCCATGCTGGAAATGCCATCAACAGACGGAACCTTTTACACACCCACAGTTCCATCTTTTTACAATGGCAGCAATAATACGGCAAATAAATCTTCATCAACAAAAAATACCAGTTCTAGCTCCGGACAAGAAGAAACTCAGTCAACAGCTTCGGCTTCTTCATCCAAGACTTCCAGTGCAGCTTCCACAAACCTGAATCTGCTTACATCGATTCTTTATGGTGATGATTATCTTACTGCTTCAGATTTAAATTTATTGTCTTCTTCTGGAAATCTTTCGACCCTTTCTTCACTTACGGGACTTTCTGCACTTTCAACAACAGGAACTGCTTCTGCGTCATCAAATATATTGCTTACAGAAATCCTTGAATCAATAAATGAACTTAAAGAAGGTCAGAAGAAGCTTGAATCTGCCAAAGAAAAACCTGCTTCTGCAAACAATGTATCTTCCGTTCTAAGGTTTAGGATAAACGGTTATGATCTTCTGTCTGGGCTTTCGGAAGTTTATTTTTCCACACCGGAAACAGACGGCTCCTTTCTTCTGACTGCAGACCGTATTTACCAGGCAGATCGAAAATCACGAAAAGAAACACTATATCTGCTTTTTAGATTTGCTGGTCTTTCCGGTACCAACAGAACCTATCAAGTGGAAGCTTTTGTTATGCAGGACAGCGAAAATCAGAATTCTCTTGTTTATAAACTGTGCTCAGGCGGCCCACTAACTGCAGTAAAAACTGGAAATCTTGTTGTCCTCAATGGAAATCAGAACGGTGTAGCCTGCGACATTCTTTTGGATATAGGAAAATAAAATGACTGTAACTCCTGAACTTCGTGCCAAGATGGACACTTACATCAACGAAATCATTCTTTTTAATTCGGCTTACAATCTTACTAACACCTCAGATCACGATGAACTGTGGACCCGTCATATTGAAGACAGTCTTTCTGCCGTAGATACAATAGTTAAAATTGCAGAAGAATTGAAGGCTGGTGGTGAAACTGAAATTCTTATTGGTGATATTGGAAGCGGGGGAGGGTTGCCTGGAATTCCTTTGGCAGCCTGTCTTCCAGATTACAAATTTACCCTGGTGGAACGAATGAGCAAACGCTGTGCTTTTTTGGAAAATGCTGCTGCCATTCTTGGACTTTCAAATGTAACCGTACTGAATTCTGAAGCAGAACGAGTACCTGCCGAAAGTTTTCATATTGCCACTTTCCGTGCCTTCCGTCCTCTTGATGAAAAAATGACAAAAACACTTCTGGCCCTTACCAAAACAGGCGGTTGTCTTGCTGCATATAAAGCAAAAAGAGAAAATATTACCACCGAAATGGAGGCCATAAAAAAAATAGTCCCGGATTATGAAGTGGTTGAACTCCATGTGCCGGGCCTTGAAGATTCAGAACGAAATCTTGTAATCGTGAAAAAAAACTAGTTTCTTTTTACTGCAAGTAAAGTAAGGTCATCAAGCTGTTCATCTTCTGCTACTTTTCTGTATTCACAGTAGTTGCTTTCAACTCCAAGATCTGTCACGTTTGAACAGTAGAAATCATAACGGTTGAAATGTTCTTTAAGGAAGTTATCAACCCGGCGGTCTACAGTTACTACATCATTTTCTCCCATTTCTGGTGATTTATAGAAGCGGAATACTTTTTCAACGGCAACCAGTGCAATAATGGTTTCATCGATGGTTCCCTTACAAGAGCTGAAATCAAATTCCAGAATTTCTCCAGGAATAGGATTGTGGTATTTTGTCAGTATGAATTTTCGTTTGTTCAAAACTGCTTCAATAATTTCACTTACACGATCGGCTTCCAGAAGTTCTGTATCGGCTCCAACCTTGTGATTTCCGTGTTCTTCTCCTTCAGGAATTCCAGGTTCGTTGCATACAATCAGGTTAAAATCTTTATCGCGGAAACGGCGGGTTGATTCTTCAATACCGTCAGTGTAAAGGTAAAGAATGTCACCTTTTTTAAGGTTTGTTTTCTGCACGGCAAATCCACCTTTCATTTCTACCATGAAACTTGGAAGTGGACCTGCAGCTGGAGTTTCAGTAAGTGTAATCACCTTCTGTTTTTTTGTTTCACTGTCAAAAATATGAACAATATTATCACCGGCATTACACATGAATACGTCACCGGTTTTTGTATCAAAAAGACAAAGAATGATTGTGGCAAATTTTCCCTTAAGTCCAAGGGATTCAATAAAATCGTTGATCTGGTTTACCAGCACGTTCAGATTGGTTCCGTTTTTGGCGAAGCTCCAGTTTTCAAAATATTTTCGGAAGAGGGTTGCAACTACTGTCATAATGATGGCAGCTGGAACACCATGTCCTGAAGCATCACACTTGATGATTACGTACCATCGTTCATCCAGTTTTTTATAGTCAAAATAGTCACCCGATACACCGGAAGCACCTTCATAATAACCGAAGGCATCCAGAGATTCTGTCTGGAGTCGGGAAACTGTTTCTTTTAGCCCTTGCTGGCTTCGTGAAAGTGGAAGGAATGCCTGCTGAACAACTTTACCGTCCATCAGAAGCTTTTCGTCTTCTGCAGCTTTTGCAAGACCTCGGGTCATTTCATTTACAACGTCGGAAAGTGTACCGATTTCATCATTTGATTTAATCTGAATGTCCTTTCCTTTAAGCTTCATCTTATCTTTTGTGGCGGCAATTACCTGCACGTGTTTTGCCAGTTTTTTGATTGGTTTTGAAATGGCACTGGCAAGAATGATTGAAAGCACGGCACCAATGGAAATTACAAGAATTGAAATAAGACCTGCAATAAGGAAGATAAATCTTGTAACCATGTTGATGTTTTCAACAAGCTCTTCTGTGGTTACCTGAACAAAAACAATACCATGAACAAAGGTTCCAGAATTCCCCTGGCGGTAAACAATTGGTTTGTAGAAAATGTATTCCTGTGGTGCAATTTCAAGGTTTTCAGGATCAAAAGCCGGAATTGAACCGAAAGAGGCGTTTGCCATGTTTTTAAGGATTTCATTCATTTCAGTTCGTGTTGTAGAAATATCTGCATCAATTTCTTCGTCACTGCGGCCTGTTATTCTAGAATCTTCTGCATTAAGTTCACTGATTCTTTGTGAAAGAGAACTTACTTTCTGTGAAGCTTCTTCATCAAGCTTTGCAAAATCTTCAAGAATCTGAGCTACATAATCATCTTCCATTTTGTAAGTTCCATCCCGGTGAATATCTTTGAGGTCAGTGTTATTTGTAGCCCAAACATAATTTATGCCTGTCTTGTTTTCATCAGCACTAGCCCCGGTAATAGTGGCATATCTTGCTTCAGAAAGGGCAGTGGCCTGGCCAATAGCATTATCAAGTTCAAATACGGAACTGGAAGCTTTTGGAAGGTATTCTTTTGATGAGTTGGCAATTGATTCGGCAAGTACTTCAACCCGCTGCAAAAGTCCTTCGCCCATAGTACGCTTCTGGATTGTAATCATGAAAGTTCCCAAAGGTACAGAAACTGCAATGGCAATGCCGAAAACCAGCGCAACTGTAAATCCCAGAAGCTTCAGACGCAGGCTTCCACGTCGTTTTTTCATCAATGCAGGAGTAATATCCTTCTTAAGGTGTTTGCTTTCTTTTGGCATAGGGCCTCCGTATATAAGTGCGTTAATTTCTTTTTTGATGAGGACTGCTTCATGGGCAGTAGCAATGTATCCCCGGACGGCAAGAATGATGGAAATAATGGAAAGCAGCATTGTAACTGCAAGCAGAACAGTTCGTCTTGAAATAAGATCTGTTCTTGTTTCGGCTGTAATTTTCCAGTCCGGTGTGTATGTGTAAGGCAGTTCAATTTTAACTGTTCCCACCTGATCAATTTTCAGATAATCCTGCTTGGTCCAGATGATTTTGTTTTCACCTGAATGTTTGATACCAATCCGGTAATTTCCTTCATCCAGTTCATAGCCCAGTTTTACGTTTTCAATGCGGGTGTTAGAAACTACACGGAAGTCTTCATTTTTTGCAGAAAGAGAAAGATTGTATGGCTCAATTCCGTCAGCATCAATGTAGATTTCTGTAACTGTTCCGTAATATGTAAGATCCTGTCCTGAAAGTGTCAGCTGGACTTCTCCGCTTTCAGTTTCTTCTGATACAGGTGATTTTGTAAGCTTTGTTGAAGGAATATATTTGTTTAAGGCCACAATCGATGAAACTGATGGTGAAATATTACCAACGCTGTCGATTGCTGCTACAGTAAACATGTAAATGCCGTTTTTACGTTCAAAGGCCACTTGATTACCAGCGGTAAGTACCCGTTTTGGAAGGGCTGCACCTTTTTGCAAGGTTTGAGTATAGCTTTCCAGAATGCCAGACAGTCTTTTTGCAACAGTTTCTTCCGAAAGTGTCATTTTGTGCCGGTAGTTTGATTCCATTTCTCCAGGAAGTGACTGAAGCCAGGTAAGAGTGTAAGTAAATCCTGCAATATCATCTTCAAGATCCTGAGCATGGTAGCGGATGGAAGGTGTATTGTTCAGGGTAAAACCGTATTTATCAAGAGAAGCTCCGTCAATAACTGGTGGAAGTGGAGGTGTAAGATCAAGCTCATAGGAAATGGTATTTACATCAGAAATATTTCCGGCATTATCAAAGGCACGTAATTTAAAATACCATTTTCCATCTTCCAATGCTTTTACATTTACAATAACGCTGCTTTCATCACTTGTAAGATAGTGCTCTGGGTATGAGGAAGGTACATCATTTTCATTCAAAGACCAGGTCCATGAATAACCAAGAAGACCCGCTTCATCATCACCGAAAAGCAGTTTGTAGCGTACGGCACTTGAGTTAGATTTTTTTCCAAGAGTGTAGGAGAGCGGACTGATAATTGTTTTTGCTACAGATGTATCTGCCTTTTTAAGAATGATTTTGTAGTCAGAACCTGAACGGCTTTTTTCCCAAATGAAAGAAAGATTTTTCCCGTTGTCAGTAATAACTGGATAAGGAAAGAAGGCAGAATCTTTTTTTTCATTGGAGCTTAGCCTTTCTGCATTTCCCCAAAGTCTTGCTTTTTGCGAAAAATAAATCTCTTCGCGGCCAAGACGGGAATCAAACCAGACTAAAGACAGGGTTTCATCAAAAGTAAAAATCTGAGGACGGCCTGTATTTCCACGGTCAGTAATCTGCTCCGTAGATCTGGAAACTACTCCGTTTTCATTGATTCTTGCTGTCCATATCTGGGAGTTTTCCGAAGACTGGTGGGTTCGTTCCCAAGCTATGTAGAATTCACCATTGTATCCGTGTATAAATGGATTTCGGTTATGGAAATTCTGGAAAGGGCTTCCATCAAGGATTGTGTCCTGTCCGGAAATCATAACTGGTCTGCTCCAGGTATTTCCCTGATCATTTGAAAAAGTAGCAAAAATCTGGAAAGTGTAACGGTTGTTTTCGGTGTGCTGTGCCTGGAAAACTACAACTTCCGTATTTCCCATTGTTGTAAGGCTTGGTGCAAAAGGGTTTCTGAAATCAAAGGATTCAGCTCCTTCAAAACGGAAGAAGCTTGTCCAGTTGCGTCCATTGCTGGATGTAGATGTCATAAGCTCAAAGGTTGTTTCATCATTTTTTGATGAAAACAGTCGCCAGCCTCCGTTTGAGGTTGCAAAGATACGGGGTGCTACCATTGAAGAAGCAACTTCTGATTTTAGTTCTGTTTTTTCAACGGAAAAATTGTCTGTATCAACAAGAATTACCTGTATTTCACTGGAATCATTTGCACCACCAGCATTTCCGGAAACTGCCAAAGCAACAGTTCCATTGGAATTCATGGCGGCCGAAAAAATGTCCGGAACATCACCTGAGTAGGTAAAAGGTCCTGCAATACGACCCAGTGTTTTACCAGAATCAATCTTGTTGTAAACCCGTCCGGCAATCCAGATTTCGTGTTTCTTTTTATCAACTTCCTGCCAGAAAACAGCAGTCAGCTTCCCATTATTTACGGATTTTGGAAACCTGGAGTCCGTATTTGAAATTGTTGATTCCTTGTCAAAATAGTAGTCAGATGCAAAAAGAGAAGGTCCTGTTCCAATAACTGCACTTCCAAGGGTACAGGCAAGGGCGAGAAGGATAGCGATGTTTTTTTTCAGTCTCTTAATCATCTTTCTATATTATATTTTCAAAGCTAACTTAACTGAGCTTCAATCTGTTTTTGCAGTTTCAGAATCTTTGCGGAATTCTGATTTGTCTTTTTCTTCAAAAGGCTGTCAACCTTGCTTTTTGCACTTCGATAGTTTCCGTTCAGGTAATCTGTTGTAGCCATCTGGAAAAGGTTTTCATCTTCCGCACTAAGAACAACGGCAGCTTTTCCACCTACACGAAGCTGAATTTCATCTTTAAGTTTCATGGCCTGAACATCGTTAGGATTTTTTTCAAGGGCCTTGTCCAGCGGAATAAGTGCCTTTTTGAGCAGTTCTTCGTCACGTCCGGCTTTTGCAATAAGATCCTGTGCCTGTTTTACTAAATTATCGGCTTCTTTTTGTTCTGTTTTATCAACTGGTTTTCGTTTAATTCCAATTTGATATTCAATATTGTCCTTAAGGGCGGCAAGTCCTTTATATTTTGGATTCAGCTCGTAAAGGTCCAGAAGCTTTGCGTAAGTTTCCTGAGTTGTTGTTTTTGAATTATAGGCTTTCTGAATTTCTGCAACCTGAGCTGCAAATTCCCTTTCGAATTTTACCGGGTCAATTTTCTGGTCAATTTTCATGTTCAGTTCACGGGCTTCTTCATTATAAGAGTAAACCAGTAGAACTTTTTCAAGCTTGTTTTTTGCTTTCTGAAGCTTAGCCTTACCTTTTTCGGTGTTAGGACCAAGCTTTATGCCGTCTTCGTAATCTTTTCCAGCCCCGCTAAGCAACTGGGACATTTCAGGATAAAGTGCATCGCTTGGATGGAGTGTTCGTCCTGTTTTCATGGAAAGGGCAGTGTTGATGATACGGGTCAGGTATTCAATTTCTTCATCGTTTTCAATATTTGTACTCTGCCATCGTTCGGCAGCTTCACTCAGCAGTTTTGAAGCCTGTTCAAAGTTCTGGCTGTAATACTGTTCCCAGGCAGTTTTCTTGAGGTTACGAACTTCTTCAACAACAATTTTATTTTCGCCTTGAGCAATGCGTGCACCAAGAGCAGCCAGTTTTGCATCACTTTCTGTCTGAAGTGCAAGATCAAAATTGATTTCAAGACTGCGCAGGTAATTTGTCTGTGCGTCGGAGAGTCTTGTTCGGGCTGTATCAAAATTCTTCTGTTTAAGTGCGCGTTCTGCCTGAGTGTAGCGGTTTTCGGCTTCTTTTTTATATCGTTCTGAAAGACGAATCTGTTCTTCACTTTCTGTTTTTTTAGCAATAGAAGAATCAAGGTAAGCTGCCAGTTTTTCCCGTGCTTCAAGTATTTTATTGTAAGTCGAATGTTGAATCAGATTGTTAGCAAAAGCCTGGGCCTGTTTAATCTGTTTATCAATAACGGCAATTTCTTTTTTAAGGTCTGTTTCAAGGGAACTGCAGAGTGCCTGTACTTTGGAAGGGTAGAATTCTGTAAAGGTGATATTTCCGTCTTCGTCGTGGCGTTCTGATCCCAGAAGAGTTTTTTCTATTGTACTGTGTCGGGTTTCAGCATCTTTTAGATAAGAACTGTCCGCAGCTTCCCAGTATGCAAAAATTTCCTTGTAAGTGTTTATTGTGCGGTTTTCCATGTAATCATTAATCTGATTTACATAGTTTTTAAGCTTTGTTTCTATTTCCCACCAGTCTGTGATATTTTCAGAAAAATTGAAGACCATAAGCTTTCGCTGGCTGTCGGTAAGATCTCCTGAATCAAGAATTGAAAGAAGCTTGTTTACATAATCTGAAGAGGCCAGTTCGCTCTGAGCAGGAATTTCCGGTCGTGACACTTCAATATGGGAATTATCTGAAATCTGTGCTTTTAGATTGAAAAGGCCTTCCGTGTAATCAGAAAGCTGTGTTTCGTATGCAATATACTGATTCCATTTTTCCATTTTATCAAGGATTTCCTGAATTTCCGGATTCAGAAGAGAATTAAGATTGCTGGTATTCATAGAAATTCTATTCCAGTCCTTCAAATCACTTGTCATCCAAAGCGCTTTTTCAGGATTGAAATTCTTGTCAAAAATCCTCTGAGGTAATTCTTTTTGGAGAGCCAGCATTTTGGCATCCATTTTTTCCTTCAGAACACCGGTCATTAGTTTCATGGAATTCTCCCACTGTGTGTTCAGAACTCCCATAACTCCTGTATATCGGTTGTCGCTTTTTCCTGTAACAAATCTTTGGATAAAAGGCAGAAATGAAGCGTCGGTAAGTTCATCTTCTCCGTTTTTTCTGGCAACTTCCTTACATAGATTAAAAATTCGGTTAAATTCTATGGCTGTGCCGTAAATTGAGGAACGTAACGCTGAATATTCTGTGAATTCATTTTTTACTTCGGCAAAAGCTCGGTTCACCATAGTAAGGTCTTCAGCATTGATTGCAGAAATGTACTTGTTTACAGCACTGGATAAACGAATGCTGTATTCGGAAAATGATTCAGTCAGATTTGTCAAATGTGTTTTAGCACTCATGGCTGGATTGAAGATGTCTTTGGTGTGTTCACTTTCAAGCCAGTCTTCCTCAAAAGCATCAAGGTACAGATCAAATCCAGATGAAATTACAGCAAGGGCTTCTTCATATTTATTTTCCTGAATAAGCTGACTTGATTCTTCATTGATCCTGTTCATTTTTGCAAGGTTGATACGGAATCTGGCGGTTACATAAATCTCATCGATAAAAAGCCCAAGAGGAGTGTCTTTCTGTTTTTCTATTTTGCGCAGTTGGCCTGTGTAAAATTCCAGTTTTTCGTCGTTTTCCGGATCATTAAGCAGAATTTCGTGCACTTTATCGTAAATGGATGCATAATCTTCTCGCAGATTCATGATTTTCTGGATTCTTAATTGGGCAACATCAAAGGACTCAGGGTTGTTTTCAATGTAGAGATTAAGTTCCTTTAGCGCTTCATCGTATTTTGTTTCCTTAATGAGGGAATCGATTTCCCGGAGGGACAATAGCTGAGCTTCGGACAAACCACGGTCACTATCTTCCTGAGAAAATAGAGGCGGAGCCAGTAGAGAAAGAATTATAAATGTCAAAATAAGTTTTAAGGCCTTTTTAAACATTGTTTTGACTGTTCACAATTGTGGTACACTTTGCGCATAGACAAAAATTGATTATTTTTGTTTTAGTGTATACACTAATTTTCGGAAATTTATTTCAATACAAGAGAAAAAAAACCGAAAATATATAAGAAAGAAATGGTGAAATTCAAAAGACTGGCAGTTTCGATTTTTTCTCTCCTCATGTGCACTGGTGTTATGTGTGCACAGTCATTTTCATCTTTTCAGACAGATTTGTCAAAGGTTTTTGAATCCCTGGTTTCCAAAAATGAAGGTCTTACTTCTTTCAGATCCCTGGTAATTCCTAAAGGTGGACGTGATGAAAGTCTTGGTCAGGCCTTTACCGGTCTTTGTGATGACTTAAACTTCATGAATTACAATCCTGCCGCCTCATCAATTTTAAAAAATTCCCAGGCCGCTTTTAATCACAATTCCTGGATTGCTGATTCTAAAATGGAAACCCTTACTTATTCCTCAACCATAAAGCATATGGGTTTTGGCGGTCAGTTCAACTGTTTTTACATGCCTTTTACGGAATACAATCTTTTTGGTGAACGAGTAAATACCAGTTATTACACTGAATCCACAATGACCATAAACTGGTCCTACAACTTTCTTGCCGGTTATGATTTTAAGGGAATTGCCTTTGGTGTAAATCTAAAAGGGGCCTTGCGCAGTATGCCTGATTATGCAGACAATAATACAAACCAGCTGATCCAAGGTTCTGGACTTGCCCAAAGCGGTCTTGGTTTAATGGCAGATGTAGGACTTATGCTTCAGTTCAATGTTTTAAAATTCTATTCTTCCCGAGATGCAAATGTTCGTGTGGGAATAGCAGTGCAGAATCTTGGTGCTGCATGGACTGGCTTTGGTGAAAAAACTGTCCTGGATGATCCTCTTCCATCGTCTTTAAATGCAGGTGTTTCTCTAAAGTTTATAAAGCCTATTACACTTACGGCAGAAATCAAGCAGCCTTTCCAGCTTTCCAAAAATTCTAAATATGAACTTTTTTCTGTTGGCAGCGGTGTTGAAATAAGATTTACCAATTTTCTTTCTGTAATGGGCGGATTTCAGATAAAAGGTGGTAACCCTAAAATAAGTCTTGGTACTGAATTTGAAATGAGCAAGGTTCGTTTCAATCTGAATTATACACTTGATCTTACAACTTCTTTCAGCCCTGTAAACCGCTTTTCCGCATCCTGCCTTATTCAGTTAGGTGACCATGGTTATGCAGCACGCCAGCAGCAGGTAGATAAGTGGTACAATGACGGTATTTACTGGTACTCTCTGCGAAATTACGAAATGGCAAAAGCCTGCTGGAATGAAGCCCTGAAAATAGAACCTCGTTTTGATCCTGCAATTACAGGTATAAAAACAGTAGACCGCATTGAAAATATGTTCCAGAAGCTTAAAGAAGCTCAATTCCTCGAATGACCCATTGTAATGTACTACCCTTGAACATTGGTCTTAGGTCATTCCAACCTTTGCTACCTCGCATTGCTCGGTTTAACGCAAATGTTGCAGGCATTTAGAGCATGTAAAACCCGGTGTAATGTACTTCCCTTGAACATTGTCTTTAGGTCATTCCAACCTTTGCTACCTCGCATTGCTCGGCTTAACGCAAATGTTGCAGGCATTTAGAGCATG
>JAEDJA010000013.1 GCA_016296575.1 Treponema sp.
GAGATGTGTAAGAGTTTTCGTTGTCGTACCAAGAAACAACCTGTACCTGGTATGTGTCATCGTCGATTTTGCTAACCATTGTCTGTGTAGCATCGAAGAGTGAACCAAATTTCATACCGATAACGTCTGAAGATACGATTTCGTCTTCTGTGTAACCAAAGCTTTCAGTTGCAGCAGCTTTCATTGCAGCATTGATTCCTTCTTTTGTTACATCTTTTCCTTTTACAACTGCAACCAGGATTGTTGTTGATCCAGTTGGTGTTGGAACACGCTGAGCTGAACCAATGAGTTTTCCGTTGAGTTCTGGAATTACAAGACCGATAGCTTTAGCAGCACCAGTTGAGTTAGGAACGATGTTCTGAGCACCTGCACGTGAGCGGCGGAGGTCACCTTTGCGCTGTGGACCGTCGAGAATCATCTGGTCACCAGTGTAAGCGTGGATTGTAGACATGATACCAGACTGGATTGGAGCGTAGTCATTAAGAGCTTTAGCCATTGGAGCCAGACAGTTTGTTGTACAAGAAGCAGCAGAGATGATTGTTTCACCTTTAGCAAGTGATTTGTGGTTTACGTTGTAAACGATTGTTGGGAGGTCGTTTCCAGCAGGAGCTGAGATAACAACTTTTTTAGCACCAGCATTGATATGAGCCTGTGATTTAGCTTTAGATACGTAGAAACCTGTACATTCAAGAACTACATCAACACCGATTTCTCCCCATGGAAGTTCAGCAGCGTTTGGTTTAGCGTAAATTGTGATTTCTTTTCCATCTACAGTGATAGAACCTGGAACTTTTACTGTTTTTCCATCTTCTTCAAGAACAGCGTCTTTGTAAGATACAGTGTGTTTTCCTTCTCCCATGCGACCCATGAAACCACCCTGAGCAGTATCATATTTGAGAAGGTGAGCAAGCATTTTTGGGCTTGTAAGATCGTTGATAGCTACAACTTCGTAACCATCAGCTTCGAACATCTGGCGGAAAGCCAAGCGACCAATACGGCCGAAACCATTAATAGCAACTTTAACCATAGTTAGTTGACTCCTTAAATTCTTAATTATTTGGATATATTTTATATTTTATAACCAAATTGTTCAATAGTAATTTTTACCTATCAATCTTCAAGGCCCAGCTTTCGGTGAAGTGTCTTTCGCCCGATGCCAAGAGCTTCTGCAGTCTTTGTTTTATTTCCGTTATTTGCAGCAAGAGTCTGATTAATAATCATCAATTCTGCTTCTTCCAGTGTAGTTCCAAGTGGAATTGTAATCATTTTTGAAAGACCTGAATTGTGCAAAGCTGGTGGAAGATCATCCAGTATAATTTCTTCACCGCCAGCCATTACAACTGCACTCTGGATAAAGCTTTGAAGCTCCCGGATATTTCCAGGCCAGCTATAATTCAGGAGAGCTGTTTTTGCCCTGGAGTCAAATCCCTTTATAGTTCGGCCGTTTTCAGCAGCAAACTTTTTAAGGAATTCTGTCATAAGGATAGGAATATCTTCTTTTCGTTCTCTTAAAGGCGGAATACCGATGCGGATAACATTCAAACGGTAATAAAGATCTTCACGGAAACGGCCAGCCTTCACTTCTTCTTCCATATTTCGATTTGTAGCGGCAATAATACGAACATCAACCTCAATTGTTTTTTCTCCGCCTACCCTTTCAAATTTCTTTTCCTGAATTACGCGGAGAAGCTTTACCTGAACAGAAGGATTGATTTCACCGATTTCATCAAGGAAGATGGTACCTCCATGGGCCTGTTCAAAAACACCTTTTTTCATGTTTTCGGCACCGGTAAATGCACCTTTTTCATGACCAAAGAGTTCACTTTCCAAAAGTGTTTCACTAAGAGCAGCAAGATGAACTTTTACAATAGGCTTGTCTTTACGTGGCGAAAGTCTGTGAATCGTATCAGCCACAACTTCTTTTCCAACCCCACTTTCGCCGGTAATAAGCACAGTAGCATTTGTAGGTGCAACCTTCTGAACCAGTTCAGAAACTTTTTTCATGCCAAGGCTTTTTCCAAGATTAGTGCTTAAAGTTTTTTCACTGGAAGCAGCTTGAAGTTCCTGTTCAAGGCGGGATTTTTGGAAAGCAAGTTCCCGTCCTTTAAGAGCATTTTTTACAATTGTATTAAGATGATCCAGATCAAGAGGCTTGGTTAGAAAATCAAAAGCACCATATTTAATGGCAGACTTTGCATCATCTACACTACCATGGCCAGTAAGTACAATAACAGGAAGTCCCGGATATTTTGTGGTAACAGTTTTTACAACTTCCATACCGGAAATTCCGTCCATACGAAGGTCTGTAATAACAAGATCAACATCGCCTTTTGATATGAGGGAAAGACCGTCCTTTCCATTGGAAGCCTGTTTTACTTCATAACCTTCCAGCTCAAAATTATCGGAAAGTCCGTTACGAATATTTTCTTCATCATCAATGGTAAGAATTGTAAATTTCATAAGCACCTACTTAAGCAATTTAGTACCTTTCTGTGGAATCGGGAACACAAGGACAAACTCAGTACCTTCTCCCAAAACAGATTTTACCCGGATTTCTCCGGAGAATTCCTTTACGATTTTATAGACTGTGGTCATACCAAGACCTGTTCCATTAGCCTTTGTTGTAAAATATGGTTCAAAAATTTTAGAAACAGTCTGCTCATCCATACCGCAACCATTATCAGTAATGCGCAGAATGTATTTAAGTTCATCAACCTTTGTAGATATGGCAAAAATTCCCTGCTTGCGGTCAACACTTTTTATGGCGGCAAGGGAATTCTGGGCAAAGTTTACAAGTACTTCCCGGAACAGTTTTTCATCAATAAGAATGCGAACATTTTTGCTGTTTTCAGAAAAAATCGACTTAATTTCTACACCGCTTTTTGAAAACTCCGGCTCAAAAAATGAACAGACATTTGAAATCACGTCATGGGGATTTTTAAGCTCAAGGCTTGCATTAACCGGTCGTACAGCCAGCAGAAAATCCATAACAAGTGTATTTAAATGCTCAATTTCTTCATTTACTACATCAATATGGTCTTCAACAAACTTTTTTGCAGGAAGTTTATCTTCATTTTCACGGGCTTTTTCAAGTGCACGCTGAATAAGTTGAATATGGATTGAAATAGCTCCCAAAGGATTTTTAATTTCGTGAGCCATGCCAGCTGCAAGATTGGTAAGACTTGCCAGATTTTCCATTCGCCTGAGTCTAACCTGCTGATTCTGTTTTTCTGTTACATCACTTACTGTAACAACATGTCCTTTGATTTCATTATCCAGCACAAGAGGCATCATTGTAATTGAAACAAATCGCACTGTGCCGCCTGATGTAACAAAAGTAAAATCTTCGGCAGAATTGGTTATATTTTTTTCACGGCAATTTTTAAAATATGAAGCAATATCCTTATCATCAATAAATTCCCAGAAAGGATGACCGGAGTTTTTTGCATCATCAAGATGAGTTGAAAAAGGAAGACTTGATTCAGCGGCTTTATTATTTCTTAGAACATGAAAATCTTTATCCAGAATAAAAAGAGCGGTTGAAAGAGACTGGAATATAGACTGAAGAACATCATTTTCTTCGCTGACGGATTCAAAAAGTGAGAGGATTTGTGCATTGGAAAGTTTTTCAGCCTTTGATCGGGCTCTGTTTACGTAACGCTGCATTTGAAAATGTTCCCGTTGGAAATATTAATTCGTGTCAGGTCTCGAAGAAGATTTTCAAGACTAGCCTGAATACTCTGATTGTAAAAATTTACGTGATCACTTGCACGCTGAAGTGCTTTTAAACATTGTCCGTAAGCTTCAGTTCCCATCTGACTTTTTAAAAGCGGTTTCAAGACAAGAAGAATCTGATTTAGGAAAATGCGGTATTCAATTTTTGGTGTAAAATTTTTGCACCTCTTAACAATTTCTGAAACATTTGGATAACTGGAAGATGAAATTCCTTTTATAAAAGACTGGGCTTCCTGATTCATGGCAAAAGGAGGAACAGGAAGAAAGGTCTGCATATAATCATTGATTGTTGATTTTACACCTGAAGTGTGGAAGGCCCTTTCAAGAACCTCTGTCTGTTTTTCAAGAGTTCGGTTCTGAAAATTGTAGGTTCTCACACGGGAAAGAATAGTTGGCATTACAGCATTTCTTCTTGAAGTAAGAAGGATAAAAACAGTGTCTTTTGGTGGTTCTTCAAGAATCTTTAAAAGAGCATTACGGGCGGCATCATTCATACAATCAGCATTTTCGATAATGACAGTTTTTTTATTGTCGTCGGTAGTAATGCGGGCCCAAGCTTCAATATTTCTTATCTGTGAAACCGGAATACTTGTGTAAAAAAATCCACTTTCCAAGGATTCACAGTCATCTTTAATTTCGTTGCAGATTTTTTCTACCTTTTCAACAGGGGGCAGTTCATGTGGAAAATCAATAAGTTCAAGATTTTCATCAATCTGGGAAACAAGAGAGGCAATTTTTGAAAGTTTATCATCTCCAGCAAGAAGAACAGGTGAAAAACGCATGGTAAGCTTACGCACTGCTCTTACAAAAAGGTAACGAGCCGCATAAAGATGATTATTATTCTGACGAAGGGCCCGTAAAAAAGTATCACAGGATGCAGAAATCTCAAGACCAGTATCCCGAGGTCCACAAAGAAGTACATTTGACGCAACCAGGGATTTATGCTGAAGACATAAAGGACAGTTACACTGCCAGTTTCCTTTGCCAATATCTTTGTGAGAAAGAATTCGTGCAGTTTCCAGAGCAGCCGTCAGTTTTCCGTTTCCAGCATTTCCATAAAACAAAATTGAACCCGGAAGTGTTTTATTCTGGATATCCTTTTCCAGAAGAGATGTTACCTGTTCTTGTCCAAGAAGATTTTCGTACATCAGGCTGCAATGCCCCCAAAGTGAATAGGATGGCTTCCAAAATATGAAAAATACAGTTTATAGAAAAAGCTGTCATGAAAAATTGCATTTGTATCAATAAATGAACAAAGCTGCAAAAGCATGATAATAACGATGCAAATAAAAGCACCTTCAACCATTCCCAAAATAAATCCCAAGGCTCTGTCCAATCCTTTAAAAATCTGACCTGAGAAAATTCTGTCAACAATGGCATGAACAATCATGATTACAAGGAAGATAATTACAAAAATCAACAGGAAAGAAACAATACTGCAGAATAATTCATTTGTGATATATGGAGAAAGATAAGGATTTAATTTGGAATAAAAAGCAAGTCCGCCAAGAATACTAAATAAAAGAGAAGCTTTTCCAAAAATCTCTTTTAAAAATCCTTTTGCAATGCCAATAAGACCAAAAACTAAAATAATAACCATGATAAAAATGTCAACAATCTGCATAAATTCCTCTATTTACATTCTTCAAGAATAAGCTTTGCTATTTTAAGGGCTGGTTTTTCGCCTTTGGTAAGTTTTCCAAGATTATCTGACATTTTCTTAAGATTGTCATTTTCAAGAATCCAGGAAAGACTTTCTTCAAGGTAATCTTTTGTAGCTTTTTCACCTAAGAGAACCTTGGCACATCCAGCTTTTTCAAAATATTCAGCATTATCAACCTGATCCCCTCTGGTACCATTTCCACACAATGGAACAAGAATCATTGGTTTTTTCAAAACTGCACATTCCCAGATGGAATTTGCACCGGCACGTGAAAGAATAAGATCTGAACAAGCCACCACATGAGGCATTTCATCATAGATAAACTGATAAGGTTTGTAGGAATCCTTATACTTTGATTTTAATGCTTCAACTTCATCTGAATTTGTATTCAATAAACCAGTCTGATGAACAACAGTAAAATGGGAACACAAAAAATCTATTGAATCTTTTACGAGAGTATTGATCTGCTTTGCTCCGCTTGAACCACCTAAAACCAGAAGAACAGGCTTTTTATTTTCACCGTTATCTTCAAGACCAAGGAATTTTTTTCCAATAGCAGCATCTGTTTTATAGAAAACAGGTCGAACAGGATTTCCTGTAACCACAGCTTTTTCTTTTTGAACTGCACCAAGATATTTTTTTGTTTCTTCGTAGCTTAAAAGCATTTTTTTTGCAGATTTACAGTTAATACGATTAGCAAGTCCTACAGAAAAATCACATTCATGGGTAAATACAGGAATTTTTAATAAACGAGCTGCAAGACAAGGAGGAACGGAAACAAATCCACCTTTAGAGAAAAGCACATCAGGTTTAATTTTTAAAAGAATGAAAAAAGATTTTACGAAACCCGCAAAAATCTTAAAAAGATCAAGAAAATTCTGAAAAGAGAAATAACGTCTAAGTTTTCCACTTGGAATGCCGTAAAATTTATCTGCAGAAACACCTTCTGGACCACAGGCACTTTCTACAATCTTTTTATCCATGCCCCGGCTGTTACCAATCCAGAAAATCTGAAGCTCCTGATTCTGTTCTTTGGAAAGGGATTTTAATTCATCACATACAGCAAGTCCTGGAAAAATATGACCTGCAGTTCCCCCACCAGTAAAAGCAATTTTCTTCCACATATTTATATTTTAATGATATATTTATTATATGGCAACTTCATTTTTTTCTGACTCAAACGTCCTTTTTACCACCAACATTCCCCAGGTAATTACAAAATTCATTTCCAATAAAGATGCTGTTTTTGTTTTTCCTTCAAGCATAGCGCGAGACACCTGGTGTGAATGGACCATTAAAAATCACGCTGTAACCGGAATAAAATGTACGCCTCAGGAAAAATGGATGGCCTGGGACGAATTCAAGGCTTCTTTTTGTTCAAAGGAAATTGAAAATCTTTCATGCATTCCAGCCCCTCTTCGAAAGCTTTTTGCCCGTCACATCCTTTCAAAAAAAATGAACGAGCCTGTGCCATATTTTGAAGTAATTGTAAAGAAGGCAGACTGCAAAAGCCTGATTCATTTTAACACATGGCTTGCAAAGCTTCTTCCAAATCTAAAGCAATGGGTTTTAAAAAAATTTGGAAATATTGATATAGAAAAAAATTTTGACAGTCTGATAAAAGAGCTTTCCGACGGTGAAGACCGGGATTTTCTTAAACTTTACAGAGATTACACCCGCTTTTTAAATGAAAATCATCTTTATGAACCGGATTATCTGGAAGCAGATTTTTCAAAGGCTAACAAAACTTTCATCATTTTTTATCCTGAAATTCTTAAAGATTTTTTTGATTATAAAGAGCTTTTTTCTAAAAACAATGTTTACACAGTAAGTGTTCCAGAAATTGAAGACCATGATTCCCACCCCGAATGCATTCTTTATCCAGATGCACGAACTGAACTTCGCAAAACCATTCTCAAAATCAGAAAGCTTCACGATGAAGGAGTTTCGTGGGATGACATTGCCCTTACCGTGCCTGACCTCAAAAACAGCAGCAATTATATTGAAAGGGAGCTTCAACTCTATGAAGTACCATATCTTCTACGTTCAGGATACGACAAAACCATTAACTGTGCAGGTCAGATTTTTGTTGAAATCCAGCAATGTGTAAAAAACAATTTTGCATTTCCATATCTTCGTGCCCTGATGGAAGATTCCTATATTCCTTGGAAGAAAAGTAAAAACTATAAAAAAATCATTGAAATTGCAAATGAAACCCGCAGTCTCTTTCCTTACAAAAAAACCGGTGAAGACTCAACTGAAGATCCTGTAGAAAAAGCTTTGATTTCCACAAAGCTTGACTGGCTTGTAGAAGACTACAGCACATTTCGAAGTTACATCACAGATTTTTACAAGGCAAATTCCTTTTCTGAAATGCGGGAAATGTGGACACGTATTTCAAATGATTTAATAAATTCTGACCATAAAAGCAAAGTATGGGAAAAAGATGAAAACAATATCATCGGGCTTTGTATCAATAATCTGGATGAATTAAAAAATATTGAAGGCCGTTATGTAAAATTTGGAAAACAGGTTCTTTATATAGACAACTGCTATGATTTTTTCCTGGACCGGCTTTCTGACGATCCATATGTTCCATTAAATGAAAAATACTGTTCGGTTTCACTTTTTGACTACAAAATGTCTGGTCCCGCCTGGTTCAAATATCAGTTTGTAATTAATGCAAATCAGAAGGATCTTTCTGTAAACACCCGGGAACTGGACTTTTTAAAAGAAGAAAAACGACGGCTCCTTTCATGTCAGGACAATAACTATGTAACGGCAGCTTTAATCAACCTTTACAACAAGGAAAGCACTACCACAGAATTCTCCTGCAGTTCAAACGGTTTTTCCGGATTTTCAATTTCTCACACTTATTTTACAGAAACAAGCTGGGAAAAACATACTGAACTTAAAGACCTTGATAAAGACGATTTTTACATTAATGAAATAAACTGGCTTTTAGAAAATTGCCCATCTCCTTCTACAATTACAAAACATCAAAAAAACGCAATGGAAGCATGGATTTCAAGAATAAAGGATGATGATCTAGCCAATGAAAAACAGAAAATAATTGCAGAGAAAGCAAAAGAATCATTGAAGTTTTCTACAATCGAAAATAACACTGATCCTGAAGGCAAGTATTACAAAATCAGTCAGACGGATCTTAAAAACTTTTTTCCATGTCCAAGAAACTGGCTTTTCAAAAAGCTTTTCAAAATTGATGAAGAAAAAATTGCCCAGGATATTTTTGACCATTTTGATGCGGGAAATATTTTCCACGAAACAATAAGCAACTGGCTTTCAACTTATTATCTGAATAAAAGTCTTCCAATTTTCGGTTCCACTTCCTGGAATGAAGACAGTATACGCAGCCAGATTATTGAATCCATTGATAAGACAATTACCCCTCCTCAGGATAAAAAACTGAAGCTCAGTGATTATAAAAGAAGTCCTCTACGTCTTCAGATAATTGAAAGTCAGAAAAACAAGCTTTGCGACAAAATTTATGATTTCCTTTCAGAATTCTGTTCTGACGGAACAAATGCTCCTAAAAATCACTTTGGAAATTTCCAGGTTATTTCTACGGAAAATGCTTATATTAACAAAAATGATGACGGATACGCACTTTACGGAAAAATTGATGCACTTCTAACAAGTCCTGAGTCAGATGGTGGTGAAGCCATTGTTGACTTTAAGACAGGAAAAATGCCTTTAGCAAGTGAAACTAAAATTGCAAAAAAAAGCATTATGGTGAACGGTAAGAAAGTAGATGGACTTGTTATTAAAGATTTTCAGATGGCCACATACACCACACTTTTAGATCAAAATACAGATAAAAATTATAAGGCGGAAGAAGGAATCTTTTTATCAAACAAAAGTGACAGCAATAAACCAGATGAATATAAATCAACATACGTTTTTTCAAACAGATATTCCAGTTCAAAGCCAAGAAATGATGAAAATGGTTTCAATAATACTCTGAAGGAATTCAATAATTATGTAACCCTTTTCAAAAATACTTTGGACACTAAAGACCTTTCTCCTGATTTTGAAGGGAAAGATATAAGGACTTACGTAAATACAAATGAGACATGCAGCCAATGCAAGTTCCATTCCATCTGTCGTACAGCTTACACTATGGCAAAAACAGAAGAGTCTGCAGGAGCAAAAAACTAATGAATACAGAATATTTCAACAAAGTTTTAAAACATCCTCTTGATAAGGGACAGGCAGAAGCCTGTTTCAGATTGGAAAACTGTGTAGTTGCAGCAGGAGCAGGTTCTGGAAAAACACAGGTTCTTGCAAGCCGTTTTGCATTTCTTATTATGGAATGTGATGTGAAGGTAGACCAGATTCTTGCCTTAACCTTTACAAAAAAAGCTGCCAACGAAATTTACCAGCGAGTTTACAAGATTCTTTCTCAGTTTGCATTTCATGAGGCTACTCCAGACTATGCAAAAAAACGTGCTCAACAAGCCCTTCACAATTTTGACAAAGCCCGCATTTCAACCCTGGACTCTTATTCAGGATCAATTGTGCGGAAAGGTGCTGTTCTTTACGGAATTAAACCGGATTTTTCCAGCGACGGGAATACCAGTTTTATTGACACAGATGCAATACGTTTTGTGCTGAATCACAGGCATTGCAAATGCATAAACTATTTTTCGGATCCTGCGGACATACAGAATTTTGCAGTAAAGGTTTTTGCTTTTTCCGTAAAAGAATATTCCAGTGTATGTTCGGACAAAGACTTTTTTTCATCATATCTTCCAGCACAGAAAGGGGAAATTATAAAAAAATGGCCTGAATTAGTAGAAAACTGTCTGGATTTTAGTTCACTTAAGGACTACTTCCAGAATTATCAGCCTGCCAAAAAAAATGAAATCAAAAGAAAACAGGAAATTCTTTCTGTATTAGAAAAATACTCCTCTATTTCCAAAAAAAATGCCTTGCAATTCAGTAATGATTTTGAATCCTTTACAGACGAAGAAACTGTCCTTGCAAAAGAAATTATTCTATATGTAAAAGATCTTCTTAAAATCAATACAACCAGTCTTGATGAGACCGCTAAAAAATATTTTACTGCACTTCAAAAAGACTGCAGCTTGCTTTCCCAGATTATAAATTATTATTTTGACTACCCTTACCTTGTTGAACTGTTTGCCCTTCTTGATGAGTTTACAGCTGAGGTTAATGAAAAGAAAAAAACTTCCGGAAGCCTTACTTTTTCCGACATCACTGAACTTTCATTTAAAATTTTATGCGAACAGGAAAACATCCGTAATGATGAAAAAAAATCTGTAAAAAAAATCATGATTGATGAATTCCAGGACAACAATGGAAAAAACCGTGATCTGCTTTACCTGATTTCTGAAAAAGATGATGTTTGTGCCAATGTTTCCTACAAAAATCCAGATTTAGAAAAGGTAATTCAAAATCTTGCTCCAGACAAACTGTTCTTTGTAGGTGATGAAAAACAGTCAATTTACAAATTCCGTGGAGCCGACGTCAGTGTTTTTAATTGCCTGGAATCTGACCTCACCCGTATTACAAAAAATAAGGTGCGGCTTTCCATGACAAACAACTACCGTTCAACTCCTATTCTTTTATCGGCATTCAACAAGCTTTTTGGCGATAAAGGACAGGAAACAGAAGACGATTTGAAAGTTTTTAAGAAAACCAGCGATATGATTGGTGAGGATTTCCACGCCTTTTACGATAATCCGGCTACTTACCATGACACAGAACTGAATGCTTTGGAAAACAAGGATTTTCAACTCAACGAAAATAACGTTCCAATCCACACAATGATTTACCTTTCAAACAAAGGAGCAAATCTTGCATCGTCTTTCGGATATTCAAAAGACGACATTTTTGATGAAAACAACTGTTTTTGCGCTTCCCTTGTTAAAAAGATTACTGAACTTCACGAAAAAGGGATCAGTTATTCTCAGATTGCAGTTCTGGATAAAAGCCGCACTCACCGTAAAGAGCTTTGCCGCTGGCTGAACCAGTATCACATTCCATATCAGACCGACGCTGAATCTTCAGTGTTTTCAGACAGTCTTATAAATGACATTTACTATTACCTCCGCTATTACGTTTATCCTCAGGATGCTCAGGCTTTTGCCAGTCTCCTTTGTTCACCACTTGCAGGACTTACCCTTACTTCCACAGAAATGCTTCTGGAAGCTTTTTTTACTGATGACATAGATTTAAATCCTTTCGGTGAAGAAGGTCTTTCAAAGGCAAAGGAAATACTTAGTGAAAGTGAATACCAAAAATATGAAAAATGTGCCGGTCTTTACAAACCCGAAATTCTTACTAAAAATGGGCTTACTGCACTTATTTCTTACCTTTGGAATGAAACCGGTTACCGTTATGAATCACTGCTAGATACAACTGTAAATCAGAGTGCACGTCAATTTGATCTTCTTTTTGAACTTGCACGTACCTGTGAATCAGAAGGACGAACCCTTACATGGTTTGTAGATGAACTAAATGCGGCAAGAGCAAAGGAACAGTCCAGTTATTCAAATACCGAAAGTGAAATCGACATAAAAGAAGTTAATTATCCCCTTGAAGTTAGTGATTGTGTGAATATACTTACCATCCATAAAAGTAAAGGTCTTGAATACGATTATGTTTTTGTAAATGGTATGTTTTCACCTCCTAAAAATGATTCTGAACCCCTTGTTTTCTGGAGTGATAAAACTGGACTTTCTATTAATCATGATAAAAGCTGCAATTACTTTTTTCAAAAAGACAAGGAAGTTTTTAACCGCATGAGCGAAGCTGAATTCCGGCGTTTAGTTTATGTAGCCATTACCCGAGCTGCCAAAGAAGTCTGGCTTTACGGAAGCACCTATTCAAAAGGACCTTTGTACACCCATATTGTTTCCTATAAATCTTCAAAGGGGGAAGAATTCATTGGTTATTATGACGAACCTTCCTACCAGACTGAAAACATTTCTTCGCTGGAAGAAGTTCCTGAAGTAAAAATATATAAAGGAAACGGATGTCCAACAGACCTTACTCTTATAAAACCATTGTTGAAGTCCTTTACACTTCAGTTTCAGCAAAAGAGTCAAAATCAAGAGCGAATAGAAACAAAAGAAAAATTAATTTCTCTCCTTTCTGGAAACGTTACAGTCATTGAAACTGAAAAAGTAGAACAGAAAAGAATTACTCCAAGTTCTCTAGAAGCAATTCACGAAGGTGAAAATCTTGAAGAGCTTGAAGGAACACAACTGGACAATTTTGCTAACCTGCCAAAAATTCTTGCCACTTATGGTCATGATAGCTTTGGTACACTTGTCCACCGTTATATGGAACTTGCCGTAATTGCAAAAAACCAGAGCTTTGAACTTCCTTACGAATTACAGTTGAACCTGAACAATGAAAATTTTATGGAGCTTTTGAATATATGTGAAATCATGAAAAAAAGTTTCTTTGAATCTGATACAGGTAAAGCAGTCCTTGAAAGTGATTTTGTCCGCACAGAATACAGTTTTAAAATGCTTTATGAAAAAGAAGGACAGGAAGACAAAATCTGTACAGGAACAATTGACCTGTTTTTCAAAGACAAAGACGGCGGCTTTACAATCGTTGACTATAAAAGCGACCAGACCATCTGCCCGGACAAATATCGGGAACAGCAGGAAACCTACAAAAAAGCCGTCTCAGAAATGTTTGACATTCCGGAAACGGCCATTAAACTTAAACTGTTCTTCCTGCGATTCGGCAAGGAAATAAGCTTGTAAACTATTTGCTTGTAAGATTTACAATTCCGTCCCAGCCTTCTGGAACACCGTTTTCAATATTTGATTTACAGCGTTCTGCAAAGATAAGGGCTGTTTCATCGGCAAAAGTTTTGTTTGCTTCCAGAAACAGTTTTCCGGCATTTATAAAGTCTTTTGCAAGGTATTTATCCAAAGCTGTATGGAAAATATCAATTTCCATTTTCTGCTGTGCACTTACCTGATTTGCAAAACCTATTACATTGTAGAGTTGAACCGGTGTTGTAATATTTACTACGCGAACCCTGTCAAGTCGGCGGAAAAGAATCTTATCCTTATTTTCACCAACATTTGCCCATTCGTAAGTCTGACCTGAACAGAGAATTGATGAAGAATATACTTTATTTACACCTTCAAGACGGGATGCAAGGTTTACGTTATTTCCCATCATTGTGTAGTTCTTTTTCTTTTCTGAACCCATGTAGCCGGCAACCATTTCACCTGAGTTGATTCCGATACGTGTAAAGATAGTTTTTCCATTGGCAACCATGATTTTAAGTGCATCGTAAAGATCTGGTTCCATTTCTTCAGGCTTGTCTTTTTTTACAATTTCAAGGATTTCAGCATTCATTAAAGCTTCAGCCTGCTTCATCTTGATGGCAGCAGCACAGGCTCGGAATGAATGATCTTCCAGTTTTTTAGGAGCACCTACCAGAGCAATGATGGCGTCTCCTTCGTATTTATCAACAGTACCCTTTTCTTCGATAATAATGTCACTCATTTTTGTAAGGTAATAGTTTAATAGAGCAACCAGCTGGGCAGCGTTCAGAAGCTCAGAAAATGCTGAGAATTTCTGAATATCGGTAAAGATAGCTGTCATTTCAAGACTGTCTCCACCAAGGCGGAAGCTTGAAGGATTATTGATAAGTTCCTTAACAACATCTGGAGCAAGACACTGAGCAAAAGCGTTTGTAATGAATTTCTTTTCATCTTCTGATTTTACGAAACGGAAAACAACGCCGAACAGATAGAATGCAATGAAGTAAAGGATTGATCCTACCATTGGAATGTAAATATTTCCAAAAACGAAAAGTGCTATAATGGCAGCAGTAAATCCAACAAGAAGAACAGCCCCTATAATATTTCGTACACGCTTCTTTTTTGAATTGAAGATGTAAGGCACAAGGCTCAGAGCTACAGCTGCAATGAATCCCCAGTACCAGTCTACATAAGTAAAGAACTGTCGGTTCAAGATTGTGTTCATAAGGTTTGCGTGAAGACCAACGTTCTGGTAC
Source organism: Treponema sp. (assembly GCA_016296575.1). Taxonomy (GTDB): domain Bacteria; phylum Spirochaetota; class Spirochaetia; order Treponematales; family Treponemataceae; genus Treponema_D. The sequence continues at coordinate 14,436 of JAEDJA010000013.1, forward strand.
TGCTGTTCAAATGGCTGGGCACCAATATCGGAAGTTGATGAAGCTGTATTACCCAGGATACAGTATGTACCTTCAAGCTTTTCGCGAAGAACATTTTCCAGGTTCATATAGTAAATGTATTCTTCACGAAGATTTTCAATGTAGGTTTTGATATCGGAAATATTGTTCTCGATTACCTCATCACCGTATCTTTCACGGAACAATGTATCAAGCATTTCAATAATGCGGTTTTCAGGATGCGATTCAAGGAATTCCTTAATGCTTTCAAAATAAGCTTTTCGCATTGAGAAAAGGTATTCGTAATCTGAATCACTTAGAACATTTGAACCAGAGCCGTCTTTTGTATAACCAGTACAGCGTTCCAGCATGGATTCTTTTGTTGCTTCAATTTCTGAATAAAGTGCCATAAGCTGTTCAGTTCCGGTTTTCATTACAGTATCTGTTTCCTGTTCAAAATCGAAATAACCGTAATTTGCAAGGGCTTCAATATCTGAAACAATTCTTTCTTCGGACCAGTCAAGTCGCTTGATATTTAGAACTGGAATCTGCTTGAAGCTGTCGCGCATTTTCTCGTGAATAAAGTTGATGAGCACACGACCGTTATTATCAAGAGGAATCTTAATATTCTGTCTTACTGTTTCTCCAGGGAAAAGTGCATCATGACAGATTACATTACGTCTTGTACGGGTGATTTTTGTAACACCAAGGCTGTTCATAAGAGGAGCAAAAACCAGCTGTCCACCGTAAGCACCCTCATATTCAAAAAGCAGTTCGTATCGGCGGCGTACACCATCTTCATCAACAATTGAGTTTGTAAAACCAATACCGTAAGCACCAATACCGATTTTCTGAAGCGCCGGAGAAAAACCCCGTCCCAGATTGTCATAAATGTGAGTGCTAGTATATTCGTTGCTCTTTTTAACGTAATCTCCCAGGTCAGTTACATCAAATTTCAGCTGGAAGTTTTTTACAAAATCAATGTATTCAGGCTCATAAGTAAAGGCCAGGTCATTGTGATTGAAAGTAAGCCAGGCATTTCCAAAGAACTGAAGTGCACGCTGGAAATAAAGGTCATTATCCTGATAAATATTGTCGGAAATGTGATATTTAAGGTTATCCAAAGAAGGATAAAGGATTTCGTTTACATACATATCGGAAAAATATGCAAAATCATCCATGGACATGCCATTTAAAACGTTTCCAGTAATCTGTTGAAAAGAATCTACAATTACATTTTCACTTTCGGCAAAAGAATTGTCAATTTCCTTTTTAATTTTGGAGTTTACCCCTGCCGTTGATGGCGAGAGGTACTCAATATCGAAAACTGCCCATTCAGTACCAAGTTCTTTCATGCGAATAAGTGTGTCTGCAATAATATTTCGTGGCCAGGGCCATTCACCCATTTCTGGGTCCGCAAGACTTTCCTCATCGATTGTAACAAGAGCAATTTTCTCGTTCTGAGGAGGAGCTTTTTTTAGGTGAAGAAGCTCGTCGTAAAGACGGTAATCCAGCTTCAGAAAGAGCTCAAAGTAACTTGCAATTCCAAATAAAATAATAATTACAGTGGCAATTGCAAGGAATACAGGCTGAACTCTCCGAACTTTTTTTTCATTTTCATTCTGATTTTTGTTTGTCATAATAAATTATTATATCCTCTGGATGTCCAAAATGTCAAAATGTTCTTAATTGAACAAGTTGAAGTAATCTGATAAAATAGTTTATCTAAAATTCGAAAAAATTTAATCATATATATACAAGGAGCTTAATTATGGGAGCACGCGGAGAACTTTTTACCACACAGATTACCCTTGAAAACCGTTCATACTTTTTCAACGTTAAGGAAAACCGCACAGGGGATGTGTTTCTTCAAATTGTAGAAAGCAAAGGCCGTGATAATGGTGATTTTGACCGCCATCAGATTGCAATTTTCGCTGAAGATATGCAGAAATTCCTTAAAGGAATGGATACTTCACTTAAATTCATTGAAAAAAACCGCCAGGCACAGCAGAAAGCCGCAAAAGAAAAGAAAGCTGCTAAAGAAGCAAAGCTTGCTAAAAAATTAATTGTAAAATCAGAAAAACCTTCTGACGGAATTAAACGTACAGGCCGCGTTCACGTAGTTTCAAAACGTACTGTTGAAGATAATGGATCAGAAGAATAAAAATATCATCCTGAACTTGATTAAGAAAAACTATTCTACCATTGCCAGAAATGCCTTTTCATCAATTACAGGTATTCCAAGCTTCTGGGCCTTTACATTTTTTGATGAACCAGATTCAGTGTCGTTTGTAACAAGATAAGTAAGATCTTTTGTAACACTGGATTTAATCTGGCCGCCGTTGTCTTTTACCAGTTTTTCACAGTCAGCACGTTTCATGGAAAGTTCACCTGTAAAACAGAAAGATTTTCCTGTAAGTTTTCCTTCCTGTGCAACTTTGATTTTAAGTTCATTTTTAGAAAGGAAGAGCATTTCTTCTCCATTTTCCTTAAAACCTTCACAGATTGTACGGGCTGAGATTTCTGCAAAACCGTAAACTGATGCAATCTGGTCTTCCGAAGCGGCAAGAAGCTTTTCAAGGGTATTAAATCCTGCCGCAACAAGCTTTTCACTTTGCGTAAGCCCTAGTCCATCAATATCAAAGCCTGCAACAAAAGTGGCTAGAGTCATTTCCCGGTGTGCCTGAATGGAATTCCAAACTTTTTCAGCACCCAAAGATTCCTTTCCGCCTTCCATGCTTTCTTCATTCAAAAAGTAAGGTACCAGTTCTTCTTTTGAAAGAGAATAAATATCTTTTACAGATTTAAGCCTGTTATCCTTAAAAAGATTTTCAATAAGTGTAACTCCAAAATCACGGATATCTACAACGTTCTGAAATTTTAATAGACGGTGAAGAATCCTTTTTGAACAGTCTTTATTAGGACAAAAAAGCCGGCTTCCTTCATCGGTAAGTTTACTTCCACAAACTTCACAGGTACAGGGAACAGGAATTGGAGAAAGTTCAAGTCCATCTTCCATAACTACCTGTTCAATTTTTGGGATGATTTCTCCACGCTTTACAACCAGCACCTTTGATCCAATCATTACACCAAGATTACGCATGGTATCTGGATTTGCAAGACTTGCCCGCTGCACCTTTGTTCCGTTTAATTCAACTTCATCAAAAATGGCTACCGGAGTATAAGTGCTTCCTGAAATACTCCATTCAACTTTACGCAATGTAGAAACTGCTTCTTCCAAAGAAAATTTAAATGCAATCTGGCGGTCAGGGCGGGCACGGAAAGCATCCTCCATATTGATGACTCTTTCTTTAATAACCAGACCATCAATATCATATTCAAGATTTTTTCGTGTATCGGTAATAAAAGCCCGGTAATCAATAACTTCTTGTGGAGTTTTACAGATTTTTAAAGGGGAAACATTAAATCCAAGACTTGAAAGCCACTTCAGCTTTTCTTCTTCATCATTAAAAGGAGAATTATCGGCTGTAGAAAGTGCATCATAGGTGATGAGCTTCAGATATTCACTGCCCTGTCCATCCTTACGCTTCATAAGTCCATTGGCTGCATTACGACAGTTGGCTTTGTCGGAAAAGTGTTCCTTGTGAACCTGATGAGTCATAATTACCTCACCTCGGATTCCTCCTGTAAAATCAACAGGTTCACCGTTCAAGCGAAGCTCGTGCATGACACCCTTCATTTTTTTTGCATTTCGGGTAATGTCATCACCGATTGTTCCGTCCCCACGAGTAACTGCCCGAACAAGAACGCCCTTTGAATACTGAAGCTCCAAGGATGCACCGTCCAGTTTAAATTCCACAAGATATTCAGGATAAACATGCTTTTCGCTCCAGGCCAGAAACTGTTCAGGATCAGCAGCTTTTTCCTGGCTTCCCATGGGCATCACATGACGGGCTTTTTCAAAATTGCCTGAATCTGCTCCAACTTTTTTTAAAATTTCACTTTCTGGAGCAAGGAGTTTAAGCTCATCCCAAAGCTTGTCAAAATCGGCATCGGAAATTTCTGCTTCACCGTTATAGTAAGAGGCCTGGTATTTTTTGATTAAGGCTTCCAGCTCCTTTATCCGCTGATTTTTTGAAGAAATTTCATCTACGTCAAAAAGTGCATCCATTTCCCACCCCCATGGATAAAAATTAGAGGAGATGTCCAATAAGTTTCTTTTGGGACAGCCCCTTACAAGTTACGTTCTTTTTTCAAACAGGATTTCAGTAATAACCCGGTCTGCATCAAGTCCTTTTCGTTCAAACTTTGTCTGAGTTCTCCATTCCTGTGGCTCTGCAAAACCGTCGTACTTATTTTTAAGTCCGCTGGTAGCATTAAGTTCTTCAAGAGCAAATTCCGCATATTCGTACCAGTCAGTTACAAAATACAGGTAACCGCCGGAAGAAAGTTTCTGGGCAAAAAGATTCGTTCTAGGCCGCTGAACCATTCTTCGTTTATGATGGCGTTTTTTTGGCCATGGATCAGGAAAGAAAATATGAAATCCATTTATTGACTGAGCTGGAAACATATTTTCCAAAACTTCCAAAGCATCGTGCTCAATAATATAAAGATTCTTAAGATTGCGTCTTTTGATTTCGCCAAGCAGTTTTCCAACACCAGGCTTGTGCACCTCAATTCCAATATAGTTAATGTCAGGATTTTTTTCCGCAATATTTGCTGTTGCATCTCCCATACCAAAACCAATCTCAACAATGATTGGATTTGTATTGCCAAAAATTTCTACAAAATTGATAGGCTTTTCTTCATAAGGAATACAATAGGCAGGGCTAAGTTCATCGTAGGCTTTCTGCTGGGCTGCAGTCATTCGTCCAATACGAAGAACATAAGTTTTTACTTCCCTTTTAAAGGGTAAAGGGTCTGTTGATTCAGTTTTTTCAGATAAATTATTCGCTAAAGGGTCCATATATCCTCAATTATATCACTTTTTTACACAAGGTAAAAGACACATTAAATTGCCAGAACAGGTCCACACATAACGGTAACCTTCAGTTTCTGGAAAACTGTTCATAGGTTCTGGAAAGTCAGATGGCTCACCGTAAAAAAGAACACGTCCTTCACCATCAAAAATCATGAGTTTTCTGTGCCCGTTACGGTCTTTCATATACTGTTCTGCTTCCGAAACTGTCATTGAATATACGTCATAATGGGAAGATAGATAAAAGCGGTCTGAATCAGTTTCATCAGTAAGGGTTTTGTAAACTACCTGATATTCACCACCCGAAAAAGGCCGGTCCTCAGGCATGTAAAGATTTTGAACACCAGCAAATCCCTTATCTCTGCTTTCAAAAATCACGATACGGTCAGATTCCCACTGAAATCCATTTTCAAGGCAAAGAACTTCTACACTTGCGGTACGTCTTGGATCTGAAGATGTTTCTGTAAAAACTGCAAGTCTTGCTTGTGGAAAAGATTCATAATCTGCATATTCAAAAACCAGTGTTCCTTCAGAATTAACTACCTCAGGAACATTCTGTGCACAGGAAAATAAGGCTAATGCAAAAAAAGAGATTACAGAAAATTTTATAATATTTAGAATTTTCTTCATAAAACAAGATTAAAAGTTGAAATTAAGATTAATAACGGTAAGTTCTGATGTTGAGAACTGATTTACCATAGAATCAAACTTAACGTTAACCTTCTTACAGGCTTCATCCAGGTAGCTTAAGTAGTACATACCAAGATCTGTACCCTCTTCACCATCAGGAAGATCGCGGTAGAAGTCTATAAGTGTTTTCTTACCGGTATTTGAAGCCTTGGCATTTTCGATTGTTTCCTTTACTTCCTGGAATTCATCATCTTTATTGTACAAAGTGATGGCAAGACGTCCCTGCTTACCAATGGAAGAAGAACCACCACCAAGCTTCCATGAAAGGAATACAAGCTCGTGTTTGCGCTGAAGCTCTTTTACGATTTTTGCACGTACTTCAGGATCAAAAACCAGGGCACCAATATCATCAACACCCTGGTACATATTTCTGGCTTCCTTACGGATATTTGTATTTTCATTGTTAAGGGCAAGTTCCATTACCATTACGGAAATATATTCAGCAACCTTAGATTTTTCCATGTAGGCATTAAGAAGGTTTCTGATGGCAATGTACATTTCGTTGGCACCGTCATTTTTTGCAAATAAAGTAATGATGTACCAGTTCATAAGACTCATTTTGTTCAAAAACTTTTCGCTCATAAGAAGCATAATGTTTTTTTCTTCAGGACTGTAGTCTTTATTTGAAAGGATTGATTTCCAGATTGGTTCAAGAATGATTTTTCGAGTATTGGCAATAAGGCCTTCTTTGTTCAAAAGTTTTGTACGAAGCTGCCGTTCACTCATTTTTGTCTTTTCATCAATGAGCTGAGCTGGATTTGTACGGTTCCATTTACGTACACATTCACAAAGAATAAGGGCATTAAAAATTTCACGGTCAAACTGTTTATAAAGCAGAGAGAATACAATTACCTTGGAAAGATCCATTACTTCCTGACGGGAAGAAACGAATTCACTCATAGAAATTTCGATTTTTGAAATGTAGTCAAGAAGAATCATCTGCTGAACAGACTGTGGAGAAAATGTATTAAGTGAAATTCCGTATTCTTCAACATTATCTGCAAGACGGAATCTTAGAAGTTTTTTATTATTGCTCAAAAAATTTGAAGCCCCGTTTTCAGTAAGAATTACTTTAAGAGGCAGATTAAGCATAAATTTTTTTTCGGAAGCGCCCATTCAATCCTTCTTTAAATTACTTTATTTAAATACATATATATTATACATTATCGGCAAGTTTATTGTAAACAGTTAGTAGATTTGTTAATATAAAGTGATGAATTTTCGGAAGATTATTCCAATTTTATTAACTTTTTTTCTCTCCTTATCTTCCCTTTTTTCAGCAGAAAAAACAACTCTTCATGGAAAAGCTCTGTCAGACCAGGTTTACAATACAGTAAAAGCTTGTGGTGTTAAAGCTGAAATTGAATCAATAATTACTTCAGTTCCAAATCAATTTCCTTACAATGTCAGCGTTTCTTTTAAAGGCATTAATCAGGATGTGGAAAATGATGACAAGATTTTTCATGCAACCATTTTTATTCCTCAGGAAAATGCCTCAGCCAATCCTGATTTTGTAAAAAAATTAATAAGTGCATTTTCAGATGAAAAGCTTTTCTGTGATGTAAAAATAGTTTTTGTTTATGGCAGCAATATAAAAAGTAAAAAGCAGAACTACGTAAACGGCTACGAACGTTACCTTCTGAATACTGAAATCAATGATTCCATGTACTTTATATTGAATAAAGATGGGGAAACAACAAAATTCGAAAGCTTTTCTTCCAGTCACTCATCTTCTTCGGTGCTTGTATCATCCGTATTCAGTGCATTCCTGGAAAATAAAGTTTTTATTTCAAACAGTTTTTTCATTTCCCAGATGACCTATCTTCCGCTTTTTACCTGTCCTGATTTAGACTGGTTTTTCAATGAAGGAAAAGACTGCATCAAGGTAACTATTTCTCAAAATGAAGATACAGATAATATTGTAAAAGTTATAAGAAGCTTTATATCAGATAAGCTTGGCGGTCAAAATGATAACCACAGTATCATCATAAAAACTCCTGCCAGAATCATTACACTTTCGGAACAGCAGACCCTTTATCTGTTCTTTTTTGTAATCATCATAACACTGGTAATTCTTTTTGGTGTTTCAATTGTAAATAAAAATTTCGGTTTTCATTCCTGGAAAAAAATTACTAAAATCTGGTACTACCCTTTTGCTTCATTTTTTATCTGTGGATTATGCTTCATATTTTTCCGCAAGGGATGGATTTTCTTCATAAACAGCTTCAACCTTTCTTTAAATATCTTCTCTTTTCTGGTTAGTGTTCTTGCCTTTATTTTTGTAATTGAAAGTATTATTTGTGTTACATTGGTAAACTTTCCTCTTGATTACAAAAGGCACACCATCGACTACCTTATTTTGTATTCTACGGGCATAAGCATGTTTCTGTTTTCAATTACAGACATTTCCCTTCTGCCTATGTACTTTGCACTTTTTGCTTTTTCACTGATTCCAATTTTTATTAAAACCACTTATATCAGTATTATCCAGCTGATTCTTTTCCATATTCCACTGTATCCATGGATCAAAACCCTTTTTACCCAGGCAGATCCGCTTTTACTGGAAAATACCGTTTATTATGGAAAACTTTTCCCCTGGATACTGGCATTGAATCTTACCAGCATATTCCTTGTATGGTTCCGTATTCTTGCAAGCTTGAATTTTCATTTATATAAAAAGAATACTCCTGTTTCAAAAAAGCTCCATCTTTCTTTGGGAATTGTAGCTTCCTGCCTCATAGCAAACTCAATCCTCATGGCAATTTTCTTCAAAAAGCCTTTATCCGAAAATGTAAAAATATCCGAAGAAAGCCTGACCTCATCAGTAAAAGTAAAATCCCAGGATGATATAAGCATCACTTACAAGGACAAAAAGCTTTTTGGTGAAACAATACGAACACTGAAAATAGTTTCCAAACGGGAAATTGTATCTGCTGAACTTCAGGTAACTGGAAAAACAGCGTCACCGGTAATTTTTTCCGACAATGACAACATTCTTATCCATAACCGAACTACAGAATTTCTTATTCCTTCTTATCCGCCTAAAAACATGGAATTCAGTTATGGCACTGACAGTTCAAATGATACAGCCGTAATTATGACCTGCTGGTTTTACGATGAAGAAGACGGAAATCTTGAAGAAAGTCAAAAATCCATCATAATCAGAGGCCGCCGATGACAAATAAATGGTATCTTCTGGCTGATTTGGATGCTTTTTTCGCTTCATGTGAAATTCTTGACCACCCGGAATACAAGGGGAAACCAGTAATTGTTGGCGGATTACCTGACGATCCAAGAAGTGTTGTATCTACCGCAAGTTATGAAGCAAGAAAATATGGTGTTCATTCTGCCATGAGCACAAAAATTGCAAAAAAACTCTGTCCTGAAGGAATTTTTCTCCGCGGAAACATGAAACGTTACAGTGAACTTTCAAGGCAGGTAATGAGCATTTATAGGGAATTTTCTCCAGATGTAGAACAAATGTCTATCGATGAAGCCTTTATTGATCTTACAGGGACAGAAAAACTATTTGGACCTCCAGAAGAAACAGCTCTTAAAATTAAGGCAAAGATAAAGGCAGAAACAGGACTTACAGTCAGTTGCGGACTTTCCAGTCAAAAATATTACGCAAAAATTGCAGCCGGTCTTTCAAAACCAGACGGTTTTTATTTTGTAAAACCAGGTACAGAACAGGAACTGATGCTGAATCTTCCACTTAAAGATGTGTGGGGAATTGGTGATAAAACTCAGGCCGTCCTTAAAAATCACCATCTGAAAACAACAAGGGATATTTTTGAAAAACCCCTTGATTATCTGGAATATGTTGTAGGAAAAAATACAGCTTCCTATCTTTTTAATATACTCCGTGGAAACGCTGAAGGCACATTTACATCAAAAACCCTATCCCACTCCATTTCAGAAGAAACAACCTTGCCTGTAGACATTACAAATACGGAAATTGCAAAAGACATTCTTCTAAACCTTTGCCAAAGCGTTTATTTCAGACTGCTTGCATCCCGGGAAACCTCAAAAACAGTTTTTATCAAGATTCGTTATGAAGATTTTGAAACAGTTTCCATGCGGACTACCCTTTACTCAAACATAGCTACCCTGGACCAGTTTTTTGACACGGCTTCAACTCTTTTTGACAATAAATATCAGAAAGGCAGAGGAATTAGACTTCTTGGTGCTGGCCTTGATAATGTAACAAATGAATGTGAAATTACAGAACAAAGTCTTTTTGAAGATGAAAACCTTAAGAAAAAAGCTGTTGAAAAAGCAATTCTGAATTACTCACAAAAGCATCCCGGTGTAAAGATTCAAAAAGCCCGTACACTTATAAAACCAAAGGATTTTTGTCTTGGAGCAGTACTTGGTATTTCAATTCTTCTTTCCATTTTGAATCCAGGTAAAGCCTATGCAAAAGAAAACACCAGCGAAAGTACAGGTGCTGGCTCGCTGAATACAGTCATAGTTGAAGAAGATGAAGAAGAAAACACCATTTTTGACATCACTCTTAAAGACGACAACGTACATTTTTCTTTTGATGGATACTGGAAGGCATATTTTGACGCAGGAATATATTCTGTTTTTCCATATAAAGGGAAAAGCGTAATAAAGCCAAAAGAATTTCTTTTCAAACAGGAAGTGGATCTTGATTTTTCCATGGAGCTTTTTAAGCGATGGTATGTTCTGGCTTCCTTTGCAGATCAGTTTAAGGAAAATACTATTGCATTTGGCTATCACAATGGCGAAATTGTAAAAAATGCAATGATTTCAAACAGGAACATTGTATTTCCAGACAAGTATTCCATGGAAAAGCTTGGAATATCTGCAGGTGGTGGAAAAAATCAGGCGCCAGGTGCCCTTGTAAATCTTCAGAAAGACCGTTTTTTTGCAGATGCAATGGTCCGCTACGATATGACCCTTGAAAAATCTGCATTGTTCTACGGAAAAAAGAAAATCAATGAAACAAAGATTCAGTATTCGGCTTTTGAAGAAGGAAGATTTTTTACACTGCCAGACGAAAGCTTTTTTTTAAGAATCCAGGACATTTTTATAGAAGAACAGAATGGTCCCTTTACTGATTCAGATGGAAAGCATTACAAAAAATTAAACCGCAGCACCTGGTATTTCGATTCAAATCAGAAAATTATCATTCTTCCTTCTTCGGAAAAAATCTATCGAAACGGAGAGGGAGAACCTCTTTCTCCTGTAAATACTGTGCTGGTTTCTTTAAGTTTTGTAAATCCAACTGACAAAGCCAGTCTTTCAGCCTTTCTTCTTGATGCCGATGAACGGATTTCCGAAATCAGTGGAAATCCCTTTTCAGATTTTTCTTCAAGCCAGTCTTCCTATGAAAAAACAATTGATGGAAAAACGGCTTATGTTTTAAAATCAAATTCAGGTCTTTCACCATTTGAAATCTGTTCGGTTTTTAATGCAGGTATTTCCGATTATGAATCAGGTTCTGAAACGCCAAAGGAAACTGTTTTTATTCAAAAAGAGGACTTTTCTCCAGCCCTAAACGATTATTTTTCCGAAAAGGAAAATCTGTTTTCAGTAAGAAAAGTTTTTCAGGACGATTTTTCAAATGCAAAAAACCGTTACCCTTTTACAAAAAACATCTACACGAATTTTGACAAATCTGAAAAAGCTGAAACCATTGTTCTTAAAAGCACATCCGAAAGTCCCCTGTATTCGATTGGAACAAAAGCTTCCAGAAACAGCGTAAAGGTTTACATAAATGGATTTCCACTTAGCTCCAGAGAATATTCTTTTTCCGAAACTACAGGAGTTGTAACAATAAATAGGCAGATTTCCGATTCAGACAGAGTTTTTATTACCTGGAACGAAGATTCATCTTCATATAACGGAGGAGTTATTGCAGCGGCGGCAGGCTTAGGCTGGTACTTTACGGAAAATTTAACGGGGGACACTGCTTTTACAGGTAATTTTCCTTTTTCTTCAAATGGCCAGTTTGAACCAGAAGCAAAATCCATAAGCGGAACAACAGGTTTTACATACCAAAAAGATAATCTTACTTTATTCACGGCAAACGGCTACGAAAACAAGGGAAAATTAAATTCATTTCAGAACAAAAACGGCGTTGAATGGAAAAAAGACGGTGTTCTAATTCCTTACTTTATCAAAAATCCGGAAGCTTATCTTGATACACACCTTCAGGTTTTAGATCAGGAGCTTATTTTTGAAAGTACAGCTAAAGAAAAGGCTGTTGTTTTCTTTGCAGGGACTGAAGCATTGCTTCACTTTACGACCCGGGGAAATCTTTATGTAGACAGAGCCTCCTATTCTGTAAAGACAGATAATCCCCTTTTTAAAATCATTTCACTTGAAGAAAGCTTTTCCCATCACGGAAGAGAAGCTGCAAAAACAAACAGCGCAGGACTTGATCTTAACGGCATAAATTTTCCGTTTCTTGTTGAAGGAAAAACAGTATTTGAAAACCGTGGAGATTCAGTTTTCCAGAAAAACACAGCCGCCTTGAAGATTGGAAAAGAATGGGAAAACCTTGGAATTATTTTTTCTGCCAACACCCTTCTTGGTCAAAATGAAAAAACACAGCAGGATGAAAGAAATTTTGGTGAAAATTATGTTTTTGCCAGTAAAGGCCAGATTTCTACTGGAAACGAAAACTCAAATCTCAGAGAAAACAGCCTTAACGGAAGCATTGAAACAAAGCTTTTTGCAGTAAAACCAAAAATTTCTTTTTCATCCAGCGAAACCTATAAAAATGAAGGACTTACTTCAAAAGAACACCTTACTTCCTGGGATTTTTCACTGCCTTTTGATTTTGGAAAACAGAAAATCTCTTTGTCATGGAATAAAAGTCTTTCACAAAAAACATCTGCAGCTTACGGTGGAAACTACAAAAGCGATATGGTTTGCCACACAGACTTCCTTAAAAACAGCAGCTGGTATTTTAGGACGGCCCCGATTTACGACACCTGGTCTGATGAGATCAACATAAACACCAGTAATTCAGGCTATGATATTTCCATGTACACTGCCATATACTCCGCTTCATGGAGCAGAAAGCTTTTCAATGGACTGCCAGACTTTTTTGTTCCATGCCGGGCAAATCTGTCTTTTGAAAGGGATGTAAAATATACAGGTACAGTTTCTGATTATTATCAGCTTAAAGGAAGTGTTCAGAACCAGTATTTCAATCTTTTTGGCTCAGACTGTTCGTATCCTTTGTTTAAATGGTATGCCTCTGATGAAGGAACCACAAGCTTTTCATCTGCATTTGGATTTCCAAAAAACGGTTCCTCATTTATTTATCAGTTTTCAGCCATCACCCAAAATCTTTTTTACATCACAAAAACATCCAGCTTAAAAACAGCGGCGGAATATTCAATCGACACAAGCTCAAACTGGAAAACCGGGACCAGCATTGTATTCCAGCACAATTCAAGTGGAAAAATGACAGCCTCCCTTGTAAAAATATTTTATCCCTATTTTTTGAAGGAAGGTGAACTTTTTGTAACACAGCTGTGGACTTTCAACGGAAAACTATCACTAAATACCAGCGGTGAAAATAAAGATTATCTTTGTCAGACCTACACTTTTTCCCATGAAAGTAAGGCTAAAATCAAGAAAATTTTTACTTTAGGAAGTTCTCAATCAATTGAAGGAACCATATTAAAAAACAGATTTGCGCTGGATGTTAAAGCAAGTCTTGAAGGTAAATTTGAGTTCTAATCTGACAAAAAATTTTACTGCCAGAAACGTTTTACCCGCTTTGAAACACATGTAAGAACCTCGTAGGAAATTGTCTTACCAAGGAGTGCCAGGTCCTCAGCAGTCTGCATGCAACCAGTAGAAGATGGATCACCAAAAATCAGAGCGTCGTCAAAAGGCTTAACGTCAGAATCGTCTCCAAGATCAATCATACACTGGTCCATACAAATACGACCAACCACAGGATATGCTTTTCCATTTACAAAAATCTTTAATCCTGGTGAAAAACGGCGCAAAAGTCCGTCTGCATAGCCCACAGGAAGTACACCAATACAAGTATCTTTTTCACAGATCCAGGTACGTCCATAGGAAACACTCATACCTTTTTTAAAATGACGTACAGCTACTACTTTGGTCTGGAAAGTCATTACCGGCTTAAGCTGAAAATCAACATTTTTGGAAAGCAGATAATCACGGGTAATTTCATCAGGATAATATCCGTAAACAATGATTCCAGGTCTTACCATATCAAAATGAAGATCAGGCCAGTTGATTGCACAGGCACTGCTTCCGGCACTAAGGATTCCAGGATTCAGTCCCATTTTTTTTACGTTTTCAACTGCTTTTTTAAAGGCTTCCCCCTGCTGTTTTGTATATGAAATACCTTCACAAGAAACACTATCCGACAAAGCCATATGGGTTGCCATTCCTTCAAGCTTAAGATGACTTGATTCACTTATAAGCTTTGCCTCTTCTCCGCAATCCTCAGGGAAACAGCCGATACGTCCCATACCAGTATCCACGGCAAGATATACAGAAAATCTTTCATTACAAGAAAAATAACTTTTTGCACAAGCATCAAGAAGGGAAATAAATTCCTTTCCAAAAACAAGAGGAGTTATTTCATATTTGAACAGATTGATAAAATCTTCAGGAGTACACAGGCTAAGAAGAAGAATCGATGCCTTGATTCCGTTTTCACGAAGTTCAAGTCCCTCTTCAAAGGAAGCTACGGCCAGATAATCAACACCAAGCTTTTCAAGTTCTCTGGCAGTTTCAACAGCCCCATGCCCATAAGCGTCGGCTTTTACCGCTACACAAATTTTTGTATCCTGTGACACAATTTTTTTTATATTTTTATAATTAAACTCAAGATTTTCTCTTGAAATAATTGCTTTTGTACATCTCATAATTCCATATTATTACTTTTCAAAAACAAAATCAATTTTCAATAAATTTCACTTAAATTTCACTTATAATAGTAATTTATTGAGATAATCATACTTTTTTGGTATACTAAAAGGAATATCAGGAAATTGAGTTATGAAAAAAATTAGATTATTAACAGTTTTTGCAATTACAGTCCTCTTTTCAGGTTGTGTAACTACATCTGAAATAAAGGATGAACCAGATATAGAAACAGTTCAGAAAGAAATAGAATCAGAAAAAAAAGAAATACAGGTAGTATCTATCAGTGAAACTTTTTATAACACACTTATGGATACAGATTTCATTCTCCAGTCCAGTCCAAAACGAACTTCTGTAGGAAAAAAATTTGACGGAGCTTATGTTCTCAGAGTACAGGATGATAATGGAAACGCACGTAAAGCATTTCCAATCACAGTAAGTTATCCATCTTCTCGAATAAATGACGTAATCACATATGCAACAGAAAACCTAGTTTCCGATGATGAGGGAATTGTAAGTTTTACAGCTCCAGTTCCAGAATTTCCATGTAACGACAAGGTAACCTTCTACGCAACCCCAGATCCTTCCGATCAGAAATCAGCACAGATTGCACTGGATTTTTCTGTACAGTCTGCCTATGAAGTAAGATCAACTATGGTTTATAAATCAGGCGTTCTTTTTGTGTGGGACCTTAACGAAAAAGGCTTTCCAACATCAAACTCTACTGCCATTCTGACCGAATTCAGAAACCGTGGAATTTATGCAGGAAATGCACCTGTTTCAGATTCTTCATACATTTCAAAATCAATTAATGAACTTTACAAAGCTAACAAGAAAATGCTTGACGGCAGCGGAACTGCTTACCTTATTGCGGGAACCGTAGAATTTGTAAAACCAGTTTATGCAGAAGATGGTCTTCAGATTTGTGAACTCCGTGCTCCACTTTCCTGCGTGGACATGAAAACCGGAAAGGTACTTTATGAAACAACAGTAACTTGTACAGCATCAGGAAAAACTTACTGGTACGCAGTACAGAACTGTAAAGATGAACTTGCAAAAAAATTTGTTGATGCTGTAATTTACGGCATGTAATAAACAGTATATATTTGGAGTAATTATGATTTACACAGACACAAGAGACAGCAATGTAAAAACTACATTTAAAAACGCAGTTATGTCGGGAATGAACAAAGAAACAGGCGGACTTTATATCCCTGTTGAATTCCCAAAACTGGATCCCGCATTCCTTGCTAAGAATCCTGAACCATCTTTCCGCGACGTAGCCTTTAATATGGCAAAACCTTACGTAGAAGGTGAAATTCCAGATGAAGATCTTATGGCAATCATTCAGGATGCATATCCTTTTACTCCAAAAATCCAGCCATTGGACAACATTTCTTACGTTCTTGAACTGTTCCACGGACCAACATGTGCTTTCAAAGATTTCGGAGCCCGTTTCATGGCACGAGTAATGTCTTATTTCAACAAAGATGAAGGTTCAAATCTTCACATTCTGGTTGCAACTTCAGGTGATACAGGATCTGCTGTAGGTTCTGCTTTCCACAACGTTCCAGGCATTGATGTAACAATTCTTTATCCGGAAGGAAAGATTTCTGCAATACAGGAAAAACAGCTTTCAACATTTACAGGAAATGTTCGTGCCCTAAAAGTAAAGGGAACTTTCGATGACTGTCAGAAACTGGTAAAAACAGCTTTCACAGATGAAGAACTCCGATCAAAGCTTCGTCTTTCATCAGCAAACTCAATCAATATTGCACGTCTTCTTCCTCAGGGCTTCTACTACATGTATTCTGCACTTACAGTAAGAAACCGTGCTTCAATTGACAACAAGATTACAGATCCAGCTATCATCATGGTAGTTCCTTCTGGAAACTTTGGTAACCTTACCTCTGGTCTTATTGCCAAAGAAATGGGTGCACCAATTGCAGGTTTTACAGCAGCAACAAACACAAACAAAACAATTCCAGACTGGATTGCCACAGGTGAATACAATGCCCGTCCATCTGTTGAAACTTATGCCAATGCTATGGATGTAGGTGCTCCTTCAAACTATGAACGCATCAAAGCCATGTACACATTGGAAGAAGTTCGTCAGCAATTTGCTTCTTACTGGCTTGATAACGATGGAATCAAACAGGCAATATCAGATTGTAACAAGAAAACAGGTTACATCATCGACCCACACGGAGCTATTGGCTGGAAAGCATGGGAAGACATCAAAAACGGCGGAATGGAAGCTCTTTTAAACGGAGCAAAAAATGACTTTGAAAAACCTGGTCTTACAACAAACATTCCAGAATGGGCAGTAAGTGTAAAAGACAAGAAAGCAGTTGGTGTTATTCTTGAAACTGCACATCCTGCAAAATTTGGAAACATTGTTCAGGATTCAATCGGCCGTGAACCACCACTTCCTTCACGTCTTGAAGAAGTTATGAAGCTTCCAGACAGAGCCGTTTCAATGGAAAACGACTACAATCTTTTCAAAGCCTGGCTTCTTGCAAATCTTGAATAAAGCTTAAAAAGAACATAAAGTGCCGCAAGTAAAAGCGGTATTACGGCGAAGATGAATATCAGCGTGATGTTTTTCATGCGGTTGAAATCTTCGCCGTTTAATTTATAAAGGGTTCTATTTACCGTTGTTTTTTGCTGAAGCTCTGCCAGTTCCGAAAGTCCATTTTGATTCAGCACATGATAAGTAAGCCATTCAAAGTTACGGTAATCACCTTCTTCGCCACCTGCATACCCGTTCATAAGGCTGTTCAAAAAATATCGGTTGGAAATTACAGTTATTTTCTGATCTTTTGATTTTGCCCCTACTACAAGATTCATCTTTTCCTTACCACTTCCCATGTCAGTTGCAGTAAAAGGATTTGTATCCATAAGAAGTTCAGCTTCAAAATTCAAAGGTTCGCTCCAGGCAGCCTGTGTCGTTACCAGGAAAGGTTCAGCTTTTTCAGAAAGTTCAAGAGGTACAGTCCAGAAGAAATTCAAGCCGTGAACTGCATTTTTCTGAGGTGGCAGCGTTACCCATAAAGGATAATTGATGCTCTGCTGCATTTCACCCTGATCATCTGAATACATAAGAATCCTTACACAGGAAATATCCTTTGCAACAGCTGAAGTAAAATGAATTCCGTAATCAGCGAACAGCGTTTCAAGACTGTAATTATTGTTATATGAGAGACTCCAGTCACCTGAAATAGAACTAGATACCGGACTGTAGGCAAAAGTCACCAATCCTTTTCCATCTGCAATATATCTGGAAAGAGAATCAACGTTTGATCTTGTTAGATTTTGTCCACCAAGCACAAAAACAGGTCCCGTCAAGCCAGAAAGCACGGAATCAAAACTGCTGTCCAGAACAATTTCATCTGTCTGAATGTTCTGATTTTCAAGCCAGGGCCTTAAATAAGAGTAATCACTATCCAAAGACTCGTTTTCAGCGCAAACAAAATGAACCTGAGGAACACTACCTTTTACAAGAATAAGAATGTTTGAATCCAGAAGATATTCCAGAGTTTCCGATGAAAGAATGAATGGAATTGCCATCACTTTTCCTTCATATTCAAGAATAATTGCAGAATAAACACTTATGTATTCGGTGGAGCTTTTGTTTACATTTCTAAAACTTTGTGGATAAATTCCGTAAGCATTAAGTGAAGCAGCCGCTTTATCATCTTTGTCGGGATTTATAACCTGAAGACTTATCCTGTCATTTTCAAGACAATACTCATAAAGATAATCCTTTACATCGCGGACCTGTGGATAATAATTTTTTAAGGCCGGACTTAGGTAATAGGAAATTTTCAAAGGTGAAGTTACAGAATCTAGAAGATTTTTTGTAGCTTTCGTAACTGAATATGACTTGGTCTTAGAAAAATCAATGCGTCTGTAATAACGGAAAGAGTTCATAAAAAGAAGAAGAACAGCTAAACCTGGAAGAAGAATTGACTTAAAAGCAGAAAGCTTTTTTCCTTTCTGTTTTTCTTTAACAAGAACAGAAGCAGTAATAAAAAGTGATGTAAAGAACAGAAGAAAAGAAAAATCTCTTGTATCAAAAATCCCTTTGGAAGCTGCATCAAAATGCCAGGCAAAGCTAAGGTTCTTGAAAATCAGAGTGAAAATGGAGTCAGTGGAAAAATACACTGTAAAAAGATGTGCAGAATTGAATGCTGCAAGAATAACTGCGGAAAGAGCAAAACCAGCGGCTGTATTTTTTGTAAAACAGTAGATGAATTTGCAGAGTGAAACACACAAAATTCCATAAAAAAGAAGAAAAACAAATGGAACAAATACAGCGGATGGATCCACATCTCCAAAAAAGCTGACAAAAAGTGGCACAAAAAGTAAAAATGCAACTGAAACAAAGAATAAAAGTCCATTGCATAATATCTCAAGAACAGTCTGAACACTGGTTTTTAACGGTACAAAGGAATCATAAAGATTCAAGGATTTTTTTGAAGAAAGAGCCGGCACAAAAAGAATAGCAGCATAAGGAACATTTGCCCAGAAATTTACAAGTTCAACGGAGCCGTTTCCCGAAAAAAATCCACCCTTAAAGAAAAAAAGTGCGGAAATCACCAGTACAAAAGCAATGGTCAAAAGGTAGAAAAAAATATGCCCCAGGGAGGATTTTAAATATTGAAAAAAGAATGCTTTCGCAGATTTATTGATTTTCATGAGCACACCTTTAAAAATGCAGCTTCAAAATCCGGGGACTTTGTTTTTTCGATTATTTCTTTTTCAGTGCCCTGTGCCACGATTTTACCTTTATTCATGATTACAATATTTTTACAAAGATTATGAACTTCACCAAGAATATGGGTGGAAATAAGAACGCAATGATCTTTTGCATAAGACAAGATCAGTTTTTCCATTTCCTTCATCTGATTTGGATCCAGTCCCGACATTAATTCATCCAGGATAAGATTTTCCGGCTGGTGAATTATACCTTGTGCAAAGGAAACCCGCTGACGGTAACCTTTAGAAAGCTCCCCAATTTTTTTAAAAGCCACTTCATTAAGAGAGCATTTTTTTATCACTTCAAGAACCTGTTTTTCAAAAGCTTCTACATTGTGAACCCTTGCGGCATAGGACAGAAAATCGTAGACCGCCATGTCTTTTGGAAGCTCTGTAATTTCAGGCACATATCCTGTACATTCTTTTACAAAAACAGGATTGTCTTCAGCATTAACCTCCAGATTATCTTTTCCGCTTACAAAAACATTGCCGGAAGAAGGATAATGAACTGCGCACATAGCCTTAATCACAGTGGATTTTCCTGAACCGTTGGCACCAAGAAGAGCCGTAACACTTCCCTTTTCCAATGAAAAAGTAATGTCTTCCACGTCCAGAGTCTTACCTTTATAGCTTTTAGAAAAATGTTCAATTCTGATCATCTTGTTCTTCTTAAAATTTAATTACCTGGTCAGGCTCAGGCTTTTTTACCGAGATTTCCCATGCTTTGTGGCATTTTGAGCCTTCGAAATCCTTATCAATAGTTCTGGATGTAATATCTTTTGCAGAAATTGAAAAGCCGTATTTTGTATTATGAGGAAGCTTACTTTCATCAAAAATCAGGCGTTTTGAATTTGTTGAAAAATACAGTTTTCCGTTTTCGTTCAGAAGATCAAGACAATCCGAAACAAGCTTTGGCCAGTCCCGGTTGATATCCAGAATATTCTTACTCATCTTGCTGTTGGAAAAAGTCGGCGGATCCAGAATGATAATATCAAATCTTTCTTTCTCTGAAAGGTTCATTTTTGCTTTTTCTTCAAGCATACCTATTACATCACAACGGGTAAAACTGTATTTGGTTTTTTCAACAAAACCGTTCAGTTCCAGATTTTCTTTTGCCCATGAAAGATAAGTATTTGAAAGGTCCCAGGATTCCACACCGGATGCATTCCCCCCCGCAGCATAAACCGAAAAACTTCCTGTATAGCAGAAAAGATTCAAGACCTTTTTTCCCGAACATTCATCGCGGACAATATTTCTTAAAGGTCTGTGATCAAAGAAAAGCCCTGTATCAAGGTAGGAAGACAGATTTATCTTAAAAAGAGCGCCGCATTCTGAAACAGTAATTACAAGAGGCTGCTCCTCATTTTTTTCATACTGTTTTGTTCCCTTCTGCTGTTTTCTCTCTTTTAAAATAATATGATCTGGCTGAAGGTTCAGAAGCTTTGCAGTCTGTTTGCACATAAGTGAAAGCCATTCTTTTTCATCATTTTGGTCTTTATCATAAGGCCGTTCATAAAGATAAACAACTGCATAACGGCGGGATGCAATGTCATTTTCAACAGTAAGATCATTGGCAGAAATTCTAGCATTCTGAGCTGAAAGGAAACGTGCTGCTTCCATAGGTCCATCTACATCAAAAGGAAGTGCTTCGTAAACATCAACAGAAAGTGGAACTTCCGGAATATCTTTATCGTAAAGACGGAAACAGGTAACACGGTTTTTTCGTGCCCATTTTTTTAGTTCCTTATATTTTTTTGAAATTCTGTTGTAAAAAATTTCTGCCTGGTATGTATCTTTATCTGTCATATTATTTTTATTATATCAAAAAGGATTGAATAAATCACCTTGAAGGACCTTGATACACCAGCCTAAAATCATTGAATTCAATGTAATTTTCCGTTATAATAAGAAGATATTTTATATTTGAGGACATATTTGTGTTTTTAAAAAGTCTGGACATATACGGTTTCAAATCCTTTGCTGACAAGACTCACATTGACTTTGCCGACGGTATTACTGCCCTTCTTGGACCAAACGGCTGTGGAAAAAGTAATATTGTTGATGCAATTAAATGGGTAATTGCCGAAAACCGTGCAAAAAATCTCCGTGCCGAAAAAATGGAAGATGTTATCTTCAACGGTACTGAACGAAGACAGCCTTTAAACACAGCTGAAGTCACACTCACCCTTTCAAATAAAAACAAAATTCTTCCAATCGATGAAGAAGAAATTGCCATCAAACGCCGTCTCTACCGTTCTGGTGATCAGGAATATTTCATCAACAACAGGCAGGTAGGTCCAACAGAAATCAGAAAGCTTTTCATGGATACCGGTGTTGGTAAAGCTGCCTACTCTGTTATGGAACAGGGTAAAATTGACCAGATTCTTTCTAGCAAACCAGAAGACCGCCGTTATCTTTTTGAAGAAGCAGCCGGTATTTCCCGAAGTAAGGCCGAATGTCAGGAAGCCGAACGTGAACTTGAAAGAACCAGACTGAACATGAAGCAGATCGAAATAGCCATGGCGGAAATTAAACGCAGCTACGATACACTCAAAGTTCAGAGCGAAAAAACAACAAAATACCGAAAGCTTAACGAAGATATTTTCAACTACGATCTGGATCTTACCCTGATTCGACTTAAAGATTTTGAACAGGAAAAAATCCGTCATACAGAAGAACTTAAATCTTACACCGAAAAACGTGACCGTATCCGTGCCGAAATTGAAGAAATCAACAGCACTATTTCCGAAAACATGGACAAAGTTAATGCCATGCAGCAGGAACTTTACGCCAAACAGGCACAACTTGTTGGTATTGGTCAGGAAAAAAACGGTAAAATGGAACTAATCCAGAACCTGAACAAAAATGCTTCTGAGGTAAAAGAAAAACTGAACACTCTTGAAGCTCGTCAGGCTGCAATTCAGGAACGAATCGATAACGCTCAAGAAGAAATTGACGAGGCTGAAGCTGAACTTTACGATAAAAATAAACGCCTTGAAGAAACTACAAAAAACATTCAGTCTTTTGAAGAGAATATCCACACTGCTTCAAGCCAGATTACCGAAAACGACAGATTAGCCGGACAGAATAAAGAAAAGATTCAGGCTCTTGGTATTCTTCGTGAGGATCTTCAAAAACAGCTTACTTCCATTACAGAAGATATTGTTTCCATGCTGGACACAAAGCTAAAAGATGCTGGTTTCTCCGAAAGTGCAATGAAAAAGCACAAGGAAAATCTGGATACAATCATTTCGAAGCTTAAGATTTATGCAGATGGACGAAAAAATATTTTTGCCGATGTTGCAGCAGGAAATTCCAAAGGTGATGCTCTTTCAACCCTTAAAGAAGCTGTAAGTGCTTTTGAAGAAATTGGAAACCAGCTGGAAAAGCTTGAATCAGCAGTACAGGAATACACAGCTTCAACACCTTCTTTCATTACAGAATTCCTTTCACCTGAAGGAATCATGACAAAGAAGCGTTCCATTGATGAAAAAATTTTCGATAATATCCGACAGATTGAATCAATCAACAATGAAATTGACAGTTTGAATTCTCAAAACTCAGGTCTTGCAGAAAAGATTGACGAATATAAAGAAACTTTACGTAAGCTTCAGGTAACACAAATTCAGATGCAGGAACAGATTTCCAGCGCTGAACAGCAGATTTCCTTTTTCCGCAGAAATCTTTCTTCCGAACAGAACAGTCTGCGAGAAACAGAAGAAGAACTCTTTACCGAAAACAAGCGTTTTGATGAAACAACAGAACAGATTCACGAAGTTCAAGATGAACTGGCTGAAATTGAATACCGCGGAAAAAAACTTGCTGATGAAATGAACAAACTGGATCAGGATATTGCAAAATGTAACTCCAGTGTTGAAGGAAAAAGCGGTACTCTTCAGAAAAAACAGGAAGAACAGAATAAATGTCAGGCTCAGGTAGAAAAGCTGAACTACTCACTTATGAGTTCCGACAACGACATCCGAAACATCAAACAGACTTTCCAGGATAAATATTCCCGTGATCTTATGGAATTTGAAGAAAGGATGTACAAAATCCGAAAACCAGCTTCCGAAATCCGAGATGCACTTTCCAAGGCCCGTGAAGAATTTAAATCACTGGGACAGGTAAACCTTATGGCTCCGGAAGAATTCCAGGAAGTCAAGGAACGATACGAACGCCAGAAGTTAAATTTTGAAGATACTCAGAAATCACTGGAAAATCTTATCCGCGTTTCTGAAGAAATTAAATCAAAATCTTCGGAAATGTTCCTGGAAACTTACAACCAGATTAAAAAGAATTTCCACAATATGTTCCGACGCCTTTTCAACGGTGGACGTGCTGAACTTAAGCTTGCCGATCCTCAGAATATTCTTCAGTCTGGTATTGATATTTACGCCCAGCCTCCTGGAAAAAAGATGGAACACATTTCACTGCTTTCCGGTGGTGAAAAAACTATGACCGCCGTTGCACTTCTCTTTGCAACTTATCAGGTTCGCCCATCTCCTTTCTGTCTGCTGGACGAAATTGATGCAGCTCTTGATGATAAGAACGTTTCATCTTTTGTTACCACACTGGAAAGCTTTGCAAACGTTTCTCAGTACATTGTAATTACCCATAACAAGAAAACTGTAATGGGTGCAAGTACAATGCTTGGTATTACAATGGAAGAATCTGGTGTTTCAAAAATCATTGCACTTCGCCTTGATCAGGATATTAAACGTGGTGCCGAAATTGACCGTAACGAAGTTGTATTTGAGGATGAAGAAATTGATGTTGAAGAAGGTGCTGTCATTCCACCTCGCCCGCAGAAACGCAAAACTGAAGTAGATTCAAGTAAAGAAAGTGAAGATTAATGGATTTTAAACAGAAGTTTTCTGACATTAAAGATATTCTCACAGTTAAATTTGCCGATCTTCGGGATTTTATTAAAGAAAACAAAAAGATCAGCATGCTGGTGTTATCTTTAATTCTTGTAATTCTTTTGTGTATAGTCTTGATTTTTGTAGCAGCTGGAAGTGGAAAAAAGAAAGTTATACTTGATGATCCGCTTATACTTACATCAGATTTAATGGTTCCACCAAATCCTGCTAATCCAGATTCATTTCAGCTTTCCAGAACCACAAAAGATAAATGGGAAGTTGATGAAATTGAACCTTATTTTACAAAACCCTCTGAAAAGGAAACCCATGACCTTTCAAAGGCAAATGACAAGCTAATTCGTGAACTATTGGAGGCAGCACCGTGAAAAAATCATTTTTTGCAGCATTTTTATGCTTAGCACTGGTATTCTCAGGATGTGCCTCTAAAGCTTCTGAAGAATTAAGCGACCAGATAGTTGATATTGCTGTAGATGAAGCTCAAAACACAACAGAAGAAATTTCTGAAGAATTAGCTTCAGAAGATGGTGAACTGACTTCAGAAGATGGTGAATTGACTTCAGAAGATGGTGAACTGACTTCAGAAGAATCCGAAGAAAACCAGATTGAAGCTGAAGAGGAAACAGAAGAGCTTCTTGACGAAACATCAGAAGAAGAACTGCTGGAAGAAATTGAAGAACCAATAGTCCGCGATGCACCAGTGGAAGAAGAACCTGAAGTTTCGGAAGAAATTGAAAATTTGCAGGAAGAGGATTCATCCACAATAGAATCTGTTGAAATTGAAGAACTGGAAATTATTCCTGAACCTCAAGAAAATGACGAGGAACCAGTTATTGAAGAAAATATTCTCTCCACTGACGATGTAATGGATGTGGAAGATGAAATTAGTGCTGTAATCGAAGAAACTGAAGAACCTGAAGAAGAAAATACTTCTGAAAATAGTGAAGAAACGGAAGAAACTGAAGAAACTGAAACTGAAGAAACTGAAACTGTAGAAAAAGAAATCATTCCTTCCCGTTCAGTAAAAATCAGAATTGGTGAATATCTGGATGTAGAATATCCTGGACGTGGCTGGATTTACATTGGTATTACAGATCTTTCAAAAAATGTAACCTACTTTGGCCGAAAGCTTGGTACAGAAAACACTAAATATACCTTCCTTGGTAAAAAAAGTGGTACTGTTATCCTGCATTTTTACAAAGAAGATGTTCTTACAGACACCTATATTGATGATTATCTTGAAGTGGAAATCGAAGCTGAAAAAACCACATCAAAAAATCATGTTACAGCACCAGCTTACAGTGAGGTAGTTCCGAAACCTGTTTCAAAAGCAACAAAAGAAAACACTTTACCAAATCAAAACTTTGATCAAAAAGACACAAAGACTGAAGCTGCCGAAGTAAAATCACAGTCATCAGCTAAAGAAACAAAAATTGAAGCTCAGAATAGTAAAAAGGCTGAAACTGAAGCACCTGTTGAATCAAAAACTGAATCAACAGTACAGACAGTTGTAAAAAAGGCACCTGTTGAATCAAAAACTGAATCAACAGCACAGACAGTTGTAAAAAAAGCAGCTGTTCCACAGAAAAATGAAACTGCCGCCCTGGAAGAAAAGCTTGTTCCAGATCTTTCACCGGAAGAACTTCTTTCTGCCGCAAAAAATGATTACGAAAACAAAAATCTTGAATCTGCTCTTGAAAACGTAAAGGCATTTCTTCTTACCTCACCTTCCAATGCAGATGAAGGACTGTTTCTTCTTGGACAGATTTACGAAAGCAACGGACAAGTTAGGGACATCAAAAAAGCAGTTGAAGCCTATGAAAAGATTACATCTTCCTACCCTGCAAGCCAGCTCTGGGATGATGCAAAAAAACGTGCTGTATACTTAAAACGATTTTATATAAATATTAGATAAAAAGAGGTTTTAAAATGACAAAAATTAAGATGCTGATTGCTGCTTTTGCAGTTATTGCCCTTACTGGTTGTACAATTACAAAGGAAGCCGAAGAAAAAGTAAAAACAATTTCAGTTTCCGGATCAGGTTCAGTTCAGGTAAATCCAGACCAGCTTTCACTGACCTTCCAGGTTAAGACCAGAGAATGGAATGTAAACGATGCTGTAACAAAAAATGCTCAGATTTCAGAAAAAGTAATTGAAACTGTAAAAGAAACAGGTATAGATTCAAAAGACATTGCAACATACGACTATCGTATTACCCAGGAAACAGATGTTGTAAACGGACGTGAATATCCTGGAAGATACACTGTATTGAACAGCATCCGTATTCTTGTACGTAACACAGAAAATGCAGGAGCAGTAATTGATGGAGCAGTAAGAAGCGGTGCAAACGGACTTACAGGATTTGAATATCTTGTTGGCGATACAAGTGCAGCCCTCCGCCAGGCTAGAACTCTTGCAGTTCAGAATGCTCAGGATGCAGCAGCTCTTCTTGCAGGTGCATCAGGAACAAAAGTTGCAGATGTTCTTGAAATTTCTGAAGGAAATTCTTACACTTCTCGAAATTCAAATAATATGCTTATGAAAGCACAAACTGTTTTTGCTGATTCATCTGCAATTACACCAATTGAAACAGGTACAGTAACTGTTACTGCCAGTGTTAATATCACTTACAGTCTTCAGTAAAAAATATAGTAACTTTTATATAAGGAACATATAATGCTTGATTACAAATTTATCAAAGACAATCTTGAAGCAGTAAAAGAAAACATCGCAAACCGCAACATGACAGCTGATGCTGATGCAGTTGTAAAATTCTACGATGCACGTACAGAACTGGTAACAAAGCTCCAGGCTCTTCAGCAGAAACGCAACGAAAATGCCGCTGCCATGAAACAGAAACTGGACAACGAAACTCGTGCCAAATTAATTGAAGCTGGAAAATCACTTAAGGAAGAAATTGCCGGTGTTGAAGCTGAGCTTAAAGAAGTTGAAGAAAAACTTGATGAAGCAGCCCGCCAGATTCCTAACATGGTTCATCCGGACACTCCAATTGGAAAGCTTGATACAGAAAACCTTGAAGTAAAAAAAGTTGGTACTCCACGTAAATTCGAATTTGAACCAAAAGATCACGTAGCTCTTGGCGAAAGTCTTGATATCATTGATTTCGACCGCGGAACAAAAGTTTCTGGTCCAAAATTCTATTATCTGAAAAATGAAGCTGTTTTCCTTGAACAGGCCCTTATTATGTATGCTTTGAACACTCTTCGCAAGCATGGATTTGAAATGTTCATTACTCCTGACGTTGCTAAAGAAGAAGTTCTCAAAGGAATTGGTTTTAATCCACGTGGAAACGAATCAAACGTATACGCAATTGAAGAAGAAGGAACTTGTCTGGTTGCTACAGCCGAAATTACACTTGGTGGTTACCACTCAGGTGAAATCCTTGATAAAGCAAAGCTTCCCCTTCTTTACGGAGGACTTTCACACTGTTTCCGTCGCGAAGCCGGTGCTGCAGGCCAGTTCTCAAAAGGTCTTTACCGCGTTCACCAGTTCGACAAGGTAGAAATGTTTGCTTATGCTACTCCAGAACAGTCTGATGCAATTCACGAGAAGCTTCGTCTTATTGAAGAAGAAATTTTTGAAGGACTTGGTCTTCCTTTCCATGTTGTAGATACATGTACTGGTGATCTTGGTGCTCCAGCTTACCGCAAATGGGACCTTGAAGCATGGATGCCAGGACGCAACGGTGGTGAATATGGAGAAGTTACTTCAACTTCAAACTGTACAGATTATCAGGCACGTCGTCTGAACATTAAATACAAGGATGATGACGGAAAGAACAAATATGTTCACACTTTGAACGGTACAGCCATCGCCGTTGGACGCGCAATGCTTGCAATTCTTGAAAACTATCAGAATGAAGACGGTAGTGTTACAATTCCTCCAGTACTTGTACCATTGTGTGGCTTCGACAAAATGATGCCTAAAAAATAATTTTCGGAGGCAGAATGATTACACCTGATTACTCAAAGCAGATTTACTTTATCCTTTTATTCCTTTCTGTCATTGTAGCTGGTTTTGTAATGAAAGCATTGGGAGAAGTAATTCTGCCAGTTATCTTTGCAAGTATGCTCTCTTTTTCATTTCTGCCTCTTGTAAAAAAAATGAATGCAAAGGCTCATATTCCGTGGGCTTTGTGTTCTATTCTTGTTACACTCCTGGAAATCCTTATAATTCTTGGAGTTTCAGGAGTTCTTGTAACAAGTCTTTCTACCATTGCAAGCCAGTATCCAAACTACGAAAGAAAATTCCAGAATATTTACCAGCTGGTTGCAGAAAATTTTGATCTTGAGTTTGACAATTCAAAGAATTTTATTCAGAACATCTGGAGTTCCTTGAAAATCCGTGAATTTGTACAGAAGCTTGCCCTATCAATTTCAACAGGTATTGTATCAGGCGGAAAAAGTATCTTCCTTGTATTCTTTTTGCAAGTTTTTCTTCTTATTGAAATGCGTGGAACTCGGAAAAAGATGAATTCTGCCTTTACCGGTAAAGCAAAAGACCGTGTAATCAGAATTTCAACTAATATTATGCAGGAAGTAGTTCGCTTTCTTTCAATCAAGTTTTTTATTTCACTTGGAACCGGTATTCTTGTTGGACTTGGTACCTGGACTTTAGGTGTAGATTTTCCTATTGTATGGGGCTTTGTTGCCTTCCTCATGAACTTTATTCCAACCTTTGGTTCTATTATTTCAACAATATTTACTACTCTTTTTACACTTTTGCAGTTTTACCCAAGCATCTGGCAGACGGTTGCTGTATTCATTCTTATGCTGCTTGCTAATTTTAGTCTTGGAAATATTCTTGAACCTAGAATTGAAGGAAAACATCTTGGACTTTCACCTTTTGTTATCCTTGTAAGTCTCTCTTTATTCGGCTGGATATGGGGATTTATTGGTATGCTTCTTGCTGTTCCAATGATGGTAATTGTAAAAATTCTTTGTGAAAATATACCTTACCTTAGAGCTTATGCAGTACTTCTTGGAAATCCGGATCCCGAAACAGATTCAAAAGAAAAGTCAGATGAAAAATCAGAGCAGCCTTTAAAACCTGTTAACCAAGAATAAGACTGGTTGCCTTTTCGTAAAGGAATCTTATATCTTCCTGCTGAATTGTGGTATAAACAAGATCAGCACAATATTTTGAAGAAGCTACATCTGTGTAAATCTTATTGATTTTTGATGTTACAAAAATATCTCTTGTAGGCAAAGGTCCGTTCTTTAATTTCCAAGAAAACTTCAGGGCATATTCGGCACCTGAAACAAGGTTGAAATTCTTAGCTTCAGTACCAAGAACAATTCTTTCATGATCAACATAAAGAATGGAAAGGGGTTTCATGCGGTCTTCTACAGCTTCAAAACCTTTTTCTTCTTCATAAGTAAGATAATTGCAGACTGGAATTAAGTGAACACCATTCCCAATATTCTTTTCCACTTTAGCCTGTTCAACAAACATTTCAAGATAGGATTTAGCCTTTTTCTGATTTTCCAGTGGGATTGAACTCCAGGCCGGTTTTGAAAACAAAGTAGAAAGCTTCCAAGGCACAAAGCTCACATTAATATCACTTTGAGTTCGGCATTCAAAATAAAGATTACCGGAAAAATCATAACGATCAGCTTCAGTTTTATCCTGAATACGGCCAATATTTTCCGGAATATAAATTACAAGAGAGTCATTAATTTCATCAACTTTGGAAGTAAAATAAAGGCCTACACGGTTAAAATAAAATTCAACTTTAACAAGCCGGCCTGCAAAACTTTTTACGGCAGAACCTGTATTTTCAAGAACGATTTTTCCGCCCTTTTCAACCTTTATCTGTTCACCTTTAACAGCAACAGGAAAAACAGCAGAACTTAAAGGATGCACTTCACCATCAAGACCAATATCTTTATCTAGGGGAGTTAGAGTTACAGGTACATTTGCATCAGTTAAATACTGCAAAACCAATTCTCGTTCAATGCCTGAAAGTATTTTGTTATCCATAAAAAATCCTCCCATAAAAAGTCAAGTAGATTGTTTCAACAATCGATTTGACTTTTTACGCTGTTCCGTATGATATTATTCTAACTGTGAGCCACTTCAAAAACAAGCATTTTTTCTTTATTAAACACCAGCTTTACATCAAAAGACTGTTTTTTTGCATTATAAAATCGCACCGGAAGTTCACAAAAATTATCATGCCAGTAACCTTCCCCAAGCACAAAAGATGTGAATTCTGTAAAACCAGCTTCAGAAACATCATATTTTAAAAGCACAAGAGACCACAAATTTTCCGTGCAGAAAAATTCAAGTGATTTTTCATAATCAAGGGAAGTAAGGCTTGTACAAAAATTATTTATGACAGCAAGCTCTTCTTTTGAAAGCATGGATACATCAAGAGAAGAAAAATCAGAAATTTTTGGATAAACCTTTTCGCTTACAGAAAGTGCTTTAAGACTTTCGGAATTTACCAGAGTTCCGTTTGTAAAATTTTCATTTTTTCGGATATTGTTTGTAAGAAGATTTTCCTCTCCACTTTTTGTCCAAAGAACTTTTTCACCTTTTTCCGAAATCTGATTTTTTAAAGTAAGAACTGAATCATTAGTATTTTCCAAAGTCTTTTTGTTTGAACATGAGAACAAAAGGAATAATGAAAAAATGAAAAGCAGCTTCTTCATAGTTATTTCACCGTAAAAGAAAGTCGCTGTATTGGAGAAGGACCAATATTTTTACACACTTCCCTATGCATTTTAGTCGGATAGCCTTTATGTTTTTTGTAACCGTATTCAGGATATACATTATCGTAGTCAATCATTATTCTATCCCGCATATTTTTTGCAAGAATACTTGCTGCCATAACACAAGGATAATTTCCATCGGCCTTTGGTTCTGCCCTGCATTCAATTGGAACATCAGGAATAAAAGTTCCGTCAGCAATTCCAAAAAAATCCTTTTCATTTAAGTCCAAAAATTCAGGAAATCTATTTTTCATATCCTCAAATGCAAGAGCCATAGCTTTTAAGCTTGCCTGAAGAATATTAATCCGGTCAATTTCATCATGTTCTACTCTGGCTGTTCCCCATAAAGCTTTTTCTTTTATAACTATTTCTGCAGCTAAACGTCGTTTTTCACTAAGTTTTTTTGAATCATTAAGAAGATCAACTGGAAAATCTGGTGGAAGTATTACACAGGCAGCGGTAACTGGACCGGCCAATGGTCCACGTCCGGCTTCATCAAATCCGCACAGAATCATCTAGAACCCCTGAACAACATTTGAAATTGTCTGAAGATTTGAGTTTTTATCAATGTAGATTGGATTTGTTGTAGAATTGGCAAGATCACCATTAAAACGATTTTTTGTCATGGAACCGTTAGTGGTAAATACTTCTGCAATTCGGCCCATTTCTCCGCTTACAGAAAGGCTGTTATTTTCAAGAGTAAGTTCACCTTCTCTGCAGGAAATACAAACTGCGGTATTTGAAACTGCATTAAGGAAAGAATCATTAACAAAAACCTTGCTTTTATTTGCTGAGATGACTGAACCATAGCTATGGCTTGTAAGAGAAACCGCACAGTTCAAAAGCGTAATAACAGAAAGATTTGAATTAAAAACTGTACCATTAATGCCAAGAGAAACAGAAAAATCACAATTTTCCAAAAACAGAACAGCATTCTCCAGTTTAATCAATGAAAGCATGTTCTTTTTTCGTGACATTGAAGAATCAGCTTCGAATTTAATATTTTTTACAGTAAGAGAAGATGCCTTAACCACAAGATTACTTTCTGAAGGGAAAACAATAACGCCATCGTCAATTCCTTCAATTACACAATTTGATAGAAGCTCCGTAATACCTTCTTTCATTTCAAGTCTTCCACTTACGAAAATACGAGCATAACGATTTTTATTAACTGCCTGCATGCACTGTTCCAAAGAAGAAAATGGATGTTCGGCTGTACCTTCAGAAATGGATGAATCTGAAGAAGCATTTACATAATAGTTATAACGGTCAATTACAACAGCATATTCTGCTACTTCAGACTGATTTTTTCCATCGCTGGACCAGGCAATTACTTTAAGATATGTAGCATTATCTTCTGAAGGTTTAAGAATCAGTTTTGTACTTCCTGATTTCTGGAAAACATCACTCATTGAAACATTATCAAACATTTCATTTTCAGGATCAAAAACATTACTTCTGTCTTCTATGGCAAAGGGATCGCTAATCTGAATATAAAGCTTTGCTTTAGGATCAGTAGAAATATCAACTTCAACTGATTCACGAGAATAAAATCCCTGAGCACTGGAAACAAATACAGGTTTTTGTGGAGGACATTTATCAATAGAATATGGAACAGAAATAATTCCCTGATAAACTGAATCTGAGAAAATCTTCAGATTTGCAACACCCTTGTACTCATCCCCATAAAAAGTATCGATTGTTACACTTGTAAAAAGCTCCTGGTAAATTGAATTATCAGGACACATGGAATAAGAATTTTCTTCCTCAAAATAAATTTTAAGGCTGTCATTTTCAGCTTTTATTACATTAATCTGCGGTTTTACAGGAAGTTCAAAAAATTCAACAGGATTTCCTTTTTCGTAAGCAATGCTCTGCCAGTAGATCATGTGTGGTTCACTACGGTCAAGATAAACTTTGTCTTTTGGAAGCTCCCAATAACCGTCGTCAATTTTATAAATAAAATCCTGATTTTCAAAGGTAATATAATTCCAGTCTTCTACAGAAAAAGGCACATCAACACGACTGAAAATACCTGAAGCACGGGGATTTGTCTTCATAAGAAACTTCCAGTTTTTCCCATTTTCACGAAGTCTTACTGTTAGATATCGGGAAAGAGGACATTCTTCGCTATAGGAGATTGTACGTCCTTTCAGGAAAACAGGATTTTTATCACCAAGGGCATATTCCATTGATTCTGGCACATTTAGTTCAGCCCCTGCAAGATAATTAAGAACGCCCGTAGACATAAACGATTGAAGAAATGCAGAGGTTTCAGCGTTTCCAAAATCCTCTTCAACACGGTAATTAACTTCAATGTTTTCGGAAGTACCGTCGTAATTATTTTTACAGATGCGAAGCTTTACATCGCCAGTAAGATCAATAAGAACCGGACCATCGTAGGCAAGTCCAAACTGATATGGATCAGATCCGTCGATTGAATAGAAAAAGTCGCTCTCCCCTGTATTGTCAATTACCAGCATCTGACGGTTTGACCAAGTACCAGGCTCCGGACTAATAACAGGCTGGGCAAAAAGAGAAAAACCAAATGCTAAAAAACAAAGGATAAGAAACTTTTTCATATATTTTTATAAATTAAAGTCCAAGATAAGGACCAAGAACATCCTTAAGCTCAGGATCTTCCGAATAATAATAATCTTCAAGTTCTTTCTGAGAAAGTCCTACAAGCTCATGACTCATGTAGTGAATCCAACGGTTTTCATCAGGATTGTTGATTTCAAACTTTCGAGCATAATAATCCGGCTGAATTGGAAGCTGTTCTTTGTAATATGTAAAATATTTATAATCGTGAACAACAACCTTAATATCATCACGTGGCATGCCTCGGGAATTCATAAGGGTTTCTACAAGACTGTTGATTGTACGTCCTGAATCAAAAATATCATCAACAAGAAGGATTTTATCACCTGGTCGAAGATTTTCAGGAGGATAAGTCCATCCATCAATATAAACTTTTGTATGCTGAGCAACATCAGAATAAGAACGAGCAACAACACCGGCATAAAGAGCTGGATGTCGTTTTTCGGCTTTGCAGACAATTTTAAAATATTCACTAATTACATTTGCCATATAGGCACCGCCGCGAAGCGAACAATAAATAACATCAGGAATAAATCCGTCATCGTGAATCTTTTTAGCAATCTTTAATGCATTATTGCGAACTTTGTTATAAGGCAGGAATTCTTTAATCATTCTTCTATTATATTACTGTTTATCAAAAATTGCAATTTTCAGAAAATAAGAATAAAATGTATCACATGAGTAAGAAAACAGAAAAAAGACTTCTCCGTCTTAAAAGAAAAAGTATTATTCCATCAATTATTGTTTTCACATTGATATTTGTAATTTCAATTTCAATTATTTCACTGGTATTTGCAACATTTGCATCTTCTATTATCCAGAGTAAATACACAGCATCCATTCAAGATACAAAAGTACTGAGCCGGCTTGCCTCAGAAGAATACAAGGCAGGAAAAGCTTTTCAGAACATTCTTGAAGAAAGAGCCAGTAACACGGAATTTGGTAAAGATTTAGTTGTTTTTGACAGGAATAAAAATATCGTTGCTAAAACAGGTGATATTACAGTAAACCTGAGTAAAAAATATGATTATGTTACCGACATCGGTCTTATTGAAAAAGGATATTTTTATGCAGACACTAATGAAGAATCAATCAAAGAGCTTTTTGCAATTAATTTTTTTGAAGCAGTAAAACTGACATTTAAAGAAGTAGAAAAACTTGCAGAAAAAAACAAGATCTCCATCGAGGAAGATATTCAAGCTCGGGATCGTGATTTTAATGATATCAACGGAATTACTCAGGGAATTCATACAGGAAAAGAGCTTGTACACGCATCCCCATGGCTTTCGGAAGAAGTTTTTGAAACTTATTTTTGGACAGAAAGCGAGATTATGGGAACAGACTACACATTCTGCATGAAATGCCAATTCTCACTTAAGCGAAGTGACCTTATTGTTGCAGTTATAATGGTTTTCATAATCTGTTTCATGATAATCATTCTTCTTGTAATCCTTCTTATTAATATTCTTGTTACAATTTTCAGCCAGCGTAAAACCCTGAAGCTGCTTATTACTGACCCAGTTACTGACGGAAATAACTGGTTTTATTTCAAAAACCAGTCTTCAAAGGTGCTGAGCAATTACCGTAATAACGGAAAAACCTTTGTTATGGTAGATTTGACCATCAGCAAATTCAATGCTTACAGAACCCATTACGGAACAGAAAAATCAGAAAAGCTTCTGGAGCTTATAAACAATGCGATTGAATTTAACTTAAAAAAAGATGAAATCTGTGCAATACATGACAACGCTTCTTTTGCTGTTCTTCTGAAGATGCCGGTACGAAATACAGTTCCTACACGAAATGTAGTAAATGAAACTGGAAAAAATCTTCCAAAAGAAGTTTTGAATGCATCTTATGAAGCTTCAATGGAAGACTGTCTTTATCGTATAAAAATCATTATGAAAGATATTAAAGAATATCTTTCAAGGTGGGATGCAGATAATAGTACCAAGTCCCTGGTTTTCCATATAGGTGCCTGTATTATTCCATCTGTACGTGCTCACAACGGATGGGCAAACCGTCACCAGACTTTTGACACTGACACTCTTTACAATAATGCTGTTATGGCACGGCAGAAGATCAATGAAACTGAAGGCGACTCAACAATCCTTTTCAATAAACAGATGTATGAGGATGTGCTTTGGGAACACAAGGTTGAAGAAAACATGCAGGATGCCCTGGATAATGAAGAATTCAAGGTGTACATCCAGCCAAAATACAATCCTTCCAATGATACCCTGGCCGGTGGTGAGGCTCTTGTAAGATGGATTAGTCCTAAAGACGGCTTCATCAACCCTGGAAAATTCATTCCTATACTTGAAAAAACAGGTTTTATTACTCGTCTTGATGATTACATGATTTCACATGTGGCTGCACTTCAGGCTAAGTGGCTCGAAGAAGGTAAAAACATTGTTCCTGTATCAGTAAACGTAAGTCGTGCTCATTTTGCCATGGAAAATCTTGCGGAACATATCAGAGATCTTGTTGATGAATACAAGCTGCCACATAAATTCATTGAAATTGAACTTACAGAAAGTGCCTTCTTTGATGATAAGAATGCTCTTCTCTCAACTGTAAAACGGCTTCAGGAATTTGGATTTGAAGTATCCATGGATGACTTTGGTTCAGGATATTCTTCACTAAACTCTTTAAAAGACCTGCCTTTGAATGTTCTTAAACTGGACGCTGAATTCTTCCGTGGAGAAGACAATGAAAACCGGGGAGAAATAGTTGTAGCAGAAGCAATTCAGCTGGCACGAAAACTGGACATGAGAATTGTTGCAGAAGGTATTGAAAAGAAAGAACAGGTTGAATTCCTGAAAAACCAGGGCTGTGATATGATTCAGGGCTTTTTCTACGCAAAACCGCTGCCAATAGAAGAATACGTTACTAAGATGTAAGGAAATTTCTTACAATACTAAGTGTATCTTCAAAGGATTCACTGCTTTTTTTGCACTGCGGAAGGCTTGAAAGAAAAATACTTCCGTAGCGCTTTTCTATAATGCGACGGTCAAGGCAGACTACAACACCACGGTCAGTTCCACTTCTGATTAAACGCCCTGCACCCTGACGGAATTTAATTACAGCCTCTGGAACAGACAGTTCCATGAAGGAATTTCCTCCACGCTTTTCCACAGCCTCACTTCGTGCAGTAAATACAGGATCAGTTGGTACAGTAAAAGGAAGTTTTACAATTATAACCTGAGAAAGGCTTTCACCTGGAACATCAACGCCCTGCCAGAAACTGTCTGTAGCAAAAAGAACAGAATCCTTTTGATTTTTAAAAGTATCCAGAAGCTTGGCGTTATCATCATCTCCTTGTTTTAAGATAAGTCTGTCAAAACCAGAAGTCAGTTTTACGGTATTGCAGGCATTTTTCAAAGATTCGTAGCTTGTAAAAAGAACAAGAGTCCGCCCGTTTGCTGCCTTTATAAGACGAGCAATAGCCATTTCAATAAACTGCTGGAATTCCATACGGTCTGGAGACGGAATATCATTTGGAACAACAAAAAGCATATTGGAATTGTAATCAAAAGGAGAATCAAAATCCTTGCATACTACCCGTTCCCGCTGTGCAAAACTCACGCCAGTTCGGCTCATCCAGTAATTAAAAGAACTTCCTGTACGAAGAGTAGCCGAAGTAAATACAACGGTTTTCATAGGGTCATAAACACCTTCGTTCATTAATGGAGCAATATCCAAAGGAGTTGCTGTAAAGACAGTGTAATCACCATCTGAGCCCTGTGCCATGCCTGCAGGAAGCCTTTTTTTCTGAAGCCAGAAAACCTTATCCTGATGTTCATCCCATTCAGTAAATTCCTTAAAAAGAGTAAGATAGCCTTCCAGACGGCGCACAATAATCTTACTTTCCCAGTAGCTTGGAGTATCTTTGTCCTCCTCGGCAATACCTTCCATAACAAGATTACACACATTTACAAATTCAGAAAGACTTGAACAAAGTTCTCCAAGAATACTGAGTGTTGGTGAAAAATCTCTGGCATTTAAAGGCGTAATGCGTAATGTATTGTTTCTTTCCAGAAGATCCTGAGACACTACTTCAAGGCGGGATATATCATTTCTTATGCGGCCAGTAAGCTCCAGAAGATCAGGAACCTTGTCTTCATTTGCGGAAAGAACAATCAAATTACAAAGAAAACCAGCTTCACTGCCCTTTCGCTGGCGGTACATCTGATTCAATAATTTAATAAGTCTGAACCGTTGAAAGCTTTCACTAAAAAAACTTGTAGCTGCACTTTCAATACCGTGAGCTTCATCAAAAACAATCCGTTTATATGCAGGAAGAACTACGGTATCATCATATCCACTGCCATTCATTCGGGCTTCAATATCAGCAAAAAGAAGATGATGATTTACTACAAGAATCTGTGCATCGGCAGCTTCCTTTCGAACTTTCATTACAAAGCAGTCGTTGAAATATGGACATTTTCCACCCATACAGGCGTCACTTTCAGAATTCACTTTAGACCACACACTTTCAGGCGGCATAAAGGAAAGATCGCTTTTACTTCCGTTTTCACTGGTTTTAGCCCAGGAATAGATTCTGTCAAAGGCGTCAATATCTTCATCAAAAAGATCTTTTAATGCGGCGGCATCCTCCAGTCTTCTTTTACAAACATAATTTTGTCGCCCTTTTAAAAGAATATATTTGAATGGACGTCCAATTATTCTTTGTACGGCAGGGAGATCTTTATCACAGAGCTGGCTTTGAAGATTGATGGTTCCTGTAGAAATTACAACCCGTTCTTTATTTGAAAGGCACCATAAAACAGATGGAATAAGATATGCATAAGATTTACCAACACCAGTACCAGCTTCAAAAACACCAAGCTTTCCTTCGTTGAAACTCCATGCAATATGCTTTAAAAGTTCAATCTGACTTGGACGTTCTTCGAAGTGATCAGAAATTTTTGAAAGCGGCCCAGAAGTACTTAAATAATCTCCAGCATCGTCTATATTCAGTGGGTTTACAGGTACAAGAGAAGATTCGTCATTTTCAGAAATAGAATCAACCTGTGATTCCTGATCTGGGAAATCCTGTTCCAAAATAAGCGACCTCTGAAAAAAAGCCTTACAAGTAGATTTATATCAGCAAAAGCAAAAATGAGCTAATGCAGGAAGTTTTTAACCAAAAAAAAAGACTTGCAAAACTGCAAGTCTTATCATCTCCTAGCAGAATTGAACTGCTGTTGTCGGGATGAAAACCCGATGTCCTAACCACTAGACGAAGGAGACTTAATCAGTAACAACTGACTTTGATAATATACCAAATCCCCAAAGTTAAGTCAACAGCATGAAAGCATATTTTTAATTTTTTTTTTAATTTTTTTACATTCCCATGTCAAATTTTTTCATGAGCTTTTCACGTAAAGGTTTAGCTTCGTTTTCTTCAAGTCCAAGATCACAGGCCTTGTTCAAATCTTCAAGGGCTTTATCATAATCACTGATTTCGTAATAAGCCATTGCCCTGCGAAGATGTGTATGCTTCTGGTAATCATTAAGATTTAAAGAATCAGTAAAGCACTTTATTGCCTCATCATATTGTTTCTGAATTGAATAAACAATTCCCTTGTAATAATAAGTGCGGAATGTTTTTGGATCCAGTTCGATACTCTTGGTAAAATCCTGAAGTGCCAGGTCATTATTTCCCATGGAAAAATATGCCATACCACGGTGCTTTAAAATAACTGCAAGTACAATTTTATCCGGCTGTGGTTCTGAATGAATGATTTTTGAATAAATGTTTACAGCTTCTTCAAGATCGCCCTGGTTGTGAGCATGAATTGCGGCAAGAATCATTTCATCAATTGTACCAGAAACAAATTTTGAAACACGGGAAATATTCTCTTCAGCTTTTGGCTTAAAGTTTTCATCAGTAAGATTGTCCGCAAGTGCATAAAAAGAATTTCTGCGTTCTGCAATTTCCCGCTGAAGTTTATTTTGATAATCACGAATTTCCTGGAAAGTAATATCAGCAAGACTAAGTGATGCATTTAAGGAAGCAAGCTTTCGACGCAAAGGAAGATCCAATGGAGTAAACTCGTTTTTGTAAATAAGTTCGTGCTCTACTTCAGCCCAGGCATCCTGGAGAATTGTTCTGATTTGGATTTCACAAACTGCATCTTTTGAAAGCGGAGGAAGATCCTTGTATTTTTCATCTTTAGGAAGAACGTAGTCAGGAAGTTTTACCAGAACGTGAACACTTTCATATCCAAATTCTGCAAAACTTTTATCTGCACCTTTGTATTCAACCTCTGCAATTTCAAAATTTTCTTTAATCTGTTCAACAGCAAGATTAATATCTTCCAAAAAAGCACAGATTACACGAATTCCCATCATATCAGTAAGGCAGATAAGATCCTTTGCATCAAAAAGCTCAGTAGGTTTCAGACGAAGAATCTTTTTGTAATAGCTTTTAAAAGACTTAACCCGCATCTTGTAAGTAGGCTGTGAGGAAAGTTTTAAAATTTCGTTCAGTTTCTGCTTTACACCTTCAACTACTTCACCAAGATAAGGTTTGTAGGAATTATAAAGCACTTCTACTCTCTGCTTTGATGGCAATTCGTTCAGATTCTGCATATTATTTTCCCAAAATCAATTTTGCAGCAGATTCAACAGTCTGATCTGCATACATAGAACGATCCTTAAGATTTTTTAAAGTGAAAGTACCCTTTTCTTTTTCTTCGGCACTAACGAGAATTCCCCAAGGAACATTCTTTGCTTCAGTAACATTGTACTGCTGGTTCATTTTTTTTGCTTCAGGATAAACTTCAACATTTACCCCTTGTTTTCTAAGACCAGCTGCAATTTTCTGGTAATAAGGTGCATCGGCATTATTTGAACAGAACACTTCTGCATCAAGGAAACTACCTCGTTTTTCAATGCGGCCAAGCTGTTCAAGACCAGCAATCAGTCGGTCAAGACCAATTGATGTACCAACACCAGGCAGTTTTTCTTTCATATAAAGGCCGGCAAGATTATCGTAACGACCACCAGAACAAACTGATCCGATTGTAGGAAGTTCGTTTAGGAAAGTTTCGTATACAACACCAGTATAATAATCCAGTCCACGTGTAATACTTGGATCCAGCATATAGGTTTTCTCAATGCCTGCAGCTTCCATCATGGCAAAAATTTCTTTCATGCGGATTGAATCACTGTCTTCACCGCCAGCCATTTTTTCAAGCTTTTCAAGCACTTCCATGAAGGTACCTTTTGTAGAAATGTATTCCAGGATTTTCTTTGATTTTTCTTCATCACCTGTAAACTCAAGAAGCTCCTTCATCACATTTTCTTCACCGATTTTGGCAAGTTTATCTACAGAGCGCAGGATATCTTCTGATTTGTCCAAAAGTCCAAGAGTTTTAAGGAAACGGTTGAAAATACCCCGGTGATTTACGTGAATTGTAATGTCATCCACACCAATAGCAGAAAGAGCGGCTTTCATTACGTTGAGGATTTCAAAATCTGCTGTAGCGGTGTCTGAGCCAACTGTATCAACATCACACTGTACAAATTCACGGTATCGTCCTGCCTGAGGTTTTTCTCCCCGCCATACTTTTGCAATATGGTAGCGTTTGAAAGGAAGGTAAAGTTCACTGTAATGTTCTGCTGTAAATCTTGCAAAAGGAACTGTAAGGTCGAAGCGCATAGCAACATCACGACCACCATTGTCCTGGAAGCGGAACACCTGTTTTTCTGTTTCCCCGTTTGACTTTCGCAGAAGAATTTCTGTATATTCCAAAACCGGAGTATCGATTGGAACAAAACCGAAAGAGCGGTAAACAGCCGTAATTTTTTCTGTAAGAGTACTTCGTTCAATTTCTGCCTGAGGCAAAAAATCACGGAAGCCTTTTAAAACGCGTGGTTGAATGATATTTTCCATAGGTGTATAATAGTATATATAGGTAAAAATTTCAAATAACGGTTTTGCCAGTCACTGACTGACTGGTAGTATTTCCAACGCGGAAGTTTATTTTATATCTTTTACCTTGGAAATACGGGAAGGAAGACAGATACTATAGGATTTATTATATGCTTTTAGCTTTTGACATTGGAAACACAAATATAAAAACCGTTATCTTTGAAGGTGACAAAATCCTTCATACCTGGCGCATCAGTACCGACAATCGCCGGACAGGTGACGAATATTTTTCCATACTCCGTTCTCTTTTTAAAGACGCTGGCATTGAACTTTCGTCCATAAAAAAAATAGTACTTTCAACTGTAGTTCCATCTCTTATTGGGCCTTTTGTAATTGTAAGCCAGCACATGACAGGTAAAAAGCCTCTCATTATTGGTCCCGATATTTACGACAGACTACCTGTAAAACTCCCAGAAAGTGCAAAAAGTGAAATTGGTACTGATCTTCTTTGTGATGCAGTTGGCGCATGGTGTAAGTACAAAGGTCCTTGTATCATTGCTGATTTTGGAACAGCCCTTTCATTTACAGCCGTGGATCAGAATGGAAATATTGCTGGAGTTGCAATCAGTCCAGGTATTGGAACAGCTTTCAAATCACTTTTTAATAATACAGCCCAGCTGCCATCGGTTCCCCTTGAAATTCCGCCAACAAGTCTTGGTAAAAACACAACTATAGCCATCCAGGCAGGTATTGTTCTTGGTTACAAAGGTCTTGTTGAAAGTCTCATTAATGAAATGAAAAACGACATGAAAAAAGAATGCGGTACCGACATATCAAAAATCAAGGTGATTGCAACCGGTGGATTAAACAGCATGCTTGAACCAATTACAAACATCTTTGACGATACTGACAAGGATTTAACTCTTCACGGAATGAAAAAAGTGGTGGACTTTATTGGCTAGAAAAATTTTCTTCTTCTCAGTTCTGCTTTTCTCACTTTTTCTTTATTCCTGT
The DNA here is from genome assembly GCA_016296575.1 of Treponema sp. Classification (GTDB taxonomy): domain Bacteria; phylum Spirochaetota; class Spirochaetia; order Treponematales; family Treponemataceae; genus Treponema_D. The sequence goes on from JAEDJA010000013.1 coordinate 56,829, forward strand.
TCATCTACCCCAAAGGCTGACAATATAGAACAGATTATTCTGGAAGAGGAAAAAGAACCGCTCATTGAAGAAGAATTACCGGTAATTCAAAAACATGATGATCTAATTTGTGTTTTTGCAGGTGACATCATGGCCCACACACCTAATTATAAGATGAAGGATTATTCTAAAATCTGGAAATATATAAAAGATGTTACTCTTTCTGCAGATCTTACCTTTGCAAACATTGAAGCTCCAGTTGACGATTCAAAAGACTGGTCTAGTTACCCAAGTTTCAATATGCATACCTCTTACATAAAAGCATGTATAGATGCCGGCTTCAACACTTTCTCCCTGGCAAACAATCACACAAATGATCACTACGCTTCAGGAATTCTTGGAACAATGAAATCCGTAGATAAGCTAAAATCAGATTATAAAAACCAGGGAATTGAAGTGAATTTTTCGGGAATCCGTCAGAAAAACCAGGATTTTTCTTATTCATATTTTGAAAAAAAAGGATGGAAAATTCTTTTCTGCGCCATGACCGAACTGTTAAACAGACCAAATGACAAAGAATATGTAAACTATGTTCCACCAAAATCAGCTGATCGAATGGCTTATGCAAAATATTTGAAGGAACTGCGTGAAAGTCATCCCTGCGATATTTTTATAGTTTCAGTTCATACAGCTGAACCTGAATATACGCGGAAAATAACTGACGCACAGGATGAATTTTACGATCTTCTGCTTTCTTCTGGGGCAGACGTTGTTTGGGCAAATCACGCTCATATCATTAAGGATAGAAAAGTTTTTGGAGATGAAGAAGGAAAAATTAGAAAATTAATAATGTATGCCAACGGGAACACCATTTCCGCACAGCGCACTTCTCCTAATTTCAACCTGAAAATGACCGAACGAGATGATACTGGAGACGGACTTTTGTACAGGGTTGTTTATGCAAAGGACGAAAACGGTGAAATTTACATCAAAAATGCAAAAAATATATTTATTACAACATACATCAATACAGCCGGAGAATATGTTATAAGAAAACTGGATAAATCATTGATTGATCTTATGCTTGAAGCTCCTGCAAGAACAGATTGGGCAAAATACATTGAAAAACGCATCCAGATTAACAGCACGGCAACAAAGGAATTAATTGAATGGCAATAGATTATAAAAAACTGCCTGTATATGAACAGAAAGATTTGATTTTAAACAGCCTCAAAGACAATCAGGTTGTAATTGTTGAAAGCCCTACTGGATCGGGAAAAACAACACAAATCCCTGTAATTTTACATGAAGCGGGCTTTGACAAAAACGGAATAATTGCTGTAACTCAGCCAAGACGAATTGCAGCACTTAGTGTAAGTGAATTCATCTCAAAACAGCTTGGTACTACATATCCTGGCCTTGTTGGTTACAAAATGAGGTTTGAAGATAAAACCGACGCAACAACAAAAATCAAGATTATGACTGACGGTATTCTCCTTCAGGAAATGAAACTTGATCCATGGCTTTCCAAATACAGTGTCATAATGGTAGATGAAGCCCACGAACGAAGTTTGAACATTGACTTTGTACTGGGACTTTTGAAACGAGTTCTTGAAGTAAGAAAAGATTTTAAAGTGATTGTAAGCTCTGCAACTATGAACACGGAAATTTTTTCAAAGTACTTCAACAACGCACCCATTGTTTCCATTGAAACAGTCACCTACCCTGTAACTTTGATTTATGATCCTCCAATGGGTGGAAGTCCAACAACTCTTACAGATGCAGGCTGTGATGCACTTTTAACAAAAATTGAGCAGACTGTAGAGAGAGTTCTGGATAACAAAGATGATGGAGGAATCCTCATTTTTCTTCCTGGAGAAAAAATTATCAGAGACTGTTCTGAGCGGCTCTACCATTCAAGTTTTGGCCGAAGGCTTTTTATTCTGCCACTTTATGGCCGTCTTGCAAAAGAAGAACAGGAACGTGTTTTCGAAACACCGCCTTTAGGAAAGAAAAAGGTAGTTATTTCCACAAACATTGCAGAAACATCAGTTACAATTTCGGACATTTCAACCGTAATCGACTCAGGACTATGTAAACTCAATTTTTACAATCCACATACCTTTACATCAAGCCTTATTGAATCAACAATTTCTAAGGCCAGCTGCAATCAGCGACGAGGACGGGCCGGTCGAACCCATGAAGGTACCTGCTACCGTCTATATTCACGGAAGGATTTTGAAACACGACCACAGTACACCACAGAGGAAATCTACCGAACAGATTTAAGTGAAGTTGTCCTTCGCATGAGCGAACTTGGAATAACCGACTTTACAGAATTTGATTTCATCAATAAACCTGAGATTTCAGGAATTTACGGTGCAATTGATACACTAAACCTGCTTGGTGCACTGGACGAAGACCACACACTTTCATCAATCGGAAAAATGATGGTAAAATTCCCACTGGAACCACGCATTTCAAGAATTCTAGTTGAAGCAATCATGAGATTTCCAGAAAGCATGGGGCAGGCTCTTATTGCAGCATCATTTCTTTCGGCAAACTCCCCTTTTCTGCTGCCTCCTGGCGAAGAAATGGAAGCACGTCATGCACATCATAGATTCCGTGACCTGCAGGGAGATTTTGTTTCCTATCTTCATATTTTCAAAGCTTACCAAAGTGCAGAAGACAAGGAAAAATTCTGCAAGAACGCCTATCTTGACCAGAGAGTAATGGCAGAAATAGAAAACATCAATTTCCAGCTTACACAGATTATTTCCGATATGGGAATCCCAGTCAGCGAAAAAGGAAACACAAACGATTATCTATGCTGTATTGCCAGTGGAATGATTCAGTTTGTTTGTATCCGGGAAGGAAAAGAAAATTACCGTTCTCTTACTCAGGACCATATCTGCATTCATCCAGGCTCAGTCATGTTCCGTCAGGATCCTCTTTTTATAGTGGCAGGTGAAATCATCAAGACATCCCGAATGTTTGCATCTAGTGTATCACCATTAACAAAAGCTCTTATGGACAAGATTAATCCAGAGCTTTTCCACATGCTGGACAAAGAAAAAAAAGCATCCCGTACAGAAAAGGATGCAATTCATTCCCAGAACCGTGAAAATTTTGAAAAGAACAGCGAAAAGCGACTGAAAAAACAGGTACAGAATCTGGAAAAATCAAAAGATGATGCACTGATTTTTGGAAATGAAGCTTTTGCCGTAAAGAAAATAAAAGGCAAAAAAGTTGCAAATCTTGAACTGGAAAAATTCCTGCGCGCCGCAAGTGCCGAAACTGATGAGTCAAAAATGAAGGTCTTCGGACAGATAAAAAGCTGCATTCTACTTCCTGGTGGCGGAACTCTTTTACCGGAAGAAAAACTTTCTACGATCATTAAAATTTCCCGTTTGTTTGACCTTCATCCTATCCGCGAAGACATGTGGAACCGAAAACTGAACATAAACATTGAAGATCCAATGGCAAAAACTCAGCTTATGGTGGCAATTTCGAACAGTCTTCGTGTTGCAATGGCTAAGCAGAAGCAGAAAGAATATGGATTTATAACACTGTTTACAGATTCCAAAGGAAATTACTGGCAAAAAGTAAGCCGAGGTTTTTCAACAGCCGTAAATGAAACCCTGTCTTCACTTGAAGTACTTACAGACGAAGAAGAATGGAATTTTTCAGAAGAAGAAAAAGATATGATAGGAATACTTTATCAAAAACTAAGCGAAATCTACCACTAAAAAAAAATTGCCAGTCACTGACTGACTGGTAGTATTTCCAACGCGGAAGTTCATTTTATCACTTTTACTTTGGAAATACGGGAAGGAAGACAGGGGCTGGCAAAATACGTCTAGTCAAGGCACGCTAACGCTTAAAGCCTTGACTTCGCCGTTTTTAGGGTTTGTAATAAACCCTAAATCACTGGAAGAACGGAACATAGTTTCCTTACCGCTCTTCCCGTGAAGCGACAACTAACATCATCAACTTAAGAATTAAAAACTGTTTTTTTGATTTGCGGATTACTTATTTGCTTTCCTGAATGTCCTTTTTTGAGAAATTGATAATCGTTTGGGAA
>JAEDJA010000036.1 GCA_016296575.1 Treponema sp.
GCATTATCATATCTGGACAGCTTGCGCTGCCAGATAAATTAGTTTCGTGCCGACGCGACCCGCGGCACAAACCATAGCGAAATACGCCTGTTTTCATTTGAGGAAACGGGCTTTTTTTTGCGAGTTTTTTATTGGTTTTTGCGAAATGTGCTCGTTCTCCGTTTGGAGGGCGGGCGTTTTTTTTTATTCCGTCCAGTCTTCAATCCGTAAATCTTCTATGCGGGAAAATTCTTTTGTATTATGAGTAATAAGGGTTCCGTTGTTTGCAAGAACGGTTGCGGCTATGAGTAAATAGTTGGGACCAATAGGGGTTCCTTTTTCTGTAAGAGACTGGCGAATAAGTCCATAGAAATATGAAGCATCGCTGTCAAAATCTTTTACGTCAAAAGGTTCTAGAAATTGCATGTATGGAATAATGATTTTTTCGTAGCAACCGGAATTTCTTGCACCAAATTCCAGTTCAGCCTTTACGACAGACGGAATAACAATGGATTGAGCTGGAATCTTTTTGAGATGTTCAATAATTTTAGGATATTTTCCTTTTATGATGTACGAAATGATGTTTGTATCCAGAAAATATTTCATAAACCTTCCCGTTTTGCATCAAGGTCAAAACTAATTTCTTCTGGTTCTTCTATCTGCAAATCTGGAACTGCTCCGAATAAATCAAAAAAGCCAGCAGGATAAGTGGAACTCATATCCTGGATTTTTGCGGAAACGATTTTTGAATCAAGAGAGCAGGGAAAACGATTTTCTTTTACTGCCTGGTGAAGAAACATATCAATAGCAGAAGAAAGGCTCATTCCTAAAGAGTTAAAAAGTGATTCTGCCTTGTTTTTAATTTCTGGAGTTGTGCGAAAAGCAACTGTCAAAGTCTTATTATTCATAAAACCTCCCATAAAACACCGTGCTAACGGCGAACTAAGGATTTTTATCACATTCCCTGATAATGTTTACATTGTATATCAGTCTATAATAATTGTAAACAGTATATTAATAATATGCATAAATAACCGCGCTCGTTCTCGTTTTGAGGGCGGGCGTTTTTTTTGCAAGATTTGTTTTTATACCGATAAATCTTGCACCCCACTGCAAGATTTGCTTGAAATTATACAAATCTTGCAGTAAATTTGTATTATATGGTATTAAGAGAAAAATATATCAAAAAAATCCGACCTTTTTATGAATCTGACTTAATTAAAATCATCACAGGAATTCGACGTTGTGGTAAATCTATTGTTCTGCAGCAGGTTCGTGATGAAATAGCCCGCCAAACGGATAATATAATCTTTCTGGAATTTGAAAATCGTCGTATAAAAAATCAGATTCCCGATATTGATTCTCTTTTAGCCTATGTGGATGAACATAAAAAAGATGGTAAGTGTTTTATTTTTCTAGATGAAATCCAGAATCTTGAAAACTGGCAGGAAGCATGTAAAACTCTTCGGCTGGAAAATAATTCTGTTTTTATAACCGGTTCCAACTCAAAACTTCTTTCAAAAGAATTTACAAAAGAATTAAGCGGCCGCTACGTTTCTTTTAGAATCAGGCCTTTTGTTTACAAGGAAATTTTGGAATACGCAAAAGAATTGAATAAAGACGTTTCCATAACAAATTATCTTGTGTGGGGTGGCTTTCCAAAGAGGCTTGAATTTGACGGGGATTCCATGAAAGATTATCTTTACGATCTGGATGAGACAATCATTCACAACGACATAATGGTCAGATATAACATTCAAAAGGAAAATCTTTTTAGAAGTGTATGTAATTTTGTTTTCCGCTCAAACTCCAGAATTATTTCTTCAAAGTCCATTGCCGATTTTCTAAGTTCCAATAATGAAAAGTGCTCGGTTCATACAGTTTCAAATTATATCAATTATATAGAAGAAGCTTTTGGAATTGATATGATAAAACCGTATTCCACAAGAACAAAGACCGAGCTTTCTTATTATCATAAAACTTATAATGCTGATGTGGCTTTAAATTCTCTTCGCTGTACAGATTCTCGCTACGATCTGGATCATAATCTTGAAAACATTGTCTACAACGAACTGCTGTATATGGATTACAAACTAAAGGTTTTTAATGATTCAGACCGTGAAGTTGATTTTGTTGCGGAAAAAGATGGTAAAAAATATTTTATCCAGGTTGCTTACAGCGTGCAGAATGAAAAAGCATACGAAAGAGAATTCCGTGCATTTGCAAATCTGGATAATCTTTCCCAGAAAATTCTCATAACAAACGACGACCTTGATTATTCAACCAGTGTTGTCCGTCATATTAAACTGAAAGATTTTCTGCTGATGGAAGATTTATAGTATCAGGGCATTCCCGGTAACTTTCGTTACCGGTCGCTACGTTCCAGGTTCCGCTGTCGCTCCAGCCGCTTCCCTCGTTTCACTCAGTCCAGTGGCCGGCTTCGCCGCCTTGCACATCGCTAATGCAAAGCTAAAGTTCTGGAATTACAATATAATGCTGATTTCAACTAAATAAATTTCCACCAAGCATATCCCTCATTACTATCTTCTTGAGCTGCTGCTAACTCATACCATTCGCGGGCAGCATCTTCATCTATTTTTGTTCCAATGCCATAAGTATAACAACTTGCAAGCGCTTCTTGAGCCTCGATAATACCTTGCTCTGCAGCTTTTTTATACCACTTGAATGCTGTCTGCTCTTTTACTTCCGTGCCATAACCTTCTTCATAGCATTTTCCCAATATAAACTGAGCACAAGGATCTCCGCTGGATGCTGACTTCATGAATAATTCAAAAGCTTTTCCCTTATCAACCTCAACACCATCACCCATAAAGTAACGCTTTCCCATTTCATTGCGAACTAAAATTCTACAGCTTCTCTTATATTCAGGAGTGAAATCGGCATATGAATCAATGTATATTTCAAGAAGATCCAGTTGAGTTAAGTTATATTCTGACAAGTCATTATAATTAGCAGTTAAAAATAAACTGGTAAGAGTTCTTTCAAATTGGTCTACATCATCATCATCATCTTCATCATCTGAAAAATCATCAACACAATCTTCATCCAAAAAGTCCTGGTCTTCTGATTCGCCATTTTGGCACGAGCTTGATTCTCCACTCAATAAATTATATCCGCATTCAGGACAGCTTATTGAAGGGGCCTGTAATTTTGTACCGCATTCAGAACAGAATTTTCCATTGTCGATATTTTCATATCCACAATTTGAACAGATTTTCATGATTATTTTCCTATCTAAAAACTTATAGTTTGATTCTCTATAAAATTTAAAATACTACCGCTGGATCGAGGATGAATTTCTTTTTTCCGCATTTGGGACATTTTATAGGTTCGCCAAATTGAAAAAACAATTTTCTTGAATTCTTCCCCTTTCCTCTATAACCGCAATTCATGCATACTCTTGGTACATTTTCCCACGGAAAAGGCATTCTGAAGTTTTGCAAGTTTATTTCCTTTTATATTTTGTTTTCAGGCTGAAACTTAATTTCTGTTCTATTAAAATTTCTTCCACCACTCGGGATGTTTTTCAACATATTCAGCCTGTGATTCAAAGTCAGGACACTCTACCCAGCCACGATTTAGCGGTGTGTCTTCCAATTCTAATTCTTTTAATTTGTCCTCTGTTGAAAGATTTCTAAACCATTCTTCATATTGTTCATTTGTCATAAATTACTTTGCCCTTGCTTCTAGATCTTTTGCCATAACCCATCCAGCAGCTTCAACAAGACTGACTGATATGGCAGCAGAAGTTATTTGTCCACCAAGTGGTATAAGTTTTGCTAACTCTTTTCCGATTGTTTTTACAGGCTGCTTTAGTAAAGTCTTTTTAAGAGCACCTACTGCTATTCCTTTTGCAACTTCAGCAGGTAAATTATCAGTTCCAAAAACAGTAGCTAGAGCAAGGCACATTGTTGTCATCCCAACTATATCAGCTGCAATTCCAAGCCCAGGTACTGGTACTAAATTGCCACCAGCAACAGCTGCAGCATGAGAATGAATGATTGCATGGCATTTATTTTTTTCTGACTCAGTCATAATAAATCTACCTCTTATACATTAACATATCAATATTATTTTCTTTACTTTTAGTATTGTAATGTAATTATACGTTATTATACTAAGTTTATCAAACAATTTTTCAAAATTCCTTACTTTTATTCTGTAATAATAATCTCAGAAAAGTTGCATTCTTCTTTCATGAATTCAATAAGAGAAACCTTTGTAAACAATTTGAAATTTTATAGAAAGCAAAAGGGCATTTCCCAGGAAAAGCTGTCTTACGCCGTTGGAAAAAGCATTGCCTACATAAATCAAATAGAAAACAAAGATACGTGGCCTCAGCCTGAAATGGTAGACAAAATTGCCGTAGCTTTAGGGATTTCATCTTCTGCACTTTTTGAAGAAAACAGCAGTCCCGAAAACCTGAAAATCAGATTTGCAGAAAAATACGGTAAGGCAATTGAGGATGAACTGATATCACGCATTGAAAAAGATGTAAAGGAAGTTTGTAAATTGTTATGAACACTTTCAATGCGTTAGGGATTGTAGGGGCAGCGAAGCTGTTCCGCAGCGCAGCGGAGGAATGAAGCGATAGCGCAACCCCGCAAAGTCCGACCTTTTAAAATAGAAAATGCGTTAAGAAAAATTACGAAAACCTGGAGCAATTTTTTAGCATTTACTATTTTAAAAGGGAACGCCCTCTATCCTATTGAATCTGGAAAATATGACCACATCCGTTTGAACTATCCAAATGGTGATATGGGCGAGTTTTGTGAACTTCGATAAAATCGAACACAAAACTTGGTAGCAAGTTTACTTGCGAAACACACAGGTGTATTCAATGCTGTTTGCTGTTCTATGGAAGGAATGGATTTACAGCTTGGTCGTCTTAAGGCTGCAATCGAAAAAGCAGGTGGTATTTTGTGTCTTACAGCTGACCACGGAAACAGTGATGATATGTACGAACACAAAAAAGACGGTTCTGTTGCAATGGGGCAGACGGCGAGCGTTTTTTTTACTCTGTAATACAAGGGGTCATTTGTATACACTATCAATCTTCAGTTCATCTTCATTTACGATGCACTGTAAAAACAAAACTTCCACTCCAGCTTTTTTTGCTTCTTCAAGAGCCTTCCCAAATTCTGGATGGTTTTCTATGTTTGGTAAAACTGTTTTTACTCCGGGAACTTGAATTACAAAAGCCAGATAGCATTGATATCCATGCTCCACTGCGGCTGCAAGTTCTTTAAGATGTTTTACGCCTCGTTCTGTTGGGGCATCTGGAAAATAACCGATGCCATTTTTTTCTAAGGTGCAGCCTTTTACTTCCATAAGAAATTTTTGCTTTTGGTGTGCTCCTGACTTTTCTGAGGCGGTGGTCTTTTTTTCCATATAAAAATCTACTCGGGAATTTCCGTATGTGAATTCTGTTTTTACAAAATCATAGTCTTGAAGTGCCAGCCATTCTGCTACAACTTTGTTTGGTGCCTGACTGTCCATATTTATGAGAAGGAATTTGTGGTTTTTATAAAGCGGGTGAATTTGATCAAGATTTTTGTAAACTGCAATCAAGTCAAATTTTGTCTTTCGGTTTTCGAAGCCTTGCCGATCACGAAAATCTTCAAGAATTACTGTGCAGCCAGGAATCAATAGTTCTTTACAGCGACCTGTATTTTTTACATGGACAGTTTCCAGCTTTCCTTCGATTTCTACATGGGCAATAAAACGGTTTGGTCGGTCTTTAAAAATTCCCTTAACGATTTTTTCGTAACGCATAGTGGTATTTTACAGAAAAAACAGCGGGATGTCCCCCTCTGTCAATTTCTGCTTTACGATGATATAAAAATTCGTTGACGGATAAAAAATACTAAAGTCCAATAAGTAATGACCATTGCACTAAATATAGTGGTTTCGACAAGCTCAACCACCGCAAGTTGAACTTTTTGGGCATCCCAATAGATGAATTGACATATAGGTTGGTATCATATACAATACTATTAATGAAACGTCTTGTAGTAATTGATACAAATGTCGTTCTGTCAGCTTTGCAAAGCAAAAACGGAAAATCATTTGGATTGATTTCAAAAATTGGCAGTGGTTTATTTGACTTTGCAATTTCAGTTCCTCTTGTTCTGGAATATGAGGCAATCTTGAAAAATCACCTTGACAGAAATATTTTTTCAGACTCTGACATTAAAGATTTTATTGACTACATTTGTAGTGTCGGAATTAGAACGAAAATATTTTATCTTTGGAGACCTTATTTACGAGATCCCTTTGATGACCATGTTCTTGAACTTGCAATAAACGCAGGGGCAGAAACAATTGTTACCTTCAATAAGAAGGATTTTCTGAAAGCCGAATCTTTAGGTATGAAAATTCAAACTCCAAAGGAATTTTTGGAAGAAATGGAGGTGTAAAAATGACTACATTAAGTTTAAGACTACCAGATTCTTATCATGCAATGGTAAAAGAAATAACCGCAAAAGAAGAAATTTCAATAAATCAGTTCATTATATCCGCTGTTGCAGAGAAAATCTCTGCTTTGGAAACTCAGAATTATCTGGAAGAAAGAGCTGAAAGAGGTTCTCGAAATAAATTTATGGCAGTTTTATCAAAAGTGCCCGATACAGAACCTGCTGACTACGACAGATAATCACCTAACAAGAATTTCAAAGCCGACAAACTGGTCAAGCCGGTTTGCGGTTAACTCATTGTTAGGTGGACGGCTCAGTGAGCCGTAGAATTTTAAAGAAGAAATTTTTCCAAGTTTGCTTTTACTTTTTACCAAACATCAGCCATTTCGGAAAAAAGTGGATTCAAACGCAACCAATCTAATTCATATCCATAGGAATGACGAAAAACATGCCTAAACCCCAAATAATCTTTTAAAGGTTCTGTAAGTTCCTTTTGTAAGACTGCATTTCGTGATTTTGTCTCTTCAAACATGGAAAAAAAAAGCTCAGAATGCCACATTGTATTTGTCAGAGGTTTGCCGCCATTCGCTTTATGAATCAACTTAAATATACTTTCCAAGCCGTTGTAAAAAGAGTGCAGAATTGAACCTATTGCATTTAAGTCAAAAAAGTCAGGTTCAGAGAACTTGCACTTTTCAAGCAATAAGGATGACTTATCTACAAGCGTATCAATTTTAGAAATCTCAAGATTGATTTTTTCCTGTGTAAAGCTATCCAATTTTTCTTAACTCTCCGACTCGTTGAAGCAAATTGTAAAAATCAACCTGACTATCAAAATCAACTAAATCAACCGGCACCCGCAATGCTTCTTCTAAATCGGAATGCATACGGAAAAGCAGCCTCGGAGGAAGCCCTCTCACCCCCAAATCAACATCTGACCCGGAATGGGCTTTTCCCGTTGCCTGTGAACCAAAAAGATAAACTTCTGTACAGCCGGCATTTTTGAGAATATTTGTTGCTTTTGATAGCAATTTTGCATCCATACATCTACTATACCACAAAATTGCAAAATTTTGAAGATATTTTAGTTTATCTAATACATTGCTGGAATTATATGCGTATCCGTATAAAATTCAGCAAAAACTTGAAAAATATGGTATAGTAACAACTTAGTAAAAGCCATAAGTATTTTATACAAACAGTTTTGTCGACCTTAAAAAATTTATGGCGGATACGGAGAAATATTGTTATGTGGACGCCTGCACTGGGGCGCTTGTTGTAGTTTTACTGCATTTCTTTTTGTAAATTTTCAATAGCTTCTTCGAGCAACTTTATCGTCTTTGAATGGTCAGATTTTTTATTACTTGATTTTCCAGTTACCAAAAATTCTACGGATGTGTTCAGGGCATCTGCAATTTTTACAGCTTGCTCTGCATTTGGAAGTCTATCTCGATTTATCCAGGATTGTAATGTATTGTAACTTTCATTTATATTTTGAGCTAAATCTCTTTGCGTTGAGTCTTGAAAATCTAACTTGTCTTTTACTCTTAACCAAAAGTCTAACATATAACAAAAATAGCACGAATGTACTATTTATAACTTGAATAATATGCTATAAGTACTTATAATAGAATAAAGTTAGCACATTCGTGCGAAAAATTTGCCTAGTGTACACTAGGCAAAGATAAGAATTAGGAGAATTATATGAAAAAATCATTTGGATTACTAATTGCAATAATTAGTATTGTTTTATTCGGATGTGCAACAACATCGAATATTTCCGTTGCACCATCAGAAATTGAATATAAAGAAATTTCAGGAAAAAATTATTTTAGTTCAAGAGATTCTGAACTGTACTCTTCTCAGAAAGGATATAAAATTACAGATGTCTTTATTCTTGGTGCAGATAAAAGAAATGAAAATGGAACTACTGAAGCATTATTAAAGCTTGCAATTGATAAAAGTGCATGGGGCGACAATGTTCGTTATGTTTATGCAACGGATTTTATTAAAAATATAGCAGAAACTGATCCAACTTGGGGAGATAGAGTTGATGCTGTTGCAAATAATGAAAAATATAATGGGCATTACATTGTTTATGCCTATGGAAGAACCGAAGGAAACTTCTTAGATGGCTACATAACAAAAGTAATCATTTACAATATTGAAGGAGTTCCAACTCAAGAGCAAATAGATTCCGATAAAGCAGCTGCAGAAGCTGAAAGAATCGCAAAAGAAGAAGCCGAAGAAAAAGCTAAAGCAGAAAAATATGCAAAACTGAACGCGGCAGGAAAAGCACTTGCTAACGGATATACATATCATGGTGTTGAAGAAGTTGAAAAGAACTGTAAATTATTTGCAAATGGTGCATTAGAATCTGGACACGCTTATTACATTTCAGGATTCGTTGTAAAATATGGCGGAAGCATGGCAAAAATTGAATATGGAGACGGATTCTTTTTCTCTTCTCAGAGTAATGCTGTTTACGTTGACTATGTAAATCAAAAAGTAAAGGGTGAAGTTGTAGAAGCAGGTGTTACAAATCTTTTCGGACAAACAATCGAAACTCCTATAACAGTTATAGTAGCTGGTGGAAAAGGAGTAACAAAAATACCAGTTGTTCTTGGTATAATCGAGGAGAAATAGTAATTTATGACATTGAGTGAGTCAATCAATGAAATTTTAAGTTCATTTACATCTAACGATTTATTTGATTCTCATACGATAATAAATGAACTTATAACAAAGCCAGAGTATCATCTTGCTTACTTACGTGAATATCCTGAAAATTGTACTGTGAATCAATATCACGGACAAATTGCAAAAACAATTAGTAATATTCCAAATATAAAATCTTTTGGAATAAAGATTAAAACGCATACAATTTACGGTGATATATCTGAAAATGAAGTGTGGCAGAAAATTTAAGTCTTGACGCCTATATGTCCTAGTGTTATATTATAGGTGTTGGGAGCATTCCTGCCCTAAGTGGAAAACTTAAACTGAGTACGTTCCGACTCTGAGCGGAAAACTTAAACTGAGTACGTTCCGACTCTGAGCGGAAAACTTAAACTGGGTACGCTCCGCCCCTAACTGGAGAACTTAACGGGCGACTTTAATAGTCGCCTTTTTTTATTGGAGATTATTATGACAGAAGATAATATTTTTTACATAGTAAGTGATGAATATGTTGACTATCTTTTGAAGATAGAAAGCCATGTAATGTAGAACAAACCTCAAGAACGAACTTATCACAGAAAGTATGTTGGAATTCTTACGGAAATAAATGGATTTAAATATTTTGTTCCGATGTCATCTCCAAAGGACAAAGATTATGAGAATGGAAAAATCAAAAAGAATAATCTTACGACAATATATCTTCGAAGCAAGGAAAAACTGTACGGTACCCTACGCTTTAACAGCATGATACCGGTTCCTGAATCCGAGCTTTCACTTTACAAAATCAATGACGAGGGAGATTTTAGTTATAAATTACTTATGCTTGCTGAATATAATTTTTGTAAAGAGAACCGAGATAAAATTGAAAAACGGCAAAAAATCTTTATGAAAAAAAATGCAATTCTTCTGAAGAAGAGTTTCCTGTAGGAAAAATTGTAATTAATTTTAAGAAAGTAGAAGAAGCTTGTAGAAATTATAAGAAATAGCACATAACAAGAAGTTCAAAGTCGATAAACCGGTCAAGCCGCGAGCGGTACAACCAGTTGATATGTGGACGCCTGCTACTTGCGCCGCTTGTTGTTAATAAGTAAAGTCAACCAACAAAAGATATCACCCTGCTTTGTAAAAAATTTGAAAAGTCTTTTTTTATATTTAGCTGGCATATCGAAAAGGTTACCGTAGATTTCTCTTTATGAAAAGCTAGTATAATTTCGCCTAACAGTTTTATCCCATTTTTATCGCTTTTACGGGACATGATTCCATACATTTTCCGCATCGAATACAATCCATTGAATTCGGGTTTTCGTAAACTTTTATATTCAGTTCACATTTTTTTTGACAAAGTCCACATTTTGTACATTTTGATTTATCAACTCTATATCTGACAAAGGATATTTTATTAAAAATACCATAAATTGCACCAAGAGGACAGATGTATCTGCAGAATGGTCTGTATATAATAATTGAAAAAAACAGAATAGCTATTAAGATGGCAACTTTCCATTTAAACAAAAAGCCTATTGCAGAACGCAAGTTTTCATTCATTAAAACCAGGGGTATTCCCCCTTCCAGTGTTCCAACAGGACAAATATATTTACAAAACCAGGGTTTTCCTAATCCTGTAATATCTATTATAAACATAGGCAGGATAATTACAAAAACTGCAAGAATCAAAAACCGGATGCCTCTAAGAAATTTTTCTCCTTTTAATTTTCGAACTTTTTTTACAAAAGGAATCTTAAATAGTAAATCCTGAATTAAGCCAAAAGGACATAAAAAGCCGCAGATAAACCGTCCAAAGATAACACCAAATAGTGAAATAAGACCAAAAACATAAAGAGAAATTTTATATTCCCGGGAACTTAAGGTAGATTGAAGAGCTCCAATAGGACACGAACCTAATGCTCCGGGACAGGAATAGCAGTTCATTCCTGGAACACAAACATATTTCAAATCACCTTGATAAATTTTTCCATGAGCAAAACCTTTTACATATCCATTTGAAAGAGCGGTAAAAGCTGCCTGTATTAAAAGTCGTACTTTCGAAATCTTACCCAATTCCTATACACTCCATACAGATTCTTGTTGCTTTTTCAATTACAGATTCTGCTTCCCCTGCGAAAATTCCTGAAATTATAAGTAAAATACTTAAAACTAGCACACAAATAGAGATTATTCTATGTTTCATTTTATTAAGCTGTCTACAATCTTCTGCCATTCTGCAAGACTTCTGCTTCCTGTATAAGTTTCACCAACTTGATTTCCGTTTTTATCTACAAAAATGGTTGTTGGAACTGCAAATACATTCTGTAATATTCCATTAAGTAATTTTGAATCTGGAACAATGTGAATAAAATCTGCTCCTGTCTGCTTTACAATTTTCTTTGCAGCATCCATTTGTTTTGAATCTGGAAGCCCTTTTCTGTTGACTGCATCAAACACGATTCCAATAATTTGAAAGCCTTTATTTTCGTTATTTTTATTTAATTGAGCCAAATCAGGCATTTCTTTAATACAAGGTCCGCAAAAAGTTCCCCATATGTTTATCATTGTTAATTCTGCATCTTCAAAAATTTCACTTGTAATATTTTTGTTGTTAATATCCTTTGCAGAAAATTCAATTTTAGATTTACTTTGAGCAAAAATAGTTATAGAAGATAATGCAATAACCATTAGTAATGACAAAAATATTTTTTTCATAAAGCCTCCAATTAATCTGGGTTTTAGGGCAGCCGGACTTTTTCAGTTGCCCTAGGAGAGGGGGTAGCGGCCAACGAAGTGGACGCGCAGGGGCAGGCGCCCCTACTTATTAAATTTACCACTAATATAGAAATTTTCAATGGGTTCATAGCCTAAAGGTGCTACAAGTTCATTCCAATTTTCTGGCAGTTTGATTTCATTGATTTTTCACAAATTGTCATAATAATCTGAAATTCTGAAACTATTTTCTTAAAGCGGGGCCTTGTGCTATAATCAATATCACAAAAAATTACCTGCTAAATGGAGGAAATCATGGCTAGTATTAAAGACGGAATTGGAGCTGCCGGAAAAGAGCTTAGTGCATTCAAAAAGTTTATTTCACGTGGAAACGTTGTTGATATGGCTGTGGGTGTTATTATCGGTGGCGCTTTTGGAAAGATTGTAACAAGTCTTGTAAATGATATTGTTATGCCTCTTATTGGACTTTTAATTGGTGGACTGGATTTTTCTGCAATGGCAGTTACAATTGGTGAATCAAAAATCGCCTATGGAAATTTCATCCAGACTATCGTGGATTTCCTAATTATTGCAATCTGTATTTTTTCAGTAATCCGACTTTTCGAAAAATTCAAGAAGAAGGAAGAAGCAAAACCAGCAGAACCAGCTCCAGTTATTAAATCTGATGAAGCTGTTCTTCTTGAAGAAATCCGTGATCTGCTTAAACAGCGCTAATTATTAAATTTTTTTTGGAGTGAACTAATGATTTTTGGAGTTTTACTTAGTCTGTGTATCGCCGTTCCTTCCTGGTTTTTGGGAAAAGCATTTCCTGTGATTGGTGGCCCTGTTATTGCTATCCTTCTTGGTATGATTATTACACTGTTCCTAAAAAATAAGGCTCCTTTTGATAAAGGACTTAAGTTCACTTCAAAAAAAGTGCTGCAGTGGTCAGTTATTCTTCTTGGATTTGGAATGAATCTGGGTGTAGTTGCAAAAACGGGCGCTCAGTCACTTCCAATCATTTTATCTACAATTTCAGTTTCCTTGATTCTGGCATTTCTTTTGAGTAAAGCATTCAATATGCCGGGTAAAATTGCAACTTTGGTAGGTGTAGGTTCATCAATCTGCGGTGGGTCTGCCATTGCCGCAACTGCTCCGGTAATTCAAGCAGATGATGAAGAAGTGGCTCAGGCAATCAGCGTAATCTTCTTTTTTAATGTACTAGCCGCCCTTATTTTTCCAAGCTTTGGCCGATTTTTAGGTTTTACCACAGACAGCGGTGAAGCTTTTGGAATTTTTGCGGGAACTGCGGTAAATGACACATCTTCTGTAACAGCCTGCGCTTCTACCTGGGACAATCTTTTTAATCTGGGAAGCGAAACTTTGGATAAGGCTGTAACTGTAAAACTAACACGTACCCTTGCAATCATTCCTATTACACTGGTGCTGGCATTCATTCAGACACGCAAGCAGAAAAAGGAAGCTGGTTCAGAAGATGTGAAATCAACTTTCAGCCTGAAAAAAATCTTTCCATTCTTCATACTTTATTTTGTGCTGGCTTCTCTTATTACAACAATGGTTTACCAGTTTGTGCCTGCGGGAGATGCCCTGGATTTTTTCAAATCTGCATTCAGTTTTTTGAAAAATGTTAGTAAATTTATGATTATTATGGCTATGGCCGCAATCGGTTTGAATACCAACGTGATTAAACTGGTGAAAACCGGCTGGAAACCTCTCCTTTTGGGATTCTGCTGCTGGACTGGCATTACAGTTACAAGTCTTGTTATGCAGAAACTGACTGGTATTTGGTAAATTTCAAAAAAAATCTTTTCCCAGGATTTGTAAACAAGGAATTACTGCTTTTATAGAGAAAAATTTCTGTATTTTTTTATGGACAAATGGGATTTTATCTAGTATAATACCCTTGCATTAGTAAAGATTTTAGAGATTTTAAATTAATTTAAGAAGAGGTGTTTTATGTCACTTAAGAAAAGTTTTTCAAAAGATAAAAAGAAATGCAATGTTACTTTTACTGTATCACCTGAAGCTGCACAGGGTGCCTCAAAAATCAATATTGCCGGCGACTTTAACAGTTGGAGTAGCACAGATACACCACTGAAAAAGGCCAAAGACGGTTCTTTTTCAGTAAAAATTGAACTTGATGCAGATAAAGAATATCAGTTCCGCTACCTTTTGGACGGATACAAATGGGAAAATGATTGGAATGCCGATAAATACATTCCTGCCCCATATTCAAATGCCGATAACTCGGTAGTTGTAACAAAAGCAAAATAAGAAAAATAAGAAATAAACCCTTGACTCTTTTTTGTTAAGGGTTTATAATATTTCAACATTACGACGCGGGGTAGAGCAGTTGGCAGCTCGTCGGGCTCATAACCCGGAGGCCGCAGGTTCGAGTCCTGCCCCCGCTATCAAGCTAAATCCTTGTGTTATAAGGGTTTAGCACACTACCAAAACCTAACAAAGTAAGGCTTAGCGTAGAAATCACATCTAATTTAAACTACGGTTTTAAACCAAGGTTTTTGTTGCAAAGTGAGGTTCTATGGCTAAGCCTTATTTTTTATTTAAAATGCCTTCTGGTATTTGGTATGCCAGATTGCAGCTTTCCGATGGCACTCAGACAAACAACAAATCGACAGGATGCAGAGACAGAGCATCCGCTGAACGTGTTGCTATGGGCTGGGTTGTAAACAACAACATTCCAAGCAGAATCAATTCCGCAGAAGAGAATCAGAAGAAATTACGACTGGATAAAATGACGGTCCTCAATTCTCTTAGAACAATGGAAATGGATCGTGAAGATGTACAGACAATCATCAAGGTCCTGAAGGAACGTAACTTCATTCATTCTGCAGTCTTAATGGCAAGTCCAGAAAGTAAACCAATTGATGAATACATCAGTGAGTTCTGGGCTTTTGAATCATCTCCTTACATCAAAGAAAAGAAGCTTAAAGGACAATCAATTCACCGGGATTATTGTGAAGCAATGCTTATGAGAGCAACTAAATACTGGTTGCCACATGTTTCTGGTAAGCCGGTTGGTTGTATTACTCATGAAGATGTAACTGCCCTATTCGATGATGAAGAAGTTCTTAAACTTGCACCAAAAACAATCAACTCTGTTGTAAGTTCAGTGACAATTCCTTTGAAATGGGCATATTTCCATAAGCTTACAGAAATCAACTGTTTTGACGGTATTATCAAATGTTCACAGAAATCTAAAAAGCGTGAAATCCTTACAATGGAACAGGCTGCTGCAGTTTTTGCATCTGAATGGGATAACG
The DNA here is from genome assembly GCA_016296575.1 of Treponema sp. Lineage (GTDB taxonomy): Bacteria > Spirochaetota > Spirochaetia > Treponematales > Treponemataceae > Treponema_D. Next base: position 15,098 of record JAEDJA010000036.1, read on the forward strand.
ACACTGCCAAACTTGCCAATGCAGTGGCATTCTACACAGGCATGCGTGCAGGAGAAGTTGCGGCTCTTCGTTTTGAAGATATTGGTGTGGACCGGCTTTATGTAAGACATTCCTGGAGACCTAGTGAAGGAATTAAGGAATGAAAGGATTTGTTTTCTGGGGATTAACAGAAGAACATCCAACTGATCCTAAAAACTGGCTTAAGTTCCTTAGACGGGTTTTAGAAAATATTGGTTATTCTGAGCCAGACAAAATCACCTTCCATGCATGGCGACATTTGTGGTGCAGCCGTATGAGTGATGAAATTGCTGATAAACGTGTTCTTATGACAAGTTCAGGACACAAAACTGAAGCAATGCTTGATCACTATGCAGCACACATGGAACAGGAAAGAGCACTGGAAAAACTTCGTGCTACAGAAGAAAAACTGTTACTCCCAATTCTTGGATTTGACAAAGAAGATTCAGAGATTATTGATGCAGAAGTTAAACTCCTTCCTGAAGATAATGATGAAAAAAAAGAGGATTGCGAATAAAACGTAATCAAACAATTAAAGCCTGACATTAGTCGGGCTATTTTCGTTTTTGCAACGAAAACTTTGGAGATGTTCTAAAAATTACATCCATGTAATTTTTAGAACTACAGTTTGATAAATCAAACTGTAGATTCAGCACATTCTGTGCTGCCGCTTACGCGGAGTATTAGAGGAAATGAATTATGAATATTTTTGGAATTAAGAATAAAAAGGCAAACGATAAAGACAACGCAAAAATTAAACTGGTTGAAGTTTCTCAGCTTCATTTTGACAGAGACTTTAAGAATGTATTCCAGCAGGAAAATGATAAGGTCACTGAAATTGCAAATGATATGATTGCTAACGGATTTGATAAATCCCGCCCTATCATTGTTACTGAGGCTTATATTATTGTTGATGGACATAGTCGCTTTATGGCCGCAAAGAAAGCTGATACTGCATTGCTTGAGAAAATACAAACTGGAGCAGTATCGATTAACAAAGCACATGTGCCTAAAATCGAAAAACCGTTAAAAAACAAACCGATAGGGTTGTTTTAGGTTTATCGAAAAAAATGGCTGAGGCGAGATTTATCGAGCCATGATTAAGGCTGCTGAGGCTAAGAAGAAAGCTGGTGAAACTGTTGTGGAAGAGGAAACAGCATCAAACACAGGGAAAGGTATTAATCAGGACTCTTTCAAGCTTGGTGTTTTGTTTGTGTTATCTGAATTGGAAAAAGGTCGAAAGAAAGGACAGATTCTTAAGGATAAGCGGATTGCTAAACTGGAGCTTGGGGAATTGAATCTTTCAGAAGAAGATGTGGCTAGAATTTCTCAGAGATTTGGGATTGCTTAACTATTTAAGTAAATATACACACATCTTCTTTATATGTGAGTATTTACTTGAATTTTAATTTCCTTCATATTAAACTAAATATACACACAATAATATTATCGTGTGTATATTTACTAAAGGAATACTTTTATGATTATTAGTTATAAAGAGTGTCTAAAGCAATTTGGTTCTGACTATAAAATCAAAAATCTTCTAAAAGAAAACAAAATCTATAAGATTCAAGATGGAATTTACTCTACAGAACAGTATGTTTCAGATATCGAGGTGATTACCGTAAAGTATCCGGAAGCAATTTATACAATGGATAGTGCTTTCTATTTCTATGGGCTAACTGATGTTATCCCAGAGGTTCATTACATTTCCACAAAAAGAAATGCCACTCGTATTCATGATGACAATATCAAACAAAGTTTTATGGAAAATGCAATATTTGATCTCGGAAAAACTGAAATTGAATATCAGGGAGATAAAATCCAGATTTACAATCAAGAACGAATGCTGATAGAACTTATCCGACATAAAAATAAACTACCTTTAGATTATTACAAGGAAATCATTAATAATTATCGAACCAAAATAAACGAATTGGATTTTGGAAAAATAAGCGAATATGCCGAACATTTCAAAATGAAACAAACAATAATGAACACAATTCAAATGGAAGTACTATGATATTAAGAGAAGAAATTAAAAGCCATTAAACGAAGCGTGGCTTGACCAGACTTATTTCTCCATCGGTCCGTTATACGAAATAATCCCGCCAATTTCAATTACATTTGTATAACCAAAATCAATCAACTTCTGGCTGCTTTCTTTTGATCTTCTTCCTGAACGGCAGTAAACATAAATGGATTGAGACTTATTTTTAAGAAGTTTCTCTGCATCCTGTTTTGTAAAGGTTTCGTTTGTAAGCTGAAGAGCCCCTGGGATATGGCCGGCCGCAAATTCTTCAGGAGTTCTTACATCAAGAAGAATAAAATCTTTATCGCTTGCCATAAGCTTTAAGCCTTCTTCCATGGAAACAGATTTAAATGTATTCACTTTGGCCTCCTTTGGTTTTGCTTCTTTTGCTTTACAAGAAGTTAGAAAGAGAATTGAAATCAAACTAAACAGAATTGCTTTCTTCATAAAAATCTTTTAAGCACCTTTCAAAAACATTATAACATATTTGAAAATTTAAATTCCCCCTAACGCAATTCTGCGTACTACCCTATGGCAAAAAATTGCTTTTACCTGATGCAAAAAACTGCGCAGAGAATATTACAAGAAGTTAGTTTTAAAAGGTTAATATTAATCAGAATTTTCCCATTTTCTTTATGTGTACCCAAAAGGGTTAAATGTGTACCAAAATACCCCAATATTGGACATTTTTTTATTGAATGTGGTATATCTTTTCAATTTCTCTAATTGTATCCTAGTGCATGTAAGCAGATTTAAGTGAAAGTAACTGAATCGCGAAATTCTAAAAAAAGGGAATGGAATTCGTTAAAAAGGGAATGAAAAAGTCAAATTTGGGAATGAAATTCTTAAATTTGTGGGTTTTAAATTTTATTACCGGCTTTTATTCTTAAATCATAACTGAAGTTATTGAAAGCCAGTTGGTCCGGAACATCAGGCTTCAGAATTCAGAAAAAACTAAATTAGGAAATGCATATGAAGAATGACAAATCAATGATTGTGGAGCTTCCACAGAAAACACTTTTTACACGTGCAGAAGTTGCTGCAATTCTTTCAATTGGCTTGAGTACTCTGGACAGTTGTGTCAGTGAAGAAGAGTTACCAAGAGTAAGACTTTCTAAACGAGTTTTGATTTCTCGCGGTGATCTTGAAGTTTATATTTTGAATCATCGTTGTACTGGTGGAGTAAAAAATACTTATCCAGAAAGTGCAAAAATCAAACTTGAAGTACCAGGAGGAGTTGCTTAATGAATGAAAATGTTTTTGTTGCCGCTTTGCAGGAAATCAATAATCATCCTGTAAGATTTGGGGAATGCACCATCACATTCACATTCCATGATGGAAGGTTGCAATTTTACACAGTTCAAACATCAGAACGTAAAAATGTAGCAAACATCAAATCCAATATTGGAGAAACAAACTATCAGAATGGAAAATCAGCATGAGAACAAAAATGACAATTCTCACTACTTCATTCTGATTCCTTCCGAGGTTTTGAGAATGTCAGAACTTTCGGAAGGAGCAAAACTGTTGTACGGAGAAATCTTAGCTCTTTCTAAAAAAGAAAAATATTGTTTTGCAAATAATGATTATTTCATAAATCTGAATGGAGTAAGCAAAAGAACTATAGTTTCCAGAATAAAGGAACTAAAAGATCATAAACTTATTCGTACAGAAGTTTTCAGAAATAAGAATCAGCAGGTGGAAAAAAGAAACATTTATGTTTTAATGGATTATTCAAATCGTAACGTGACGGTTGAAAATAACCACCAAATGAGACTGTCCGAAAACTTGAAGAAAATCAAAAAAAATGCGACAGTGTGAAAGTCTTTCTGTAAATTCCAAAAAAGGTAGGTCTGTGATAAAGT
>JAEDJA010000066.1 GCA_016296575.1 Treponema sp.
TTAAACCACCTTATTAGCTTTTTCAAAAAAGTCCAAGTTCACTTTGGGCAGAACATGAGGATTCTTATATTAATGGCATTAATGAATGGGAATATATTGATTTAGACTTAGATAAAGAATCTTTTACTCAATTAAAATTATCTGAACATAATACTGACTTAAAAGGTGTCGATTATGTTGAAATAATGCGAAAGGAAGCAGGTGAATCAGATACCTGGACATCTATAATGAATTACTTTAACTTTGGAAAACAAATTGATACAGAAGTAATTATTAAAGACTACTATGCTGTAAAAGGTAAAACTTACGACTATAAGGTAACCTGGTGGGATTCTGCAAAAAAAGAACAACAAGAAATTTCTTTAGGCACTTATGAAGCAAAAGCTGGTTTAGGAGAATTAGAAATAACCCCAGGAAAAGCAACCTACAATGATGTAACAAAATCATTAAAATTTTCCATTCTTCCAACTTATGAACCATCAATTATGATTGGCAATGATGTAATGATGTGTATTAGTTATGTAACTGAAGATTATAATAATATTCATTTTTATGATTATAGAATTAAGAATAATTCTATAAGTTTAAGTGATGCAATCAAAGATACAAATATAAATACATCTCTAGCTGGAAAAACTGCAAATCCAGGCGTAATTGAATTCAGAAACGGATTAAAAGTTTCTGACGATGGCAGCTGGTTAAACTATCATACTTATTATTATTTTTCAAATGATGATAATTACCCCAAAATTACATTTCCAGAAAACTAATATTCAGATATAATATAAACAAAGAAGGCTATCCACTAAAAATATTATTTTTACCAGAATTAAAGTAATATTCTTAATTGGATAGCCTTTTTTTATATCAAAGCTCTTAATTCTTCATAGATTATAGCATAAAAAAACGTGCAGCTCTAGAAATCTGCACGTTTTTTTTAAGTGTAAACCTTAATAATTTCCATTATTTGAAATCTTTTGGTCTTCTTTCTACACGTTTGCAACCCTGGCATTCGGCAATGTTTTTGATTCTACCGTTGTCAACAATTGTTTTCATGATGATTTCGGCATTGCAGTCAGGGCACATAAATTTCTGTGTTGCAACAGTTGTACGAGAGTTTTTACTTGCTCCAGCCATTTAGCGCCTCCAATATTCGAATATTCGTTTGACTATTATATATAAAATATAAAACAACGTCTAGTGTTGTAAAGTTAAATCTTAGTATTTTCATTGAGTATTAGTATTGACTTTAAGGATTCAATTAACTAGAATGACTAAATAGTTAACTATATATTTTTTATGGGGGTACTCCTTTGGCTAGCAAAAAATCATCAGCAGAAAAAGCACATGCACAGAGCGAAGTAAGAAGACTTCACAATAAAGCTATTAAAAGCACATGCAGAACTTATGCAAAACAGTTTGTAGAAGCTGTACACGCTAAAGATCAGAAACTTGCTGAAGAAAAATACAAACTTCTTCAGAAAGAACTTGATAGTGCAAGAAGTAAGGGTGTTTTGACACGCAATGCTGTATCACGCAAAAAGTCAAGAATGATGAAACTTTATAATGTTTCATTTGCAAAATAATTGATTTTTGCACCAAAATCCAGTTGACTCAAAGTTGGCTGGATTTTTTATTTAACAATGGTATGGGAGTTTTTATGGGAGTATTTATGAACAAAGCAATTAAGATGGATATTGTTTCTAGAGTTTACGAAAATACTGATTTAGAAAAAGACGATGCTAAGAAATATACAGATTTTGTTCTTGATGCTATAAAAAATATTCTTCTTGAAGGAAATAGACTTGAAATCCGTGGATTTGGAACTTTTGAAATAAAACAGTGGGATAAAAGAATAATGAAAAATCCAAAAAACGGCCAACCTGTTGACATTCCTGCCCATAAATCTGTAGTTTTTCATCCTGGCAAAGCTTTGAAAAATTTCTGATATTTATATGCATACAGTAAAAAAAATACTTCTGGTTCTTTTGTCATCATTTCTCTTTTATTTTTCATTTCCAAATGTTTTTTTTAATTGTGGACTGGGACCTGTTATTTTTATTTTCTATATTCCGTTTTTTCTTGTTATAAAAGAATCTGACATTTCTAAAGCTTTCTGGTGGGGCTCTATATTTGGTGTAACTTCTTTTGGTCTTCTTGGCGTATGGCTTATTCGGTACAGCCTTTTTTGTTATATCATGATTCTTTTTCTTTTTGCCATACTTTGCGGTTTACTTTCTGTTGTTTTAAAATTTGTTTTTAATCTTTTTAAAAATGATTCATGGATACCACTTCCTTTTATTCTTACTTCTTTTGATTATCTTAGGTCTTTAGGGCCAGTTGGTTTTTCCTATGGTGGAGCTGGTTATGCCCTGGCTTTTTTTCCAAAATTAATACGGATTTCATCATTTACCGGGATTTTTGGAGTTACTTTTTTCATATATTCAGTTCAATCTGTTCTTTTTGGATGGATATTAAATGTAGAAAATAGAAAATCAATCCAGGAATTTGAAACTGGCAGCAGCATGAAAAGTGGTTATATCTCCCTTAATTTTCACCAGAAAATCCATGAAATGCGTAAAACTCTAAAAACTCATAGACTTATTGGAGCAAGTTCCATACTGTTTGTTTTTTTTATTTTGAATATTGTCCTTCCTTTCAAAGAAATTGACAAAGGTGAATCAAAAAGGATTCTGCTGGTTCAGACAAATCAAGATCCATGGTCCAGTGGAATTGCAGCTTATACTGCCGATGCAAAAGACCTTATTTATCTTTCAAGAGAAGCTTTGGAAGATACAGATTGTGATCTTGTAGTCTGGCCTGAAACTGCAATTGTTCCTTCTGTTATTGATACTTATTATGAAAGCAGTGATTCAGGAAGACTGGCAATTGTGAAAAATGTTCTGCAATATATTGAAAGTACCGGTGTTCCATTTGTCATAGGTAATTTTCACCGTGAAAAAGATGAAAATAAAAACTTTCATGATTATAACACAGCCTTGTATTTTACTCCTGGCTTCAATGTAAATCCGCCTGCTCCTGAAAAATATGCAAAGATTCATCTTGTTCCATTTTCTGAATCAATTCCTTTCAAAGAGAATATGGAAGGTGTGCTGAATTTTCTTGGGGTGGAAACAAATCTTTGGGATAAAGGAACAGACTATACGCTTTTTAATTTTAAAAATAGTGATTACAGTTTTTCAACACCAATTTGTTTTGAAGATACTTTCTCCAGTCCATGCCGTGAATTTGCCTTACGCGGAAGTGATTTATTTATAACCCTTCTAAATGATTCCTGGTCGGGAAGTGTAGCAGCTCAAAAACAGCATCAGCAGATGGCAATAGTGAGAAGTGTAGAAAATCGTCTTCCAAGTGTAAGATGTTCTGTTTCGGGACAAACCTGTTACATAGATATAAATGGGCGTATTGTAAAAGAGGCTGCCTCCTTTGTAAAAACCTGGCTCTTCTGTGATGTGGAATTAAAAAATTTTAGTGAAGAAATGACTTTTTATACGCTTCATGGTGATTTATTTGCCAGGATTATTCTTTGTGTACTTTTTCTCTTGCGTATTGAATCACGTAAAAATCTAACCCAAAGAGATTCGGTTAATCATGTAAAA
>JAEDJA010000014.1 GCA_016296575.1 Treponema sp.
CATTTTATTATTTATTGTCTGCTATTTTACAAATTTAATGGAAGTTTACCATATACAGGGTTGTCTAAAAGAACAGAGAACTCAAAAATGGTGGGAAGATGGACTTAATAAACTTCATGGCTGTACTAATATAAGGGAAAAAAATCCTGCGGCATGGAAATATGAAAAAAACAGCTGGATTCCCTGTTTAATTGCACATGCATTTGAATGGGCATTCCTTTCAATTCTGCCCTTAGCCGTTTATGGATATTGCAAATTCGGATTCAGTAATAATGTTTTCTGGTGGACTTATATTTTTACTTTCTTTGGTAATGTGATTCTGCATTATGTAATTGATATTTTAAGAACACATGTCAAGAAAATCACATGGTTTGTAGATCAGCTGCTTCATTGCTTTCAGGTTATTATAATGGTTGCTGTTCTTGGCAGCTTCTAGAATTTAATTATGAAAGATGTACGGAGTTTTCATTTACAAAAAACCCGGATTTAAAAAAAAGACCTGAGTGGAAGTTTGTTTGAAGTGCACTTCAATTTTACATTCACTCAGGTCTTTTTTTATCTGAAATTAATGAATCTTACTTACTCAACAGGTTGTTCATGGCTTTTACAAAGTCCATTGGGCTTTTAAGTTCTACACCGGCAATGAGCATGGCCTGATCAAGAAGAACTTCTGCAACGTCGGAAACGTTTGAATCATCATCCTTAAGCTTTGCAACAATCGGGTGATCGGCATTAACTTCAAGAATAGGTTTCAATTCAGGCACTTCCTGTCCCATAGCCCGCATCATCTGCATCATCTGGTATGAAGGATCTGTATCATCAACAACGATACAAGATGGGTTTTCGGCTGTAAGAGTTTTTGAAAGTTTAACTTCTTTTACGCGCTCCCCAAGAACGTTCTTGATTTTTGTAAGAGTAGCTCCAAATTCCTGAGCTTTCTTTTCGGCTTCTTCTTTGTTGGTGCCAAGATCTTCATCACTTCCGGCGCGGTTTACGGCTTTCAGTTCAAAATCCTTGTATTTCTGATAGCTTGGAATAACAATGTCATCAATGTCGTCTGCCATAATCAGAACTTCAAATCCTTTTGCTGTGTAGGCTTTAAGAAGAGGATTTGCACGGAGGTTCTTTTCGTCGGTTCCTGTAATGTAGTAGATTGCTTTCTGATCAGGCTTCATGCGCTGAACGTAATCGGCAAAGCTTGTCCATTTGTCACCGGTTCCACTTTCGTCAGTTGATTTGAAACGGATGATTTCGGCAATTTCATCTTTGTTTTCCCAGTCACTGTAAAGACCTTCTTTCATAGGGCGGTTGAAATTCTTTACAAACTTAGCCCATTTTTCCATTTTGGCATTATCGTCGTCTGTAGGATTTTCAATTATTGCAGCTTTATCTGCGGCTTCTCCCATCTTTTTGAATTCTGAAAGAAGTTTTTTTACGCTTGATTTACGGATTGTTTCAAGAATACGGTTCTGCTGAAGGATTTCACGGCTAACGTTCAATGGAAGATCTTCTGAGTCGATAATACCACGAACGAAACGCAGGTAACTTGGCAGAAGCTCACGATCATCGTCGGTGATGAAAACTCGTTTTACGTAAAGTTTAACTCCGCTTTTATAGTCGGCCTGGTACATATCGAAAGGTGCAGTTTCTGGAATGTAGAACAGTGTTGTGTATTCCTGAGTACCTTCAGCATGTGTGTGAACGTAGTGGAGTGGATCCTGTCCATCGTGACTGATTGTCTTGTAGAATTCGTTATAATCTTCGGCTTTAAGGTCAGATTTTGAACGTTTCCAAAGGGCGCTGGCAGAGTTTACCTGATCAACTTTATTTTCTGTTGATGTAACGTTTCCTTTATCGTCGTAATTTTTCTTTTCGTAGTGCAGGTAGATTGGGAAGGCAATGTGATCAGAATAACGTTTGATCAGTTCTTCAATCTTCCATCTTGATGCATAGTCTTTGCTTTCATCGTTCAGGTGGATTTCAATGGCACTTCCAGAAAGTGTAGTGTTGTTGAAACCATATTTTGTTCCGATTTCACTGTCGCAGGCAATTTCTTCAATGTCGTAAGAATTTGTGCCGTCGGAAGACCAGTGCATTACTTTTCCGTCACCAGCAGCTTTTCGTGTGTAAACGTCGATTTTTTTTGCTGCCATAAAGGCTGAATAGAAACCAACACCAAACTGACCAATAAGATTTGAATTTTTTGAGGCGTCAGAACTGAGTTTTTCAATGAAGGCTTTTGTTCCTGATCTGGCGATTGTACCCAGGTTGTTGTTCAGGTCGTCTTCGTTCATACCGATACCGCAATCCTGAATTGTAACTGTACCGTCTGCTTCCGAGAAAGTAATGTCGATACGTGGATCAAAGGCAATGTTCTTGTAAGCTTCGTCAGAAACTGTAAGGTATTTCAGTTTATCCAGGGCGTCGCTTGCATTTGAAACTATTTCGCGCAGGAAAATGTCTTTGTTTGAATAAAGTGAGTGAATCAGAAGTTTTAAAAGCTGATTTACTTCTGTCTGAAACTGATATTTTGCCATAGTATTTTTTGCTCCCAGTTTTAAAATAAGTTTGCAACGCAAACTTTAGGTAAGAAAAAGCCGCGGTATTTTAGCGGTTTTATCTTACACTCCTTTTTTTAAAATACTAAAAGAGACTTACTATCGGCAAGTTATTTTACAATTTCAAGCACCTGGTTTAAATCAGTTTTTTTACTACAGAATTTCCTTCAGTTCCTTGATAATGCGTGCAAATTCATCACAGGCAGCCTGAATTGGTTCAGTACTTTCCATATCTACGCCGGCCACTTTAAGGGCTTGGATAGGGTATCGTGAACCACCGCTTTTAAGGAATGCAAAATAATCTTCACGTTCCTTGTTGCCACCGTTCAAAACTCTTCGGCTAAGGGCAAGGGCAGCAGAAATGCCTGTGGCGTATTTGTAAACATAAAAAGCGGTGTAGAAATGAGGAATGCGAAGTCCTTCCATGTCGGAATTTGATTCAAAATGCATGGCTGGACCAAAGTATAGTTCAAGAAGCTCCCGATAGGTTTTTCGCAGAAGTTCAGCTGTAAGAGGAGTGCCATTTTCCACAAATTCGTGAGCTTTAAGTTCAAATTCTGCAAACATTGTCTGACGGTAAAGAGTAGCCAGAATGTCACTTGCCCGCATTGAAAGAAGATAGGCTTTAAGCTTTTTATCACCTTTTTCTTCCGCATTTTTAAGCAGGTATTCAAAAACCAGTTCTTCGTTGAAGGTAGATGCAACTTCAGCTTCAAAAATGGTGTAATCGTAGCTCATAAACGGATTTGAGTGAACAGCGTACCAGGAGTGCATTGAATGTCCGCCTTCATGAGCCATGGTGAATACGTCACGGATTACATCTTCTTTGTAGTTTAAAAGAATATAAGGATTTCCAATGTAGCAGCCACTGGAGAAAGCACCACCGCGTTTTCCAACATTTTCGTAGCGGTCTACCCAGCCGTTCAGGAGGCCGTCGCACAGGCGGTCAGTGTATTCTTTGCCAAGAGGAGCCAGGGCTTTGCGGCAGATTTCGACGGCCTCTTCGTAAGTGGTGTGTGTATCTACCGATTTAACAAGGGGAACGTAAACATCGTAATGACGCAGTTCATCCAGTCCAAGTGCTTTTTTTCTGATTTCATAATAATCGTGAAGGGGAGCCAGGTTTTTGTGAACACAGTCAATAAGATTGTGGTAAACACTGAGAGGAACTTTATCTTTGTAAAGGCTTGCGTGTAAGGCGCTGTCATAACCTCGTGCGCGGGCCATGAAAATATCCTGATTTACGGAACCAGCGTAAAGATTGGCAATTACATTCTGGTGTTCTTCAAATTTTGCATAGAATTTTTTATAGGCTTCTTCACGAACGGAACGGTCCTGGTTATCCATAAAAACAGACCAGGTGGTTTCGGTAAGCTGTTTCTCACCATCAGCAGTTTTTACCATTCCGAAAGTCTTATTTATATCAACATTGGTAAGTGCGGAAAAAGCGTTATCAGCAGTCTGGGCACTTTCCATCTGCAGTGAAAGGATTCTTTCTTCTTTTTCGCTAAGAATATATGGTTTTACATGAAGAAGCTTTTCAATAAAGACTTTGTAGTTTTCAAAAATCGGAGTTTGAATCCAAAATCGAAGTTCATCTTCATCGATTGACTGAATTTCGCTTTCAAAAAAACTGATGTCACTTTCGAACTTAGAGTAAGCCATGAGTGCACGACCTTCCTTGTCGGCGGCAGAAGAATCTTCTTCATTGGCGGAGTGCTGAAGGCTTGCATAATGGTAAACAGTTTCGATTTTAAGTTCAGCTTCCTCAAGTGTTTTTAAGGCAGCGATAAGAATGTTTGGAGAACTTCCAAGTTTCCCCTTAAATTCTTTCATACGCTGTCCATATCCAGCTATTTCTGCAAGGGCTTTTTCCCAAGCTTCGTCATTTTCAAAAATTGATGTAAGATCCCATTTGTCTTTTGCAGGAATCTGATCACGTGAAGGAATAGTATTCATAATTATATTATAAAATGATTGGTGTAACTTGTCAAAAAACGCTATTTCCAGTAGATTTTTCCATACAAAAATAAAACTTCCCATATAAGTACGAAAAATGATAAAAAAATCTGTCCTGGTGGCCTTAATTGGAATTATTCTGCTTACATCCTGCAAGGAAAAAGGGATTGCATCAAGTTATAAAAAAAAGAAGATTGGTTGTGATACCATGTTCTCAAAGATTGAAATTTTACTGCCTGTTTTTAAGGCAAAAGAACTTTCCAATCTTAATGAGGCAGTAGAAAAAGAGATGGATCAGGAATTGCGACGTTTTAATATCGAAGTAAAAGATATGTGGATCGACTGGTATGTCGCAAACGAAAAGTATTATCCTGGAACAAAAACAGATCCTTTTGAAATGATTATCAAGACTATAATAGTTTCTGAAGATGAAGACACAATAGTCATAAATTTAAAAGGTTATAAAGATGACGGTTATCCTGAAAAACGTGACTGGGCCAAAATCGTTACTTACTCAAAAGCAACAGGGGAAACTCATTTCACCGTGGAAGAACAGCTGATTCCTATTGAATAAACGAAAGGATGCTCCAACTTTAGGAGTGCACTTCAATCCCTTCTTGCCCCAGGGGACTAATACAATCTTAAATAGTCCTCAATCTTAATATCTTTTTCTAATTTTTTACCAGGCTTAATCCAAATATTTTCATCTTGCTTTTTTGTGATAAAAGAAGGGTTTTATGCTTAAAAGAAAGATTTATAATCAGCTTCTTACCAGCATCATGCCTCACTGGACAAATTCTATAAAAAATATTCAGATACACTGGGACAAGCCTACATTCTCTACAAAAAAGACATAATGAAAAAAAACAATATCCTTCATTTGCCTTTGTATATGGCATTGTTTTTGTAGAAATGCTGCACAAACGAGAAATTCAAATTGTTTTGAATCATATAAGTCTTCTAATAATTCAAGTTCCTTTTTTTCGGCCTGCAATCCTCTTTTTTTAATTTAAAAATCCGTTTATAATATATGGACATAATTCCACGTAGATTTTAGGAGAACGTATGCTTTCAGACATTGAAATTGCACAGCAGAATAAAATGGCTTCAATCACAGAAGTTGCAAAAAAAATCGGGCTTTCAGAAGATGATCTGGAACTTTATGGAAAATACAAGGCAAAAATCACAATGCCAACCTTGCGTAAACTTCAGGAAAAAGCTGCGAATCCTTCTAAACGGGGAAAACTGATTCTTGTTACTGCAATTACTCCAACTCCAGCTGGAGAAGGAAAATCTACCGTATCAATTGGTCTTGCAGACGGACTTCGAGGAATCGGTGAAAAATCTGTAGTTGCTCTTCGCGAACCTTCACTTGGTCCATGTTTTGGTGTAAAAGGTGGTGCCTGTGGTGGCGGTTATGCACAGATTGTTCCAATGGAAGACATTAATCTTCATTTTACTGGCGACCTTCACGCTATCTCAATTGCAAACAACCTTATTGCTGCAATAATTGACAATCACCTTCAGCAGGGAAATGCCCTTAATATCGATCCGCGTACAATCAGCTGGAAACGCTGTGTTGATTTAAACGACCGTGCACTCCGCAACATTGTAATTGGTATGGGTGGAAAGCTTCAGGGAGTTCCTCGTGAAGATCATTTTACAATTGCTGTTGCATCTGAAATCATGGCAATTATCTGTCTTTCAAAATCAATTAAAGAACTTAAAGATCGCATTTCACGCATTGTAATTGCACAAAACTACAACAAGGAAGATGTAACATTCGGTCAGTTGAACTGTACTGGTGCTATTGCTGCTCTTCTTAAAGATGCTATTCGTCCAAACCTAGTTCAGACTCTGGAAAAAACTCCTGCCTTTGTTCATGGAGGTCCTTTTGCAAATATTGCCCACGGTTGTAACTCCATAAATGCTACACTTTCGGCTCTTGCAACTGGTGATTATGTTGTTACTGAAGCAGGTTTTGCCGCTGATCTTGGTGCTGAAAAATTTATGGACATTAAGTGCCGTTCAGCAGGAATTGCTCCAAATGCAGTTGTAATTGTTGCTACAATCCGCGCTCTTAAGATGCACGGCGGTGTTCCAAAAACAGAATTGGCCGATGAAAATCTTTTCGCATTGGAAAAAGGTTTTGAAAATCTGGCCACTCACATTGAAAATATCAAAAAATTCGGTGTGCCAGCTGTAGTTGCAGTTAATAAATTTGTTACTGATACAGACAAGGAAATTGCAAAGCTTAAGGAGCTCTGTGATAATTACGGTGTAAAAGCTGTCCTTTCTGAAGGATGGGAATTCGGTGGAAAGGGAACCCGTGAACTTGCAAAAACTGTAGTTGAAATTTGTGAAGAAGAATCTAATTTCCATTTCATGTACGAAGATCATATGAGCTTCAAAGAAAAGATTGAAACTCTTGCAAAAGAAATTTATCGGGCAGGTTCTGTTGAATTCCAGGGAACAAGTCTTAAGAAGCTTAAGGAATTCGAAGAAAAAGGTTACGGAAACCTTCCAATCTGTGTTGCAAAAACTCAAAGCTCAATCAGCCATGATCCAAAAGCTATTGGCGCTCCAAAAGATTTTGTTTTCCCGGTTCGCGATGTTCAGCTTTACGCAGGTGCTGGTTTCGTAGTTATACTTGCAGGCGATATTATGACAATGCCGGGACTTCCAAAAGTACCGGCAGCTGAGAGTATCGATGTAGATGATGACGGAATAATCAGCGGATTGTTCTAATCTGCACTAAGCGGCATGATAGTCGGCCAAGCGTCGACTTCTTGTGGGATGCTGCATTCTTACGATAGCAGTTTTTTCAATCTGGCGGATACGTTCTTTTGTAAGATTACATTCGTCACCACATTCCTTAAGTGAAAGTGGCTTTGCTCCGTTAAGACCGTAGCGAAGGCGGATAACCTTTGCTTCGTTAGGTTTAAGTGTATCAAGAACACTGTTGATATCTTCTTCCATGCACTTGTCGATTGCTTTGGTGCTTGGATTTGTACGTTCATCGGCCTGAATATAATCTCCAACAACAGAATCAACGTCAGTTGTTCCAACAGGTGCATCAAGTGAAACCATTTCTCTTGAAATATTCAGCATTTCTGTAACATGAGCTGAAGTCATACCACAAAGAATACCAATTTCTTCAATTTCTTCCTGATCAGAAAGGTTTCCTGTAATTGATTTACGTGCCTGATCAATCTGAACAAGTTCATTTACGCGGTTCATTGGAAGTCGGATTGCACGGCTCTTTTCGTAAATTGCTTTTGTTATGCTCTGGCGAATCCACCATACAGCGTAAGAAATAAAATGGTAGCCTTTAGAAACATCGAACTTGTCAATAGCTGTCATAAGACCGATATTTCCTTCACTGATAAGATCTTCCAGTTCCATGCCGTGGTTCTGGTATTTTTTTGCAACATTAACAACGAAGCGGAGGTTAGAAACTATGATTTTATCTTTTGCAATGCGGTCACCTTTTTTTGCAGCCAGTGCAAGAGCAGTTTCTTCTTCGTTAGAAAGGAGTGGGATTTTATTGATTTCTTTAAGGTACATTCCCAAAACTGATTCATCTTTCATTTTAAGCCTCCAGGCAAATATTATACATTAATAATATAGCAAGTTTCGTGCCAAATTTACGCCATAAATAGATTTTTTTTAAATTTTTTGCGAATTTTTATTGAATTTTGGGAATTTAAAAAAATATAACAAAATTTTCTTTTTTTTCTTGCCTTTTGCAGGAGTTTTTATTATAAGAAGTGTGTCAAAATGGTCTATTTGAGATTTTAGAAAAAAAAATTGGGTCAAAATAACACGGCACCTTTTTTTTAGTACTGTTTTGTGTCATTTTGACCCGTTTTAATCACCTTTTTGGAAGATGTATTAAATCAGTTTATTTGATCAGAAGATCTGCGAAAGCCTTAAGAGCCCCACTCATTTTACCTGAAAGAACTGTTTTTGCGAGAACTTTACCAAGCTGAACGCCTTCCTGGTCGAAGCTGTTGATATTCCAAACAAAGCCCTGGAACATAACCTTGTTTTCGTAGTGAGAAAGAAGAGCACCAAGTGATTTTGGATTCAGCTGCTGACCATAAATAAGGCTTGATGGGCGTTCACCTGCAAATGCTTTATTTGGGTTTTCGTCAGTTTTACCGCATGCGAAAGCAATAATCTGAGCTGTTACGTTGGCGCACAGTTTAACCTGGCTTGTAGAACCTTCGATTACAACATCATCACCAGTCTGATTTTCACTGAATGCAATGAACTGAAGTGGTGTAATGTCTGTTCCCTGGTGAAGGAGCTGGTAGAAAGAGTGCTGACCGTTTGTTCCAGGTTCACCAAAAATTACAGGACCAGTTACATAGTCAATTTTTCCACCATCCCGGTTTACTGATTTACCGTTTGATTCCATGTCCAGCTGCTGAAGGTGAGCTGGGAAACGTGAAAGTGCCTGGCTGTATGGAAGAATGGCTGTAGCAGGATAGTTCTGAACGTTTCTTTCATAAACACCAATGAGGGCATCAAGAAGAGCTGGATTTTCAAGAATATTTTTGTTCAAAGCAAGTTTATCTTCTTCGGCAGCACCGTCAAGGAAGTCTGCAAATACTTTTGGTCCGAATGCAAGTGAAAGAACAGCTCCACCAACACCTGAAGTTGAAGAGTAGCGTCCGCCAATGTAATCGTCCATATAGAAAGCTTCAAGATAGTCAGGGTTGTGAGCCAATGGTGAAGTTTCGCTTGTTACGGCAATCATGTGTTTGCTTGGATCAAGACCGTCCTTTTTAAGGAAATCTTTTACAAAGCTTTCGTTTGTAAGAGTTTCCAGAGTTGTTCCTGATTTTGAAACCAGAATAAAGATTGTGTGGGCTTTGTCGATTTTCTTCATTACGCTGGCTGCATCGTCTGGGTCAACGTTAGAAATGAAGCTTGCTTCCATTTTGAAGGTGTTGTTTTTCTTTGCCCAGTTTTCCAAGGCCAGATACATTGCGCGAGGACCAAGGTCTGATCCACCAATACCAATCTGACAAACTGATGTGAATTTTTCACCGTGTTCGTTAACCAGTTTTCCGCTGTGAACATCGTTTGCAAAATCGGCAATACGTTTCTGTTCCTTGATGTAGAATTCACGCTTGTTAACACCGTCGGCAATTACATCTTTTCCAAGCTGTCCACGTGTAAGCTGATGTAGAACCATGCGTTTTTCACCAGTATTGATGATTTCGCCATCCAAAAGGGCATTGTATTTTTCAATAAGCTGGGCTTCTTCTGCCAGGTTTTTAAGTTCAGCAAGAACTGAATCGTTTACCTGTTTTGCAGCGTAGTTGTAAGTAAGTCCGCCACCCATTTTTACACTGTAAGATGCAACTCGTTTTGCTGCATCAGGTGCACTCAAAGCTTCTTTTACAGAAACACCTTTAAGGCTCATGAGTTTTTTCCATGAAGAAAGGCTGTCTGCATTTGACCATGTAATTGCCATATATTTACCTCTGAATTTATTTAAGGAATTTTCCCCATACTAACAGATTTCAGTTTTTTTGGAAAGAAGAACGGGAGCATTAAAATGTTTCTCCGCGGGCATTCAAAAACGGGACAGAATAAACTAGACTTACACAGGTGAAATGCTTCCGTCGGGAACCGTACCCGAAACCACGACAGTCCTCCGCGCTTCGCTTGTGCGGGGCATGGTTTGGGCACGAACCCCGACTCCGCTTTCACCGAACAAACCTTTTACTGCGTCTCACTTTTGAATGCACGCAAGGGCCTTATCAGATGTCCCTTTCTTCTTTCCAGCTTATTCTACTCGCTGAGACTTTCTGCACCATAGTTCAGTGCGCTTACAACAGCTGCAATACCGGCGCGTCCAACGTTTGAAGATTTACCAACACCCCAAACCTGACGTCCGTTTTCTTCAGTAATCTGAACATAAGCAATGGCTTTTGTATCAGCACCTTCACCAATTGAGTGTTCATGGAAAGAAGTGATGTTGAAAGCAGGACAAGGAGTCTGTTTTAAGGCACTTACGAAAGCATCCAAAGGTCCGTTACCATTTGCGGCAATTGCATAATTCTTTCCTTCCCAAGAAACTGTTGCCATACAGGCTACCTGTTCCGAATCTTCTTCCATACCACGTTCACCTTCAATGTGGCGTTCTGAAAGGTCCAGGATATTGAGTGGGGTTTTTGTTGAAAGCCATTTATCTCTGAAGGCAGCAAATACTTCTTCGCTTTTAAGCTCACGCTGTGCTTTGTCGGCGGCAGTTTTAATAACGTCACCAATGGCTGGATGCATGGCTTTTGGTGCAATAATTCCGTATTCGTGTTCCAGAATATAAGCGGCACCACCTTTTCCACTCTGACTGTTGATGCGGATGATTCCTTCGTACTGGCGGCCAATATCATGTGGATCAATTGGAAGATATGTTACATCCCAAAGGGCATTTTTATCCATTTTTGCACGGGCGGCAAGGGCTTTTCGGATTGCATCCTGGTGACTTCCAGAGAAAGCTGTAAATACAAGTTCTCCAGCGTAAGGTGTGCGAGGATGGATTTCCATTCCTGTAAGGCGAGTGTAAATATTTGCAATGCGCTGAACATTTGTAAAATCAAGTTCAGGATCAACACCCTGAGTAAACATATTAAGTGCAACGTTTACAATGTCCAGGTTACCAGTTCGCTCACCATTCCCAAAGAGACAACCTTCAACACGGTCAGCACCAGCCAGAAGTCCCAGTTCACACTGAGCAACACCTTCACCACGGTCATTGTGGTTGTGAAGTGAGATAATGCAGTTTTCGCGGTCAGAAATTCGCTGGCAGAAGTATTCAATCTGATCGGCAAATTCGTTTGGAAGAGCACATTCAACTGTTGTAGGCAGATTCAAAATAATTTTTTTATCTTTTGAAACACCCCATTCGGCTTTTACTGCTTCACAGATTTCCAATGCGTAGTCTGTTTCTGTTGTTGAGAAGCTTTCTGGTGAATATTCAAGAATGATCTCTGTGCCTTCAGCCATTGGAAGACATTTTTTTACGCATTTTACACCGTCAATGGCAATCTGTTTGATTTCTTCTTTTGATTTTCCAAAAGTATATTTGCGCTGTGAAGGTGAAGTGGAGTTGTAAATGTGGAAAATGGCACGAGGAAGACCTTTAAGAGCTTCAAAGGTTTTGATAACCAGGTGTTCACGGGCCTGACACAAAACCTGAAGTGTTACATCAGCTGGAACACGGTTTTCATCAATAAGACGTCGAATAAAATTAAATTCTGTGTCAGAAGCTGATGGAAAGCCAACTTCAATTTCTTTAAATCCAAGCTTTACAAGAAGGTCAAAAAATTCTAGTTTCTGTTCAACACCCATAGGGTTTTCAAGGGCCTGGTTTCCGTCACGAAGATCTACTGAACACCAGATAGGAGCCTTAGTGATTCTGTTGTCTGGCCATGTGCGATTTGTGATGGCCACTCTTTCAAATGGTTTGTACTTTCCGTTTGGATTCATTTTTTTTACCTCTTATAATACGTCAAGTCAAGGCACGCTAACGCTTAAAGCCTTGACTTCACCGTTTTTAGGGTTTGTAATAAACCCTAAATAAAAAAGACCTGTCGTTTGCGACAGGTCTGTAATTTCCTTTATGAATAAAAGCCTCTTACTTTACCGGTCGCACTGGTTTAACGAGAAAAGTGGAAGTAGAAGAAGCAATGTTTTGTTCATGTTTTCATAATAGCACTAACCGGCTTTTTTGTCAAAGTTAGAAATCTGCAAGTTAGAAATCTGCAAAGAGATTTGAAAGGTCGTTGTTAAAGTCGGCAGTAGTTTTTCTAAGGTTTCTAAGGAAGTCATTATCCTTAATGGAACCAAGAACCTTCTCCATTTCGCTGTAAGATGAGTAAACCATCTGACGGTAATAATCGCTATAGTCTTTTTCACGGGAACTGATGGCGGCAGTGTACATGTCAGAGCTGATTACAATTACGTCAGCCTTAATATTGTCGCAAAGTTCACGGGTGAATTTTTCAATTGGACGATCGTAAAGCTTTTCAAGAAGATAAATTGCATAGCGGGTGCAGTAATCATTATAATTTGCCTGGCAATCATTGTAAAAATCATGAACCTGAGCCCAGGAATTGATTGAACCTTCCTTGATTTTGCGGAAAAGCTCCTGGACAAGTGCAGAAGGAATAATCTGACCGCCTACATTTTCCCATTCAGTATAAAGAGGAATGTGGCGAATTTTTAGGATAATATCCTTTGAAAGACGATCGGTATTCTGTTTTTTTACAAAGTCAAATACTGTGCGGGTTGCGTAGTATTTTACAATGCGGCGGTACATTTTGTATGCCTGCACCGGTTTAAAAATAGTAGCACCGTATTTTTTCTGGCACTGTGGGTCACTAAGTGTAAAATCGGCTTCCGGATTCTGGTGAAGGAAATCTTTTGCTGCCTGGAGTTTTTCGGCCGGAGTTTGAGCTCTTTCGTAAGCTTCTTCATCAAGATGAGGCAGAATGTTTGCAGTAAGGGCAATAAGTCTTTCCAACGCCTGGATTACTTCCTGCATTGTATCAGGAGCAAGCGGATCAGTTTCAATGTTCTGAACTTTAACAGGTCTCTTATCACGTTTTGTAAATTTGTATTTATTTCTTGTAATGGCGAACATATCATACATCCACCACCAGGCTGGAATAATGTGAACAGATTTGTCACCGCCTTCTCCGGCAATAATAAGGGCAAATGGATAAGGAATGTCCAGTTCGTGCTGATAACTTCCTTTACTTGCAAGAACAAAAGATGCAAATTTAGAGTTATGTTTGAAATCGGAACAAAGTCCTGGCCAGAAACCCCGTTTTGCAACAATTTCACCGTCAGGGCTTCGTGAGTTGTGGTTACTTCCAATTGTAGCACCAGCGGCAATGTTTGATTGACCGGCAACAGTTGTGGCAATAAGGAAGGAAGAGTTGTGATGCTGTTCGTGGAATGGGAAAATAAGGTTGTTCAGAAGCTCACAGCAGGATACAGTTGAGTTGTCACCAAGAATTGTGTTCAGAACTCGGGCACCATATTTAAGCTGGCAGTTTCTACCAATTACAAAGCGGACTGCAACTGCCTGGTAAAATGCCTTACTTCCAAATCCCATGATACCGTTTACCATTTCCACGCCTTCACCAATCTGGGAAGGTTCTTCTTCTGAAGAAAGGACAGTAATATTTTTAAGTTTGAATGCTCCTTTGATGTAAGCAGCTTTTCCAATTTTTACATCTTTAAGAAGGGTTGTATTTTTGATTACACTGTCGTCATCAACAAAACCAAAAGTGTCCAAGGTGTGTGGGAACTGATTGTCGGTGATTTCAACAAATTTAGCAAGAAGATCGTCATCGTTTCGGTAGTGGGACCAAAGATAGGCATCGGCTGGAATCATGTCTTCAAATGGAAGTACCGAGCGACCATCATTTTCATTGGCTACACTGATCCACACACGGTTAGCTTCAGGTTCATTTTCTTTTATAATGCCGTTTCCGAATTTAGAGTGATTTGTACAGCTCATTTCCTGAATATTAAAGAGCATTACCCGATTTCCAAGGCGGTAGTTATCAAGATAGGCAACATTTTTAATGGCGTTGTAGTCACCAATAACACAGTTTTTTATATCAGAGTGAAAAATTCCTGTGTCCAGAATAAGGTCGTGGAACTTAAGTGTGGCTTTTGAAAGCTTTCCAAGAACAGTCCATCCCGAAAAAAAACTTTCGTGAATGCAGTCTGTATCAAATGCCTGTTCATCAACATAAAAATTTTTCCACCCGTTGGTAGAATGGTTTCGCTGATTTTCAAGGATTTTGATTTCTTCTTTTGTAAGAAGGCGCTTTCCTTTTAAAAGCTTCGGAGACGGAGTTTCGTTTATTTCTGCTGAATTAAGTTCCAGTGTATTCATACTAATTTTATCGGCATATATATGGATTTGCCTTATATTGCCAGTTCCTCCCAGCGTGTATATTTAGCATCTAGGTTGGCAGAAAGAGACTGATATTCTTTGTTTGCCTTGTCAATCTCATCAAAAGGACGGTGGGCAGCACTCATAATTTCTTCCAGTTCGGCTTTTCTGTTTTCCAGAGCTTCGATATCTTTTTCAAGCTGATCAAATTCTCTCTGTTCTTTAAAACTAAGCTTCTTTTTTGAAGTTACATAGGCAGCCTGTTTGCTGGAATCACCATTTTCTGCTGTTTTTGTATTGATTTCATCGGATGAATCGTCTTTAGTGTTAGCTGCTTTTGTTGCCTTTGCAGCTTCTTCGGCTTCCTGTTCTTTTTCGTAATCAATATATTCGCTGCATTTTCCCACGAATCCAGAAATTGCACCGTCTTTATTCAAGATGAAAAGTGTATCTGCCACTTTGTCCATAAAATAGCGGTCGTGGCTTACAATCAAAAGACAGCCCTGGTATCCCATAAGGAAATCTTCCAGAATATTCATGGTAAAAATATCGAAATCGTTGGTAGGTTCGTCTAAAATCAAAAAGTTTGGATTTGTAAGAAGAAGTCGTACCAAAAAAAGGCGTTTACGTTCACCACCACTTAAGGAGCTTACCGGTGAGTACTGAATTTTTCCTTCAAACCCGAATTCTTCCAAAAAGCGTTCTGGGCGGATGATTGTGCCGTCTTTTGTTTTTACAGCCTGTGCCACTTCCTTTACATATTCAAGCACGGTCATGTTCACGTTTTCAAAAACAGGATTCTGAGTGTAGTAGCCAAAGTGAGTATTTTCGCCCACAACAACAGAACCACTGTCCGGTTGAAGACGCCCTGTTACGATATTCAGGAACGTGGATTTTCCAGAGCCGTTTTCACCGTAAATCCCGATTTTTTGTCCCTTTGTAAAAGTGTAAGAGAAATTTTGAAAAACTGGATTTTTATTGTCTTTAAGATAATTTTTTCCGATTCCGTGGAGCTCCAGAACTTTTCCACCAAGGCGCCGGCCTTCAACTTCAAAAGTAAAGCCTTTGTCTGCCTGAAATTTTTCCCGGTTGATTAGCTGCATGTCCCGCTGAATACGTGCCTTAATCTTTGTTCCACGGGCGCATGGTCCACGCAAAAGCCACTGACGTTCAAATCTAAGAACTGACTCAATGCGGCGTTCAGTATTTGCTTCAATTTCAGCTTCAATTTCCTTTTTTTCAAGATACTGGCTGTAATTTCCCTGATAAAGCTTGATTTTTCCACGGGCAAGCTCGTAAATATTTGTACATACAGCATCCAGAAAGTAGCGGTCGTGGGTAACCATAAGAAGACTGCGTTTTGTATTTGCAAGATAATCCTGAAGATAGGTGATGGTGCGGATATCCAGGTGATTGGTAGGTTCGTCCAAAAGAAGGAGTTTTGTATCTTCAACAAGAACCTGGGCAAGGGCAACTTTTTTTACCATGCCGCCACTAAGTTCTCCCATCTTTTTGTCCATGGTGGAAATGCCCAATGTAGAAAGAACTGACTGAACCTGAGCCTCGTAATTCCAAAGGTCTTTTTCATCCATTTTCTGATTTAGTTCAAAAAGTTTATTCTGAAGACTTGGATTCGATTCTAATGCTTCACAGGTTTCAAGGTACTGGCGGATGATTTCCAGTTTTGGTGAATGGGATTTGAAAATATGGTCGCGGATTGTATCTTCTGGGTTAAATTCGGGATTTTGTGGAAGATAGGAAACGCCGCCTTCACGGGCATGTACTACACTTCCAGAATCAGGTTCCAGTTTTCCTGCAATTATTGAAAGCAGCGTTGATTTTCCAGTTCCGTTTCGTCCAATAAGGGCAGCTTTTTCACCTTCCTGAAGACCAAATGTAACTTCCGTAAAAAGAGGTTTTTCTCGTCCTATTTTAGAAATATTATTAATAGAAAGAAGTGTCATATTTTTCTTACCACGTCCACAATGTGGCTTCCCGCTCCAATAAGATCTGCTCTCTCTGCTATCTGTATCTGATAATCTTTATAGATTTCAAAGGTTTTGTCATCCATGGCGTTCAATGTTTCTCTCATGTAATCGCTGGCTCCGTCGGGAGAAAAAACGGTGATTCGTTCAAGGCCCGCAAGCTGATTCAGGCGGTCTGCATCTTCAAGACGGGTGTAGGAATAAAGATCTTCTTCTGTAGTGTTGATGTGAAAATCTTTTGTGATGCCACCCTTTTTTTTGATTTCGGCCATGCGGTTTTCCTGAAAACAGTAGGTCAGGAGGGAGTATTCGTTCATTACGTAGGCAATCATGATGATGCCGCCTTTTTTAGTAACGCGCTTTGCTTCATTCAAAACTTTAAGTTTATTTTCATCGCCATGAAGATGATAAAGGGGTCCAAACACCAGGGTGAGGTCAAATTTTTCATCGTCCAAAAAACTGATGTCACGGGCGTCTGCCTGCCAGGTTTTGATTTTTTTGTGATGGGAACGGAGTACTTCAATATTGCGTTTTACCAGTTCTACCGAAGTAACATCACAGCCCAGGTCGCAGAGGGCAAGTGAATATTTACCAGTGCCGGCGCCTAACTCCAGTGCGCGAAGTTCCTTCGCGTGCTGGAGTTGTGAAAGGAATTTTTTTATAAAATGCATGGTGGTGTTGAATTCTACCTGGCCATGCCTTGTGGTGAGACGATGATCCTCGTTGAATTTATTGTAGTATTTTTCTATGAGAGAAGGAGTCTGTTTTGCACTCATAGGCGGGACCTAGAAATTCCAGGCTTCGTCGATTTTCTTGTACCAGGCTTCTTTTTCTTCAGCAGAAAGGAATGAGGC
This sequence comes from Treponema sp., assembly GCA_016296575.1. Lineage (GTDB taxonomy): Bacteria > Spirochaetota > Spirochaetia > Treponematales > Treponemataceae > Treponema_D. The sequence continues at coordinate 17,288 of JAEDJA010000014.1, forward strand.
TTCAAAACTGTTTTTCAAAAGCACTTTCATTTCATCCATAGAGAATTTAAGTTCTTTGTAACAGAGCCAAAGTTCTTCAAGCATTGTGGTTTTAAAGAATACAGGATCATCTGTGTTGATACATACAAGAATACCCTTGTCAAAGTATTTTTTTACAGGATGATCTTTTGCCTGGGTAACGATTTTTTTTGTAAAAGTATTTGATGTAATACAGATTTCAACAGGACGACGGGTTTTTGCCAGTTCATCCATAAGCTTTTCATCCTGCATGGCTGTAAGTCCGTGACCAATGCGTTCAGCTCCCAAAAAGTTGATTGCATCCCAGATACTTTCAGGACCAACATCTTCACCGGCATGAGCAACTGCGTGCATTCCGTCTTTGTGGGCAAGTGTGTAAACCGGTTCAAAATCTTTGGCAGGACCTTTCTGTTCTGCACCACCAAGTCCAATACCGATAATGTATTCACTTGGATTTGCTTTGAACATATTGTAGTTGTTCATGGCATTTTCACATCCAAATGTACGTGATACATCTCCCATAAGGCGGATTGCAATGCCAGTTTCATCAAAAATCTTTTTAATGTTTCTGTTGAATACGGAAACCATATCTTCATATTTGAAACCTTTTTTAATAAAGGCGGACGGAGCGAAGAAAGCTTCACAGTAGGTAATACCGTTATCAACAAGATAGTTTTTCAGATCGTCAAAAACAAGGTCAAAATCATCAACAGACTGGAACAAATCCTGCACTTTAAGAAATGCCTGAATAAATCCGTTGAGATCTTCATAAGAGAAAAGAGCTTTCTGATCTTCCTTGCTCATTGCTTCACCAAAGCGTTTTTTGTAGAGCTTCTTGATTGTATCCATGGAGGCTACCGCTTCAATATGAATGTGCAATTCTGCCTTTGGAACTTTTGCTATTTTTTCAAAAAATTCTGTTTTAGTCATTTTATCTTTTCTCCGTCCTGTAAACATGCTGAATGGTAAAAGTATACCATATTTATTATCGGCAGGAAAAGAACAAGTCTTTAGAAGATTTTTGGAGGTTGCGGAAAATTTTTTATGGCATATAATTGAAATATGATTCACGAAAAATACTATGAGCTTTTGAAAAAACAGGAAGCCTTTCTGGCACGAAAAAATACAATCAATAAGGATTTTTACAATGGGCTTTACGACAGGTGGGAAAATCCTGTGCTTACCAGGGACAGCATTCCACTTACCTGGAAATACGATCTTTGCAAAGAAACAAATCCGTTTTTTTTGGAAAGACTGGGCGTAAATGCGGTGTTCAATTCCGGGGCCCTCTACCTGAATGGAAAATATTGTCTTGTTGCCCGAATTGAAGGAAATGACCGAAAAAGTTTTTTTGGAGTTGCTGAAAGTATCAGCGGTGTTGATGGATTTTGTTTCCGTGATTACCCAATCCGTCTGCCTGACACCTGTAAGGAAGAAACCAATGTTTACGATATGCGACTCACTCAGCATGAAGATGGCTGGATTTACGGAGTTTTCTGTTCTGAAAGCAAGGATAAGTCAAACCCTGAGCTTGGAGCTGCAGTTGCCGCAGCTGGAATTGTCCGCACAAAAGACCTGGAAAACTGGGAACGGCTTCCAAACCTTGTAACAAAGCGTTCTCCTCAGCAGAGAAATGTAGTCCTTCATCCGGAATTTGTGGACGGAAAATATGCCTTTTATACCCGCCCAATGGACGACTTTATTGATACTGGAAGTGGTGGCGGAGTTGGTTTTGGACTTTGTGACGACATTACTCACCCTGTAATCAATGAAGAGAAAATCATTAGTCCCAGGGTTTATCATACAATCACCGAGGCAAAAAACGGGGCTGGGGCAGTTCCAATCAAAACGGAAAAAGGATGGCTTCATATTTCTCATGGAGTTCGCAACACTGCTGCAGGTCTTCGCTATGTTCTTTACGTTTATGCCACCAGTCTTGAAGATCCTGCCAAAGTAATTGCTGAACCAGGTGGATATTTCCTTGTACCATTGGGAAGTGAACGGATTGGTGATGTAAGTAATGTTGTTTTCTCTAATGGTGCTATCGAAAAAGATGGAAATATTTACATATATTATGCATCAAGCGATACCCGTCTTCACGTAGCTACAACTACAGTAGAAAAGCTTCTGGATTACACTTTCAACACTCCAAGTGATCCTCACCGAAGTGTAGATTGTGTCATCCAGCGCTGCAACCTGATTCAGAAAAACCTGGAACTGCTGGGAAAATAAAGGGGATTATTCTTTTGTGAGTTAATCCACCAGACTGTAGACTACAGTAGTTACAACACGTACAGTTTTTTTGTATTCAAGGCCTGTAGCTGCATCATCTATTGAAAAAAGCCCCTGGCTTGCAGATTGGATTTTTCCGATTTTACTGCCACTGTCTCTTGCAAACTTTTCGGCGGCCTGACGTGCATTCTGAGTAGCATCGGCAATCATTTCCGGCTTGATGGCATTGAGTCCGTTAAATTCGTAGTTTACTTTTTCACCGTAATCACTTGTAACAGAAATTCCTTCACCGGTAAGCTCCAGTGTTGCACTTGAAGCCTGTCGTACCTGATCAACTTTTCCTGTGCGGATAAGAACAGACTGTTTAGCTATGTAGTCGAAGCTGCGACGGTTAGAATCCATGTAAAGATTTACTGTAGCGTCGGTAATTTCTGGGGCAAGAACAGTGTAATCTTCTTCTGTAAGTCCGTATTCACCTAAAAAATTTAGTACCATGTAAGTCTGATTGGTAATGCTTTCTTTTAAAACCGGAAGACTGTCTGCACCAAGTGTAAAACTCAGTTTCCATACGGCCATGTCGGCATCTACTTCCCGTTCAGAAAGTCCCCTTACAGAAACAGTGCGGTTTGGTGATGTAATATTTTTCATGCCAAAAGCAAGAATAAGAGCTGCAAGGATGGCTGCAATAGACGGAATAATATATTTAAGATGTTCTTTCATAAAGAAACTCCTTTTTTTTTGTTATCACACGGATTTGTTCGCTCCTACGGAGCTCACTTTATTTTTACAAACTAAATAACAGCGGAGTCCGTAGGACGGAGCCAATCCGTGTGACATAATAAGAAAAAAATAATTTAAAATCTCAAGGCCAGCGGGGCGTGGGGCGGAATTTTTACAGATTTTGAAAGATCAGCTTTTTTTCCGGTCCATAAATCCACTGCATTTTCGGTGATATTTCCAATAAGGGCTTTTTCTGCCTGTGTAAGTGAATCAGCATTCCATTCCAGTTTTTCATCACTGATGTTGAAAACTGCAAGATAGGTGCCTTTTTCACCTTTGTTTGTCCATACAACAAATTTATCGTCTCGGGCAACAAGCTTTGCCTGGGAAGAAAGCTTCTGCATATCAAGAATGTCCTGATTTGTAAGCAGAGCTTCATCTTTTTTCTTCAGCTGCAGAAGATCAGTGCCAATCATAAGAGGTGAGCGGAAAATACACCAGAGCGTCATCATTGTGCGAAGTTCATCTTCCGTAAAATTTGAAACTCGTTTCCCGTGCCCCCAACCCCATCCAAGGTAACCTAAAGGCAGCATGTCGCAGTCAGGCCAGTTTCCATTTCCAGTGTGTGATTCCCATACTTCGCAGCGTTCGAACATTGCTTTTAGAAGCTTCCAGTCATCCCAGAAATCATCTGTAATGCGCCACATATTTGCGTATTTTTTAAGATGCCATGCTTTTTCAATTACGGCAGGCCCTGGACTTAAGGAAAGAACCATGTTTCGTCCAGAATTTTCAATAGCTTTGGCAATCATTTCGATTTCTTTTTCTGCGCTGTAGGGATCATGAGGATACATGTTGGTATTGCAGATGTCGTCAACCTTTACAAAATCCACACCCCATTCTGCATAAAGTTCAAAAATGCTGTCGTAATAATCCTGAGCACCTTTTTTTCGGTAATCAACACCGTACATATCACCGTTCCATTTGCTTACTGAATGAGGATTTGCAATCTGATCGGCAGTAATAGTAGATCCATCGTGAGTTTTAATTTTAATATGATTTGCGGCGGCATAACGAGGAATACCACGCATAATATGAATACCGAATTTAAGTCCCAGAGAATGAATGTAGTCAGCCAGAACTTTAAAACCTGCTCCGTTTGCTGCTGATGGAAAGCGATTAAGGGCAGGAATCTGTCGTCCGTATTCATCAAGATTGAAGTGACTGAAAGGAATATACTGAACCCAGTCTTCATTTTGATCACCAGCGTGTTCATCACTCCATTGAATATCGATAACAACGTACTCCCAGCCAAATTTTTTCAGATTTTTTGCCAGGTATTCTGCATTTTCGCGAACCTGCTGTTCATTTACCATTGTATTGTAATAATCATAACTATTCCAACCCATTGGGGAAGTTAAAGCTGCTTCATTCTTATTATACATATTTACCTTCTTGTAAATTGATTATACTATAAAATTATAATAAATGTATAAAAGTTACCAAAAGATGAGAATAAATATTTATTAGGAGGATTATATGTTTGAAATCAAAAATGTTTCTAAGGTTTACGGGAAACAAGGTCTTAAAGCAGTAGATTCAGTTAATCTTACAGTAAATAATGGTGAGATTTTTGGTTTTCTTGGACCAAATGGAGCTGGAAAAACTACAACAATTCGTATGCTTACCGGAATCCTTCAGCCTACAGAAGGGGATCTGGAATTGGATGGAATATCCATCAAAAAAGATCCGCTTCTTGCAAAAAGAAAATTTGCCTTTGTACCGGACAATCCTGAAACATTTAGCCGTCTTAAGGCTATGGAATATTTGAATTTTATCTGTGACATTTACCGCGTAGGTGAAGAACGAAAAGAACGTATTGAATATTATACAGAGAAGTTCGGAATCAAAGACGTACTTTCAAATAAAATCAATTCTTTTAGCCACGGTATGAAACAGAAGCTTTTCCTTGCCGCCAGTCTTGTTACTGATCCACAGAACTGGATTCTTGATGAACCAATGGTTGGTCTGGATCCTGAAGCTGCTTTTATCGTAAAAGAACTGATGAAAGAACGTGCTGCTGAAGGTAAATCAGTTTTCTTCTCAACACACGTTATGGAAGTTGCAGAAAAACTTTGTGACCGCATCGGCATTATTAAAAAAGGACGGCTGGTTTTTGTTGGTACAATGGAAGAGCTTAAGGCTCAGCACGGAAAAGAAGGACAGTCTCTGGAAGATATTTTCCTTGCTCTTATTGATTCAAAAGTTGCAAAAGAAGAACCTGTTTCAGAAGAAATTGTTTCAGAAGAACCTGTTTCTGCTGAAAATGCAACTGTATCGGAGTAAGCCATGAAAAATCCTACATTAGCACTTCTTAAAATCTTTTTTAAGAATGAATGGAACCTGGAAACAGTTTTTGGAACCATAAAAAAAGGTCCTAAAGGTGTTGCCAAAATTATTGGTCTTGGCATTCTTGTGATTTATCTTTTGGGCGTTATGAGCCTGTGTCTTATTGGAACACTCCTGGGACTTTACCGTACTTTGTCCATGTTCGAAAGTACACATATCATGCCAATGATTTCAATTAGTCTTGGTGCCATATGTATTTTCTTCTTTGGATTTATTACTGCCGCCACCACTTACTACACTGGAAATGGTGAAGAACACTTTATCGCTATGCCTATCCCAAGCAAAAGCTATTTTCTGGCAAAATTCATGGTATCATTTATTACCGATGCTACACTTGGCGTTATCATAATGGTGGCTGCGGGAGTTATCTACGGAATCGGCGAAGGGCTTCTTGGAAACGTTACTTTCTGGCTGGGACTCATTTCCTGTGCGGTTCTTCTTTCAGTAGTTACAGTTTTCCTCATCTATCTGGTGCTGGTTTTGGTTATGTATTTTATTCCTGCTTTTCGCAAAAAGAAGGCCCTTACAACAATCGCATCTGTTCTGGTATTCATTTTTGTAGTTGCAATTTCAGTGTCCATGTCCAACGGTTCAAACTTCGTGTTCACCGATGATGGTTTTACAAATCTTCTTCCTGAAGAAGTTGTGGCAGATTTTGTAAGTAAAATTAATGGAATCTTCCTTACAAAATACGCCTATATGGCTTTCCGTGGAAACTTGCTTACAATAATTCTGTTCCTGGGAATTTCTGCCATTATTCTGCTGGTACTGGTTCCTCTTCTTTCGAACATGTACATTGCTTCTTTGGACGGATTTGCCGATGTACAGTCAAAGAAAATGAGCGAGAAGGAGATTGTGAATGCACTCCAGAAAAATACAAAAAAACATACAACTTTCCAGACTCTTTTTATCAGAGATGTTCTAGGTGTGCTTCGTGAACCATCTTTCTTTGCCAATGGACCGCTCCTCTTGATTATTATTCCACTGATTATGGTATTCAGTTTTTCCATTGGTTTTATAGCTAATTCCGACGCTGGTCTTATGGAAATGATCAATGAACTTCGTGGTGTTTTTGAAGAAAGTTCCCCTGAAAATATTAAATCCATTAGTTATTTCATTATTCTTTTTGGTGGTGTATTCACTATTTTTATGGGTGTAAATGCCAACATTGCAACAACAGCTTTTTCTCGTGAAGGAAAAACAATGTATACACTAAAAGCTATGCCAATTGATTACGACATGCTTATTGAAGTAAAGTTTCTCCATTCCGTAATGTACTGTCTGATTGCTTACCTTGAAATGGCAGTTATTTTGGGTGCTGCAATTCTTCTTCTGAACATACCGTTTACTCTGCCAGACTACCTTGGAATTATGGGGTACATCTTTATCTTCAGTGGAACCGCCTGTGCATTCCTTTTGTTTGTGGATATGTTTATTGATACAGTAAATCCTAAACTGAATTGGGATAATCCGGTGTTTGCATTCAAGAACAATTTGAATACTTTGTTCTCCGTGCTTGCCTCACTTGTTTCTGCGGCCATTATTGCTATTGTAGGATTGGTTTTGAAGCCTCTTGGGAACTGGGTATTTTTTATTCTTGCAGTAATCTTCTTGATTCTGGCAGCTCCAACAGGAGTCCTCTACAACAAATATGCATTAAAAAAACTGCCAGAAATGTAAAAAAATAGACATACAAAACTGCAAAAAAAGGGGCTGTTCCAAAAGTAATTAGTGTAGCGCTCATTGAGCCCTTCGAAATGACTGCTACACTAAATGACCGTAATGCAAACTTATTGGACAGCCCCTTTTTTTCGAACTTATTTTTCTTCGAAATGATCTTCTTTAGGAGCTTCCTCAGCAAGTTCTGAAGGTGTTTTAATTTTGGGAGCTTTATAAAATCCTGTTTTTCGATTTGGATTTTTACGTTCTTTTTCAAATGCTTTTTCTTCTTTTATGAAAACAAAAGCGAGAAAAGCAACAATAATAGCAATTGGAACAAAAACCATAGAAAATCTCCTAATTTTTAGTAGCAGGTAATGTGAAGATCTTTTAAGCTGCTGTTCATTGGTTCGCTGCTACGCAGCAAGCCCAGATTATTCTTCTACATCGTAACAGGTGATATGTAAATCCTTCAACTGCTGCTCGTCTACTGGAGCCGGGCACTCATACGTCTGGTCAAGGGACGTTCGCTATCGCTCTCTCAAGCCCTTGACTCAGCCGTTTTGAGGGTTGCTAAAAATCATCAACCCTCAATCCATTGGTTCGCTGCTACGCAGCTTCCCCAATTAAACTTCGGGATCAGTAACTACAATATGCAAATCATCCAACTGAGTCTGATCTACGGCACTTGGACATTCATCCATCGGGGAAGCTGCCAAATTATTCTTAGGGAATGCGATTACTTCGTGGATGCTTTCTTCATGGCGCATGAGCATGATCAGGCGGTCAAGTCCTGGGGCAATTCCTCCGTGTGGTGGAGCACCGAATTTGAATGCCTGTACCAAAAAGCCGAAAGCTTTTTCTGCCCGTTCGTTTGAGTAACCAACGATTTTGAAAATCTTCTGCTGGAGGGCAGGATCGTTGATACGCATAGAACCTGAAGCAAGTTCGTATCCGTTCAGAACCAGGTCGTAAAGGTCACCTTTTACTTCACCAGGATTTGATTCCAGTGTGTCCCAGTATTTTTTCTGTGGAAGTGTGAACATGTGGTGTTCTGTTTCCCAGTGATTTTCTTCTTCGTTCCATGCAAAGTATGGGAAGTCGATGATCCATGCAAAGTGGAATTCATCTTCTGGGTTGTACAGGTTCAGATCTTTACCAAGCTGTTTACGAACAGCACCAAGAGCTGTACATGCAAGCTGCCATTTTTCATCGCTTACAAAAAGCAGAAGGTCATTTTTTTCAGCTCCAAGTTTTGCACAAACTTCAGCTTCTTTTCCAGCGTAGAACTTTGAGATACCGCCTTCAAAAGCCAAATCTCCGGTGGTTGAGCCTGTCGAAGCAACTTTCATCCATGCAAGACCCTTTGCCTTGTAGGTTTTTGCAACAGCTTCCAGAGCTTCAATCATTTTGCGGCTGTATTTGTCTGCAACATTTTTAACAACCAGGGCTTTGAGACCTGAACGTTCGTGGCGTGGAAGAGCTTTGTCTGCTTTTGCAGCGCCTGCTTTGAATGCAGCAAAATCAGAAATGTCTGCCATGAAAGCGGCATCCTGCATTTTCATATCAAAACGGAGGTCCGGTTTATCTGAACCGTAAAGGTCAAATGCGTCTTCCCAAGTGATGCGGTCAAATTTTGCAGGAAGATCGTAGTTCAGAGTTTTCTTAAAAATGTGCTGCATCATTCCTTCTGTTGTAGAAAGAACTTCTTCGCGGTTGGTGAATGACATTTCCATATCAATCTGAGTAAATTCTGGCTGACGGTCACCACGAGCATCTTCATCACGGTAACACCGTGCAATCTGGAAGTACTTATCAAATCCTGAAACCATCAAAAGCTGTTTGTAAAGCTGTGGGCTCTGTGGAAGTGAATAGAATTTTCCAGGGTGAACGCGGCTTGGAACCAAATAGTCACGGGCTCCTTCTGGAGTAGACTTAATGAAAGTCGGAGTTTCAATTTCCAAAAAGCCTTTTGATGTAAGGTATTCCCGAGTTGCAAAAGTTACCTGTGAACGCAGAATAATATTTTTCTGCATCGGGTCGCGGCGAAGATCAAGATAACGGTATTTAAGGCGCAGGTCTTCATTTGGAAGAACAATTGTTCCGTCCTTCTGGCGAACTTCTTCAATAGAGAAAGGAAGCTCCTGGCTAGTTGTAAAGATTTCGATATCTGTGGCTTCAACTTCAATTTCACCTGTAGCCATATCAGGGTTAATATCTTTGTCAGCACGGGCGGCAACTACACCTTCCACGGCGATACAATATTCACTTTTAAGTGATGAAGCAATTTTTTTAACGTCGTCGCTTGCAGAATCCCCAACCATTACCTGAGTGATTCCGTAACGGTCACGGAGCATAATAAATGTGAGTCCACCCAAGTCACGGGCGCGGCTTACCCAACCGTTCAATACGACCTTTTTACCAACATCTGCCTTGCGAAGGTCACCACAAGTTACAGTTCTTTTTGCATTTTCCATTCTTTTATTATAATAATTTATAGAAAATTGTGCTATAATACCATTATGAAGAAGAGTAAGTTCGTATTAAAGAGTAGTTCAAAGAAAATTGTTGGTTATCAGTTTCGTAATGATTTTTGCAGTGAAAAACTTCCTTGTGTTATTCTGAGTCACGGTTTTATGGCAAATCAGATGATGTGTAAAAAATATGCCATTCATCTTGCAGAGAAAGGTTTTGTAACATTCACATATGATTTTGTTGGTGGAGGACTTGGGATTAAGAGCAGCGGAAAAATGTGTGATATGACAGTTTTTACAGAAGTTGCCGATTGTAAGGACGTTATCAGCTATGTAAAAACACTTGATTATGTTGATGCCGACAATATTACACTTTTAGGTTGCAGTCAGGGAGGTTTTGTGTCAGCACTTACTGCAGTTGAACTTCCTGAGGTTGTAAAAAGACTGATTTTGTTTTATCCGGCTTTCTGTATTCCTGATGATTCACGGTCCGGCCAGATGGTATTTGCAAAATTCGATCCAGCTAATATTCCAGAAAAGATTAAATGTGGTCCTGTAAAAATTGGACGAGGTTTCCCTGCTACAGTTCAGGATATGGATGTAAACAAGGCTATTTCGTCATATTCAGGTCCGGTCTGCATTATCCATGGTACTGCCGACAAACTGGTAAAATATTCTTATTCAGTTGATGCACAGGCTGCTTACAAAAATGCAACACTTATACCAATTGAGGGCGCTGGTCATGGCTTTAAAGGTGAAGATAATGAAAAAGCCATTGTCGCTATGGATAAGTTTTTGGGGATTTAAACCTGTTTTATCTAGTGCATCTTGTCTTGCTAGGTGCAATTAATTCTTCAAAAACTTTTATTGACCTGCAATTATGTGGGAAATAAAGATTTTAAGCCCGATTCCCAGGAGAATCAAACCTCCAAGAATCTGGGCTTTATTATTTAACAGATCGCCTGTCTTTTTTCCAAGGAAAACCGGCGGAATACAGATAACTGTAGTTGATCCACCAATAATAAGCACGGAAGTCCAGACAGAAAGTCCGCCTTCACTTTGGTTTGCAGCAAGAGTTAGTCCAACAGCCAGTGCATCAATACTGGTAGCAATTCCCTGTATCATCAATTCTTTAAAAGAGATGCCATTTTTTTCTACAGCTACTTCTTCATCATTGTGCCTGGCAATTGAATCCTTAATTCCGTCAAAAAGCATTTTTCCGCCAAGGTAACCCAGCAAAAGAAGTGCAATCCAGTGATCAAAACGGCAGATGTAATCGTAAACAAAGTTGCCGCACAAAAAACCAATGGCGGGCATTGCAGCCTGATAAACTCCAAAGGTAATGGCAATTTTAAATGCGGTAAGGAAAGTTACTTTTTCGTAACGCATACCATCAGAAATACTAACGGCAAAAGCGTCCATGGAAAGAGCAATACCAAGCAGAATTACATCAAAAAATGTCAAAACGAAACACCTTGAAATTTTAGTTCAGGTAGAGCAGTGAGAAGAACATAAAAAAGTTTCCAACAAGCATAAGGCAGTTTCCTGCAAAGTGCATGAATTTAACTTTTCTAAGGGCGTAGAGTACCAGTCCTAAAACATAGAAGACAAAGGCAATCAACAGGTTTCTAAGACATACAACAGAAAGAACCTTGTAAAGAATGCGTGCTGCAAAAACCCCTGAGAATCCGCCAACTGCGTAAAGTACAATACTTGCGCGGTCAAAACGTGATCCACCGATTGCATAAAGAATGGCGCCGACTGCACAGGTGATCCATACGCATCCAAACAAAATCCAGCCTACTACGCCCTGAATTTTTGTAAGTGTATAGGCAGTGTAACCGAATCCAATTACAAGATAAGTACATACATGGGAAAGGCGCTGGAACACCTCTTTTCCAACAGGATTTGTAAGAGCATGGCGGAAGATTGAGAACAGATACATAAGAATCATGAAGCTTCCAAAAAGAGAGTACATGGTAAGTGTAAGCTCAAAAAAGTTATTGGCTTTCTGTGAAGCAAGGGCAATGTAAATGGCAAGGGCCGCAATGGCAAAACAAGTTCCAATTCCCTGAATAATTGAAGAAGAAATCTCTTCGCCTAAAGTAAAATGGCGTTTGTTCTGTGCCAGTTCAAACATGCGTTTTTCAGTAGAAATTTTTCTTTGGGCTCGGGCTTTTTGTCTTTCATTACGTGCATAATCTTCAGCTGCATATTTTGCCTTAAGACGTTCAGGGTCATTTGAGTACTGAATGTTCACCTGACGAACTGCTTCTTCATAATCTCGTTTAAGGGCTTCCAGACGGCTTTTCTTTTTCTGCTTAATCGAAATCAGTGTTGATTTTCTAACTGCTTTTGCAGCTACCACGTCCTGATGTGACATAATCACCTCCACGTTTACTTTGAAAGATTTTTCCTTTTTATTTCATACAGCAGAACACCGGCCGCAACCGAAACATTCAGGCTGTCAATTTTACCAGCTGTTGGAATTGAAACAATAGTATCACACTGTTCTTCCAAAAGACGGGCAATCCCACTTCCTTCACTTCCCATGATAAGACAGGTTTTGTCGGCAAAAGAAAGATTGGTTACGTTTTCACCGCCGGCATCAGCCCCATAAATCCAGAAACCAGCTTCTTTTAGAGCCTGAGCTGTTCTTACAAGATTTGTTACAACGGCAACCGGAACCCATGAAGAAGCACCGGCTGAAGTGCGGAGAATGATATCGTTTCCATCAATATTTGAAACTGCACGGTTTTCCGGAATAACAACAAGATTACATGCAAACTGATCTGCACTTCGCAGAATTGCACCTACGTTGTGAGGATCTGTAACACTGTCTAAAATCAGTACAGTTTTTGTTTCAGCTGATTTATTTTCTGCCAGCCAAGCATCAAAATCAACCAGATTGGCAGCTTTCTTTTCACCTTTTACTTCAAGTACAATTCCACGGTGATCCTGTAGAGCTTCGGAAAGCTCTGAAACCATAGAATTTAGAGTTGACTCATAAACCTGTGATGAAAGAACACAATATTTTTGTGCAGAGGCGAGAATTTTTTTGATGCGAGGTCCCGGTTTGCTGTAATAAATATGCATATTCGGGGCCTTTGAGGGATCTTTTTGAAGGGCCAGCACGCGTTCTTCAATAGCATGAAAGCCCGTAATTATTTTTTTATCGTCCACAGCAGTTCTTGTATTTTTTTCCGCTTCCACAAGGACAAGGTTCATTACGGCCAACTTTTTTACCTTCGCGGCGTACAGTTGTTGTAATAAGGTTCCCTGCGGCATATTTCCATTCACCGTTTACTTTTTTGAAACCAGCAACCTCGTGGTGTACGTCGTGCATCTGTTTCAATGTGTAATCGGCTGTAAATTCAACAATACCTTCGTCATCATTTTCGCCGCCTTTTTCGGTGCGGAGAATTGAGAGTCCGTGCCATTCTGACTGTCTGCTCCAGTCTTCTGTAGCTTTTTTGTCAATTTCGGCAATTCCTTCACCTTCAGCACATGATGTGATGATGAAGTCAATTTCATGTTCTACATAAGCTGTGTAGCGGGCGCGCATCAAACTTTCTGCAGTTGGTGCACTTTTCTTTCCTTTAATAATTGGTTCGCAGCATTCAATGTAACTGAGCCCAGAACCACAAGGGCATTTTTTTGTTTCACTCATAAGATTTAATATATCATTTTCCTTAGATTTTTTCAAAGATTTCCCATTGATTTTCAAGAAATGAGCCGTTAATGCCGATAATTAATCGGGGTATTATATGAAGAAAAAATTGATCACATTGTCCTTGATTTTCGCTGTTTTTTCTGTTTTGATTGCCGGATGTACGTTTGGCCGCGAAGAAGAAGACAATTATCTTGATGCGCCTGTTGTTCAGGTAAAAGACCAGTTGTTCCCTCAGGTTTTTTTCAGAAAATATGAAGGTGTAAAATATCTTTCAGTATATAGATGTGAATACGATGCCGGTAAAAAGAAGATTGATACTGTAAACGTAGGTATAGTATACCCTTCAAATCATGCCGGAGAAGAATGCCGTTTCCAGGACCGTTTCTTTGTAGAAGGTACAAGTTACACCTATTACGGTCGTTTTGTTATGAACAATGGCGAAGAATATGTTACTGCGGAAAGTGAAGTCGTAAAACTGACTGAACGGGCAACAGGAGCAGCTTATAAAGAACACAATTCTCCCAACGTTGAATACAAGAAATCTGATGAAGCTGTTTACTTCCTTTATGATCCAGCTCAGAAAACCCTTACAGTAAAAGACGGTGAAATAAATCAGCCTGTTGTAGCAGCAGAAGCAGATTCAGCAAATATTACAAACAGAATGATTCTTTCACACGGAAACAAACGTCTTGCCTATGAAATTGGCGGTCTTGCAGAAAACGATACTGTTCACCTAATTTCAATGGTAATTTCTGATTTCCCTTATGGCGGAAAATTTACGTATAAAGGACTTGTCTGTGAATACCGCGAAAAAGATGCCAACGGAAAAACACTGTATATTTCATGGAGCAACATGTTTGCAAAAGTACAGTTGAAAGATGATTCAGATAGAATTTACAACGAGTTTGATATCGATCCGCTGAATGTACAGAACGGACTTGATTACAATTAATCAGCCTGATCTCTGTTACCTTTCCACTGTGGGATTGTTTTTCTAGTGATGAAAAATTTATTAAAAAGCGGTTCTATATTCGCAATCCTTTTTGCTCTATTTCTATCCTCTTGTGATGCAACTGTAACTGTAATTTCTCAATCTGATTCCAAAGACGAAGCCCTTTCTGCAGTTTATGAAGGAACTTTGGGACCTGCCCTGACAAAACTGGTTGATTCACTTTCCGAAGGTGATGAAATCAATTTCCAGGATTATCTAAATGGTCACCTGCTGTTTAAAAAAAATCCGGTTGCACGCCTGGTACTGAGTCCTGAAAATCTGGTTACAATGTACGAATCCTGCGATGAAGAAACCCGTGATCTGATTGACCTTTTTCTGTCGCCTGTATTTTCTGGTGAAGCCTTAACTGAAGAAGAATATCTTGAAACCGTGGCATCAGTTTACGGAAAAGATGTTGCGGAAGAACTTTCAAAAAGCATCGTACATATAGAAGTAAATGGCAAAAAAAAGGAAATTCCCCTTCCAAAGCTTCTTACACTGGATGAAATTATAGATTTTTAATGATATAATAAAATAAATTAATACAATAGGGAAATCTATGTGTGGAATTGTAGGTTATGTAGGAAATAAACAGGCATCGTCTGTTCTTGTTAATGCACTTAAAAAGCTGGAATACCGCGGTTATGACTCTGCTGGTATCGCTATTTTGGATGGAGATGATATTCTTGTCCGCAAAGCAAAAGGTGCACTTAAATTTCTTGAAGAAAAGATTGCAGGCGAAGTTATTAAAGGTGTCATTGGTATTGGTCATACAAGATGGGCTACACATGGTGAACCAAGTGATGTAAATGCACATCCGCACACAAATATTTCAGGTACAATCGCCATCGTTCACAACGGAATCATCGAAAACTATGCAGAATTAAAAGCCTGGCTTCAGAATCAGGGAGTTGTATTCCGTTCCCAGACAGACACTGAAGTTCTTGCTCATCTTATAAACTACGAATATGAAAAGACCGGTGAACTTTTCCAGGCAGTACAGGCAGCTCTTACACGAGTAGAAGGTTCATATGCCCTTGGTGTACTTTGCAAGGATTATCCAGACCGTCTTATCTGGGCACGAAAGGAAAGTCCTTTAGTAATTGGTCTTGGTGATGGAGAAAACTTCATTGCTTCAGATGTTCCTGCAATTCTTGAACACACACGCAAGGTTCACTATATCCAGGAAAAAGAAATGGCTGTAGTTTACGCGGATCACGTTGATCTCTTCAATATGAATGGAGAAAAAGTTGTTCGCGAGCCTTCAACTGTTGAATGGGACATGGAAGCTGCAGAAAAGAATGGATATCCACATTTCATGGTAAAAGAAATCCATGAACAGCCACGTGCCCTTACCGACACAATGCGTGGTCGCATCATCAAAGATGAAAAAGGAAACTGCACAGATGTAAATTTTGAAGAAATCAAAAATTTTGATATGTGGAAAAAAGCCCGCCGCGTTGTAATCAGTGCCTGTGGTACAGCTTATCACGCTGGAGTTGTTGCAAAATACGCTTTTGAAAAACTAGCCCGCATGAGCGTTGATGTAGATGTTGCATCAGAATTCCGTTACAGAAACCCAATCCTCGATAAAGATGATATTTTTATTGTAATTTCACAATCTGGAGAAACTGCCGACACACTTTCAGCTCTTCGTCTTGCAAAAGAACGTGGACTTAAAGTAATTGCCATTACAAATGTAGTTGGTTCTACAGTAACTCGTGAAGCCGATGAAGTAATTTATACATTGGCCGGACCGGAAATCGCCGTTGCATCTACAAAAGCTTATACAACTCAGCTTATGTGCCTTTATATGCTGGCAATTAAAGCTGGTCTTCTCCGCGGTACATTGAGTGAGGAAGAAGCAAATAAATATCTTTCTGAATTGGACAGCATACCTTCAAAAGTACAGACAATTCTGGATAATAAGGAAGTAGTGCAGAAGTTTGCTTCAAAACAGTTCAATAAAGATAAGATTTTCTATATTGGTCGTCAGTTTGACAGTGCTACATCGCTGGAAAGTGCACTTAAGCTCAAGGAAGTTTCTTACATGCATTCTGAAGCTTTTGCCGCCGGTGAACTTAAACATGGACCGATTGCACTTATTGATAAACAGACACTTGTAGTAGCTATTGCTAGTATGCCTGATCTTTACGACAAAATCGGATCAAATATGCAGGAAGTTCGAACCCGTGGTGCTTCAGTTCTGGTTATTACCCAGGATAAAACTGATGCTTTTGCAGGAAAAATCGATGAAGCCTTTGTTATTCCGGATTGTTCTGAAGTAACAGCAAGTCTGCTTACAATTATTCCGGCACAGCTTTTTGCTTATTACTGTTCAATTCTGCGTGGAATTGATCCTGACAAGCCAAGAAATCTTGCAAAATCAGTAACTGTAGAATAGAATTAATAGGGGCTCCCAAAAGTAATGAGTGCAGCGCTCATTACTTATTTGGACGGCCCCCATTTTTTTTGTTTACAATCAAAAAGGAGATAAATATGATTGGAACATTCTGGTCTTTGGTCCCACCTATCGTGGCCATTGCGCTTGCCCTTCTGACAAAGGAAGTTTATTCATCACTTTTTGTCGGAATCATCATTGGCGGTCTTTTTTACGCCATTTCAACTGCAGCCGGTTTTTCCGGATTTGTAGACCATGTTCTTCAGAACGGACTTATTTCATCTGTTTCTGATTCCTACAATGCCGGTATTCTGGTATTCCTGGTAATTCTTGGCATTATGGTTGCTCTTATGAATAAAGCCGGTGGATCTGCCGCTTTCGGTGAATGGGCAAAAAAACACATCAAAACAAAAGTTGGTGCCCAGGTTGCTACAATCATTCTTGGAATTGCAATTTTCATCGATGACTACTTCAACTGTCTTACAGTAGGTTCAGTTATGCGTCCTGTTACAGACCGTTTCAAGGTTTCTCGAGAAAAGCTGGCTTATCTTATTGATGCTACTGCTGCACCAATCTGTATCATTGCTCCAGTTTCATCATGGGCAGCTGCAGTTGCAGGATTTGCCGGAGAAGGTGAAAACGGATGGGCTTTGTTCTGTAAAGCTATTCCTTATAACTACTACGCCCTTCTTACAATCATCGCCATGTTTGCACTGGTATTCATGAAAGTTGATTTTGGTTCAATGAGCAAATACGAAAAAGCACTTCAGATGATGAGCGAAACTTCAGAAGAAACAGAAGAACGCAACGGAAGTTCAAAAGGTACTGTTGGTGATCTTATTATTCCAATTGCAATCCTTATTGTATTCTGTATCCTTGGTATGATTTACTCAGGTGGATTTTTCACAGCTCAGGTTGAAGAAGATGGTGTCATGGTTGCAAGCTCTGCCTACCACAATATTATTGAAGCTTTCAGTAATGCTGATGCTTCAGTTGGTCTTGTAATCGGTTCTTTTGGTGCTCTTATTGTAACTCTTATCCTCTATCTTGTACGCCGTATTCTTTCTCTTAGAGAAATGATGGACTGTGTTCCAGAAGGATTCAAAGCTATGGTTCCAGCCATTCTGATTCTTTCACTGGCATGGACACTTAAAGCAATGACAGATTCTCTTGAAGCAAAAGATTACGTAGCAAGTCTTATTACAAATGCACAGGGACTTAAATATTTCCTTCCTGCAATTATTTTTGCTATTGCTGTTGGTCTTGCTTTTGCAACAGGTACATCTTGGGGAACATTCGGTATTCTTATTCCAATCTGTATTGCAGCCTTCCCAGAAGTAAGCGATCCAATCCGCATCATTTCAATTTCTGCATGTATGGCCGGTGCTGTTTGTGGCGATCACTGTTCACCAATTTCAGATACAACAATTATGGCTTCAGCTGGTGCAAAATGTGATCACGTAAAACATGTTTCAACACAGCTTCCATACGCACTCAGTGTAGCAGCTATTTCTTTCGTTTGTTACATTCTTGCAGGATTTGTACATAACTTCTTTATTCCACTGGCACTTGGTTGTGTTTGTGTAATTGGCGGTCTTTTCATTATGAAAAAGAAAGGATTTGCTGTAGAAGCATAAAATCGCTGAATATCGTCGTTACGCGCGTTGGTCGGAGTAGATTTTTTCCGATTGACGCGCTTTTTTATAGTCCCTATCTTTTTTTCCGTGTGTTTCGTCGGCTTAATAAGAAGAGTACTGAAATAAAAATAATCAGGAAGAATAGAATGCTGAAAATTGCTCTGCTGGAATTAGTTTTGCTTACGGCAGTTACATTTTCTGCACTCTGATTAGAAGAATTGCCGGATTTTCCACTGGAGCTTGATTTTGATTTTGCTGGTTTTCCGCCACCGTTTCCGCTTGATCTGTCAGAACTCATTACATATTCAGAATTTGTGCTGCCGGCTGGTAAACCGATTCCGCTGTCACCTCCGCCCACACCGCTTGAAGTAAGCATTATGACCAGAATGATTATTGCCGCGTAAAGAATTCCAAATCCACCGGAAATAAAAAGCTTTCCCTTTAAAGTCCAGCGGGTTTTCCACCACATAAGAAAAATTCCTACTGGTGAAAGAATTACCGAAATGAGACATGCCAGTGCTGTAAAATCCCACAGGGAATCTTTATTGAACATAGGCGCTCCAATCAGGATTAAATAAATTCTTTTAGTTCTGTAGAAAGCAAACAGGAAGCTTTTTCGTGGGTAATTCCACTAGGGTGCCAGTCTGTGCCAATTCCATCAGCTTCTTCCTGAACTGGAAATTTAACTGCCTTGATTTTTACAGCTGGGAAATCTGTCTTGAAAAGCTTTACGGCTTCTTCAACAGCAGGAAAGAGATCTTGTCCCATAATACCAAGACAACAACAGATTTTAGCCTTAGGACTTCTTCGGTGAACATCTTCAATCAATTCACGGTAAGCAGCGGTAAAAGTTTTGATGCGGTCTTCCTGTCCACGGGTGTAACTGGCATCGTTTGTTCCCAGATTGATTACAACAACGTCCGGTGAAAAACGGCTTTCATTCCAAATTTCCGGTTCTTTATTTAATCTAAGGGAGATTGATTTATCTGTGTATGGCCAGCAGGTTGGCATGTTCCAGATAGTATTTGGAAGATTTACGCTTGGATCCACATAGGAAGAAATGATTCCAATTCCACTCCAGCTTACAAGACTGTATTTTGCACCAAGTTTTCTGGCGGTTTTTACAGCATAAGCCAAATCCGGGCGTTCAGTAAGGGTAGTGAAAGTATCTTCATTCCATTTTCCTTCAAGGCCGTAACCACAGGTAATGGAATCACCAATGAATTCAATTTTTGGAGCATCAGGATTATCTTTTGTCCGTAAAAGCTTTCCGTCAATTTCCAGTGATTTAAGACCGGCAGAACCAAAGGCACATTCGCTAAATTTCAGCACTTTAATAGAAACCTTCTGCTTTTTTTCACTTTCAAAAAGAGTGATTCCATTTACGTTTTTATCCAGAACGATGCGCTTATCTGGGGCTTCAGAAAATTCTTCTCCATATTTTGCAGTGAAGACAGCAATAACACCGTGGTTTGTTTCGGCATGATTACCTGGATCACTTAAAATGATGGCATCAGCTTTTGTACCGGCAAAAGAAAACTCAAAACCGGAAGCAGAGTAATCAAAATAGCGGGTTCCGTCATCATCAAGAAAACGTCCGGTCCAAATAAGAGAGTCAGGTGTAAGCTTCATTAGTTATCCTTAAAAACAGGCATAAAGTGAATGATATAATCAATAAAAGATGCGTAACTGCAGATAAGACAAACACAGAAAAGTCCAAGTGAAACATAGCGCAGTGTTGCATAAGGAAGATTTAATTCCAGGCGAAGTGCAGTTTCAAGGGCAAGTGCAAAAAATCCGGAAACAACGTACATTACGGTTTTAAATTTTCCACCTTTTCTAGCAGCAATTGAAACACCTTTTTTTACCGCAACCATTCTTAAGAAAGTCATAGTCATTTCGCGGTAAATTATTAGCATGAAGATGATTGCAGGAATATAGCCACCGTCATTTCCATAAGAAAAAAGGAAACAGCAGAAAGTTGTAAGATGAAGAATTACATCAGCAAAAGGATCAAAAATCTTTCCAAAATCAGAAACTTCATTGTATCGGCGGGCAAAAAAACCGTCAAAAAAGTCGGTAAGCTCAAGAAATGCCAGAAGTGGGATAATAATAAGTCCAGAAGGTTTTACAAGGACATTGAACCAGATAGGAATAAAGTATAGAATAAATACCAGCGGTGCTAATGCAAAGCGGATTGTTGTAAATTTGTTAGACAGTTTCATATATGTAATATAGAACAAAAAGACAGATTTAGCAATTAAAACACAGCAAAATGTAACTTTTGTCTAAAAAACTGAAATTTAATCAGAATTTTATACATGACACGTTGACATTAACTTAAGAATTCTTTATATTCATAGAACGCGTGTTTTGTTAATGTTATTCGCGAATTTGCCTTTATAGCTCAGTCGGTAGAGCGCAACCATGGTAAGGTTGAGGTCTGCAGTTCGATTCTGCATGAAGGCTGCATAAAATGGTACTTTAGTACAGGAGTATATAAATGGCAAGTAAGAAAAAAGGTGCAGTTGAAATCATCGCATTGCAGTGCACAGAATGCAAACGCAAAAACTACACAACTTACAAAAACAGAAAAAATATTACTGGTAAGTTGGAAAAAAATAAGTATTGTCCTTTCTGCAAAAAATCAATCTTGCATAAAGAAACAAAAGCAAAATAATTTTTTATATTTTCTGTCGGAAACGGCAGTTTAATATATAGGGGTGTAGTTCAGTTGGTAGAGCACCGGTCTCCAAAACCGGCTGTCGTGGGTTCAAGTCCTACCGCCCCTGATTTTTAGAGGATATTAATATGGCAAAGATTACCCAGTTTTTCCGAGAAAGCAAAGCAGAATTGAAGAAAGTTGTATGGCCTACAAAAGAAGATGTACTGTCTTCAATTAGGGTTGTAATCATTTCAACACTGGTTATTGCAATTGTGCTGGGTCTCCTTGATTTTGGATTCACAGAAGCCTTCCGCGCAATAATGAAATAAGGCGGTTTCAAGATGTCCAAAAGCTGGTATATCCTTCAGACTTATACAGGTTATGAATCAAAGATTGAACGTTCAATCCGCCTTTTTTTGGAGAAAGGTGAGCTTGATTCAAACATTGTAACCGATGTTCGTGTTCCAATCGAAGAAGTGGTTGAACTTAAAGACGGTAAAAAGAAAGTTCGTAAAGACAAGTTCCTCCCTGGTTACTTGATGCTTGAAATGGACCTTCCTGAAATCGGTTGGAAAGACACATGTAACAAAATCCGACACATTCAGGGTGCAACTGGTTTCGTAGGAACTGACCCTAATGTTCGTCCTCGTCCAATCACAACAGATGAAGCTAAAAACCTTCTTATGAAAGCAGGTGTAATTAAAGGTGAGAAAACACAGCGTGTTAAAACATCCTTTACTGTTGGTGATAAAGTTAAGATTTCTGACGGTCCATTTGCTTCCTTTACTGGAACAGTTAAAGACGTCAAAGCAGATAAAGAAATGCTTAGCGTTGAAGTTGAGATTTTTGGACGACCAACACCTGTTGAACTTAGTTTCCTTCAGGTCGAAAAAATTTAGTCAATTACAGGTGCCCGTATCCCAAATACGGGCATTTTTCACCTGTTCTTGGGAGAGTTATAAGTCCGTTGGACCTCTGTATCTCGTTAGAAAGTAAGTCTATATGACTCTTTCACACCAATTTTGGGAGAAATAAAATGGCTACAAAAAAAGTAACAGCCGTAATCAAGTTGCAGTGTCCTGCAGGAGCAGCTACTCCAGCTCCTCCAATTGGACCAGCTCTTGGACCTCACGGTGTAAGTGCTCCAAAATTTGTACAGGAATTCAACGATCGTACAAAAACTATGGAACGCGGACTCATCATCCCTGTAGTTATTACTGTTTACCAGGACAAATCTTACACATTTATCCTCAAAACACCACCAGCAGCAGTTCTTATTAAGAAAGCTGTAAAAATTGAAAAGGGTTCAGGAAATCCTCTTCGTGACAAAGTTGCAACACTTTCAGCAAAAGATCTGGAAGAAATTGCAAAAACAAAGATGCCTGATATCAATGCTAATGATATCGAAGCAGCTAAAAAAATCATCGCCGGAACAGCACGTTCAATGGGCGTAGAGGTGGAGCAGTAATATGAAACATGGAAAAAATTACCGCGCTGCTGAAGCAAAATATGATCTCAGCAAAAAATATAGTGTATCTGATGCAGTAAAAATGATTCAGGACATGAAATTTGCCAAATTCGACGAAACTGTAGAAGCTCACGTAGCTCTTCGTCTGGAAAAAAACCAGACAGTTCGCGATACACTGGTTTTCCCAAATCAGTTCCGTGGCGAAAAGAAAGTTCTCGTATTCTGTAAAGGCGACAAAGTAAAAGAAGCTTTGGATGCAGGTGCAGCTTACGCAGGTGAAGAATACATCGAAAAAGTAAAGGGTGGATGGCTCGAATTCGACGTTGCTGTTGCTACTCCTGATATGATGAAAGATGTAGGACGCCTTGGTATGGTACTCGGACGCAAAGGTTTGATGCCTAACCCAAAAACAGGAACAGTTACTGTAGATGTAGCAAACGCTGTAGCCGAACTTAAAAAAGGTCGTACAGAATTCCGCGCTGATAAAGCTGGTGTTGTTCACATCGCTGTAGGTAAATGTTCTATGGATACAGCTAAAATCGCTGAAAACATTTCAACACTTGTTGCTGAAATCAACCGCAAAAAACCAGCTGGTACTGCCGCAGGTTTCATCCAGTCAGTTGCTCTTTGTTCATCAATGGGTCCTGGCGTATGGGTTGATTACAAGGATGGTGAATAATGGCTATCGCAAATAAAATCCAGCCTGCTAAAGCAGAAGCAATTAAAAACGCTAAAGAAACTCTTGGCGAATACACAGACTTCATCTTCGCTGACTACCGTGGACTTACTGTAGAACAGATTACAGCTCTCCGCGACAAGCTCCGCGAAAAGAATGCTGTACTTAAAGTTATCAAAAATAACTTTGCACGCATTGCTTTCGAAGAACTGAAAGTAGAAAACGTAGCTGACTATCTTAAAGGACCAACAGTAATTGCTATGGCCAAAGAAGACAGCAACGAAGTAGCAAAAGTTCTCTTCGACTTTGCAAAAGACACACCAGCTCTTGCTGTAAAAGGTGCTTCTATTGCCAATGAAAACTACGATCTGGCAAAAATCACTGCTTACTCAAATGTTCCTGGAAAGAAAACATTGTACGCTATGCTTATGTCTGCTATGAATGGCCCAGTACGCCAGCTGGCAGCTACAATCAAAGCATACGGCGACAAGAAAGCCGAAGAAGGTGGAAACTAAATTTCCGCTAGTCGCCGTTTGCGTAATTGGAACAGATTACACGTCAGTGCTCTCGCACTGAGGCATATGGCGACAAGAAAGCCGAAGAAGGTGGAAACTAAGTTTCTAACTTCGAAAAATGCAACTATACACGTTCAGGCTTCATAGCTGTCGACTGTTCGTGTTGAAAGGGCAGAAAAAATCAGTTGATTTAATCCTGCCGCCGGAAACGGAATATATTAATAACGTGGTAAAAATCCACAGGAGAAGACAATATGGCAGCTCTCACAAATGATCAGATTCTTGATGCAATCGCATCTATGTCAGTTCTTGAAGTTTCAGAACTCGTAAAAGCTATGGAAGAAAAATTCGGTGTAACAGCCGCTGTAGCAGTAGCAGCAGGTCCTGCAGCAGGTCCAGCAGCAGCCGCTGAAGAACAGACAGAATTCACTGTAACACTAGAATCATTCGATGCAGCTAAAAAAATCCCAGTTATCAAAGCTATTCGCGAAATCACAGGTCTCGGACTTGGTGAAGCTAAAGCTCTTGTTGAAGGTGCTCCAAAAGCTGTTAAAGAAGGCGTTTCTAAAGCTGATGCTGATGAAATCTGCAAGAAAATCGAAGAAGCTGGTGGAAAAGCAAGCAAAAAATAAGCTTGATTTTGCAGCTTAATAAATGAAAGGTTGGGGCTTTTAGAGCCTCAGCCTTTTGCTGTTTTTAAATTCAATTTCCTGAATAACAAATAATCGGTGGAATTGATGCTGTGGAGAGTTTACTCCATGTAGTCATTCACACTGAACCCATATTTTTTAGGAGAAGCTGATGTTCGCTAAAACACGGATCATCAACCGCGGGTACTACGGTAAAGACATTCAGAACTTTATGGATGTACCTGATCTTATCGCAATCCAGACATCATCTTACGAAAGTTTTTTGCAGTCTGACAGACTTGCCAAAGGTGAACCACTTTTGGAACAGGGTCTCCAGGAAGCATTTACACAGACTTTCCCAATCGAAAGCCCTAATGGGGACATGTCTTTGGATTATGATTTCTATGAACTGGACTGGGACAACATGAAGTTCTCAGAGCTTGAATGCAAACAGAAAGGCGTTACATATTCTGTTCCACTCAAAGCTCGTATCAACCTGAACTTCCTTCAGACTGGTGCCATCCTCCAGAAAGACATTTACATGGGTGATATTCCACTCATGACCGACAGAGGTACTTTTGTAATCAACGGTGCAGAACGCGTTGTTGTATCACAGATTCACCGTTCACCTGGTGTAATCTTCTGTCATGACAAAGGCGTATACTCAAGCCGCATCATTCCTTACCGCGGATCATGGCTTGAATTTGAAATTGATCAGAAAAAAGAACTGATCTACGCTAAAATCGACCGCAAAAAGAAAATTCTCGGAACAATTTTCCTCCGTGCACTTGGTTACAATACACGTGAAGAAATTATCCGCTGTTTCTACGATGTTGAAACTGTAGCAGTTGAAGCTGGTGAAAAACTGGTAGACAAAGTTCTTGCTGATGCAGTAATCATCAAAGATGAAAACGGAGAAGAAAAACGCCTGTTTAACGCTGGTGTTCGCCTTCATCCACATGATGTTGATGACCTTGTTGCCAACAACATCAAAGAAATCTGCGTAATTCGTTTTGATTCACGCTCAACTCCAGGTAACAAAGAAGAAGCTAACCCTTCACTTGATTCACAGATGATTATCAACTGTTTTGAACGTGAAGAAGTTAAATTCGTAAAAGAAGGTTCAATCGATAATGAACCAACTAAAGACGATGCTCTTGCTGCAGTATTCGCAATTCTTCAGCCTGGTGAACCAATCACTGTAGACGCTGCCGAAAAAGATTTGAACTCAATGTTCTTCTCTGAACGCCGCTACGATTTGGGACGTGTAGGTCGTTACAAGCTGAACAAAAAATTTGACTATCAGGAAGATGTTCAGGACTTCACTCTCATTAAAGACGATATCATCAACACAATGAAAATCCTCATCAAAGTTTACATTGGTGAAGAACAGATTGATGATATTGATCACCTGGGTAACCGTCGTATTCGTTCCGTTGGTGAACTTATGACAAACCAGATGAAAACTGCTTTCAGTCGCATGGAACGCATTGCAAAAGAACGCATGGGTCTTAAAGAAACAGAAACTATGAAACCACAGGATCTGATTTCAATTAAACCTATCGTAGCTGCAATCCGCGAATTCTTCGGATCAAGTCAGCTTTCA
The DNA here is from genome assembly GCA_016296575.1 of Treponema sp. Lineage (GTDB taxonomy): Bacteria > Spirochaetota > Spirochaetia > Treponematales > Treponemataceae > Treponema_D. The sequence continues at coordinate 43,061 of JAEDJA010000014.1, forward strand.
CAGTTCATGGATCAGGTTAACCCTCTTGCTGAACTTACACATAAACGTCGTTTGAACGCTCTGGGTCCTGGTGGTCTTTCACGTGACCGCGCTGGTTTCGAAGTTCGTGACGTACACTATTCACACTATGGTCGTATGTGTCCTATTGAAACTCCTGAAGGACCAAACATTGGTTTGATCGTTTCTTTGGCCATGTACACAAAAATTAATGACTACGGATTCCTTGAAGCTCCATTCCGCAAACTGGAAGATGGTAAAGCCACTGGTCCTGTTGAATACCTTTCAGCTATGGACGAAGACAAATATTACATCGGTCAGGTTGTTGAAGGTATTAAAGCAGACGGATCATTCCCAACAGATATGATTTCTTGTCGTAACCGTGGTAACTATACTCAGCGTTCTCCAAAAGACGTTCAGTACATTGACGTTTCACCACGTCAGGTTATCTCAGTTTCAGCTTCTTTGATTCCATTCCTTGAACACGATGACGCCAACCGTGCCCTCATGGGATGTAACATGCAGCGTCAGGCCGTTCCACTTCTTTTCCCAGAACCACCACATGTTGGAACTGGTATGGAAAGAAAATGTGCTTATGACTCAGGTGTTCTTGTAAAAGCTAAAAATGCCGGTGAAGTTGTTTACGTAGCCAGTGATCTTATTAAAGTACGCAACGAAGAAGGTCTTATTGATGAATATCCACTTCTTAAATACCAGCGTACAAACAACGATACTTGTAACCACCAGCGTCCAATTGTAGAAGTAGGTACAAAAGTTGAAAAAGGAACTGTTCTTGCCGACGGTCCTGCAACATTCAACGGTGAACTTGCTCTTGGACGTAACATCCTGGTAGGATTCGTACCTTGGAACGGTTACAACTACGAAGACGCCGTTCTGATCAGCCAGCGTGTTGTTCGCGAAGATATGTACACATCTATCCATATTAAGGAATTTGCTGTAGAAATCCGTGAAACAAAACTGGGACCAGAAAAAATTACTCGTGATATTCCTAACACAGCAGAAAAAACTCTGGACAACCTTGATGCCAACGGTATTATCCGCATTGGTGCAAAAGTTCGCTCAGGTGATATTCTGGTTGGTAAAGTTACTCCAAAATCAGAAACAGAAACTACTCCTGAATTCAAACTGTTGAACTCTATCTTCGGTGAAAAAGCTAAGGAAGTTCGTGACTCTTCACTCCGCGTTCCTCACGGAATTGAAGGTGTTGTAATCGACATCCAGGAAATGAACCGCATGGACGGAGACGATTTGAGCCCAGGTGTTGAAAAAGTAGTTAAAGTTCTCATTGCTAACAAACGTAAACTTCGTGAAGGTGATAAGATGGCCGGACGACACGGAAACAAAGGTGTTGTTGCACGCATCCTCCCAATCGAAGATATGCCTTACCTTGAAGACGGTACACCACTTGATGTATGTCTGAACCCACTTGGTGTTCCTTCTCGTATGAACATCGGTCAGATCATGGAATCAGAACTTGGTGTAGCTGGTAAATATTTGAACCAGTTCTTCGAATCTCCAGTATTCCAGTCTCCAAGCCAGGAAATGATTGCAGCGAAACTTGCTGAAGCTGGTCTTCCTAGCGATGCTAAACAGGTTGTACACGATGGACGTACAGGTGAACCATTTGTAAACCCAATTTTCGTTGGTGTAATTTACTTTATGAAACTGCACCACCTTGTTGACGACAAAATGCATGCTCGTTCAACAGGTCCTTACTCTCTGGTTACTCAGCAGCCACTTGGTGGTAAAGCTCAGTTCGGTGGCCAGCGTCTTGGAGAAATGGAAGTTTGGGCTCTTGAAGCTTACGGTGCCGCTAATACTCTTCAGGAAATGATGACAATCAAATCTGATGATATGAATGGACGTGCAAAAATCTACGAATCTATCGTTAAAGGTGATCCTTCTTCTCCAGTTGGAGTTCCAGAATCATTCAACGTTTTGGTTCAGGAATTGCGTGGTTTGGCTCTCGATTTCACAATCTATGATGCCAAGGGAAAACAAATTGCTTTGACAGAACGTGATCAGGAATTGATTGACAAAACAGGATTCGAAAAGGAGAATGCAAATGCGTGATGTTCAGGATTTTGACTCTCTGAAAATTAAATTGGCTTCGCCAGAAACTATCCGTGCATGGTCTTATGGTGAAGTTAAAAAACCGGAAACTATCAACTACCGTACACTTCGTCCGGAGCGCGATGGTCTTTTCTGTGAAAAGATTTTCGGTACAACAAAAGAATGGGAATGCTACTGTGGTAAATTCAAATCTGTCCGTTACAAGGGTGTTATTTGTGACCGCTGTGGTGTAGAAGTTACTCATTTCAAAGTACGCCGTGAACGAACAGGACACATTGAACTTGCAGCTCCAGTAAGCCACATTTGGTATTACCGTTCAGTTCCAAGCCGTATGAGCCTTATTCTGGATATTCAGAAAACAGCTCTGGAATCTATTCTTTACTACGAAAAATATATCGTTATTGATCCGGGTGACACAGACCTTAAAAAGATGCAGCTTCTTGATGAAGAACAGTATCAGGCCGCTTTAGATCACTACGGTTCAGCTTTCTCTGCCGATATGGGTGCTGAAGCCATTAAGACTCTTCTTGAAGGTCTTGATCTGGACGCACTTGCTGCAGAACTCCGCGCCAAAATGATTGAAAAAGGTGCAAAATCAGACAAACGTCTGCTTAAACGTATCGAAATCGTTGAAAACTTCCGTGCTTCAGGAAACAAAGCTTCATGGATGGTTCTGGATGTAATTCCAGTTATTCCACCAGAGCTTCGTCCAATGGTTCAGCTGGATGGTGGACGATTTGCTACATCTGACCTTAACGATCTTTACCGCCGCGTAATCAACCGTAACAATCGTCTGAAACGACTTAAGGATCTTTCTGCTCCTGATATCATCATCCGTAACGAAAAACGTATGCTTCAGGAAGCCGTTGATGCTCTCTTTGATAACTCAAAACGTAAACGAGTTGTAAAAGGTGCTTCAAACCGTGCCCTTAAATCAATCTCTGATCTTCTTAAAGGTAAACAGGGACGTTTCCGCTTGAACCTTCTTGGTAAACGTGTTGACTACTCAGGACGTTCAGTAATCGTTGTTGGACCAGAACTGAAATTGTGGCAGTGTGGTCTTCCAACAAAAATGGCTCTTGAATTGTTCAAACCTTTCTTGATGAAAAAACTTGTAGACAAAGACGTAGTTTTCAACATCAAAAAGGCAAAAATGCTTGTTGAAAGTGAATCACCAGAAGTATTTGCTATCCTTGATGAAGTAGTTAAAGAGCATCCAGTTATGCTTAACCGTGCTCCTACACTTCACCGACTTGGTATTCAGGCTTTTGAACCTGTACTTGTTGAAGGAAAAGCACTTAAACTTCACCCACTTGCATGTAAAGCTTTCAACGCCGACTTCGATGGTGACCAGATGGCTATCCACGTACCTCTGACACAGGCAGCTCAGATGGAATGTTGGACATTGATGCTTTCTGCACGTAACCTTCTTGACCCAGCTAACGGTAACACAATCGTATTCCCATCTCAGGACATGGTTCTTGGTATCTACTACATGACTGCCATTAAACCAAATGCCAAAGGAACAGGAAAACGTTTCTCTTCTGTTGATGAAGTTCGTATGGCTGCTGAAGGTGGAAACATTGAATGGCAGGCTCTTATTAAAGTTCCAGCCCCAAATGATTCATTCGACGCTGCTTCTCTTAAAATCAAGGGAGACGAGGCTTTCGTACAGGGAACCCAGAGCTTTAAAGCAGGTGATCTTATTGAAACTTCTGCTGGACGTCTTGCTTTCAACGAAGCAATGCCAGATGGTGTTGAATTTGTAAACCGCCAGATGGCCGATAAATCTTTGAAAAAGATGATCGAAAAGGTTTACCACGATAAAGGTTCTTGGCTCACAATCCAGATGCTGGATGCTATCAAAGCTGTTGGTTACAAAAACGCCACATTCTACGGTGCCACACTTTCTATGGAAGATATCCTGGTACCAAAAGAAAAACCTGAAATGATGGCTAAAGCTAATGCCGAAGTTGAAGAAATCGTAAACCAGTACTCAAAAGGTATTATTACTGCCGAAGAACGCTACAACCGTGTATGTAACATCTGGGCTCGTACAAACGATAAGCTTACAAAGATTATGATGGATAACCTTGCTCAGGATAAACAGGGATTCAACACAATCTACATGATGGCTACATCTGGTGCCCGTGGTTCTCGTGGTCAGATTTCTCAGCTTGCCGCTATGCGTGGTTTGATGACTAAGCCTAACGGAGATATTATCGAACTTCCTATTCGTGCAAACTTTAAGGAAGGACTTTCGGTTATCGAATACTTTATTTCTACTAACGCTGCCCGTAAGGGTCTTTCAGATACTGCTCTTAAAACAGCCGATGCCGGTTACATGACACGTCGTCTGGTTGATGTTGCCCAGGATGTTGTTATCAACGAAGAAGACTGTGGTACAATCAATGGTATTGATTACGAAGCTCTTAAAGAAGGTGATGAAATTAAAATTCCACTTTCTCAGCGTATCGTAGGACACTTTACAATCGAACGTGTTGTTCACCCAATTACTGGCGAACTTCTGTGCGATGTAAATGAATATGTAACAGAAGATCTTGCAAAAACAATTGAAGCTGCCGGTGTTGAAAAAGTAAAACTCCGCACAGTACTTACTTGTGAAGCTAAACACGGTCTTTGTGTTAAATGTTACGGTCAGAACCTGGCTCGCAACAAAATTGTTGAAATTGGTGAAGCCGTTGGTATTATCGCTGCTCAGTCAATTGGACAGCCTGGTACTCAGCTGACACTTCGTACATTCCACTCTGGTGGTACTGCCGAAATGTCTACCGAAGATAACAAGATTGTTCTTAAATACAATGCTTTCCTGAAAGATGTTGTTGGTACACACGTAGAACTTGAAAATGGACACTGGTTGTTCACACGTAAAGGCTACATGACAGTAATCCGCATCCTTGATCAGGTTAAGATGGCCGGTGGAGACAAAATCCTTGTTGATGATGGACAGGCCGTTCTTCGCGGAACACCACTTATCAGCCACAGCGGTAAAAACGTTGAAGCTCAGGTTAACGGTAGAGTACAGATCATTGGTGATACAATTTACCTTGTTAGCAAAGAACAGAAAATTGAAATTATCAACGGTTCTACAATCTACGAAAAAGCCGGTGCTATTATCGAAAAAGGTAAGGCAATTGGTGAATTCGATCCATTCTCTGAACCAATTATTGCTGAAAGTGACGGTTACATCCACTTTGAAGATATTATTCCAGGTTCTACTTTGGATGAAAAAACAGATATTCAGACAGGTGCAGTTGAACGAACAATTTCTGACCTCCACCTTGATGTTAAACAGCCTCGTATCCTGATTACAGACGAAGCTGGTAACGAAAAGGGAAGTTACTCAATGCCAGCTGGAGCCTTCCTCCTGGTAGAAGACAATCAGCCAATTTCAGCTGGTACAACTTTGGCTAAACAGCCAAAAGAAGCCATGAAATCTAACGATATTACTGGTGGTCTTCCACGTGTATCTGAACTCTTCGAAGCCCGCAAACCAAAAGTTCCTTGTGTACTTGCAAAGATCTCTGGTCGCGTAATCGAAAAACAGGGTATTACAAAAGGCAAAAAAGTAATCATTGTAGAAGACAAATTTGGTACTCAGTATGAACACCAGATTTCAACAAAATCTAAGATGCTTGTTCGTGACGGTGACTCAATTGAAGCCGGCGAACCATTGTGTGCTGGTTCACCAAACCCACAGGATGTTCTTGCAATTTTGGGTGAAAATGCTCTTCAGAACTACCTGATGAAAGAAATCCAGGACGTTTACCGCGCCCAGGGTGTAGATATCAACGATAAACACATTGGTATCATCGTTCGTCAGATGCTCCGCAAAGTTGAAATCATGGCTGTAGGTGATACACGTTTCATCTACGGACAGCAGGTAGACAAATACAAGTTCCACGAAGAAAACCGCCGTGTAATCGAAGGTGGTGGACAGCCAGCAGTTGGTCGTCCAATGTTCCAGGGTATTACAAAGGCTTCTTTGGGTGTTGATTCATTTATCTCTGCAGCTTCATTCCAGGAAACTACAAAGGTTCTTACAAACGCCGCTATTGCCGGAAGTTTGGATGGCCTCCACGGTATCAAGGAAAACGTTGCAATTGGTCATATGATTCCAGCCGGAACAGGTATCAAAAACTACAAAAACGTAAAACTCTTTGACGGTACAGACACTGACCTTGACGTTCAGATGAATGAAATTCTTGAACGCCGTCGCCAGGAAGAAGCAGAACGTTCACAGCAGCAGCTGGTTGACACAAGCTTTGAAGCCGTAGAAGATGTAGAATAGCAATATTCTTACATAAAAAAAAAGGGCCTGCCTGATAGAACGGTCATTCTGAACTTGTTTCGGAATCTAAATATAGGGGGCTGTCCAATGAGTTTGCATTACGGTGGTTGAGTTTACGGTCCCTGAGCCATGTCGAAGGGGGCGAAACCACCACATTTAGTGTAGCACTCATTAATTATTGGACAGCCCCGACGTTCTGTTAAGGCAGGTCTTTTTTTTGGAGATGCAATGAAAAAGAAAATCTTAATTCCAGCTCTTTTGATTGTTGTAGCTGTGATCGCAGGTGCCTGGTTTTTTATTCCAGAAGCTCCTTCAAAAACTTATGCTAGCTTTATTACCAACATGGAAGAAGGTCTTGTACAGAAGGTTTCGATAGGAGAAAAAGATCTTTCAGTAACGTTAAAAGATGGAATAACATATAAAACTGTAAATCCATCTTCGCCAGATCTAAAGGAAAGACTTTTGATAAAAGGAATTGAAGTAAAAATCGAAAACAGTGGTGAAGAAACAGTTACGTTAATTCTGGATATTCTGTTTTATTTAATTTTCTTTGGTGCCATTGCATTTGCATTTAAAAAATTTATAGTTCCTAATCGATTTAAAATCACAAGAAAAACCGGAGTTACATTTGATGATATTTGTGGCATGGATGATTTGAAAAAAAATATGACTCTGATTGCAAATATAATGAAAAATCCAGGCCTTGCAAAAAAACAGGGAATCAGGTGTCCTAAGGGTATTCTTCTTACAGGTGCACCAGGAAATGGAAAAACAATGTTTGCAAGAGCACTTGCACAGGAAGCAGGGGTAAATTTTATTGCAACCCGTGCCACCGACTTTGAAAGTTTTTTAATAGCTGTTGGTCCAATGAAGGTAAAGATGCTGTTTGCAAAAGCTAGAAAAGCCAAGCCTTGTATCATTTTTATTGATGAATTTGATGGAATTGGAACTGTTCGAAACTATTCAGGAAATGCCATTGAAACGGAAAATACCCGAATTGTTACTGCTCTTTTGAACGAATTGGACGGTTTTGTGCAGAATGATGGTATTCTTGTTATGGCGGCCACAAACAGTATTGAAGCACTTGACCCAGCCCTTATACGTCCAGGCAGATTTGATGGAAAATACGTTATTCCAAATCCTGATGCAAAAACCCGTCGTCTTCTTATTGAAAAATACACCAAAGGAAAGACTTTCAAAAATGGTGTTGATATAGAAAAATTAGTAAAGGATTTTGACGGCTTCTCCTGTGCAGAAATTGAAAGCAGTCTGAATAACATGGTCCTTTATCCTAGTTGATAATCAAAAACAGTTTTTGTGCCGATAATATAACAATGACTAAACGGTGTTTTATTTTTTTAATCCTGCTGAATCTTATATTACCAGCATTTTCTCAAAATGAACCTGAACTTACTGATGGACAAAAACGGGTTCTAACAAGTGCAGAACAAAAGCTTAATATTACTGCCGATATGATTCACCTTGAAAAAGATGCTGAAGAAGGTGGATATCATCTTTATGTAAAAAAAACACCTGGCGTTAAATCAATTATTTTAACAGAAACCACACGGGATCCTTCCGGTAAAAATGACAGCTTTGCCTACCGAGCAAAAGAGTACAATCCTATTAATGGTGATGAAATCCGATATTTGAATGGAAAAAAACTGGAATCTGAATATTCAAAATACAGTCTTGTTGACAGCACAGTAGAGAAGCATGAAAAATACGGAAATGTCTTTCACATCTACATTCCAGAAAAGCTTGAATACGGCTATCCATGGGAAAGAAACGGAAGTGTTACAATAGGGAAGGGTACTTTTATCAATATCAGGTCCTTTTCCAAAAAATACGCTGATTATACCGGTGAATACAAGGACAATCCTTTTATGTTTGACTTAAAACCGGTTGCCAAAAAGAAAGTAGTTCTGCCGCCTCCAGAACCAGAACCTGAGCCGGTAGAATCTCTTCAATATCCAGAGGAAATTGTTGAGCCAGTTGTTTTTGATGAAATAATTCCAGAACCGGAGATTGAACCTGAGGAAGAAATAATTCTTACCGATGAATACAATCCTGCGGCCAGCGAAAGTTTTCAGGATATATCAGATTTATTCCGTTATTCTGCAGGACCTGAAAGTCTTATTTCCGACATCCTGAAGCTTCTTGAAAATCTTCCTGATGAAAGTGATGTGGTTTTTGCCATAGATGCAACAGGAAGCATGAAAAATGATCTTGAAACGCTAAAAACAGATCTTGTGCCATCTCTTCTGAATAAACTTGCTGACAAAAAGGATGTTAGACTTGGTCTTTTATTCTACCGGGATTATCCTGACAGCTTCCGCTACAATGGTCTTCCTGTAAAATTCTTTGAATTCACCCAAGATTCACTGCTTTTCCAGAAAAATCTTAACAGCATTGTAATTAAAGGAAAAGAAGGTGGAGATATTCCGGAAGCGGTTTATGAAGCCCTGTATGCCTGTTCTGAATTTTACAAATGGCGTGAAAATTCTTTTAAGGAAATCATCTTGATTGGAGATGCAGAACCTCATCCACATCCAAGGGGAACTAAACGTTATTCAAAAAAATTTGTAATGGAAAAAATTGAAGAAAAAAATATCCGGGTAAATGCAATTCTTCTCCCGGATAATTAATTTACTTATTTTGATAACTTCTGAAGTCCTATTTCTGCAAGGCGCTTATAGGCGGTAGGAAGAGTTCCGTATTCAACAGAATCATACATATCAATTATTTCCTGATACATAGCAGCAGCTTCAGCTTTTTTGTGAGATTTATAATAAAGGTTTGCAAGCTCGTAGCGAACTTCTACATAAGTGGCAGGATCATCACCAAAGCGCTGAATGGCTGTTTTTAAATATGTTTCAGCATTTGAATACTGTCCTGCAACCAGAGAGTCCTGTCCTTTCTGAATAAGCTGGGCAGCAGTAAGATCTTCAGGAATGTTTTTTATTGTAGTGCAGGAAGCAAACAAAAGAGAAATACACAGTACAAGAATTATTTTTTTCATCTTTAAATCTCCAAGAGGTAACTAATCAATTAGTAAGTATACCATATCATAAAAACAGATTTTATGATAGAATGTTACACAAGGTGGATCTATGTTAAACGTAACTACAATCAAAAACGGTCTTGTAATCGACCACATTAGAGCTGGAAGCGGCTGGAAAATTTTCCAGTGGCTTGGATTGGATAAAGCATCTTTTTGTTCATGTCTGATTCAGAATGTACCTTCAAAGAAAAGTGGAAAAAAGGATATCATCAAAATTGATAATATTCTGAACATTGATTATTCAGTGCTTGGTTTTATTGATCCGAACATCTGCGTAAATGTTATTGAAGATGAAAAAATCGTACGCAAAATTAATATGGAACTGCCTTCCCGTGTTCAGAATGTTATTCCATGTAAAAACCCACGCTGTATTACAGTTACAGAAAATTACGTGGCATCAACCTTCCTTCTGGTAGATAAGGTTAAGGGTCTTTATAGATGTGAGTACTGCGATACTATGGTAGCCGCAGAAGATTTCAGCCGAAAAACAAAATAGGTAGCTATGGCAAATGCACTTTTAGTTTACAACTGTCGTCTTCTTGACGAAAACATGGATGTTCCTGGAGCAGTTTTGAGCGTAAATGGACGAATCAGAGCAGTTTTCCAGGGGTATTATACTGATGAAAAGACTGTAACCGTTATGGGGCAGAGCGTCCTTATGGAAGACGGCTATGGTGAAAACTGCGTGCTCAAAGTATTTGATGCAGGTGGACTTACTCTTACACCAGCCTTCATTGATATGCACGTGCATTTAAGGTATCCAGGTCAAACTCAAAAAGAAGATCTGGATTCTGGTATTCATGCCGCAATTGCTGGTGGTGTTGGTACTGTTCTTGCCATGCCAAATACAAATCCAGTTGTTTCTGATTTGGAAACAAGTCTTCGGATTCAGTCGGAAGCAGAAAAAATTGGTCTTACAAAAGTTCTGCAGACCGTTAGTATTACTAAAGATTTTGATGGAAAAACCACCGATCATCTGGAAATCCTTGATAAGGCCCATGTTCCTGTTATTACTGAAGATGGAAGGGATGTTCTTGATGCTGGTGTTATGCTTGAAGCCATGCGCATTGCAGCGGAAAAAGGAATTATAGTAAGCTGCCACTGCGAAGATAACACTCTTGCAAAGGCCGCTAAGCCTTTCCGGGAAGAAGCCATCAATATGATAAGCCAATACAATCTTCCAATAATGGCAGATGAAGAAGATGTTTTTGAAAAAGTGCCGGAATCTGTTATTTCTCAGATTCATATGGAACTTAGCCAGGCCAATGAGCTTTTGCGTCTTGCCGAAGATAATGCTACAAAACGAAACATTGAATTGGCCCGTCTTGCAAACTGTCATATTCACCTGGCACATGTAAGTACCATGGAAAGTATTGAAACAATCCGTGATGTAAAAGAAGAAATTGCCTACAATCATAATTCAATGGTTCTTACAGGTATTAAACACGTTTCTGAGCGTTTTGCAAATGAAAACTTCAATGTTACATGCGAAGTTACACCTCATCATATTGCACTCACCGGAACAGAAGAGCCAAATATCCGTTACCTTGTAAATCCTCCTCTCCGCTCAGAAGAAGACCGAGTTGCACTTATTGAAGGTATCGTTGATGGAACTGTAGATGTAATTTCCACTGATCATGCACCACACACTAGAGAAGATAAGGTAAACGGTGCTCCAGGCTTTACTGGAATTGAAACTGCTTATGCCATTTGTAACACTGAACTGGTAAAAAAAGGTTTTATTGATGATAGACGCCTTTCAAAGCTTATGAGCGGAAATCCTGCCCGATTACTTCACTTGAACAAAGGTGTAATCCAGCCAAATTATGATGCTGATTTTACAATTTTGGACAGAGACGCTGAATGGACAATTAATCCTAAGAACTTTTACAGTAAAGGAAAGTACACTCCATTTGACGGATACACTTATTTTGGTTCGGTGAAGGCCGTTATTCTTAACGGTGAAATTGTGTTTCAAAAATCAGTAAGCAGTCTGGAGTAGAAATGGAAAACGAAAAACCAGAGCTTCTAAAAACTGCAATGGTTGCCATTATAGGCCGACCTTCCAGCGGAAAGTCCACTTTTTTGAATACAGCCTGTCAGGAACCGGTTTGTATTGTTTCTCCAATGCCACAGACTACCAGAAATGCTATCCGCGGTATTGTAAACACATCTTTAGGGCAGCTGGTTTTTGTTGATACACCGGGTTATCACCAGTCTGAAAAAAAACTGAACCTTAGATTGAAGTCTATTACGGAAGAGGTGCTGGAAGGTGCCGATTGTGTTCTTTATGTAATTGATGCAAGCCGGGAAGGTGGTGAAGAAGAAAAACTGACTGCCAGTTTAATCAAAAAATACCAGAATCGCACAATTGTAGCCGTAAATAAAGTTGATTTGGCAGCTTCTTCGGTAAAAAGAGCACGTGCTTTTGTAAAAAATGAACTGCCTGAAATTCCTGAAGAGCGTGTCCTGGAAATGAGTGCCCGTGAAGATCAGGGAATCAACGAAGTTTTAAGAGCACTTTATTCGATTTCTCCTGTAGCTCCTGCCATGTACTCGGAGGATTTTTACACCGATCAGGACATGCAGTTTAGAATCAGTGAGATTATCCGCGGTGAAGCCATCAACAGATTGGACCAGGAAGTGCCCCACGCAATTTATGTAAGTGTTGCTGATATTGAAAAGCGAAATGACGGTAATAAACTGTGGATTCGTGCTTTTTTGTGTGTTGAACGGGAAAGCCAGAAGGGTATTGTAATTGGAAAAGGAGCTTCAAAAATTAAGGAGATTCGTCAGGCTGCGTTAAAAGCATTACGGGCAGTCTACGATTACAAAACAATCGAACTGGATTTACAGGTAAAAGTTGATAAAAACTGGCGCCAGAAGGATTTTACTCTTGGAAATATTTTAGGGCGTTAGCGGAAAAACACTTTTTAAAAAGTCAAAACAATGGCCGCTCTTATACTATTTTTTTTGAGCTTCGGCCATTTCTTTTTCAATGGTTTCAACAAAATGCTCTCCCCACCACTGGCAAAGCATCTGATGTGCTTCTTTCTGAAGAGAAGAATCAACTGCATTTCTAAGCTGAAGGATGGTGTTTTTCAAAGCGTTTCTGCACAGTAATTTAATTATAGTCTGCTGTTGTTGGGTAAAAGCTTCAGAATTGTCCTGAATGTAGGCAAATAGGGCTGTGTAAAGACTGGCCGCAGAACAAACCTTTTCCCATCGTTCCAAAGTGGTAATTTTTGTACGGCTTGTAATACCTTCAGTTATGTTATAGTTATAAACAGGTGTATCAATGCCGTAGTATTTTTTTGCAAAGATGCACATGTAAATGTATATGATAAGATCATCACTCATGGTGCACTGAAGAAATGGAATTTGAGCAAAAGCCTGGAGTAAAAGGCTACGTGTAACAAGCTTTCCAATAAGATAACTGGAGTGCATATGAGTTACAAGGAAACCATCCAGAATTTGGCTGCCTTCAATATAACCCAAGGTTTTTGTATTGATGCCCTTGGTTTCGCTGGGCACTTCCTTTCCATTAAGGAACAGCTTTGCGTGACCTTGAACAATTTGAGCACCGCTTTCCTGGTACGCGTTAAATAAGGTTTTAAGGTAATTTGGAAGGACTGTGTCATCGCTGTCAGTAAAACAAAGAATTTCAGTGGCAGCTTCTTCTACAAGAGTACGGCGAGTTTCAAGAATTCCAAGGTTTTTTTTGTGATAAATAAAGCGCACTTTTATATCGGGACGCTGTTTTTTACAAGTTTTTTTAAATTCTTTATAAATGTGATGTGAATTGTGATTTTTTTTGTCCCTTCCGTCAGACCCGTCGTCGCAGATTAGAATTTCAAAATTCATAAAGGTCTGAGGAAGAAAACTGTCCAGGCACTGGCGCAGAAGGTGTTCAGTATGAAACACCGGCACCAGTACCGAAAGAAGTGGTTTATCTGACATTATTGCCAGTTTACGGAATAACTATAATCAGGACCAGAGCATACTACAAAGCTTGCAGATGGGAAAAAGGCTTCACTAAGATCCAGTGTTATTTTCTGGCTGGTCCAGGTACATTCTTCAAGATCGAATATAATCAAATTTTTACTTTTCTTGAGATTCTGCGTTAAACCAATAGTTCCATCGATATAAGCCCATGCACCATAATCTGTAAAAACTAATTTTTTAGGTCTTATGGCAACAATTTTATCAGGACCATAAAAACCTGCGCTAATATTTTCTGGCATATACTGAGAAATAGTAAAAGATGATAAATAATTAACGGAGTTATCTCCTTTAATAACCTGTTTTGTTTTTGTCCAGCCATAGAGTTTTGCAGAATTAAGATTATGGTCAATTTTTACTATTCCACCACGAGTTGCGTTATATGTAGGATAATCTTTATCATCAAGGGATATGCAATCTGTAAGATCTCGAATTAATACGAAAACACCTTCATTTGTTACAGCAAGGTCTGTAATTTCGACATTAAATCTATAATCATTAACAGTTTCTTTTAATGGTTCTGCGATTACACCAGAATAAACAGGTCCATTTTCTCCCTCTTTTACTTGAAAAAGAGTCATAGGTTTGTCAGTGGTTTCTGAATCTAGAGGCTGTCTATGGATTACAGCACTACTATTGTTATCAGTACTACTAGATTCGATATAATATAAATACCCATTGTAAATAGCGAATTGGGCATTATTTGTAGGATCCTTAAATGTAATAAAATTTGGTGAATTAGTCTGGGATGTTGTACTGGCCTTTGGAACAGAATATAATTGATTAGCAGAATCTTGGTAATAAAGGGTATCTGTGCTAACGTCATATTTCATCTGTGCAATACTTTCAATTTTAATGTCGGGATTTACAATCATAACTGGATCGACACCATAAGGAAGAATACAACGTATAATACCATAACCGTTTTGCTCTGATATAGCAAAATAAACATTACCTTTATCGTCAGTACAGAAACAGGAATCAGAGGTCAGGGTTGTGTTTTCCTTATAATCAATTTCAGAAGCACTTAAATCTACATTATAAGCTTTAGGTCCACCAGCTTCACCATTAGAATAAACCGACAATGGTAAAAAAATCCAGTTATTCTTTTTATTGAGTAAAATACTTAAAGCATTCTTCTCTTTAATAGTAATCTTTTTTGAAATGCCTTCACAGAGCAAAAGACCATTTCTAAAAACAGAAAGCTTGAACTGAACCGTAGCGCCAACAGGAAGTCCTTTAATAGTGTAATCAATAGTTCCGCCACTGACTGTTTGTGTTTTTTCAAAAGGAGCGTGTTTTGGTTCTTCACCTACAAAATCAAGTGTACTAGTAATTACGTTTCCAGCACCTGCATTACGAGCCTGAATCTGGGAAACATCAATAGAAACGTGGGCATCTTCTACATTGAAAGCATCAGGATTGATAAGCATATTGTTACAGCCTGCAAATAAAAGTACCGAAAGAATTAAAAAAGCAAATTTCTTCATATATAACCTCTCATATTCTATATCTTAATAGTATAAATGGTGATATTGGAAAATTCAAGATTATAAAAAAGGTTCTTCTAAAAATGGTAAAATGCTGTTGTAAATTGATATATAAAATTCCTAACAATAATAAGAAATCTCTTCAAAATGCTTTTCCCATTCAGAACAAATATACATAGCCCGAACTTCAATTACAGACATAATATCATTAAGTATGTGCATAGGAATTTTAGACTTATTATGAGCAACAATACAATGCATTGATTTTGTAATCCAGATTTTTGTCCCATTTTTCTGGGGTCGTCCATGAGCTACATGAACATGCACAGGTTCTTTTGGCTCTCCTTCATCAGACCAGAAATATACCACATAAGAACCAATACTAAAAATTTGCGGCATTTCCAAAACCACCTTGACGGGCGAATTTATAAATTACATGAGACCCCTTTTCTAAAATATCCTGAAACTCTTTTATTTCTGCATCAGAAAAACCATTATTCTGCCAGGAATAATCAGGAAGGATACAAGTTGCGTCAATGAAGCCGCCTTCAACAGGTCGCTCTATATAAACACGAATTTTTTCTACTCCATTTTCTTCGAAGATGCTTGAATGAGTAATTTCTGTTTCATCTGGCATTGTCATAAAAGGATATTTCATAGACATAATTTCCATCGGGATTATTATACCATAAATATTTTAATTGTCATTATGTTTGAAATTAAGTTTCTAGGTTAAAAAAAGGGGCTGTCCAAAAAGTTTGCATTACGGTGGTTGAGTTTATCGAAACCACCACATTTAGTGTAGCAGTCATTTCGACAGGCTCAATGAGCGCTACACTCATTACTTTTAGGACAACCCCGCACTAAAACCAATTCGCTTATGCGAATGGGTTTTCGGTTGGGTAGCGAACGCCAGCTGGCTGGTTGTATCCAATTTCTTCTACTGGTACGCCAATGTATTTGAATACTTCGTAAAGTGCTTTTCCCCAGTGACCAAATGCAACTGCACCGTGGTGTGGGTAATTTCCTTCGATAAGTACGTGGCGGTAGAAACGTCCCATTTCTGGAATAGCGAAGATACCAATACCACCGAATGAACGTGTAGCAACTGGAAGAACTTCACCATGAGCAATGTAAGCACGGAGCTTAGCATCAGCTGTTGACTGGAGACGGAAGAATGTGATGTCACCAGGCATAATGTCACCTTCGAGAGTACCGTTTGTAACTTCAACTGGGAGGCTGCGAGCCATAATCATCTGGTATTTCATTTCGCAGAATGAAAGTTTAGATGATGCTGTGTTACCACAGTGGAATCCCATGAATGTATCTTTGATTGTGTAAGTACCATGTTTACCTTTGATGTCTTCATCATAGATATCCTGTGGAACTGTGTTGTTGATGTCCAGGAGTGTTACTGTGTCATTAGAAACAACTGTACCAATGAATTCAGAAAGACATCCGTAGATATCTACTTCACAAGATACTGGAATACCTTTTGCTGTAAGACGTGAGTTTACATAGCAAGGAACGAATCCAAACTGTGTCTGGAATGCTGGCCAACATTTACCTGCAATTGCAACGAATTCACGGTAACCTTTGTGAGCTTCAATCCAGTCAAGAAGTGTAATTTCGTACTGTGCCAGTTTTTCAAGGATTTCAGGTTTTTTGTTTCCTGCTCCAAGTTCTTTAGCCATGTCAGCAGCAACTTCTTTAATACGTGGGTCACCAGCGTGTTTGTTGAATGCTTCGAACAGGTCAAGTTCTGAGTTTTCTTCGATTTCAACACCCAGGTTGTAAAGCTGTTTGATTGGTGCGTTACATGCAAGGAAGTTGAGTGGACGTGGTCCGAAAGAAATGATTTTCAGGTGATTCAAAGCGTATACAGCCTTAGCAATTGGTGCAAATTCGTGAATCATATCTGCACACTGTTCTGCTGTTCCTACTGGATATTCAGGAATGTAAGCTTTGATGTTGCGGAGTTTAAGGTTGTAAGAAGCGTTGAGCATACCACAGTAAGCATCTCCACGACCCTGGATAAGTCCACCAT